>NZ_JBMOVW010000001.1:0-645534 GCF_049472155.1 Arcobacter rhizosphaerae | reverse complement strand
GCAAGCTACCAAGCATCAGGAGAAGATGCAGATAATGATAATGATATTATCGATGGTGGAGCAAATAATGATACAATAGATTATAGTGGAAGTGAATTTGATAGTCATAAGATAAATGCGAACTTGTCAACAAATACAATCACAGCAGATGGAGCAGATAGTGATACTGTAACAAATGTAGAGAATATCATAGGAACAAACTATGATGATTCAGATATAAATACAATAGATGATATCATCATAGGAGATAATAAAGCCAATAGTATAAATGGAATGGCAGGAGATGATTCACTAGTAGGAAATGATAATGACGATATTATCCGAGGTGGAACAGGCTATGATACTATAGATGGTGGAGCAGATAATGATACATTATACGGAGATGCTGGAAATGATTTAATTCTTGGAGGAACAGGAGAAGATTCACTATATGGAAATGCAGATGATGATGTATTAGATGGTGGAGATAATGATGACTACTTAGATGGTGGAGCAGGGAATGATACACTTAAAGGTGGAGCAGGTTCAAACTCACTAGTAGGAAATGATGGAGTTGATACAGTTGATTATTCAGGTTCTAAGGCTGTAACTGTTGATTTATCTATTTTATCTTCACAAGATGTATTTGGTGATGGTACTCAAAATGATAAATTAAGTTCAATTGAGAATGTAACTGGTTCTACATCAACTGATGAAATAACGGGAAATATTAAAGGTAACTCATTATTTGGTGCAGATGGAGATGATTCTTTAAAATCAAGTGCAGGAGATGATATTCTTGATGGTGGAGCTCATAATGATACAGCTGATTACTCAAATCAAACTCAAAAGATCATACTTACAACAAGCACAAGTACAAATGAATATAGCGTAAGTAAAGGCTCAAACGGAACTGATAGTGTAAAAAATACTGAAACTATTATTGCTACAAACTTTGATGACACTATGACTGGTGACAGTCAAAAAGATATATTTATCTCAAGAGGTGGAGATGATACTTTAAGAGGTAATGCAGGTGATGATACTTTAAGTGGTGAAGCAGGTGAAGATACTTTATTTGGTGGAATAGGAGATGATGAGTTACTAGGTGGAGATGATAATGATAAGTTATCAGGTGATGCTGGTGATGATGTTATTGATGGTGGGGCTGGTAATGATATCATTACTGCAAACTTCCAAGCAAGTAATGAAGATCTTGATGATACTGTAAATGATACTATAGATGGTGGAGCAAATACTGATACTGTAGATTACAGTGGAAGTGATTTTGATGGTCATAAAATAAATGCAAATCTAACTACAGGTGATGTTACTGTTCAAGGTGGAGATAGTGATAGTCTAACAAATATTCAAAATATAAATGGTACTAATTACAATGACGGTGATAATAGTACTATTGAAGATGTAATTATTGGAAATATTTCAGATAACACTATAAATGGTCTTGCAGGTGATGACTCTATTGATGGAGCTGCTGGTGAGGATATTTTAAATGGTGGAGCAGGTTTTGATAAGTTATCAGGTGGAGCTGATAATGATGAGCTTTATGGAAATGCAGGAAATGATACACTTGATGGTGGAAGTGGTGATGATTATTTAGATGGTGGACTTGGTGATGATACTTTTATAGGTGGAGCAGGTTCTAACTCTTTAATAGGAGATGAAGGAGATGATACAGTTGATTACTCAGGTTCTAAAGCTGTAACAGTTGATTTATCAGATAACACAGCTCAAAATGTATTTGGTGATAACTCACAATTAGATACTTTAAACTCAATAGAAAATGTTATTGGTTCAAGCGAAGCTGATATTATTACAGGAAGTAATAAAGATAACTCATTATTTGGTGCAGATGAAAATGATATTTTAAAATCAAGTGCTGGAAATGATATTTTAAATGGTGGAAATGGAACTGAAAATACTGCTGATTACTCAAATCAAAGTTCATCTATAAATGTAAATTTAAATAATACCCAACAAGTTACAAAAACAGCAGGTGGAAGTGATACTTTAGAAAACATCCAAATCATCCAAGGAACAGATAGTGCTGATAACTTTATAGGCGATGGAGCTTCAAACACTTTAAAAGGTGGTGATGGTAATGATATTATTGAAGGTAGAGGCTCAAATGATAGTCTTTATGGAGAAAATGATGATGATACTATCACAGGTGGAGCTGGTGATGACTATATAAATGGTGGAGAAGGAAATGATACGGCAAGCTATTTAGATGCGACAGGTTCTGGGGTTACAGTTGATTTATCAGATACAAATGCTCAAAATGTAGGTGGTAACTTAGGTAGTGATACTTTAGTTAGTATTGAAAACTTAGAAGGTTCAAACTTTGCAGATAGTCTAATTGGTGATAACCAAGGAAACATTATCAAAGGAAAAGAAGGCGATGATAAAATCACAGGAAATGCAGGAGCTGATAATCTTTATGGAAATGAAGGAAATGACACATTTATTCAAACTATAGGAGATACTACAGGAGATGTTATAAATGGTGGTAGTAACACAGATGGTTCAAGAGGTAGTGATACAGTTGATTATAGTGCTTTAAGTGATGCAAATGGAATAAAAGTATCTTTAAACGATACAGGAGTAGCTGGGGTTACAGTAGCTAACTCTTCAAATGATCACCAATTATCAGATATTGAAAATATCATTGGTACATCAGGAACTGATACTATAGAGGGAGATAGTGCTGATAATATTTTAAATGCTAATAGTGGTACAAATGATACTTTATCTTTTGAAAATGCTTCAAGTTCTGTATATGTAAACTTAGGTTCAAGTATTTCAAGTGATATTACAGGTGATGGTACAGCTGATAATATCAATGCTACAACAGCAGTAGGAGCTACTACAGGAACAGATACTATTACAAATTTTGATGATGTAAAAGGTAGTGTAAACAGTGATACTATTGTAGGTGATAGTGGAGATAATACACTTGATGGTGGAGCAAATGATGATATTTTAGTTGGTGGTGAGGGTTCTGATAGCTTAATAGGTGGAACAGGAAATGACACGGTTTCTTATTCTCTTGATACAGGCTCTGTTGATGTTAGTTTAAGAAATGTAATTGGTACAGATGGTTATGGAAATACAGATAGATATAATTCTATTGAAAATGTAATTGGTTCTTCAAACAACGATACTATAGAAGGTAATGTAAGTGATAATATCTTAGATGGTGGGGCTGGAATTGACACTTTAACTTATAAAAATGCTCTTGCTGGTGTTACTGTAAACTTAGGTGTTGAAACAAATAATACAGGTAGTGATGGAACAGATACTATCAAAAACTTTGAGAACTTAGAGGGTTCTAATTTAGCAGATAATTTAACAGGAGATGCAAATACAAATACAATTTCAGGACTTAGTGGAGATGATGTAATTGATGGTGCAAATGGAAATGACTTCTTATATGGTGGTTTAGGAAATGACACTTTCACTGTAAAATTAGGCGATGGAAATGATATTATTGATGGTTATGTAGACTCACAAACAGATACAGATGATAGCTCAAATAAAGATAAAGTTGATTTTAGCTCTATTGGTGGAGCAAACTATGTAAATGTAGATTTATCAAATACAAGTACAGCAAATGCAATAGTTACTGATGGTATTACAGTAAATCAAAGTGATACTTTAAGAAATATAGAAAATATCAAAGGTACAGACAATGACGATATTTTAGTAGGAAACTCAGAGTCAAATATCCTTGATGGACAAGGAGGTGATGATGAAATTACAGGAAATGCAGGTGCTGATGAGCTTAAAGGTGGTGCAGGAAATGACACTTTTAAAGGTAGTGATTTTAAAGATGACATAATCAATGGTGGAAATACTGATGAAACAAGTGGTGATACAGTTGATTATAGTGCAGTAACTTCAGGAATTACTGTAAATTTAGAAGAAGATGGTTCAAATACAACTGTTCAAGTTGGAGTTGATACAACAAATCATACTATAGCAAACATTGAAAATATTACCGGTTCAAATAGTGCAGTTGATAATCTAACGGGAAATAGTTCTGTAAATACTATCTTAGGACTTGGTGGAAATGATACAATTGATGGTGCTGATGGTGATGATTTCTTAGATGGTGGTGCTGGAAATAATACAGTTTCTTTTACAAGTGTAAGTTCTGGTGTAAATGTAAATCTTTCAAGTAGTGATTATACTTATGATACACAAACGTTAAGTTCTAATAGTGCTATCTCAAAAGGAACTGATACAGACTCAAATGGTACAAATGATACAGATACAATCAATAGTTTTAAAAATCTTACAGGTTCTACTTTTGATGACATTTTAGTAGGAAACAGTGATATTAATACTATAAATGGTGGTAGTGGTACAGATATTATTGATGGACTTGCAGGAAATGATGTATTAAATGGTGAAGCTGGTAATGATAGCTTTATTATGGGTGCAAATGATGGTGAAGATAGTGTTGATGGAGGTAGTGGTAGTAGAGATATTATTGATTACTCTTCTCTTGCTTCAAATCAAGGAATAAATGTTTCATTAGATACAGATTCAAGTGTTACTGTAAGTATTGCAAATGGTGAAAATGACTCTATTAAAAATATTGAAAATGTTATTGGTGGAGCAGGTGATGATAATATAGTAGGTGATGGACTTAAAAATACTATTATTGGTAATGCAGGTGATGATACTATTGAAGGTGGAGCTTCTGCTGATACTATTGAAGGTGGAATTGGAGCTGATGACTTAAGAGGTGATAGTGGTAATGATATTATCAAAGGTGGAGCAGATAATGACTTCATTAGAGGTGGTGATAACAACGATATTCTTTATGGTGGAGATGAAACTCATGATGAAGATACTATTGAGTCAAACACAGGTGATGACACTATAAATGGTGAAGCAGGTGATGATACTATTTATGGAAGAGATGGAGATGATGAACTATCAGGTGGAGATGATGATGATACTCTTTATGGTGGAGTAGGAAGTGATCTTTTAAGTGGTGGTGATGGAAATGATACTATTGATGGAGGAGAAGGAGAAGAGACAAATGGTGGAGATACTATTAACTACTCTTCAAAATCTATTTTTGTAGATGTAAACTTAATGAATACAGATGCAAATGACTATGCAACAGCTTCACTTGGAACAGAGCAAGATAAACTTAAAAATATAGAAAATATCACAGGAACTATTGGTAATGATTATATTGGTGGAGATAATGACAAGAATATATTAAAAGGAAATATTGGAGATGATACACTAGTTGGTGCCAAAGGAAATGATACATTAATTGGTGGAGATGGTGACGATACTTTTAAAGCTGGACTTGATGAGAATGGAGATAAATCTTTAGAAAGTGGTGATGATGGAGTTGATTATTATGATGGAGAAGAAGGTCAAGAGGATAATAATGGAGATACATTAGATTACTCTGCTTTTGATAATACTCACAATATTAATGTAGATTTATCAATTACATCTGACACAGCAGGCTTTACAGATGTTACAACAGTTAGCGTAAACAATGGTTCAAATGACTATATCAAAAATATAGAAAACATCATAGGAAGTGCTGGTGCTGATATTATCAAAGGTGATTCAAGTGCTAATATCTTAGATGGTAGTGCAGGAAATGATACCTTATATGGTGCTCAAGGAAATGATACTCTAAATGGTGGTTCAGATATTGATACAGCTGATTATACAAGTGCAGCAAGTGCTGTAATAGTTGATATGACAAATACTGCTTCTGAGGTAACTCAAGATGGAGATGGTGGAGCAGATAATTTAATCTCTATAGAAAGAGTAATTGGGTCAGATTATCAAGATTCATTTGTAGGTGATGGAAATGACAATATTTTTGTTGGTGGAGATGAATATGATAAATTCTATGGTTCAGCAGGAAATGATACTTTTTATTCAGGAAGTGTAGTAAATGATATTCATAATGATTTAGGTGATTTTGGAAAAGTTGATTATTATAACGATGGAGCAGGTACAGTAGCAAAAGTATTTGTTGATTTAAGTAATACTTTTACAGATGCAAATGGTAATACTTATGCTCAAGCTTATAAATCGGACTCATTATTAAAGGATAATGACTATTCAACTTCAACTGATAGACTTTATGGCATTACAACTGCTACAGGTACTAATAGTCATGATAGTTTCTTAGGACATTCTGGTTCAGACTATATAAAAGCTTTAGATGGTGATGATTATATAGAAGCCAAAGATGGCGATGATATTTTATTAGGTGGTGATGGAAAAGATACTTTTGTTGCAACAAGTGCAACAGATGGTTCTGATGATATTGATGGTGGAGATGATATTGATACTATTGATTATAGTAATTTAACTTCAAATTCAATAGCAGTTACTTTATCTGGTTCTAACTCTACAACAGTAGATGTGAGTGGAAGTGGAAATGACGATACAATCTCTAAAATTGAAAATGTAATAGGAACACAATTAGGTGATTTAATATCTGGTGATGCTTCAAATAATACTTTAGAAGGTAGATCAGGAAACGACATTTTATCAGGTGGAGTTGGAAATGATAGACTTGATGGTGGAGGTGATATTGATACAGCTGATTATTCAAGCGCAAATGCAGGTATTACTGTAGATTTAGGTATTGATGGAACAGCTCAGGCAATTGGAGCAGATCAAGGAAGTGATACTTTAATTAATATAGAGAATGTTAAAGGTTCAACTCATGATGATTCTTTCAAAACAAATTATAATAAAGATAACTCTTTTGATGGTAATACAGGAAGTGATACAGTTGATTACAGTTTATTAGATGTTGATGACGCAACAGTTGATAAAGTTGTTGCTACAATGAGCGGAGCTACTGTTACAGGTAGTTCAGCTACTACACCTACAACAGCAAATGATAGCTTTACATCAATAGAAAATATTATAGCAAGTGATGGGAATGACACTTTAACAGGAGATATTAAGAATAATATTCTAAAAGGTGGAGCAGGTGATGATATTATTGATGGGGCTGGTGGAGATGATAACATTGATGGTGGACTTAATACAGTTGCAGGAGATACTGTAAATTATTCAAGTTCATTAGATGGTGTAAATGTTAATTTAGGTATTGATGGTGTGGCACAGTTTATTAGTGCAAGTGCAGGAACAGATACTTTAAATTCAATTGAGAATGTAATAGGTTCTCAACAAGCAGATACTTTTAAAGGTAACAATACTGTATCAAATACATTTAACGGTGGTATTACTGAACTTTCAAACCCAAATTCTGAGCATACAAATGATGAAAATGATAAAGTTGATTATTCTGACTCTACAAACACAATTGTTGCTGATCTAACAGCTGGAACTGTAGTAATTGGTGGAAGTGTTACAGATAACTTAATCAATATTGAGCATGTACAAGGAACTGATGGAAATGATACTTTCACAGGTAATGCTGATGATAACTCACTTATTGGTGGAGCAGGGAATGACAAATTCTTAATCACAAGTGTAAATAATGGCGATGATGTAATAGAAGGGGATACATCTGCTGGAAATGATGGTTTAAGAGATGAGATAGATTATAGTGCTATTTCTAACACTTACTATTTAGATGCAGATTTATCAAATAATTCATTAGTAATCAAGCAATCAAGTGATGATACCTCAGTTGATAGTGATATTGTAAGAAATATTGAAGATATAACGGGAACTGCTGGTGAAGATACTATAAGAGGTAATACTTCTAAAAATATTTTAAGTGGTGCAAATGGAACTGATACTATTTATGGTGAAGGTGATGATGACATAATAAATGGTGGAGATAATACAGATAATAGTACATCTTCAACTATTTATGAATACTTAGATGGAGGAGAAGGTGCTGATACTATTTATGGTGGAGCTGGAAATGACTCTATTATTGGTGGTTCAGATGATGGAAAAGATACTTTATTTGGTGAAGCTGGAAATGATATCATTCAAGGTGGTTCAGGAGTAGATAGTATTTATGGTGGAGCTGATGATGATAATATTAGAGGTGATGCTGGAGAAGATTTAATCTACGGTGGAAGTGGAGCTGATAGAATTTCAGGTGGAAGTGAAGCTGATATAATTCATGGTGGCGATACATTAAATAGTAGTAATGATGGTGATGATATTATCAATGGTGAAGATGGAGCTGATACTATTTATGGTGGATATGGAAATGACACTATAAGTGGAGGAGCTAATAATGATGAAATTTATGGTGGTATTTCAGGAAATACAGATTATGATAATGCAATTTATGGAGATAATGATACTGTAACTTATGAAAACGCTGCAAATGGAGTAACTGTTGATTTTGTAAATAATCAAGCCACAGGTGAAGGAACTGATACTTTATATGGAATTGAAAATGCAATAGGTTCTGCTTATGATGATACTTTTGTTTCAAAACTTGATGTTTCAAATAAATTTGATGGTAGTTCAGGAAATGAAACAAATGGAGATAGTATCTCTTATGAAAATGTAAATGTAGATACAAATGATGAAGCAAATGATAAAGTAATTGTAAATCTATCAGGTACACCAGATTCAGATGGATATTTCGCTGCACAGATTTATCAAGACGGAGTGCTTACTACAACTGACTATTTAAAAGATATTGAAAATATAACAGGTAGTGCAGGAAATGACACTTTAACAGGTGATAGCGATAGCAATACTCTAAAAGGTTTAGCAGGTGATGACTTATTAAGTGGAAAAGAATCTAATAACTACCTTGATGGTGGAACTGGTAGTGATACAGTAACTTATGAAGATAAATCAGTTTCAGTAAAAGTTGATTTTAAAAATAATGAAGCTTCAACATCTACTCAAATAGATACTTTAGTAAGTATTGAAAATGCCATTGGTGGAACAGCAAAAGATACTTTTATTATGAATGAAGATAATGTTGATAATATTATTGATGGTAAAGGAAGTGTTAATGACACAATATCTTATGTTAATTACACATCAAATGGTGTAAATGTAAACCTAAGTACAACACTTGCACAAACAGTAGTTGATAATGTAAGTGATGATGATATTGATACTATTTCAAATATAGAACATGTAATAGGAACTTCAAATGGTGATAAGTTTATAGGTTCATCTTTAGCTAACACAATAAAAGCTGGTGAAGGAAATGACACTATTATTGCGGGTGTTGATGTAGATAATGACGGAACAATTGATTCTTGGAGTGATGATGGAGCTGATTACTTTGATGGTGGAGCAGGTACACAAGATTGGATTGATTACTCTATAATTGAAAATGATGGTGGAAATAATGGTATTTCACTTACTTTAGATAGTGCAAATCCCGAAAATGTAACTGTAAAAGGTGGTTCAACTGATAGAATTTTAAATATCGAAAATATTAAAGGTACACAAGATGATGACTCAATTAAAGGGGATGTTCAAAACAACTCTTTAGTTGGAAATGATGGAAATGATATTTTAGAAGGTGAAGGTGGAACTGACAGACTTTATGGTGGAAATGACAACGATACCCTATTAGGTGGAGCAGGTGATGATACACTTATGGGAGAAGCAGGTGATGACTCATTAACAGGAAGCTTAGGAAGTGATAAAATCTATGGTGGTGATGACAACTCTGATAGTGGAGTTGATACAGTAGATTATACAAATGCCCTGGAAACTTTAACTATTGACTTAGATTTAGCTGCAACTGGTGGTTTAGCTGCTGATGGTTCTATTGAAGGAAAATCAGTAGGTTCTACAGGAGCACAAGGTCAAGGAATAGATGAACTTTATGGAATTGAAAATATTATAGGTTCAAACTTTGCAAAAGATACTATTTATGGAAATAGTTCTAAAAATGTTATTACAAGTCAAGCTGAAGATGATTATATTGAAGCTAGAGGTGGAAATGATACTGTAATTACAGGAAAAGGAAATGATACTATTGTTTCTACAAATGCAAATGATGGAGTTGATTATTATGATGGTGGAGATAAGAATGACACAGTTGATTACTCAGCTTTAGGTTCATCAAATGCAATTAGTATTGATTTAAGTACTAATGCAACTCATGATTTTGATGGACTTGGAGGAAATGACTCTTGGGAAGTAAGTGTAACAAATGGTGATAATGATATTATAAAAAATGTTGAAAACATCATAGGTGGAGCAGGTGATGATACTATTATTGCTAATAGTGCTGTAAATGAACTTCAAGGTGGAGCAGGAGCAGATACATTATCTGGTAATGAAGGTATTGACACTATTTATGGATTTAAAAAAGGACAAAGTGAGTCAAGTGTAGAGTATGATACTGTTACATACAGCTATTTAACTTCAAAATCAGCTGTTATTGATTTAAGTGCAGGTACAGCTATTATTGATGCAAATGATAGTGATACTTTAGTGAGCATTGAAAATGCTATTGGTGGAAGTCTTGCAGATAAAATCACAGGTAGTTCACAAATAAATAAACTTCAAGGTGCAGGAGGAGATGATACTTTTATAAGTTCTCTTCAAAATGACTTCCTTTATGGAGGAACTTTAGATAATGCTGGATTACATACAGATAGTCATACATCAGGAGATATGGCTGATTATAGTAATACTATAAATGATAATAATAGACTTATTGTTGATTTAACAACTACATCAAATGATGGAACAAATGATTATAGCAATGCTAATATTTTATTAAATACTAATGATTCAAATGTTTATACTGATAGATTATACGATATAGAAAATATTAAAGCTACAAATAATAATGATGAATTAACAGGAAATGCTTCAAACAATACATTTATTGGAAATGCTGGAAATGATACTCTACAAGGAAAAGCAGGAGCTGATAAACTTGAAGGTTCAAGTGGAGATGATTTATTTATTGTAGATGATAGTGATATAACAAATAGTGGTGATGAAATAATTGGTGGAGCTGATTTTGATACAGTTGATTATAGTGGTATTACAGGAAGTGGTGTAACAGTTGATTTAGAATCAGGTTCAACTGTAACAGTTGAAATAAATGGACAAACACATACTTTAAATGGAATTGAGCATTTAATAGGAACAAACCAAGTTGATACTCTAACAGGAGATGCAAATCTAAATAGAGTTCAAGGTATGGGTGGAAGTGATGAAATTTATGGTCAAGCAGGTTCTGACTTCTTATATGGTGGTGCTCAAGAAGAAAATAGTGCAGGTTCGGGTGATGATACTATTGATGGTAAAGCAGGAGATGACTTTATTAGAGGTGGTGATGGAGATGATAATCTAAGAGGTGGTACAGGAAAAGATACTATTTATGGTGAAGATGGTGTTGATGTAATACGTGGAGAATCAGAAGATGATATCATTTATGGTGGAGCAAATAATGATGATATAAACGGTGGTTTAGGTGCAGATACAATCTATGCTGGAACTGGTAATGATGTTATCTCATTTGAGCAAGCAGATAATAAAATTGATATAGTTTATGGTGGAGATGCAGCAGCAGATAGTGGGGTTGATACAGTTGATTATTCACAAGCTATTAAAGGAATGACTGTAAACTTAGCTAATGGTAATGCAAAAGGAACAGCAAGTAGTGCAGATCAAGGTAATGATGAATTATATGGAATTGAAAATATTTCAGGTTCAAACTTAGAAGCTGATAATATCACTGGAAATAATGTAACAAATACTTTAAGTGGTAATGGTGGAGCTGATATTATTTATGGTGAAGCAGGTGATGATACACTTTATGGTGGAGCTGATAATGACCAATTACATGGTGGAGCTGACAATGATAGTATTAATGCAGATGAAGGTGATGATATTATCTATGGAGATGAAGGTGATGATAGGTTACTAGGTAATGATGGTAATGATACTTTCATAGCTACTTCTGCAAGTGATGGAAGTGATTCTATTATTGGTGGAAATGACAGTGATACAGTTGACTATAGTGTAATTGGTGCAGGAAATGATATTGTTGCAAACTTAGCTGCTAGTGGAGATACTACTGTTACATTTACATCAGGAGATAGTGATACTATAAGAGGTATTGAAAATATTATAGGTGGTGATGGAGATGATACTTTTACAGGAAGTGCTTTACAAAATACTTTAAATGGTGCAAATGGTATAGATGAGGTTCGATATGATTATGACAATGGTGTAGGTATTAGTGTAGATTTAGAAAACAACATGGCAACCGAAGCAGGTGGTATTGTTGATACTTTAACTTCTATTGAAAATATTTTAGGTTCAAGTTATGATGATAATTTTGTAACAGCAACAGGAGTTTCAAATGTAATTGATGGTGGAACTACAAATACAAATGAAACAAATGGTGATACTATTGATTATAGTTCAAGAAATAATGCCATAAATGTAACATTAAATGGATCAACATTAGCAACAGTAGATATAAGTGGCGATTCAAATGATCAAATTAGAAATATTGAAAATGTTACAGGAAGTTCAAGAAATGACTCAATTACTGGGGACTCTTTAGATAATACATTACTTGGAAGTCAAGGAGATGATGAATTATTAGGAGCTGGTGGAAATGACTACATAGATGGTGGAGCAGATGATGATATTATCACAGGTGGAGCTGGTGCTGATAAAATGTTTGGTTCATCAGGAAATGATTTATTTAAGGGTGATGATTTTACAAGTGATACTATTGATGGAGGAAATGAAGATGATTCATCAAGAGGAAGTGATACAGTTGATTATAGTAATTTAAATACATCAGGTATGACTACAGGTATTGATGTAACATTAAATAACTCAACTATAGCAAATGTAACAGTTAACTCAAATGCAAATAATCATACTTTAGTAAATATTGAAAATATATATGGTACTTCTTTAGCTGATAATATAATAGGTGATGAAGATGCAAATAGTTTATTAGGTAATAATGGGACTGATTATATAGATGGTGCTGGTGGAAATGACTATATAGAAGGTGGGGCAAATACTACTGGTACAGAAACATTAATAGGTGGAATTGGATTAGATACTATTTATGGTGGAGAAGGTGTTGATCATATCTTAGGTGGAAATGATGATGATAAACTTTATGGTGATGAACAAAATGATACTTTAGATGGTGGATCTGGTGATGATAGAATCGAAGGTGGTTCAGGTGATGATACTTTAATAGGTGGAGCTGGAAATGATAATTTAGTTGGAGGTACTACAGGTGAGACTATAGGAGATACAGCTGATTATAGTAATGAAAGCTCAACAGTTCAAGCAAATATTTCAAGTTCTTTTGCTATTGGTACATCTATAGGAACAGATATCTTTAATTCAATAGAAAACATTACAGGAACAAATTTAGGTGGTGTTGGTGATGATATTACAGGGGATAATGGAAATAATATCTTAAAAGGTTTAGCAGGAGATGATACAATCTCTGAAATGGGTGGAGATGATACTATTGAAGGTGGAGCTGGAAATGATTATATCACAGCAGGTGCTGGTGATGATATTATTGATGGAGATGATACAGACTCTGGAACTACTAATGGTACTTCTGATACTTTAAATTACAATGCTATTTCAATAAATGATGATACAGGTGATACTAGAGATGTAGATGGCGCTGGTATTGATACGACAGGTGTTGATGCATATTTAGGTATAGAAGTTGATTTATCTAATACAAATGCTCAAAGAATTCATAATGAGTATGGAACTGATACTATTACAAATATTGAAAATGTAATTGGTTCAAATAAAGGTGATTATATTTCTGGAAATAATTCTAATAATACATTAGAAGGAAGATCAGGAAATGACTATCTTGTAGGTCTTGATGGAGCTGATAAACTTATTGGTGGAAGTGGAGTTGATACAGTTGACTTTACAGCAGGTTCTCAAAAAGTTATAGTAAATATGAATACTCCTCAAACAGATGGAAGTAGTGATACATATAGAGTGCAAAATGATGGCTTTGGAAATAAAGAGTTCTTAGATGGTGTTGAAAATATTATCACAGGTGCTGGTGATGATACTATTTATGGAGATGCTTTATCAAATACTATTATTACAGGAGCAGGAAATGATACTATTAGAGGTGGAGCTGATGCAGATGTAATTGATGGTGGAGATAATGAAGATACAGCTGACTTCTCTGATTTAGCTTATGGAGTAACTGTTGATTTAGATACAGATAATAATATTGTAAATGGAGCTGAGGGTACTGCTTTATCAAATGGTAAAACAGATACTCTTAAAAATATTGAAAATGTAATTGGTACAAGTAGAGTTGATAATATCACAGGTGATGAAAACAATAATACACTTTTTGGTGGTGAAGACAATGATACATTTAGAGGTTTACAAGGAGTTGATTATATAGATGGTGGTGAAGGAACTGCTGATACAATTAACTTTAGTGATGGTACACAAGGTATTAATATTAACCTTAGTACTACACAAAATATAAATGACAACACTACATATAGAGTTCAAGATGATGGTTTTGGGAATAAAGAGTTTGTTGATGGTATTGAAAATATTATAGGAACTAATTCAAAAGATATTATTACAGGTGATGATAATAACAACTTACTAGATGGTGGTTCTGATGATGATACTATCTCAGGTGGAGATGGAAAAGATATTTTAGTAGGTCAAACAGGTGCTGATACATTTAAAGGTGGAGCAGGTGATGATATTATTTATGGTAATGACTCATTAGTTTCAAGTTCGGATTCTAGTAGAGATGTTGTTGACTATACAAGTGCTTCAAACTCAATTTTATTAAATCTTTCTTCATCAGATAGTAATATTGAGCTTTCAAGAGAAACTTCAACTACTCTAGGAACGCAAACAGCTGTTGGTGAAGGTACTGATAGATTATATGATATTCAAGATGTAATAGGTTCAAATCTTGCTGATACTATAGTTGGAGATGAAAATACTAACTCACTTTTAGGTCAAGGTGGAAATGATTTACTAATTGGTTCAGGTGGAGCTGATGTATTAATAGGTGGAAACGACAATGATACTATTTTAGGAGGCTTAGATTCTGATGTTATTTATGGTGGTTCATTAAGTGGAACTACACATACAGATGATGGAACTGATACAGTTGATTATAGTTATATCACAAGTACAACTGCTATAAATGCTGATTTATCATTGGATGATGGAAATAATGATACAAATAATGAGCAAGAAATCAAAGAAGTTGGAAATGCTACAAATGCTGATAGTGTTGAAGGTATTGAAAATATTGTTGCTACAAAAAATGATGATACTTTAAAAGGTAGTGATGATTACAATGAAGTAAATGTACTTGATGGTTATAAAGGAAATGACTCATTTATTGCTTCAAAAGGTGTAGATGAGTTTATAGGTGGAGAGGGTATTGATACTTTAGACTTTAGTAAGATTGATACAAATGCTTCAACTGGTACAACTGATGATGATGGAAATGCTGTAATTGTTGATTTAGGTTTAGGACAAGTTACTGATGATGGATATAGAAATGCAGGAACAGCTGTAGTTGATATAGTCTCAGATATAGAAGTAGTTATTGGTACTAATGGTGATGATGAGTTAATAGGAAGTAGTGAAGCAAATACTTTAATAGGTGGAAGTGGTAAAGATACTATAAGAGGTGCTGATGGTGCTGATTTACTTGAAGGTGGAGATAATAATGATAGTTTATATGGTGGTTCTCAAAAAGATACACTTTTAGGAGAAGATGGAAATGATGTTCTACAAGGTGGAACAGGAAATGACTCTATTTATGGTGGAGCAGGAAATGATGAAATAGAAAAACTTCAAGGTGATGGAGATGATACTATTGATGCAGGAAGTGGAGATGATATCATTTATTCAGGTGAAGGAGATGACTCTATTACAGGTGGCGCTGATATAGATACTTTAACTTATGAACAAGTTACAGCAAATGGTATTACAGTAAATCTTGGAAGTGGAGTTTCTAATGACTTTGGTACTATCGTAAACGGAGCTAATACAGATACTTTAGGTGATCATATAGAAATCATCAAAGGTTCTACAAATGCAGATGTTATTTTAGGATATAACGGAACTGATCAGGGAAGTGATTATAATGACACTTTATATGGAAATGGTTCAGGAGATAGTATTTATGGTGGTATTGGAGATGATACCTTATTTGGTGGAAATGGAATAGATACACTAAGAGGTCAAGCTGGTAATGATAGTATTGATGGTGGAGCAGGAGCTGATACAATTGATTTTGCTGATGCAAATACAGGAGTAAAAGTATTCTTAGATAGTACAGATGAAGATAACAATTCTGTAACTCATGAAGTAATGGAAGATGGTTTTGGAACAAAAGATCAAGTTACTGATGTTGAAAAAGTAATAGGTTCAAGTTACGCTGATACTATTAAAGGTGATGCAAATACTAATACTATTAAATCTGGACTTGGTGATGATACTATTATAGCTACATTAGGTTCTGACGAAATTGATGGTGGTGGTAATACAACTGGTGTAGGTGGTGGAGACTGGCTTAGTTTCCAAGCTTTAGGAACAGCAGTTGATGCAGCTATGCAAAATGGAACTATCACAGGTGGTTTAGGTACTACAAATATTACAGAAATTGAAAATTTATATGGAACTACTCTAAATGACGCTTTAACAGGTGATGCAAATAATAACTCACTTGATGGAAATAGCGGTGATGATGTAATAGATGGAGGAGCAGGATCTGACCATTTACTTGGAAATACAGGAAATGATACTTTAATAGGTGGAGATGGAATTGACACTTATGATGGGGGAGATGATAATGATACTATTAGCTTCTATAATGTAGGGGCTTCTGTAGATGTTGACTTATCAAGTTCAACTGTAAATGATGATGGATTTGGAAATACTGAATCAGGTGCTATTACTGATATTGAAAATATTGTAGGTACATTAAACCATGATGATAATTTAACAGGTGATAATCAAAACAATACTATTTATGGTTATGGTGGAAATGATACTATAAATGGACAAGGTGGTTTCGATACTATTTATGGTGGAACTGGAACAGATAGAATTTATTCAGGTACTGATACAGATGATAGTAGTGAAGATGTAGTATTTGGACAAGAAGGTGTTGATACTATTACAGGAAGTTTTGATAAAGCTGTTTTGTTTGGTGATATTGCAGGTGGAAGTGATGTGGAGGAAGATTGGATTAATTATTCTACTTCATCAAGTGCTATTACTGTTGATTTAAGTGGAAATGTTGCTAATTCAACTTATGTATTAGATAGTGCAAATGATACTTTAGATGGAACATATACAAAAGTTATAAACAATGATACTCCTACAGATTTTGATTTAATCTCACAAATCGAAAATATTATCGGTACAGATCACGCAGATATTTTAGGTGGAAAAAATGGTGAAGACAATTCTATTTTAGCAGGTGAAGGGGATGATACTATTTTCCATTCTAGTTCTATAGGAAATAACTATGTAGATGGAGAAGAAGGAAGTGACTGGTTAAGCTTAGAATATTATATAGTAAATGTTGATTTAAACTCAGGTTCAAATGGTATTTATAATATTGAAAATATTTTAGATAAACAAACAGGTTCTAATAGAACTGTGAGGGGATCAACAGTTGATAATACATTTATCATGTATGATGGTAATGACCATGTTTTAGGTAGACAAGGTGATGATGTTTATGATTTAGGAACAGGAGATGATAGAGCATCAGCTAATTATGGAAATGATACTTTAATTGGTGGTGATGGTACAGATAGACTTGATTATAGAAATCATTTTGATTCAACACAAGGGGCAAAAATAATCTTACAAAATGCTAATATTGATACAAATAATGATAATGTTGGTGATTTAAGTGTAACTTCATCTACAACAACTTTAACATTAGAAGGTTTAAATACTTTAGCCAATGGAGATTATACATTCTATCAAATTACAGATGGAAGAGGTTTTACTGATTATATTTATCAAAAAAATGATTTAACATCAGACTTTGAAGAATTTTATTTGTCTACTAGAGCAGATACAATGGTTGGTGATGAAGCTGCTAACTATGTTGAGGCTTATGAAGGAAATGATATTGTTCTTGGTATGGGTGGAGATGATAGAATTGATGGACATAATGGAGCTGACTTAATTTATGGTGGAGAAGGTGCTGACACACTTAATGGAGAATCAGATAATGATACTATTTATGGAGAAAATGGTGATGACAATATAAATGGTGGTTCATCTAATGATTATCTTAATGGTGGTGCTGATAATGATAATATCCGTGGTGGCTCAGGTAATGATATTATTTATACAGGAACAGGAAATGATGATGTAAATGGTGATTCTGGTCTTGATACTATTTATAATGAAGATGGAGCTGATGTAATAGATGGTGGTACTGAAATAGATGATTTATTCTATGTTGGTGGAACACAAGGTGTAGTTGTAGATTTAGATGGAACAACTAATGCCTCAACTGATTCTTATGGAAATACAGAAACTATAAGAAATATTGAAAATGTTACAGGTACAGCATTTAATGATACATTTAGAGGTAATGATTCTGAAAATACTTTAATTGGTGGAGATTTAGATGATACTTTCTATATCTCAATAGGTGATGATAAAATTCAAGGTGATAGTGGAAGTGAAGATTTAATTGACTTCTCTGAAATTACAATTGATGGAACAGCCAATGATAGTGTAATTGATAATAATATTGATTTAGAAGAGCAAGATAATGCTGTATTCAGCGTAGGGGGAACACAATATAATCAATCATTATTAGGTATTGAAAATGTAAATGGTAGTGATAAAGATGATAGAATCATAGGAACTAAAACTTTAGATACTGATAATACAATCAATGGATTATCAGGTAATGACTCTATAGAAGGCTTAGCAGGAAATGATTATCTTTTAGGTGGAGATGGTAATGATACTATTGAAGGTGGATTAGGTGATGATATTATGTTTGGTGGTGATGATACTACTGATACAAGCTTAGATGACTGGGTTGTTTATGATAGTTCATTAACAGGTGTAAAAGTAAATATTGATTCAACATCAGCTCATGATGGAATAGCTGCTAATACATCAACGGGTGAAGGAAATGATACTTTAAGTGGTTTTGAAAATGTTATAGGTTCTACAAGTCAAGATACTATCTATGGTTCAGATGGAGAAAATGAGATAAAAGGAAATTCAGGTTCTGATAGTCTTTATGGACTAGATGGAAATGACACTATTTATGGTGATGCTGATAATGATTATATCGATGGTGGTATTGGAAATGATGAGTTATATGGTGGAACTGGAGATGATTCATTTATTACAACTGCTGGAAATGATGTAATAGATGGTGGTAGTGATAGTGATACAGTTGATTATAGTTCTGTAAATGCTTCTTTAAATGTTACATTAGGAGCAAGTGGAGATGCAACTGTAAATATTGATGGAACTGATACTTTAACAGAAATTGAAAACCTAAGAGGTTCAAATACTCAAGGAGATTCAATACAAGGTAATAGTGAGAACAACACTTTAGAAGGACTTGGAGGAGATGATACTCTAAGAGGTGAAGCAGGAAATGATGACCTTCAAGGTGGAGCTGGAAATGATAGAATCTTTGCTGGAAGTGGAATTGATAATATAGATGGTGGAAATGATACAACAGGTGACTGGTTAGATTATAGTGATACATCAAATAATATCACAGTTAGTTTACATAATAAAACTGCAACAGGTGATGGAGATGATACTATTGATAATATTGAACATCTTCAAATGGGAAGTGGTGATGATAATGTAGAAGGTGATATTTATAATAATAGCTTAATTGGTGGAGCAGGAAATGACACACTTAATTTTACTAATGCTTCAAATTCAATTACTATAAATGTGACTGATAATGATGGTACATCAACTGGTTTTGGTACAGACACATTTACAAGTTTTGAAAACTTTGTAGGTTCAGCTCAAAGTGATACTTTAAATACAGCAGCTATTGATAATATTACTTTCAATGGTGCTGGAAATACTGATACTATTAATTATAATATTACAGATAATACAGATTTAACAGTAACTATTGATGGAACTAATCCTATAACTGTAAGTGATACAACAAATACAGATACACTTACAAGTGTTGAGGTTATCAAAACTGGAAATGGTGATGATACATATAACTATACAGGCTCTCCAAATATAGATACTCTTGATGCAGGAGCTGGTACAGATAGTTTATCTCTATCAGGTAGTGTAGATTTAAGTGGTGTTACACTACTTAATTTTGAAGACATTTCAGTTGAAGATGGTAACACAGCAACAATAAGTGCAACAAACTTAGATGATGAAACACTTACAATAAATACAAATAATACTGGTGTTCTAAATATCATTGCTACAGATACTCCAGCTGATCATGATTTTGATGCAATTACTAAAGTAGGAAATGGAACTATAAATCTAATAGTAAATCAAAGTGTTGATTTAACAGGACATGATATAAATGGAGTGAACAATATCATAGATGGTATTGAAGTTACAAGCGGAGTTGTAACACTAAGTGAAACACAAGTTACAAGTGGAACAGTTGTAGTAAGTGGAGCAGGAAGTGCAGTTGTTGAGGTAAATTCAGATACATCTACAGACTTTACATCTATTTTAGCTTTAGATAATAATACAAATGAAACAATAAAGTTTACAGGAAACTCTACATTTACAGGGAATTTTGCTGATTCAAATATAGATATTAATTCAGGTGTTACAGTAGTAACAAATGGCGATAAACTAGATGGTAAAACAACTACAATTAGTGGTGCTGGAAACATGACAGTAAATGCCTCTGGTACAGTAGATTTAAGTTCAATCACAAATAGTATTACAGGTAACTTTACAATCAATGATTCAGCTCTTGATGATAATATTACAGCTACAACTTCTGATGATATTATCAATGTAACAGGCGCAGGTAGTGATATAATAAATGCACTAGGTGGTAATGATACTATTACAATTAACCATGCTGTTACAAGTATTGATGGGGGAGCAAATAATGATACATTAGTTGTTGCTTCAAGTTTAGGAACTATAGATATGAGTTCACAAACTATTAATGCTATTGAAACATTAACTGTAAATAGTGGTTCACGACTAGTAATCACTGATGAGCAAGCAGTTTCATTTACAACAATAAATGGTTCAGGTGAAGTTGAAGTATTAATTGATGGTAACTCAAGTACTGATTTAACACATCTTAATTCAAGTACAAAAGTAGTAACAGTTACAGCAAATAGTGATTTTACAGGAACATTCGCAAGTGGAACAGTTATTCAAGTTGATGATGGAGCTACTTTAAGTGCAGACTATTCAAAATTAACAGGCTTTACTATAAATGAAACTGGAACTACAGGTGAAGTTGAAATAGAAATAACAGCAGCAAATTCAAATGCAGATTTATCAACTATAAATGGAACAGCAGGTCAAAAAGCAACAATAACTGAAAATCAAACTTTTACAGGTAATTTAAATTCAGTTGTAACTACAATTAATGCCGTTTCAGTAATAGCAGCAGCTGATATTGTAACTGGACAAGAAATAAACCAAATAAATAGTGGTACTTTAAATGTTACATTAATAGACGTAGCAGGTCAAAATAATGCAGATTTAACAACAATAGCTGGTAATGCTTTATCAACTGTAACTGTAAATGAATCTTTAACATTTACAGGTACTTTAGATGATACAGTAGCAACTACTGTAAATACAGGAGTTACTCTAACAGTTTCTGATGCTATTATGGGTACAAAAACTATTGATGGTTCAGGTAATGCAATAATTACTATGACAAGTGGAAGTAATAATACAGATTTAACAAACTTAAATGTTAGTGGAAGTGAAACAGCAAGGTTTAGTGGAAATACAAACTTTACAGGTGGTACACTTTCAGACACAGATACTATTGAAGTTGTTTCAGGAACATTGATTTTAGATGGTAGTCAATTAAGTAATCAAACTATTACAGGAGCTGGAAATATCACAGTTAATGCAAGTGGTGTTACAGATTTAAGTTCTATTACAAATAACTTAACAGGTACTTTAACAATAAATGACTCATCTAATACAGATACTATTACAGGTACAAATGCAGCAGAAACAGTTAATCTAAATGCAGGTGGAAGTGATAGTGTAGATACAGCAGATGGTAATGATACTATTAATTTAGCTCAAAACGTTACATCGATTAATGGTGGTGCTGGAAATAGCGATACTTTAAATGTAACTACTACAGCTACAATAGGTTCTTTATCAAATGTAGAGATTTTAGATATTCAAGCGACAAATGATTTAAGTGCTTATGATTTAAGTGATGTAAATAGTTTAGATGTAAATAATAACAATGGTTCTTCTTCTATTACAGCAACAATGACGCTAGCTCAATACAATGCTTTAGGAAGTTCAAATATTACAAAAGGAAGTGATGATAATATTGCTTTAACTAATGTAAATGGAAATATCACATCAAATGATTTAAGTGATGCTACGAGTATTTCATTAAGTGCAGATACAACTATGACAGTAAATCAAGTAAACCAATTTAACGGAAATATCACTAAAAATGGTTTTGAAATTACTGTTTTAGATACAGCAAGTAATATTGAAGGAAATATAATTTCATTATTAGCAAGTGGTGTTGATACAGTAGATGCAAGTGATACAAACTTAGATGTAACAGTAGCAGAAGCTACATCAGTTATGAAATTTACAACTGGTGATAATATCACTCTAAGTGATACAAATGCTAATTTTGTAGGAGTTGATTTCGTAGCATTAAAAGCAAAAGGAATTGATAGGGTTGATGAATCAACAGGAAATAGTATTACTGTTGATGTATCACAAGCTTTATCAAATATCACATTTGTAGATACAACAGTGATAGTAAGTGATACACAAACAGCAATACAAAATGCAGACTTTGTAGTACTAAAAACAGCAGGTGTAGATATAGTAGATTCAAATAATAATATATTAAATATAAATACAACACAAGCAACAGCAGGAATTGATTTTGTAACAGGTGATGCAGTAACAGTAGTAGATACAGCAAATAACATAGTTACAAGTATAGGTTCTTATGGAGCAAACGTAGATGAATTAAATGCAAGCGATACAAATGTAAGTTTAAGTGTAGCCCAAGCAAATACATTAAATACAAATAATACAAAATTTGTAGCAGGAAATAACGTAACAGTAGTAGATACACAAGCAAACATAAATGGTGCAAACTTTACAACACTTCAAAATATAGGAGTTGATTCAGTTGATGTTTCAGGTGTTGATGCTATTACTGTAAATACAGCACAAGCTTTATCGGGAATAAATTTTGTAGACTCTACAGTGACACTTAGTGATACACAAGTAGCTATAGAAGCTGCTAACTTTACAAATTTAGCAAATGCAGGTGTTGATATAATAAACTCAACAAACACTACTTTAAATGTAAGTGTGTCTCAAGCAACAACTGCTGGTATTTCTTTTACTGCTTCAAATGAAGTGACACTTAGTGATACACAAGGGAATATTACAGGAGTAGATTTTGCTTCATTAGTTTCTAAAAATGTAGATAAAGTAGATGTAAGTGGTTCTTCAACTATTACAATAAATGCAACTCAAGCACTTGCAGGTTTAGAGTTTGTAGATACAACAGTAATAGTGAGTGATACAAAAGCAACTTTAGAAGCTTCAAACTTTACAAGTTTTGTAAGTGCTGGTATTACAACTGTAAATTCAACTGATAATAACTTAGATATTTCATATTCTCAAGCTACATCAGGTTTAGACTTTACATCAGGGAATACTGTAACTTTAGTTGATACAGCAGCTGTATTAAATAGTGCTGATTATTCTTCTCTTGGAGCAAATATAGATTCTATTAATTCATCTAATAACACAGTTAGTTTAACAACTGCACAAGCAAGTGATATTAATACTTATGGAATTAGTTTTGATGGAAGTGATACTGTAACTGTAAATGATAGTGCAACAAATATTCAAAGTGCAAACTTTACTAATCTTTCAAATTTAAGTACAAACGATGTAGTTATTGATTCAAATACAGGAAGCTTAAATGTTAATGTTGCTCAAGCAACAACAGCAGGTATTGCCTTTACTAGTTCAAATAATGTAACATTAATCGATTCTGTTTCAAATTTAAGTTCGGCTAATTATTCAGCATTAAATACAGATATAGATAGTATCAATGCAAGTGGTACCGGAACAATTACACTAGATAAAACACAAGTTACAGATGTTAAAACTTATGGAATATCTTTTGATTCAGGTGATAATGTTACATTTAATGATACAGGTGCAAATATAGGAAGTGTAACATTCCAAGATATGGTTGATATTGGAGTTGATACAGTAGATGCAATTGATAATGTATTAACTGTAAGTGTTGATGATACAACAAAAGGTATTTCATTTACAGCAGGAGATACAGTAACATTATCTGATGCACAAGGCACTATTGAGGGAGCTGATTTAAGTGCTTTATATGCACAAGGTGTTGATGTAGTTGATTCTACTTCAAACTCTTTAAGTGTAAGTGTTGCAGAAGCAAATTCAGGTATTTCATTCCATGCTAGTGATTCTGTAGATGTAACAGGGACAGCTGGAAGTGATACTATGAACTTAGGAACTTATGATTATAATAGTATTAATTTAGCTGGTGGAAGTGATAATATAAATATTGATATTGATGATTTAACAAGTGCTGATAATATTAACTTTGGAGCAGGAGATAGTGATACTTTAACATTTAATGATTCAGGAACAATAACTGATTTAGATTTCACAAATATTTCAAATCTTGATAGAGTAGATTTTGCTAATGGAGCTGATACAGTTAGTTTAGGAAGTGAAACAGCACAAGCTATTGAGGGAACTTCTGATATTATTGATGGAAATGGTGGAAATGATGACTTTTCACTTGACTTTAGTAATTTAGACTCATTCTCTATTGATGGTGGTGCAGATACTGATGAAGTTAACTTAACAGGTAATACTGGAACAGATATATCAAGTGATACTTTATTAGGGGATAATAATGACTTTAGTAATATTGAAGCTTTAGATATTTCTAGCTTAACTTTAAATACAACAGGAACAAATGTAGAGTTTGAATTAACAGATGATCTTATCAAGTCTTGGACAGATGCAAGTAATAATTTAACTTTAAAATTAAATAATGCCCAAGCAGATAAAATCAAATTTACAGCAGTTGGTGCAGATAATACTCCTGGTACAGGAGATGATATAGTTTATGATGGAAATGCAAATACAGTAACTGATAATCAAACGTATGATTTAGGTGATACAACTTTAACAATTGATTTAATAGATGTGTAATAGGGAGCATAATGAGTAAAATAGTTTATAATCCAAATATTTTTGAACAAGAAAATATTGACAAAGCAAAAAAAATCATCCTTACAAATGAGGGTGATTTAAAAAGTGAAGAAAGATGGGAAAAAGAGACACCTTTCATAGTAAATGATATTATAGAAAAATTACAAGTAAATGAAAACATGACACTTTTAGATTTTGGTTGTGGTATAGGAAGAGTAGCTAAAGGTCTTATTGAAAAAACATCTTGTAAAGTAATAGGAGTTGATATTTCTAATTCTATGAGAGATATGGCAAAAGAGTATGTAAATAGCGAAAATTTTAAAGCTATATCTCCACAAGATTTGGAAGTAAATATTGCTAAAGGCTTTAGATTTGATGCTTCATATAGTATTTGGGTTTTACAACATTGTTTATCTCCTCAAATGGAAATAGATACGATTAGAAGAGCATTAAAAAAAGATGCTTTATTTTATGTATTAAATAATAAAATAAGTGCAGTTCCAACAAATAAAGGTTGGAAAAATAATGGAGTAAATATCCATGAAATTTTAAAGCTAAGATTTGAACAACTTCATGAAAGCTCACTACCTATAAAAATAGCAGATGAAAAAATATCAAAACTTACTTTTATAAGTCTTCTTAGAAATTCAAAAGGTTTTAAAACTATTTCGTCAAATAAAGAAGTTATAGATTTAACAAACCAAGCTTTACAAGAATATAAAAAAGGAAATCTTGAAGCTTGTAAAAAATTTTATTTAAAAGTTTTAGAGATTGAAGAAAACAATGAAGATGCACTAGGAAATTTAGGAGTTGTCTCAAAAGCCTTAGGAAATAGTAAAGAAGCTATAAATTACTATATCAAAGCAATAAAAATAAACCCTCATAATGCTTTGACATACAATAATTTAGGAAATGCTTTAAAAGATATAAAAGATTACAAAAGAGCCATTCAAGCTTTTAGTGATTGTATAAAAAGAGATCCAAAAAATTCAAGTGCTTATAATAACTTAGGAATTACTTTTGAAGCATTAGGCGATAAAAACAAAGCAATATGGGCCTATAAAGAAGCAGTAAGAATAAATCCAAACTTTTCAAAAGCTGTAAACAATATAGGAGTAATACTTTATAAACAAGAAAAGTATGAAGAAGCAATACAAATATTTAAAATTGCACTAAATATAGATAAAGACTATCATGAATTACATAGTAATATTGGAGCTTGTTTAAATAAACTAAAAAAATATGATGAAGCTATTAGCTCTTTAAACTTAGCAATAGAAAAAGACCCACAAAATGCAGGAGCTTATACAAATTTAGGAAATGTATACAATAAAATCCATGAGTATAAGAAAGCTGCAAAGTTACATGAAAAATCTATTGAATTAGCTCCCAATGGAGTAAATGCTTACAGTAATGTAGGAACTTCATATAAATATTTAAACCAAGCAAATAAAGCAATAGAGTCATATAAAAAAGCAATTGAACTTGACCCAAATTTTGTAAATGCTCACTTTGATTTAGCAACTATGTATTTAGCAAAGGGTGATTATGAAAATGGTTTTAAAGAGTATGAGTATAGATTTCAAAAAGATGAGATGAAAAGTCATATCTTTAATAATAAAGATATTTTCTCAAAGCCTGTGTTTACAGGTAAAGAAGACTTAAAAGATAAAACACTTTTAATTCATTCTGAGCAAGGCTTTGGTGATTCATTACAGTTTATTAGATTTGTAGCTGATATAAAAGAAAAGTTTTCTTGTAAGATAGCTGTAAAATGTAGAGATGAGTTAAAAGAGCTATTTAAGTGTTTAGAAGAGATTGATATTTTAACAGACAGAAGTGAAGATACACCTTCATTTGATTATCATTTACCTATGATGAGTATGCCTTATGTATTAGGTATTAAAAATATAAAAGAGTTAAAACAACACAAAGGATACCTAAAAGCAAAAAAAGATGATACTTTTAAAGTTACAAAGAAAAAAGGAACTTTAAATATTGGTATTTGTTGGAGTGCTTCTGTAACAGGTGAGAGTTATGATGGAAAGGTTTTTGATTTAAATTATTTAGAAAAGCTTGTTAAAAGTAAAAAAGTAAATGTTTACTCACTTCAAGTGGGGCCTGAAAAAGAAGATATTAAAAAATTTGGCTTTGAAAATGATATTATAGATTTAACAGAACAGTTAACAGACTTTTCTAAAACAGCTAGTTTGATAAATGAACTTGATTTAGTAATCTCTTCTGATACTTCTGTTGCTCATTTAACTGGTGCTTTAAATAAACCAATCTGGGTTCCACTACAAAAAATACCTGATTGGAGATGGCAAAATAAAGGTGAAAAATCTTTATGGTATCCAAGTGCAAAACTATTTAGACAAAAAACAAATAGAGTATGGGATAGCGTATTTCAGTCTATTTATGATAAACTTTTTTCTAATTTTAAAATAAAAGTTTAGTTATAGGTAAGTAATTGGAAGAAACTTTAAATACAAATGAAAATATAGAAAATAATAATGAAATAAGCCAAAGAGAAGAGTATCCTTTACTTTACTCTTTGAAGTATATTTTAGACTTTTATTTTGGTGAAATATCTATTGATACTATTTTAAATCTTTGTGCTACTAGTTCAAATGGATTTACAGAAGAAATAGCAATAGATGTCATTCATGAAGTAGGGCTTAGTGCTGTATATAAAGATATAAATGCTTTAGATATCCCAAATCATTTTTTCCCATGTATTATCATAGATGAAAATGATAAGCCTTATATATATTTAAAAAAAGATAGAGACGTTTATCTTTTTGACCCAATAACACAAAAACAAGTTCAAGAATCTCCTGTTTTTTTAAAAAATTTTAAAAAAGCAATACTTGTTTTTAGAAATCCAAATAAAAAAGAGACTTTAGAAAAGCCAAGAGATAAAAGTTGGTTTTGGAATCCTGTAAAAACCTTTTGGCGGTCTTATATTGAAGTTGGATTTTTAACACTTTTTATAAATATCTTTGCATTAGCTGTTCCTTTGTTTACAATGAGTGTTTACGATAGAGTAGTTCCAAATAATGCAACAGAAACCTTATTTGTATTAGCTAGTGGAGTTGTGATAATACTTCTTTTTGATGTATATTTTAAAAGTGTTAGAAATCATATTATAGAGAAAGTTGGAAAAAAGCTTGGAGTTTATTTAGAAGAAGAGCTTATGAAAAGAATGCTTACTATAAAATCTGAATATGATACAACACTTGTAGGTTCAAAAGCAAATTTATTTAGAGAATTAGCCCAGATAAAAGATTTTTTTGCTACAAAATCTATACTACAGGTAATTGATTTACCATTTTTCTTTATAGCTGTATTTGTAATATTTCTTATTTCTCCAACAGTTGCAGCAGTACCTATTATTGTTGCTATTTTAATTGTAATATTTAATATTTTTATGCAAATACCAATATCAACTTTAAGTAAGAAAAATGTTGAGAATATTCAATCAAAAAATAGCTATTTAGTAGAGACTATTCAAGGTAGTGAGATTATCAAACTATCAAATGCAACATCAACAAAACTATTTAATTGGAGAAATTTAGTTGCTGTAACTGATTCAATTACTCAAAAAATACAGTCTTTAAACGTATTTTCAATGAATTTATCACAAACAGTTGTTCAATTTGTAACAATGGCTGTAATTGTTGTGGGAGTTTTTGAAATTGCTAATAAAAACTTAACAGTTGGAGGTCTTATTGCAGTTACAATACTAGCAAGTAGAGCTATGGTTCCTGTTATTCAAACTTCTATGATGGTTATTAAATTTAAAGAGATTAAAGAGTCTCTTAATAACATAAATGAGTTTTGGCATCTTCCTTTAGAAAATGAGAAAAAGCCTGATATTGGATTAGGAAAAATAAAAGGTGAAATAGAGTTTAAAGATGTAGAGTTTTTTTATAAGAATAGCAAATATCCTTCTATAAGTGAATGTAACTTAAAAATAAAACCAGGTGAAAAAGTAGGTATCATAGGACAAACAGGTGCAGGTAAAACTACTTTTATGAGACTTTTAACTGGACTTGATACAGCAACTAAAGGAAGTGTATATTTAGATAATCATGAAATTTCTACAATTCATCCTGTTGAAGTAAGACAGAATATTGGTGTTATGCCTCAAGAACCTTTTTTATTTTCAGGAACTTTAAAAGAAAATATTGAGTTATCAAATCCAATAAGTAAAGAAAAATTGATGTCGATTATTAAACTTACAGGTTTAGATGAATTAGTGAAAAAATCAGGTCAAGGAGATGCACTTCAAGTAGGGGAAAGAGGAACTAATTTATCAGTAGGTCAAAGACACCTTGTTGCTTTAGCAAGAGCCATTTTAAATGACCCATCAGTTGTAATTTTAGATGAGCCTACTACTGGTATGGATATTGGTTTAGAAAAGACTTTAATTACTCATATTAAAAAACTTTTAGAAGAAAAAACACTAATAGTTATTACACATAGATTTGCAGCTTTAGAGTTAGTAGATAGAGTGATTGTTTTAAATAATGGAAAAATAGTAGCAGATGGACCTAAAAACCAAGTCTTAGCTGCTCTGCAACAAAAAAAGTAGGATTTTATGGATAGTAGATTTTTTGAAGAAAAAAAATGGAATTATTATGTATCAGTAGTTCCAATTATGCTTTTTATTGTTGCATTTATTTCATGGGCAGCTTTTAGTCAAATTGATGAAGTTGTAAGAGGTGTTGGAAAAGTTGTACCTTCAAGCCAAACAAAAGTACTTCAAAATCTTGAAGGAGGTATTGTTTCTTTTATAAATGTAAAAGAAGGACAAACTGTTAAAAAAGGACAAGTAATTTATACTTTGTCAAATGAATTTTTTAAGGCAGATTTAAAATCAAAAGAGATTGATTTATTGGCTTACAAAGCAAGTGAAATTAGATTAAAAGCCTTTATAAATGAAGAAAAAGAGTTGAATTTTCCAGATGAGTTTATAGAAAAAATTCCTGATATAGTTGAAAATGAAAAAAGATTATTTGATGAAGATTTAATGAATGTCAAAAATAAAATAAATATTTATAAAGACAAATTAAATCAAAAGAGATTAAAACTAAAAGAAGCTCAAAGAAAATATGAAAACTTATCTATTGAACTAAATTTAGCTCAAGTTAATATGAAAATTTTGGAGCAATTATACAAAAAAAATGCAGTATCAAAAAAAGAGTACATTAGTGAACTATCAAAAAAACAAAATATAGTTACAAAGCTTTCTGATACTAGAAGTAGTATTCCTATTATAAAAGAAGAAATTGAAGAAGCAAAAAAAAGAATTGAAGAGGTTAAATCAGAACAAAGAAGTAAATATTTAAATAAATATTCAACTATAAAAACTGAAATAAATAAATTAATTGAAAAAAATAAAGCTAATACAGATAGAGAACTTAGAAAAGAAGTTATTTCTCCTGTAAATGGTATTGTAAATAAATTATATTTTTATACTATAGGTGGAATAGTAAAACCTGGAGATAAAATGGCTGAAATAACTCCACTTGAGGATTCTTTAACAATTGAAGCTAAGATAAAAACATCAGATAGAGCTTTAATTTGGGAGGGACAAAGTGTTTCAATAGAAGTTACAGCCTATGATTTTTCTAAATATGGCTTACTTGAAGGTGTGTTAACTTCAATTTCTGCTGATTCTTTTGAAGATAGAAATGGCAATGTATATTATCTTGGGAAAATTGAAGCTAAGACAAACCAATTTGCACCAGATTTACCTATTTTACCGGGGATGGTAGCAAATGTAAATATATTAACAGGTAAAAAAACAATACTTGAATATATAATAAAACCCTTAAAAGATATAAGAAAAAATGCACTAAGTGAAAAATAAAAGATAATAGTTATTTAAAAGTTAATAAATCTTTATTTTATTAAAAGTTTATTTAGTGTAACATATCTGTTATGTAGTAATTGAGAGGTTTAAATGTTTAGTTTCTTTAAGTTTATTCAAAATAGTATTAAAAACCTTAAGCAAAATAAAGGTTTGTGGTTTACAGTTTTAGCTGTTTTATCAATTACAGGTATTTTTCTTTCCTTATATCTATTAACACACATGACACAAAATGCTTCAAAAGAAGTTTATACAAATATTGCTTCATCGTATGATAAAAACTTAAAAAATAAGTTTTATGAAAAAGAATTAGAGTTTAAAAAAATACTTTTATCTGTTAATTCTAACAAAAATCTTATAAATGAAATTCAAGTTAATAATTTAATAGCTGTAGGTAATAATATAGAAGAGTATAATAAAAGCTTTAAAGATAGTGGTTTTGAAACTTTACAACTTAGTTTTTACCCAGTAATTAATCAAGTAAACCAATATAGAAATACAATCAATTCAGTAATTACAACGAAAAATAAAACCTTTGGACTGGAAGTTTTATTTGATGGAATATATTTAGTTTATATTCAACCTATAATCTTAGAAGATAAAATCGTTGGTATTTTAGAACTTAAAGAAGAATTACATGTTTTTAAAGATGTATATACAAAAGAAGATTCGATTTTTTTATTTTTACTTGAAAGTAGAATGTTAAACAAATTATCAATAAAAGCAAGAAATGGTAAATACAGAGAAGTAGTTAATGATTTATATGTTGAAGAAGCTAGATATGATGGACAGTTTTTTGCAAAAATCATTGAAAATGGAAAAGAAGAATTTACAAAAATGATGGATGTAAGTTATTCTGTAGATGATCAGTTTTATAGATCAGTTAGAGAAGTTTCTGATCTTAATGGAAATGTAATAGGTGTTGTAATTATAGGTCAAACAGTTGCTAATAGTGGTTCTTTTGTAAATATTGTAGATAAAATGACAAAGACTGTAACAACAGTTGCTTTAGGTTTAGTTATTTCAATCCTATTATTTATGTTTTAAGAGGTTAGCTGATGAGACGTATTAAAATTTTAAAGATTTATTTCATTTTTTTACTATTTTTAGTTTTCCTTGTTTTTTCTAATATTCAGTTAATTAGTACTTTCTTTTTTGCTACACTTACTTTTAACGTAGCGATTCTTACAATCTTTTCAATTGGATTATTGATTTTATATCAAGCAGCTATAAAACTTACAATGCTTTCGGGTACATTTGGTATATTAGCTTATAAAAAAGGTAAAGCTTTAGAGTTTTATCTCCAAGGAATTACAGGTGTATTTCCTGCAACTATTGCTCACATGTTTAATAAAAGAGCTAAAAAAGGTGTTCTTTATTTTACACAAAATGAAGCAAAAGATGTTAGTGATTGGTTAGCTGATCAGTTTTTTAATCAAAAAGGTTATACTAACTTTTTTGTTGGAACATCATTAATGCTTGGTCTTTTTGGTACATTTACAGGTTTACTTGTAGCGATTGATGAAATGGGTGCAATTATTTTATCATTTGGTGGAGATGATATAGATTTAGGTGAAGTTATGACAAGTTTCTCAGGTCCTCTTGGTGGTATGTCAGTTGGATTTGCTTCATCTTTATTTGGTGTTGCTTCAGCAGTTATTTTGAATGTAATGCAATATATTCTTACAAGAAATCAAGCGGCATTCTTACATGATGTTGAAGATTGGATGAAAGGTAAAATAATCGAATCGCAATCTTCTGAAGCTTTAGAAGAGAGTGGATTACCTCAAATGATAGTAAATCAAGGAAGTTCATCAAATGCTGTTGCATCACCTGGGGCTGGCTTTTTAGATGTATTTATAGACACAATGGGTAATTTTACTGAAAAACTTGAAAAGTCAAACTCTACAACAGAAGAGATGTATAAAATCATCAATGATAATTTATCTTCAAGTAATAAAAATGATGAAAAAGAAACAATGTTACTTGAAGATATTGTAAATAATTTAAGAGAATTAAATGTAAATCAATTTTCAAATGCATCAATGATGGAGGAATCATTACAAGAAATTTCTAATGTTATTATGTCAGAACATAGAACAATGAAAAGAAACCTAGAACTACAAGAAGAAAGTAATAGAATATTATTGCAGTTAGTTGAATCTTTAAATAATAGAATTGATAAATTAGAAAAAAAGTAGCGGATTTTAAATGAGTAGAAAGTGTGAAGATGAGTTTAACCCATGGCCATCATTTGTTGATATTTTTTCATCAGTGATTTTGGTTATGTTACTATTTTTATTAGTATTATTAGTAAACTTAGGATATTACGCACAATTTAAATTTAAAATTTCATATACAGGAACGATAGCAACAGATGAATTAATTCTAAATACAAATCCTAAAGAAATAAAAATAAATGAAATTCTTGAAAAGAAAGAAGAACAAGAAGAGAGTAAAGAAACTCAAAATATCCAAAAAATGCAACAGGAAATTGTAAGATTAAGAAAAATTGTTGAAGAAAGAACTGTAAAAGCAGAAGAAAAAGAAGAAGCTGAAATTGAATCAGGAGGGGTTGATGTTGCTGATGTAAAAGATGATGATAATGACTCTAAACAAGTTTTATTACAAAATGAAGAGTATTTTATTATAACTTATAAAGGAAATGAAATTTTTCTTGATAATAAAATCGCAAAAGAGTTAAAATCATTTATTTTAGATATTAAGAAAAAATATAAGAATCATAAGATTCTTATCACAGCAGCAGATGTTCAAGGTCAAGCAAGTGCAACAGTAGCAAAGCAAATATCACTAGCAAGATCTTTAGGAACTAGAAATCTTATTAGAAAATTTGGTTATGATAAAAAAGATGTAAGAATCGATTTATTAGCAAGTACAGAAGTTAAAGAAAAAATTGATAAACAAAATGGATATTTAGTTATTAGGATTAAGAGATAGTGAAAAAAGTATTTAGATATAGTTTAATATTGTTGAGTGTTTCCTCTTTATTTGCTGCTCAAAATGATGAAGAAGTTAAATTAACAAATAAAGATATCGCAAAATCAAATTTAAATTTAGAAAAAATTAAAAAACTAAATATAGTTGAGGGTATTAAGTCAAATATTGATTTAGTAAAAAAAGATTTAGATGATACAAAACTTGATAAAACAAAAGAGAAAAATGATAAGTATAAAGATGCTATCGATACAAAAGGATATAGAAAAGTAAGGCTAATAGATGTAGTATTAGAAACTATATCACGAAGTGAAATCTTAAAGGCAAAAAGAGAAAAAGTAATTCAAAATGAATTAAAAGTTAAAAATGCTTTTGCTGAAAATTATCCTAAAATAGACTTAGAATATAATTATGGTAAAACATTAAAAAAGCCTAGTGAAGAAGACAACAAATTATATAAAGAATACAAAGATAATAATTATAGAATTGTATTAAGACAAAATTTATATTCAGGTGGAAAAATTACTAATGATGTTAATAATTTAGTAAAAAAGCTAGAAGTTTCTCAAAATCAATATGAAATTTCATTAGATTCAGAAATCAAAAAAGCAATAAAAGCCTATTTTCAAGTTGTATTTACAAAACGTTCAGTTCTTGTAAATGAAAGAAATATGAAAAAATTAAGAAAAATTCTTGATATTGTAACAGTTAAATATGATAATGGTGCTGCTTCTATTGGAGATTTAACATCAATAAAAGCAAGTGTTGCTAATGCAATGACGAAACTTGTAAAAGTGAAATCTAAATACATAGAGGCTTTAAGATACTATGAATATATTGTTGGAACAAGATTTGAGAAAACATTACCTTTTGAGAAAAGTTTTGATGTAAAAATTGATGATTTTGATCAATTATTTAAAAGAGCAATAAATAATAATAAAGAGTTGATTAATTATTATAAATCAATTGATGCTGAAAAATATAGAATTAAAAGTGCACAATCTGCTTTTAAACCTACAGTTGATTTTGAAATGTCATATAAAAAAGTTAATAATAAAGAAGATTTAGAAGAGCACGAATCTTATTATAATGGAAAAATAAAGTTAAAATATAATCTTTATAATGGTGGAAAAGATCAAAATAAAGTTTTAGAGGTAAATAGTGCTATTAGAGAGTATAATTATAAATTAGAAGAAGAAAAGAAAAAGATTAAATGGAATTTATCTAAACTATATACTTCTGTACAATCGGTATCACAAGCTTTAGAAAGTACGATAGAAGAAGTTATTGCTTCAAGAAAAATGATTAGTTCATATTGGGATGCTTTTAAACTAGGTGAGCAAGATTTACCAACACTTCTTCAAGGACAAAGACTGCTAAATTCAGCTGAGACTGAACTTGTAAATTTTGAAAAACAACAAGTTACAGACTTTTTTGATATTTTAGAACTTACTGGAGATCTTTCAAGTTTCTTTGAAATAGATCCTTCAAGTCAAAAATTTATTGATTTTTCAAAAAGTGATTACATGGATACTATTTATCCTAAAAAAGATGTTAGTTCCCCAGGGTTAGATTTTAATAAATTAGAAAAAGAAAAGAAAGAGAAAACTAAACAAGAATTAGAAATAAAAGAACCTAAAAAAGATGTTTTAGTTGAAGTTAAAAAATCACTTGAAGATAAAATTAAAGAATTTATTGAGAAATTTAATAATTTTGATGAAAATAGTTACATGATTGAGATAAGTAGTTTTAAAAATTTATTTGAATCTTTTTCTTTTATAAAAGAAAATAATATTGAAGATAACTCTTTAGTTTATGATGTTATAAATAATTTAAAAATTGAGACTAAAATTGCTCATAACAATTTTGAGACACAAGAGCAAGCAAAACAATATTTAATAAAAAACAAAGCAAACTTTATTAATAGAAATACTGAAATTAAAAAAGTTTCAAATATAAAAGAGAGTTATTTAGCTTATTTATCAGGGCTTGAAATCAAAAAACCTAAGCCTGAGGTAAAGGTAAAAGTAAAAGTTGTTGAGAAGTTTTTAAAGCCAAAAGAAAAAGAAATTTTTACTACTAATAAAGAGTTTAAAGATAAATTTTTAGCTTTGAAAAATAATGAATATACAATTAATGTAAGTACTTTTACAAAATTACAAGAAGTTGAAAACATAGTAAAAACTAATAAAATTTATAAAGATACTTTTTTCTTTAGAGCAGGAGATAATGGAGAATTAATAAAAGTATATTATGGAATTTTTGATACTTATAAAAATGCTCAAGATTATTTACAATATTCTGGAATAAAAGGTGAAAATATTTATCCAGTTATACAAAATACTAACTCGGTGATTAAACTTTATAATGAGAATAAAGAGTTTAATATTTCTAAAAAAGAAGAAGTTGAATATGAATATGTAAATAAAAAAGTAGTAGATATTAAAGATAAAGATATTAAAACAAAAGAAAATATCAAAAATAATATTAATTTGGAAACTCAAACAGATTTTACAAAAGAGTTTTTATCTGCAAATAGAAATTACTATAGTTTAAATATTGCTGCATTTGAAAATATGTCTTTAGCAAGAAAATATGTCGAAAAAAATAATATAGAAGATAAGACAATTTTAGTTGTATCTAATAGTGGAAAAATTATGATAATGTATGGAATTTATGAAACTTTAGACATCGCAAAAAATAAAAAAGCTTCTTTACCAGAGTTTATTTTAAGAAATAAGCCAATAATACAAAAGATTTTTAGAACACAAGAGTCATACTTAAAAAATAATTTAAAAGATAATAGTAGCACTGAAATCAATGAAAAAGACTCTTCTAATGAAACTTCGAATAAATTATTAAAAGTTATAAAAGAAGCAAAAGAATTGGCTAATAAAAAACAGAATTTAGAAGAACAAAGAAAAGAAGAAATAGTATTATTTGAAGAGAAATTAGAAGAAACCACAATTGAAGAACAAAAAGCAAAAGAACAAGAAAGACTTGAAGAGCAGAGAAAGCTTGAAGAAGAAAAAGCAAAAGAACAAGCAAGACTTGAAGAACAAAGAAAGCTTGAAGAAGAAAAAGCAAGACTTGAAGAGCAAAGAAAGCTTGAAGAAGAAAAAGCAAAAGAACAAGCAAGATTTGAAGAACAAAAAGCAAAAGAAAAAGCAAAAGAACAAGCAAGACTTGAAGAGCAAAGAAAACTTGAAGAAGAAAAAGCAAAATATAAGTACACTATAAATCTAGGAACTATAAGTAGTAATAAAGTGACTTGGTTTATTCATAGATATGGATTAGATAAATCTAAAGTTATTTTAAATCAAAATATAAGTACAACAACTATTTATTATGATAAGTTTATAAGTAGTGAGGAAGCTGTTATTGCTACAGAGGGGATACATCCAAAGCTTAATCCTAAGATTGAAAAGCTAGGTAAATAAAATCATGAAAAAAGTTTTAAATAGATATTCAAATAACAATATTAGAAATATTTTAATATTATCATTAATATTTATTATACTTTTTTTTAGTTCTTCATATATTTTTTATAAAAACTACAAAAATAATTTGGTTGAAAGAACAAAAAATAACTTAACTTTAAATATAAATTTTTTAAATAATTACTTTAAAGATAATCTTCTTATAAATAGAGAAAATACTATACGAATGATAGATGACTCTGTAAATATAGAACTATTTAATAAAATAAAAGTTGATTATTATAAGTTTATTTTTGATAAGAATTCATTAATTGAATCAATAAGTACTTTTAATGATAAATCGTGGAAAATTACAGAAACTTTAGTTGATATAAATTATGGAACAATTAAACAAATGCAAAATAGTTCTTTTTTTGAATTTATTCCTTCAAATAATTTTAATCAAGAAACTCCTTTACAAATAAGATTTCAGCTTTATAAAAAAGGTGAAATTAAAAACTTTTTAACTCAAATAAATTTTTCTAACCTTTTACTAAAACGAGATAAAAAAGAAGATGAATCGTTTTTTTCAAGCATAGATTCTCTAATAGATTTAAATTTTTCAAATAAAACCTATGATTTAATAATTGAAAATAATAAAATAGCAAAAGTTACTTATGAAATGAATAATCATTTTGTAAAAAAAGAGTTAGAAATATTTTTATTTAAACTTGCTATTTTTACTATTGTAATGACCTTTCCTATTGTTTTTGTTGTAGGTTTTTATCATAATTATGTATTTAAAAAATATGTTAATAAACCAATTTTATATTTAAATAAATATCTTGATAATATTATTGGAAATAAATACTCTAATATAGAAAAAAATAGATTTGAAGGAACTCCTGAGATTATAGAATTGACTAAAAAAGTATCAAAAATGTCTTCTAAAATAGCTTCTTTAACTAATGAGTTAAATATGAATAAAGAATCTCTTGAATTAAAAGTCTCTACAGATACTTTAACGGGACTACCTAATAAAAAAATATTTGATTTTGATTTGAAAAATATGTTTGTTACTACAATTCCTGGGTATATATTTTTAATAAAAATTGATGGCTTAGCTTCAATAAGTAAAAAGCATGATACAGGTTATGTAAATAATTTTATAGAGCATTATTCAAGTATTATTAAAAATGTAGTTTATTCTCATAGTAAATCAGAAAATAAAATATATAGATTTTATGGCTCTCAATTTGCTGTAATTTCTAAGAATATTGATGCAAATGAAGCAAAGGAAATATCTCAGGCTTTAGTTTCAAATATTGTGGAAAAAATGTCTAAGAACTTTGATGTTCCAAATGAACTTATTCAAGTTGGTACAACTTCTATTGATCTTTATGGAACAATTGAAAGTGTTTTAAATTCTGCTAATGAAGCTTATGATAAATCAAAAGAAATTGGACTAAATAGTTTTTATGTTATTACAGAAGAAGATGTTGCTAAAAACTATGAAAAAATTGATAATAATGTAAAAGAAATTATTGAAAAGTCAAATTTTGATATTGATTTTGTTTTAGATACTTATTCTTTTGAAGACCCACAAAAAATTATAATGAAAGAAGTTTCTCCTCAATTATTTGATCATAATAATGAAAAACTTTTAATAGGTTCTTTCGTGTCTGTTGCAGAAAAACTTGGAATTATTAAAGAGTTTGATAAACAAGTAATAAGAAAGGCTCTTGAATATATTGAGTCAAATAATTGTACATATCAACTAGCAGTAAATCTATCTTTTAGTTCAATAAAAGATGATTATTTTATGAAATGGTTAGATGAATATGCAAAAGAAAATAAAATACTACGAGAGCAGATTGTATTTAGTATTACGGCATATAGTGCATATTTACATAAAGCCGATTTTATAAGATTTATAACTAGTGCAAATGAAATGAAGCTAAATACTATTTTAAAAAGATATAAAAATGAAGAGTATCCTTTAGAACAATTAGAAAATTTACCTATAACTTATATTAGAATGCATAAGGATTATACGACAGGTTTTGCTAATGATGTGGTAAAAAAACATAAAGTAAAAAATACTTTAATTTTTGGTCAATTACATAATATAAATATAATAGCAGATAGTGTTAAACTAGATTTAGATTATGAATTATTAGATAGGTTAGGTGCGTATGGTACTAGTAAATAATATTAAAATTTTTAGAAGTTTATTTGTTTTTTTTATAGTTTTATTTTTTACAGCTTGTTCTGTAAGTAGTGAAAATTTGAATAAAGGACAAGAATATACAAAAAGAGTCTATAAAGATATAAATAAAGATGCAATTTTAGAAGCTTCTAAAAAAATTTTTATGTATTCAGGTAATAGAAATTTTATTATTGATTCATATAGGGACAGTGTTCATATAATCAAACCTAAACTTGTTGTAAATATTTTTGATGCTTATACTACAGAAGATAATTGGTCAATACAAGTTGAAGAAAAAAATAAAGAGACACATGTAAAATTACATATACAAAGAATAGTAGATTTTAAGAAAAATGAACCAAAATATTTCAAAAAAGACTTATATATTTTCTTTTGGAAAAGACTTGATTTTATGGTTGGATTAAATAAAAATTGGCCAACTTGTAATGAATACAATGTTTCAGATTCTGCTATGTGTGATGGTGATCTTTGGGATAAAGTTACTCCAAATAAATATGATGTGTTAAAAAATATATCTTTTGCTGATAAAATGAAAGTAAGAAATATAGATCAATATGGAGATGATATTTTAGCAAAAGATATTGAACTAAGTGTTGAAGAAGATACAAGTACTGATATTTTATTGCAAGAAGATAGTTTAAATGAAAAAATTAATGAAAAAAGTTTAGATATTATTGATTCTGAAATTGATAAACTAAATAAAGAAGTCAATGAAAATATTGATACAACATTAGATAAGATAAAAACAACTGAAGAGATAATAAAAGATAATAAAAAAGAGTAAATATTATAAAGGCATTTAAAATGAAAAAACTCTTATTTTTTTTAATATTCATTTTTATAAATCTTAATGCAGTTACTTTTGATGATGCTGCTAAAAGTTTAAAAGAAAAAAAATATTTTCAAGCTTATGAGGAACTTTTAATATTAGCTGCGAATAACAATCATCAGGCACAATACAACCTAGGTCTTATGAATTATAAAGGCTTAGGTGTAGAAAAAAACTATGATTTAGCAGTTTTTTGGTATGAAAAAGCTTCTAAAAACGGAAATCCACAAGCACAAAATAATTTAGCTCATATATACTTTTTAGGTAAGGGTGTAAAAAAAGATAAACATAAAGCTAAAGAGTATTATCTAATGTCTGCAAAACAAGGTTATGCTTTAGCACAATTAAATCTTGCTATGCTTTATGAATTGTCTCCAAAAGAAAAGAGTTTAAAACAAGCATATTTTTGGTATAAAGAAGCTGCAAAACAAGGAGTAATAATAGCTCAAAATAATTTAGCTTCAATGTATTATTATGGTAAAGGTGTAAAAAAAAATATAAAAAAAGCTATTTATTGGTATGAACGTTCTGTCAGAGCAAATAATGAAGCTGCACAATTTAATTTAGGTGTTATTTATTTAGTAGGGGATGGTATCCAGAAAAATACGGATAGAGCACTTGATTTATTATCAAAAGCAGCAAATAGTGGAAATATAAACGCACAATTAAAAATAGCTGATATATATAGAATAGGGAATGATGTAGCTCAGGATTATTCTAAAGCTTTTAAGTATTATTTAAAAGCAGCTAAAAAAGGTCGAACAAAAGCTATGTATTATGTCGGCCTTTTTTATTATAATGGTTATGGAGTATTAAAAAATAAAAATGAAGCTACAATATGGCTTAGAAACGCAAAAGCATTAGGTCATCAAAGATCTGCTAATTTCTTAAAAATAAACAATTTAGATTAAAATATAAATTTTAAGAATATTTCAATAATAATTTGAATATAATTGCACTCTCAAAATATGACCTCGTCGTCTAGTGGCCAAGGACGTCAGGATTTCCTCCTGAAGACGTGTGTTCGAATCACACTGGGGTCGCCATTATAGCCTTTTATTTCAAACTTATTTATATTCAGGTTCTTTTAGTTTTTTTACATTAGGATTTAATTCATCTATTATAGTTCCTTTTTCTCCTACATCTTTTTCTAATATCCAAGGTTCTCTTGCACTTAAAGATTCATTACCTGATCTTACAGGCGTTTCTTCTAAACTTAAGCTTTTTAGTAGTCCAGCTATCATGATGATTATAATAATTGAAAAAGGTAATGCTGCTGTAATAACTGCTGCTTGTAGAGTTTCTAAGCCACCAGCTACAATTAAAACACCTGTTAATAGTGTTAAGATAATTCCCCATAAAGCTCTATGTAATGATGGAGGTGTTGTTGAACCTGCTGCTAATATTGTAGTAATTACTAGGGTTCCTGCATTTGCTGATGTTATTAAATATGTAGCAATTAAAACTATCATTAAAAATGACATGATGTTGCCTAAGATACCAAGATTTAGATTTTCAAGCATTATAAAAAGTGCTCCTGATACATCAGCATTAACTGCACTTACTATATCTTTATTCATAAATAATTCTTCATATAAAGCAGTACCACCAAATAATCCAATCCATATAATAGTAATAAGAGTTGGTGTTAAAAGTACTCCTGCAACAAATTCTCCAAATGTTCTACCTCTTGAAATTCTTGCGATAAACATACCAACAAACGGTGACCAAGCAATCCACCAACCCCAAAAAAATACCGTCCAAACTGCTTGCCAATCTGTGTTATGTGTTACATTAGTATGGAAAGTCATTCTTAAAATATTTTGAATATAATCTCCTGTAGATTCTACTGTTAATCCAATAAGGTATTGAGTAGGACCAAAAATCAATAAAAATCCTAATGCAATAATACTTAGCCAAAAGTTTCCTACAGAGAGTAATTTAACACCTTTATTTACACCTGATAAAACTGATATAGTAGCAATTAACATAATAACTGCCATAACTATTAATTGTAGTGTAGTTGAAGTGTTTATATTAAGAACTTCTTTTAATCCTGAGTTCATTTGTTCAACACCTAAACCAAGAGTTGTAGCAATACCAAAAATAGTACCTATTACTGCTAACACATCAACAAAATCTCCAATAATACCGTCTGTATATCTTCCTAAAATAGGATAAAGTGCGGAACGTATTGTTAAAGGATAATTATGTCTAAATGAAAAATATGCCATTGTAATAGCAATAAATGAAAATATCGCCCATCCATTTAAACCCCAGTGAAAATAACTTAAACTCATTCCTGTAATAGCAGCTTCTGGGGTCATTTGTGTTCCTGTAAATGGATTATTTTGAAACTGAATGATAGGTTGTGCTACTGACCAAAAAAGTATACCCACCCCAGTACCTGCTGCAAAAAGCATAGAAACCCATGAAAAGAAAGTAAATTCAGGTTGTTCTAAATCTCCACCTAATCTTACATTTCTATATCTTCCCATTCCAAGCCAAATCATAAAAAACAGTAAAAATGCAACAATCAAAACATAATACCATTCTAAAAAGGGATTAAGAACTTGTCTTATAGTTACAAAAATCTTAGAACTTTTTACAGGAAAATAACCTGTTAAGAAAACTGCAATTAAAATTATCAGCATAGTAAATATAGACATATTTTTATTCATACCTTTAAAAAAGCCAAAACTTGATATATTCATTATTGCTCCTAAAAAAATTTAATTATTATTTCTTTACACTAACAAATGAATCTTAAATGACAGTTAATAAAGTCCGATTTTATAGAACTTTTAAACCTATAATTAGATTTTTTTAGATAAAATCTATCAAATTAGATTAAATGGATTTTATATGATAGTAAATATTACTTTACCAGATAGTACATCTTATGATATTACGATTGATAAATTAAACGATATATATTTTGATACAAAAGTTGTAATTGTTACAAACCCAACAGTTAGTGGTTTTCATTTAGAGTATTTAAAAAAACACTTAAGTGCAAAAGAATTAAGTATTGTAACTATCCCTGATGGGGAAGAATACAAAAATATGAATACTATTGATATGATTTTAAATCATTGTTTTGAACATAGGCTTGATAGAAAATCATTACTTGTTGCATTTGGTGGTGGAGTAATTGGTGATATGACAGGTTTTGCTGCTTCTATTTATCAAAGAGGTATAAATTTTGTGCAAGTTCCTACAACTTTACTTTCTCAAGTTGATGCTAGTGTAGGTGGAAAAACAGGAATAAACAATAAATATGGGAAAAATCTTATAGGAGCATTTCATCAGCCAAAAGCAGTACTTATTGATCCTAGTATGCTAAAGACTTTACCAAAAAGAGAGTTTGGTGCAGGAGTTGCAGAAATAGTTAAAATGGCTGTTACTTTTAATAGTGAATTCTTTGAGTGGTTAGAACAAAATGATTTAACAGATGATGAAAATATAAAAATTGCTATTGCTAAGTCTGTGGAAACAAAAGCAGATGTTGTGTCAAAAGATGAAAAAGAACATGGTATTAGAGCTGCTCTTAATTATGGGCATACTTTTGGTCATGTAATAGAAAATGAAACAAATTATGATACATATTTACATGGAGAAGCTGTGGGAATTGGAATGGTTATGGCAAATAACCTAGCTGTTAAAGTTGGTCTTATGAAAGAAGAAGAGGCTTTAAAAGTAAAGAATTTACTTGAAAAATATAATATTCCAACTTCTTATAAAATTAAAGATGTTGAAGATTTTTATGAACATTTTTTCTTAGATAAAAAATCATTGGATAATAAAATTAAGTTTATTTTACCAAAGGGTATTGGAGACTGTGTTATAACAGACGAAGTTAGTAAGAGTGATGTAATAGAGATTTTAAAGGACTTTTAAATTGATTAAAAAAATATTATTGTCTTCTTTTTTTGCTTTTTCTCTTTGTTTTTCACAAGTAACAGAAACATCTAGTACAATTGCACCTGAAGATAAAGCTGTTGTTGATGAAATTGAACAAAAGATAATAAAAGAACGATTTGATGAAGCTCAAAAAGAGCTTGAAGCAAAAAAAGCAAGAGAATTAGCAGAAAAAAAAGCAAGAGAAATTGATATGCAAAATCTTGCTAAAATAAATGTTTTACTAGATAAAATTAAAAAAATTGATTTAGAATTAAAAGATAATATTCTTTTAAAAAGATATTCAAATTATATTTCGTATAGTAAAATTTCTACAGAATTAGCTAATCTAAAAAAAGATTTAGCATATAAAAAAAGAATTCATAATGAAGAGAAACTTTTTCAATTACATAATAAAATCAAAGTAAAAGAAAATGAGCTTGAACTAATCAAAGAGTATAAAGGCTCACCTATTGGTGGACTTATCAATCCTCCTGAAATTGAAGAATATGAAGATGTTACTAATCCTTTTGGGATTATAAATGCTTTATCTCATATTAAAAAGCTTGAAGATAATAAAAAAGAATTTCAGAAATTAGAAAAAGATATTGAATCTTTAACTGTTAAATTAGATCAAGAATTGATTTTATATTTAGAGCTTTTTAATTTAGATCAAAAAAGTATTTATAAAGATAAAATCACATTTTTAGATAAACAAAAAAAAGATTTTAATATGGTTTTAGAGATTGTATCAACAACACAAATTGTTTATACAAGAAAAATAGAACAAGTAATACTTGAAATTAAAGATCAAATATCTCAACAAATTCAAAAAATCATAATTATTTTAGCAATTATTGTTTTATTATGGCTTATTACATTTTTAGTAAAACTTACTCTAAAAAAATATTTCTCTCAAAACGAGAGTTATTATATGACAAATAAAGTGATAAATTTCACAGTTGTTTTTTTAGTTGTTATGGTTATACTTTTTTCATATATTGATAATGTATCTTATGTAGTAACAATCCTTGGATTTGCATCAGCTGGTATTGCTATTGCTTTAAAAGATTGGTTTATGTCAATATTTGGTTGGATGGTTATCGTAACATCTGGCTCTATTCAAGTAGGTGATAGAATCAAAGTTACTAGAAATGGTTTAGAAGCAGTTGGAGATGTACTTGATATTTCATTATTTAAAATTACAATAAGAGAAGATATTACATACACATCCTATACAGTAAATAGAAGAACAGGTAGAATTTTCTTTATTCCAAATAACTATATTTTTTCTGAAATGATAGCAAACTATACTCATTCAGGATTGAGAACAGTTTGGGATGGTATTGATGTTACAATTACTTTTGATTCAAACCATAAAAAAGCGCAAAAGATAGTAAAAGATATTTTAAAACATTATTCAAAAGGTTATACTGATATTACAAGAAAACAGTTATCAAAAATGAGAAATAAATATCAATTAAGAGCAACAGGTGTTGAGCCAAGAGTTTTTACTTTTGCAGAACAACATGGTATGGTTATTTCAGGGTGGTATCTTACAAACTCTTATGCTGCTTTACAGCTAAGAAGTACTATGTCTCCTGAGATTATTAGTGCATTTATGGAAGAAGATGATATTCATATTGCATATCCAACTCAACAAATTAATATTAATAAAACAGATAATGCATACGGAGTTTCAGTACATAAAAAAACTGTGCCAAGTGAACTTGAAGATGCAATAATAAAAAGATAAATTAAGGAACAATATTTAATGAATTTTACAAGTGATAAACCAAGAGTATACTTTAAAACTTTTGGTTGTAGAACAAATGTATTTGATACTCAAGTTATGATGAGTAATTTAAAAGATTTTGAAATTACACAAGATGAAAAAGAAGCAGATGTTGTTGTGATTAATTCATGTACAGTTACAAATGGTGCTGATTCAACTGCTAGAGGATATATAAACTCTTTAAAAAAATTACCAAAAGACCCAAGAGTTATTTTTACAGGTTGTGGTGTTTGGACAAAGGGTGAAAGCCTGTTTAAAGAGCAAAAAGTTGATTCGCTATTTGGGCATTCAGAAAAAGAAAATATTAATGAGCTTTTAAAACAAGAAGAGAGATTTTTCCAAGCTGGTGATTTAGAACATATTGATGAAACGATTGTTGAAGAATTTGTTGGCAAAAGTAGGGCATTTATTAAAATCCAAGAAGGTTGTGATTTTAGATGTTCATACTGTATTATTCCTTATGTAAGAGGTGATGCAAGATCTTATAGAGAAGATAAAATCTTAGAGCAAGTAACGACTTTAGCTGCAAATGGTTTTGGAGAATTTATTTTAACTGGTACAAATGTAGGTTCTTATGGTAAAAAACAACATACTTCTTTAGCTAAATTACTTAAAAAGATGTCACAAATCAAAGGTGTTAGAAGAATTAGAATGGGAAGTATTGAACCTATTCAAATTGATGATGAATTCAAAGAAATCATAAACGAACCATTTATGGCAAAACATCTTCATATTGCACTGCAACATACATCAAAAGATATGTTGAAGATTATGAATAGAAGAAATAAAGTATTATCTGATTTAGAATTATTTGAATTCTTAAAAGAAAATGGATATGCTTTAGGAACTGATTTTATTGTTGGACATCCAGGTGAGACTGATGAATTATGGAAAGAAGCTATGGAAAATCTTCATAGATTCCCACTTACTCATGTTCATGCATTTACATACTCAAAAAGAGATGGTACACCAAGTGCTACAATGAAACCTGAAATAAAAGGTGATATTGCTAAATTACGTTATAACGAATTAACTAAAATAATTGAAGAAAAAAATCTTGATTTTAGACAAAATAACAAGCAAAGACTTGAAGTTTTAATAGAACAAGAAAAAAATGGAAAATACATAGGGCTTGATCAATTTTTTAATCAAATAGAAGTCGAATCTCCTGTTGATATTGTAGGAGATTGGATTTTCATAGATGACTATGAAGCAAAGGCTAATAAAAATGTCGCAAAATTCAAATAAGATAGATAAAAATTTAGATAAAAACTTTAAGTTGATGGCAATTTCTGCCATCGTTTTATTAATACTTTTTTTATATACAATCTACAAAAGTAGTGCACATATACAAAATAGTTCTTACTATTTAGGAATAGGTTTCTTATTTATTCTTTTAGCTTTTGCACTAGTTCTTAAATTTAATCAAGAAAAACTTAGAAAATTTATTGAGAAAAATAAAGGCAAAAGTTCAGTTAAAAATAGTGCTTTCAATGAAGAACTAGTAAAGTCAAGAGCACAAACATCACATGAAGTTTTAAATTCAGATATTGTAGCTGTAAGTTCAAATGTAACTTTTAAAGATGTTGCAGGAATTGCAGAAATCAAAGAAGAACTAGAAGAAGTAGTTGATTTCTTAAATGAACCAAACAAATATTTAAAACATGGTATTAAGCTTCCAAAAGGTGTTTTATTAGTTGGGCCTCCAGGTGTTGGTAAGACTTTAATAGCTAGAGCTGTTGCTGGAGAGGCTGATGTTCCTTTCTTTTATCAAAGTGGAGCTTCATTTGTACAAATATATGTGGGAATGGGTGCAAAAAAGGTAAGAGAACTTTTTGCAAAAGCAAAACAAAGTGCACCAGCAATTGTATTTATTGATGAAATAGATGCAGTAGGAAAAGCAAGAAGTGGAAAGTCAAATGACGAAAGAGAAGCTACATTAAATGAACTTTTAACTCAGATGGATGGATTTGAGGGAGATAGTGGAGTTATTGTAATAGCAGCAACTAATAAAATTGAAGTTTTAGATGATGCACTTTTAAGAGCAGGTAGATTTGATAGACGTGTTCATGTTGGACTCCCAAACATAGAAGATAGAAAGAGAATTTTAGAACTATATTTAAAAGAAAAAAATCATGAAGTAAATATAGAAAAATTAGCAAATGACACTTCTGGATTTAGTTCGGCATCTTTAGCAACACTTATTAATGAAGCTTTATTATGTATGATAAAAAAAGACTCAAAAGTTTTAGATATGGATGATATCGAGGTTGCTAAAAATAAACTTGAATTTGGGAAAAAACAAATAAAAATACTTGATGATAAACAAAAAGAGATTTTATCTATTTATCAAGCTTCAAAAGCTTTTATTTCAAAATCAAAAGTTGCTTTATTTGATGAGTATGTAGAAAAGCTTGATTCAACATATCCTTCATACCATGAATTATGTGAAAATATAAAAAGAGATTTAGCAGGTATTATAGGTGTTGAAGTAATCAAAAAAGAAAAATATGCTATAAACCATAAAGATTTAGATAGTGCTTATGCTACTGCAAAAGATATAGTAGAAAAATATAAAATGAGTAGTTCTATAGAAGAGTTAATCACAAATATCAAAAATGAATTAAGAGCAGATTTATCTCATAATGCTGCTGATATTGAAAGATTAAAAAATGTTATGTTAGATAAAGAGGTTATAAATATTGAAGATATCTAAAAGTTATTTTTCAGGTTTTTGTTTAGAAAATGAACAAGAATTATTTAGTGAATATTTAATTAATAATGATTTTACTGTTTCAGGCTTTTCTTACGGAGCTATAAAAGCTTTTGAAGAAGTATTACATAGTTCTCAAAGGGTAGATAAACTTCAACTTTTCTCACCTGCATTTTTCCAAACACAAGATAAAAAGTTTAAGAGAATGCAATTGATGTTTTTTAAAAAAGATGCCCAAGCTTATTGTGATAACTTTTTAGAAAACATTGCATATCCCGAAAAAAAAGATACTTCTAAATATTTTAAATTAGGTACTTATGAAGAACTTGAAGAGCTTTTAACGTATCAATGGAGCGAAGAAAAACTTCAAGAACTCCTTGATAAAGGAGTTCAAATTGAAGTTTATCTTGGAGAAAAAGATAAAATTATTGATTCACAAAAAGCAAATGATTTTTTTAAAAATTATGCAACAGTTTATTATATAAAAGAAAAAGGACATATTTTATGAGTGAAAAACAAATAGCAAAAATAGGAATTATCACAGCTTCTGATAGAGCTAGTAAAGGTATATATGAAGATATTAGTGGTAAAGCTATTGAAGAGACTATGAATGATTATTTAACTTCTCCTTGGGAGAGTGTTTATAGATGTATTGAAGATGATCAAAAAACTATTGAAGATACAATGAAAGATTTAGTTGATAATGAAGGTTGTTGTTTAGTTGTTACTACTGGTGGAACAGGTCCAGCAGCTAGAGATGTAACACCAGAAGCTACAGAAGCTGTATGTGATAGAATGATGCCAGGTTTTGGTGAGCTTATGAGAGCTGAATCATTAAAGTTTGTACCAACTGCAATTTTATCAAGACAAACAGCAGGATTAAGAGGAAGTTCATTAATAGTAAATTTACCTGGAAAACCAAAATCAATAAGAGAGTGTTTAGACGCTGTTTTCCCTGCAATTCCATATTGTATTGATTTAATGGAAGGGCCGTTTTTAGAATGTAATGAAGATGTGATTAAACCTTTTAGACCAAAGAAGAAGTAAATTATATATAAAATGTACATAAGATGTACTTATTATGTATAAAATATGTTATAAGATTTTTTTATGTTACTATAGGTAAATAATTCTTGTAGTATATACAATTTTTATACACTTTCTTTTGATATTTAGACTATTCTAATTACAATGTATATAGTAGTTAAAAAAGAAAGGATTCAATTGAAAAAAATAGCTATAGCATTAGTATTAGCACTAGCTACATTTTTTGTAGCTAGTTATGCGTTTAATACGCAACATGCAACACTTCTTGCGATTATTGCATTTCTTGTTGCATTATGGACAAATGAGGCATTACCTTTAGGTGTAGTATCACTTTTACCAATATTACTATTTCCTACATTTGATATTATGAGTACAAATGCAACTTCTGTAAATTACTCTAAATCTATTATTTTTCTATTTTTAGGTGGTTTTATGATAGCTATTGCTACTCAAAAGACCAATTTACATAAATATGTTTCAAATAAGTTATTGACACTTTTCCCTAATACTCCAAGAGGAATTTTATTTTCACTATCAATAACTTCAGCATTTTTAAGTTCTCTTATTTCAAATACAACAACAGCACTTTTACTTATTCCTATTGCTATGTTCTTAACAAATGATTTAAGACTAAAAATGAGATTAGTACTTGCTATTGCTTATGGTGCAAGTATTGGTGGTATTGTAACACCAATTGGTACGCCACCTAATTTAATTCTTTTAGGATTTATGGAACAGCAGGCAATAGAGGCTATACCATTTGTTAAATGGATTTTTTTAACAGCACCACTTGCTTTTGTTATGCTTTTAATTATTCCTTTTGTTTTATCACTAGGTGTAAATAACTTAAAGTTCGATACTCATTTAGAAGATAGAGAACATTTAAATTCTGAGCAAAGAAGACTTTTATATATTTTGGGTTCATTAGTTGTTCTTTTATTAGTTAACTCAAAAATTGAACCATACTATTCTGGACTGGGAATAAATGAGAAAGGTATATTACTTGGTTATGGTTTACTAATGTTCTTACCTAAAATAGGATTTTTAACTTGGGATGATACAAAAAAGATTCCTTATGAGATTATATTCTTATTTGGTGCAGGTTTTTCTATTGCTGCTGCTTTTTCTTCAACAGGATTAGCAAATGAAATAGCAAATTATTTATTGCAACTTACTAATTTACCAGTTGTATTCTTAATCATATTAGTAGCTTCACTTATTACTTTTACGACAGAGGTTACTTCTAATACAGCATTAATTTCTATTGCATTACCTATTATTTACTCATTAAGTCAGGTTGCTAATATCGATAGTACATTAATTTTATTTGTTGCTACTATTTGTGCTTCTTATGCTTTCATGCTTCCAATTGCTACTCCGCCAAATGCTATTGCTATGAGTAGTGGAGCTGTAAAAGTAAAAGACATGGCTAAATTTGGTATTGTATTTAATATCTTTGGTATTATTTGTATTACTACAATAGCTTTAGTTTACTGGCAGTATTATTTATAATAAAAGTATTATAGCCTTTTGGCTATAATGCGTCCATGCAAAATATATTAAAAAAATTAGATTTAACAGACTATATAGAATCTTTCTCTAAACTTTTAGCTAGAGAAAAATCAATCATCTTAGAAGGGGATATAAACCTTCACTTTAAACTTATAAATGAACTTTCAAGATATGATATTAATGAACCAAAAAAAGTTGAAAATTTAGACAATCAACTTGTACATTTACAAAAACAAGGTATTTTAAAAGTTTATGAAATTTATGAATTCATTAAAATTATTAAGTATTTTAACTATTTAAAAAGATTTAACTTTGAAGGAAAACTTCAAGAGTGGATAGATAAGATTATCATACCATCAGAAATAAATTCTGTTTGTGATTATTTTGATGAAAAATCAAATTTAAAACATGGTGTAAATGATGATTTTGATAGAGTAAATGAAGCTATCAAAAAAAACAAAGAGCAAATTAAGCAAAGCCTTTATAAATCAATAAACAACAGTAATCTAAGAACTTATCTTGTAGATTCACAAGTTCATTATGTAAATGGCGAAGAGTGTTTACTTGTAAGAGGTGGTTTTAACCATGTGTTAAAAGCTTCTGTTTTAGATAGATCAAACTCAGGTTTTTTCTATGTTTTACCTCATAGTGTAAGTTCTCTTAAACAAGCACAAAATGATTTAGTTAATAAAAAAGAAGAAATTCTTCTTAAAGTATGTAAAGATATAAGTTCTACTTTTGAGAAAAACTTGATGTTTTTAAAATTTATAAATAAAGAGTTTGATAGATTTGATCATTATCAAGCAAGAATATTTTTTGCGAAGATAGATGATAAAAATTTTATTTTACCATCAAAGAAAAAAGAGAATAAATTAGTGAAGTTTTCTCACCCTGCATTACATGATCCTAAGCCTATTAGTATTGACTTTACTAAATCAGTTGTTATGATTACTGGGGTAAATGCAGGTGGTAAAACAATGATGTTAAAATCTATTTTATCAGCAGTTTTTTTATCAAAATATTTACTTCCTTACAAAGCTTCAAAAGAGACAGTTATCGGAAGTTTTAAAAACATAAATGCTGTGTTAGATGATCCCCAAAGTGTTAAAAATGATATTTCTACTTTTGCAGGAAGAATGGTAGAGTTTTCAAAACTATTTAGTGCTAAAAATGCAATAGTTGGGGTAGATGAGATTGAGTTAGGAACTGATTCAGATGAAGCTGCAAGTTTATTTAAAGTAATAATTGAAGATTTAATGAAAAGAGATATTAAAGTAATTATTACAACTCACCATAAAAGATTAGCTGCACTTATGGCTTCAAATGATGATGTAGAATTAATAGCAGCTTTATATGATGAAGAAAATCAAAAACCAACTTATGATTTTTTACAAGGAACTATTGGTAAGTCTTATGCTTTTGAAACAGCAAGTAGATATGGAATTCCTCAAAATGTAATCAAAAAAGCAAAAGAAGTTTATGGTGAAGATAAAGATAGACTAAATGAATTAATACAAAGAAGTAGTGATTTGGAGAGGGAATACAAACTAAAAATTGCTAAACTTGATGATGAAATAGATAATATGCAAAGATTATCAAGAAATTTAAAGGAACAAAAAGAGACTTTAGATGATCAAATTTATTCTGAAAAGTCAAAACTTCACAAAGAGTATAAAGATGCAAGAGACGAGGCAAAAAAAGCTATAAAAGCTAAATTAGTAAAAGAAGGACATCAGCACTTAAATATATCTCATAAAAAAGCAAGCGAAATTGAAACAAAAAAAGTAGTTGATCCTGTTGAACTTAAAGTAGGGGATAGGGTAAAATATAGAAATACAAAAGGTACACTAATTTCTATAAAAGGTAAAAAAGCTTTTATTGAAAATGATATGGGTATGAAAGTGCAAGTAAAACTTGAAGATTTACAAAGAAGTGGAAACCCACCAAAAATAAAAACACCACCTAAAAAAGCTACAGTAAATGTACAAAAACCAGATAGTGGTCATGTAAAACTTGATTTACATGGTCAAAGATCAGATGAAGCTGTTGATAATCTTGATAAGTTCTTATCCGATGCACTAATAGCAGGTTTTGATGAAGTTTTAGTTTATCATGGTATAGGTACGGGAAAACTATCTTATGCAGTTAAGAAGTTTTTAGATTCTCATCCAAAAGTAAAAGCTTATACAGACGCTCATCCAAGTCAAGGTGGTTTTGGAGCTAAAGTTATTAAACTTTAAAAAAGTGGTACTTTTTTAGTACCATTTTTAACTATACTTCTTTCATAATTTAAAGGAAGTATTTGATGTTTAATAATATAGTTTTTGATGTAATTTTTGGATTACTTTTTATAAGTGCTATTATTGCTGCTTTACCTTATAGTTTTTGGGTAGCAATACATGTAGATAGTAATGAAGATAAGAACTAGTAAACTAGTTCTTATTTCTTAAGATTTTTTATAAATTCTTCCATAGTTTTATTTGCTGCATCATTTGGTGCTTCTAAAAAATTTACTACAAATGAATCTTCTAGTTCACAAACTGCTATACTTCTAGGTCTTACTGCTAAAACCTCTGGTGTTGGGAGTTCTTTTCCAAAACAAAAAACTATATTTTTAGCTGCTTTTATATGAGGATTTATCTCACCTTCTTTTAAAGAGCTTGTATGTGCATATTGATCAAATATAGTAATATAAGAGATTATAGGATGATTGTCAATCATCGTTTTCAACTCATTTATGATTTCATCTACAGTATTGAATTTAAGTTCTTCTTTCTTATAAACTATTTCAAATATATGATATTTATTTTTAAATATTTTTTGTGTCATTTTTTTCCTTTATTTTAATAAAACTAATGATTTTATAGCACAATTAATTCTTTCATCTAAATCACTTGTATCCTCTTTCATATAGTCAGTTTGAATTTTATATACTTGTTGGTTATTTAAAGAGAATTCTAAGACAATATATCCAGCATAAACTTTACAGCTATCACCTTTTTTTCTTTTATCTTCTCTGTCATTTTCATAGATATAAAATTTTATATTTAGAGTGTCATTTGTTTTTAAATCATTTATTTTATATGTAGTTATTATTTTTAATATTCTTTGTTTTATATCTTCATTTGAAACTTTATCTTTTATGTTACTTTTCATAAATTTTGAGTAATCAATATATCCATCAATTTTAGTAGAGTTACTCTCTAAGAGTTGAATAGCTTTTAAAATATCTGCTTCTGTATTTATCTTTTCAAAAGTTGTTGTTGTATTTTGACAAGGAACTCTTTTTAGATTCTTTGATGATGTTTTATTTATTTGAGTAAAAACACCATAAAATAGAAAACCTAATAAGAGTATCATAATAATAACTAAACTATTTTTCATAACTAATCCTTATAATTAATGTATTAAAAAATAGAATAATAACAGATTATTATAAATATGTCAAATGACATATTTATAAGTTTTAGTTATGTTATTATTTTAATTGAGAGATTTCTAAATCTATGCTAGAAGTTTTTTTGCTTTGAGCTTGTATATTTACTTTATTACTTATGATAACTTGAGAAGGTTTGATGTTATTTGTTTTTACTAAATACTCTTTGATATTTAAAACTCTATTTTTTGCCATAAGTTCTAAGTCTTTTTTTGTGATGTTTTGTTTTTGAATAAGTTGATTTTCTAAGTAGTTTGTATAGCTCTTTATATCTAATTTATCATTTTTCATATATGTTTTTTTAGAGCTTAATTTCTTATCATATTTTTTGTACATATCCATCATAACATTTAAATACTTTTCTTCATAGTTTCTTATTTGATCATTTGGTATTTCTTCTTTTATTTTTTTATTAAAAATAGCTTTTTTAAGTGCAAACATATCTTTTGTTTCATCATAAGAAGGTACAAGTTTTAAGGCTAAATTTGGTCTTTTATTTAATATTTTTGTAATCTTATCAAGTGTTTCTTTTTGTATTGGTGTTATTTCACTTTTCCCAAACTCAAAGTTTATACTTTTTATCTCATCTGCATCAAATCCAAACATCGCTCCTAACAATGAAAAAGGTGCAGTGATAGCTTTTGTAATTAGATTTGTAAACGCTTTCCATAATACTGAACCTATTTCAAATTTTGGATCATCAACATTCCCTGATACTGGAATATTTAAATCAATCACTCCCTTTGAATCTTCAAGTAGTGCAATTGCTAAACCAAGAGGTAAGGATACAGCATCATCACTTTTTACGTCTTTTCCTAATTCGATTTTTGTAATTACTATTGAATTTTGTGCTTCTAAATCTGACTTTTGAATATTGTAATTTAGATTTAAATCTAGCTTTCCACTATCTAACTCTTTTCCTATAAACTTTGATGTATAAGGAGTAAAGTTTTTCATAGAAATATTTTTAAATATCATATTTACATCAGTAAGAATTTTTATATCATTTGGATTTACAACACCTGTGATTTTTGTTGTTCCATATTTATCTACTACACCGTTTACTTTCAGTTTTGTCTTACTAGCTTTTGTAGTATCAAGTTCTGATATTTGACCATTTAACTTTGAAATAACAGTTTTAAACGCAATAGGTAGGTTTTTATCTTCAAATGCTAATGAAGCATTTTCTATTTTTACAGGCCCAATATTTAATTTAGCCGTACTTTTTGAGTTGTCTTTTTTCTTTTTATCAGCTATTTGTTTTTTCTTTTTTGAAGCTTCTTTTTTTGGAAGAGAGATTGATACTTTTGGATTTATAATACTCGTACTTGCTACACTTATTAAGCCATTTGTATAACTTTTAATATCTTTTACAAAAATATCAATATTTGAAGTATTTATTTTAGTTTTTTCTTTTGTATTATATATATTTAAAGTAGGTTCTTTTAGATTTAACTTCTTCACTACTATTGATTTTTCATCTTTACTTATATCATCTAAATTTAAAGTGATATTTTGTGCATTTATTAAATTATGATTTTTTTTATTTTCAAGTTGAATAGATGGCTTTGAAATAGATGCTTTTTTGATATCAATATTTGAGCCATTGAGATTGATTGTATTTATATCTAAGTTAAGATTATTTACATCTATTGTTTGTTTTTCTTTTGTTTGTGATATAAAAATTTTATTTATATTTGACTCAAGAGTATTTATAGATGTTTTTAAGTCTTTGAGTTTTATTCCTTTTATTTTAAGAGAAGTATTATTTGTATTTACTTGTAAAGAGTTCTTTTTGTCTTTAAAAATCAAAGCTTTTTTCTTTATATCTAGGCTATTTAATGAAGTTATATTATTTGCTAGTCTTAATGTATTTAGATTTATGTCTAAATCATCTGTATTTATTTCCATAGAGTTCTTTTTATCTTCAAAAGATAAGTTAGGGTTTTTTAGACTTAAACTAGCCAATGAAATATCAGAACCTTTAATATCTATGTTATTTGAACTGATGCTAAAATTTGGATTTTTAACTTCCATATTATTTATGTTATCTTTAAAATCTAAAGTACCATTTGATAGCTGTACATTATCTATATTTACTTTCCAATTGTTTGAAGTTTTTTCTTCTTTTTTAGTTTCTTTTGGAGTATTTATAAGTTTTGCTACATTTAAGCCATCTTTATTTTGAATAAGATTTATAAAAAGTTTTGAAAGACTTACTTGAGATACTTTTATATCCTCTTCTTTTAAATCTAAACTCACTTTTTTTACATCAAACTCTTTTAGTTTGAATATATCTTGTTTTGTATCATTGCTTTTTAGATTTAGATTTGATAAGTTTAGTTTATCTGTAAAAACTTTTAAGTTAAATTCGTCTTTTGTAGTAATGTCAAAGTTTGCTATTAGATCTAATTTTGCTTTTTTATCTAAAGTAAAGTTTAGCATCTCTTTTTCATAATCTAAAAGCTTTTGTAACTCTAAGTTTTCTAGTGTAGCTTTTCCATACATAGTAAAGGGTTGAAGTCTAAAAGCACCTTGAATTAGTAGTTTAGAGTTTTTATTTATATTTAAAGCAAAGCTATTTGATGATAAAGGGTTTCCAAAACTACCTAAATCATATAAAGTATAATTTATATCATCAATTGATAAAAAGAAGGGATCATTTTCTTTTAGTCTTGTATAGTTTATTTTTGTATCAATTAAAGATAGTTTTGAAACTAAAAAGGCTAAATTATTTTCTTCTTTTGTGGGTTCTTTTTTTATTGGTTCATCTTTTGATGGTTTTAAAAGTTTTGTAAGATTAATTGTTCCATCTTTTTGCTGTATTACATCAACAAATGCACTTTTTAGTGATACATTTTCAATATTTATATGTAATTCAAATAAAGACTGTAAAACTCCAAAATCTAATGCAAATTCTTCAAAAGAAATAGTTGGTTTTTCATATTCACCAAGTCGAAAATCATGGATTTTCGTATTAAAAGTAAAGGGGTTGAAATCTACTTTTTTTATATGGGATTTTAGGGTTAGGTTTTTATCAAGATTTTTTATTAACTGATCTTCTAGGATATAAGGAATAAGTTTAAAACCTATGGTCACATATACGCTTAAAGATATTACGATAGTATAAAATATTTTATCAAATCTACTCATAATCATTGCCTTTTGGTATTCATAATTTTTTTAGAATTTTAATTATTATAGCAAAATAAATCACAATTTCGCTACAATCCCATTATATATAAAAGGAATTAAATGACAGTTATAGAACTATTTCAAAAATTATTAAGATTTAAGTCAGTTACTCCTGATGATGATGGGGCGTTTGATTTTATAGAAGAGTATTTAGGTGATACATGGGAATGTATAAGTGTTGATATGGAAGGTGTAAAAAATAGATTTTATTATAAAAAATTCAACGACAATCCACAACACTTATGTTTTGCAGGGCATATAGATGTAGTACCTCCTGGTGAGGGTTGGGAAGTTGATCCTTTTGCTGCTGATATTATCGATGGTGTTATTACAGCACGTGGGACACAAGATATGAAAAGTGGTGATGCAGCGTTTTTATATGCTTGTAAGCACGCCGAAAACTTTGATGGAACACTAAGTATTCTTATGACTTCTGATGAAGAGGGTGAAGGAACTTATGGAACTATAAAAATGCTTGAGCATTTAAAAGAGATAAACTTCATACCTCAATACGCAGTTGTAGCAGAGCCTACATGTGAAGATGTATTTGGAGATGCTATAAAAGTAGGAAGAAGAGGAAGTATCAACGGATACATTACTATCAAAGGAAAGCAAGGTCACGCAGCATATCCAGAAAAGTGTATAAATCCAGTACATAACTTCGCTCATGTATTGCCAAAAATAGCAGGACATAACTTAGATGATGGAGATGAATACTTTGCTCCTTCAAAGATGGTAATCACTGATATAAGAGGTGGTATGGAAGTTACAAATGTAACACCAAATGAGTTAAAACTTATGTTCAATGTAAGAAACTCAACAAATACTACAAGAGAATCAGTAGAAGAGTTTATTCATGAAAACCTAAAAGGTTTAGAGTATGACTTTAAAACTACACAAGGTTCTTTTCCATTTGTAACAAACAAAGAATCAAAAGTAGTAAAAGCTATGGAAAACTCAATCAAAGAAATCACGGGAGTTACTACAAAACACTCAACAGCAGGTGGTACAAGTGACGCGAGATACTTCGGAAGCTTTGGAATAGAAGCCATAGAGTTTGGAGTAATCAACGACACTATTCATAGTGTAGGTGAGAGAACAACAGTAAAAGAAGTAGAAGACTTAGCTGCTGTTTATATGGACTTGATTAAGAAGTTTTAATTTTTTCACTTGAAATTGCTAAAAGGTAAGAATTCAAGTTCTTACCTTTTTTTATAGTTGAAATTTTTTAACAACAAAAAAGTTGTTAAAAATATTGACAACAAAAAAATTGTCAGTTATAATAACAACAAAAAAGTTGTCAAAGGAAAATTCATGAAAAATTGTGTTGGTCAAGCAGTAAGAGGAAATGATTTCTGGGATAGAAATAGTGAAATATCAATTATTTGGAATAAATTAGATAGTGGTAGTCATATATTACTAGCTGCTCCAAGAAGAGTTGGTAAAACATCAATTATGTTTAATTTACTCGATAATCCAAAAGATGATTATATTGTTATGTATATTGACACTGAATCAGCAGATAATGAAAATGAATTTTGGCAAAAATTATTCAATGCTTTACAAGAAGAAGAGTTTGTAAATAAATTAAAATCATATTCAAATACATTTTTTGAAAAAATAAAAAATATAAGAATTGATAAAATATCAGCATCAGGAGTTACTTTTGGTGATGGCGAAACTTTAGATTATTCTGAAGCATTTGAAAAAATGATTAAAGATTTAGATACTAGTAAAAAGCTAATTATTATGATTGATGAATTTGCTCAAACTGTAGAAAATATAATTAAATATGAAGATACAAGAAGTGCTATAAAATTTATAAAAAGACATAGAGAACTAAGACAAAATCAAAAAATATCAAGTAAAGTATCATTTATTTATGCAGGTTCTATTGGATTAGAAAGTGTAGTTTCAAAGTTAAATGGAATGAAACATATAAATGACCTAAATAGTATAAAAGTTAATCCTCTTAGTTTTATTGAGAGTAAGCAATTTATTAGTGTGTTAGCATCAAATCTTGAATTAAATTTAGATGAAACAGTAATAAATGAGTTTCTAAAAAGAGTTGAGTGGTATATACCTTTTTATATACAACTAATCATTCAAGAAATTAAAACAATAACAATCGAAAATAATATTTATGAAGTAACAGTTGAAATACTTGATAAAGCTATTAATAATGCATTAAATCATAGAAATCATTTTGAGCATTGGAGAAGTAAGTTAAAAGAAGCATTAGGTATAAATGAATTTAAATTTACAAAAGAGATATTAAATCATATATCAGAAAATAATTCAATGGAATCGTTAGATATTATTAATATTGGTGTTAAGTATGATTTAGATGATGATGAAGTAAAAGAAATTATTCATTCGCTTATTCATGATGGATACATTAATAATAATGATAATCCAAAAGAATATAGATTTAATTCTCCTATTTTAAAAATGTGGTGGTACAAAAATGTTGCAAACTAATAGTTCAAGATATAAATATACTCCAGATGAAATGCCTGAAGATGAATTTTTAAAGAGATTTGTAGTTAGAGAAAAAGTATTTGAAGGAATATTCAAAGATATTAAAGCTTCTAATTATGAGGTAGCAAATCAACATTTTATTATTGTAGGGCAAAGAGGTCAGGGTAAAACTACGCTTTTAAGAAAGATTTTTATAGAAACAAAAAAAGATAAAGATTTATCTAAATTTCTGATTCCAGTAAAATTTGCAGAAGAACAATATCAAATTAGGTCTTTATCGAGGTTATGGGAGGAAGTAGCTGACTATCTACAATCTATACATGAAGATATATTTCCAAATATTTTGGATGATTTAGAAGAATTTTTTGAAGATGAGGATTATGAACTAAAAGCTTTTTCATATTTTGAAAAACATATTAAAAAACAAAATAAAAAACTATTAATTCTTGTAGATAACATAGATGAATTAATAGGTAAGTTTTCTCAAAAAGAGCAAAGACGATTTAGAGAGATACTTTTAACTTCTTCATCTTTTAGAATAATTGGTGGTTCAACTAAAATGCTTGAGCAACATTATGACTATAGTAAACCTTTTTATGAATTTTTTAAAATAGTTAAACTTAAAGGTTTTAATTCAGAAGAGAGTAAAAAGTTTTTATTATCTTATGCAAATACAGAAGAAAAGAAAAAAATAAAAGAAGTTATAGAAAATACTCCAGAAAGATTAGAAGTAATCAGACAATTAACAGGTGGAGTTCCAAGAACTTTAGTCATGTTATTTGATATATTTTTAGATGAGGAAGGAACTGCTTTTGATGATTTACTCAAAATTCTTGACGAAGTTACACCACTATACAAACATAGAATGGATGATTTACCAGACCAATTACAAGAAATAGTACACACAATTGCTATAAATTGGGATGGTATGTACACAAAAGATATCGCTAAAAAAACTAGGATGGAAAGCAAAGCAATTTCTGCTCAACTTAAAAAACTTGAAAAATACGAAATTATTGAATCAGAATCTGTTGGAAAAAATAAAATATACAAGATAAAGGAAAGATTTTTTAATATTTGGTATCTTATGAGATTTGGTAGAAAAAAAGATAGGCAAAGAGTTGAGTGGTTGATTGCATTTTTAAATTCATGGTGTACTAAGGAAGAATTAGAATTAAAAGCAAGTGACTTAACTAAAAATATAAAAGAAAAGAATTTAAATCCTAATTATGTTTATTATATGTCTGAAGCTTTAAGGTTTTGTAATTTAGATATGGACATCGATTTAAATCTAAAAGAAAACGCTAAAAACTATTTTGAGAAAATTAATTCAAATTACCAGCAAGAACTTTCTGAGACAGATAACGATATTTTATTTGAAGTAGTAAAGTTGAAAAAATTTGAATCTATAAATAGAGCAATAGCATATTTAGAGGGTATTAAGAATAAATCAAAAAGTTCATTACTTTTATTGTCAAAACTATATATAGATGATAATGATATTAATACTTCTAAAGATATATATATTAAATATTTAATTAAGTCTTACTATGATTTTAAAGAAGATGATATTTCTATTTTATTTGCTTTCTTTTTAATTGGTATTAAAAAATATAAATTTAGTTATGAAGAAATATTAATATACTTAGAAAGAAATAAAAATAGTTTGGATTTAGAAGTACTTACTATGTGTTTTATTCCTTTAATAACTGATAAACAATATAATAAAGTAAAAGAATTATTAGAGTTAAAAGAATTTAATTTAAAAGAAAAACTTAAACCAATATGGTTCGCACTTATGAAACTTATGGAAGATGAATATCCAAATGAATATAAAAAGATGGGTTCTGAGTTAGAAAGTAGTGTTAATGAAGTATTAGAAGAAATAGAAAAGCTAAGAGATAAAAATAATTAAGTAGGATAATAAATATAAAACAAGTTAGGAAATATAATTGAAATCAATAAAAGCCATACAAAAAACACTACTTCTTTTCTTTTTTATATCTACAGCTTTAGTAGCCAATAACAAAGTAGGATTTACTACTTTTGATGTTTATTCAAAGCATAGAAACCATGATATAAAAACTATGGTTTTTTATCCAAGTTCTGATAAAGAAGAGTTTATTTTAGGGAAACATAAGCTTTTTATGTCTCAAAGTGTTGCTTTAGATGGGACTTTAAAAAAGGGTAAGTATCCTTTGATTTTTTTATCTCATGGAGGTCTTAGAAGTGCTCCTAATAAGATAGATTGGTTAGCGAAGGTTTTAGCCCAAAAAGGTTTTATAGTTTTGCTTACAAGAAGTAAACTTGATAAAAAAATAGCTTTTTATGAGCCTTGGTTTAGGGCAAATGATATGCTTATATCTTTAGAAAAACTAAAAGAGAGTGAAAAATTTAAAGATAGTATTGATTATGAAAACATCAATTCTGTAGGTTTTTTACTTGGAGCTACTAGTTTAGCTTTGTCTTCATCTGCTAAGTTAAATATTGAATCATATAAAAATCAGTGTTTAAATACTCAAAGTTTAGATTGTACTTGGTATAAAAAAAATGATATAGATTTAAAGAGTTTTGATATGAGTTTCATAGAAAATATAGAAGTGTTACTACCAAGTAAAAAAGTAGTTTTATTTGATATGGAATACTCAAAAATGTTTGATAAAAATAGCTTGAAATATGCTATGTCAAATTTTTTATTTGTAAACTTATCAGATCAAAAAGTATTAGATAATAGTCATTTTAAAGATGGTTTTTTATACAAAAATATAAAAAATGCAAATGTTTTTAGTTCTTTTTCCTTATGTACAAAAAAAGGTGAAATAATATTAAAAGGTACAAAGGAAAAGCCAAATTTATGTTCTCAAAAAAGTATTGAAAAAAGAGATTTTTATGATATAATCATAACTGAAATATTATCATATTTAATCATTGAAAAGGAAGTATTATGAAGTCATTAAGTCCAAATTTAGCAGTAAAAGATATAAAAGAAAGTGTTGCTTATTATCAAAATAACTTTGGTTTTGAAATTGAGATGTTGGTTGATTCTTTACAAGAAGATTTTAATCCTGTAATTAAAGAAGATAAAGAGTATATTTGGGCACTTATCAAAAAAGGTGATGTTTCTTTGATGTTACAAGAAAAAAATAGTATTAAAGAAGATATTGGCAATTTCTTTAATGACATCACAGCCTCAATAACTTTATATATAGAAGTTGATGATGTAGAGTCTTTATATGAGAAAGTAAAAGAAAATGTAGATATATTAAAACCTGTTTATGAAACTTGGTATGGTCAAAAAGAATTTTATATAAAAGACATAAATGGTTATATCTTAGGTTTTAGTTCAAAAGCTTAAATAAAATGAAAAATGGTATTTTAGATATATATTTTGATATGAAATCTTATGAAGAAAAATACTTAGAAGAAGTGGTAAATCTCTTTACAAATACTGTACACAATATAAATAAAAAAGACTATACAAAAGAGCAATTAAATGCTTGGGTAAATAAAAGTATAGCTTTAAAAGCATGGAAAAATAGACTTAAAACTTCAAATACTTATTTGTGTATGCTTGAAGATGAAATTGTAGGTTTTTATATTTATGAAGATGATTATATTGATTGTTTTTATGTTCATCATGAGTATCAAGGTCTAAAAATAGGGAGGTTTATGATAGAACAGATACTCAAAGATGTAGATAATCATGGTATTAAGCTATTGAGAGTTGATGCAAGTATTACAGCAAAATCTTTTTTTGAGAAGTTTGGTTTTAAAGAAGTAAAAGAAAATCATATAAAAAGAGAAAATCAAACTCTTATAAACTATTCTATGATAAAAGACATAAGTAATTAAAAGGAAAAAGATTGAAACTAAAGATACCTGAAACTCAAAGCTTTTCATATTTGAACTATATTCAAAAAGAGCCACAGCATAAAAATGAAGTTTTACTAGAATCAAATGTCTTGATACTTGTACTAAAAGGTACAAAAATCCTTCACTTAAATGATAAAGATATGTATGTGGATGAGAATCAGTTTTTATTTCTAAAAAGTGGAACTTATGTGATGAGTGAAGTTTTAGATGAGTATTATGAAGCTATGTTGTTTTTTTATGAAGACTCTACACTTTTAGATTTCATCTCAAAATATAATATATTTTTTAAAGATGAAAACCTAAAAGAAACGGACATATTAAGTTTTGAAAAGACACAAGAGCTTAGCATCGTTATGAACTCTACTTGTAATTATGTGAAGACTTTAAAAACAACAAATAAAGAAATCATAAAACTAAAACTAGAAGAGGCTTTTTTAAATATCTTAAACAGTAAGTACTCAAATGAATTTAAAAGCTTTTTATACTCAATCTATAAAGACAACTATTTCAAATCTTTTATAGAAAATAACTTTTCTTATGAAGACAATATTTTAGACCTATCTTATCTTTTAAAAATGAGTGATATATCTTTTAGACAGAAATTTAAAGAAGTTTATAAAACAACACCTAAAAAATGGCAAACAAAAAAAAGACTGCAAAAAGCAAAGATACTTTTAGAAAATAGTGATAAAAATGTAAGTGAAGTTTGTAAAGAGTGTGGCTTTGATAACTTATCTTGGTTTATACAAGTTTTTAAAAAAGAGTATAACTTAACTCCAAAACAAATAAAAAACAACAAAAATTAGTTTTTTTCTAGTATTTTTTTATATTATTTTAGTTTATAATAACAATATCTTACAAAAAGGAATAATATGAAAAAAATATTATTAGTACTAGCATTTAGTTTTATTTCTCTATTTGCTGACAATTTTACTTTAAAAAGTGATACTTTAAAAGGACAACTTACAAAAACTCAAGAGTTTAATGGTTTTGGATGTACAGGTAAAAACACATCTCCACATCTTTCATGGGGAAATGCACCAAAAGGTACAAAGTCTTTTGCTATAACTGTTTATGATCCAGACGCTCCAACTGGTTCTGGTTGGTGGCATTGGGTAGTTTTTGATATTCCAAAAGATACTATGAGTTTAGAAAAAGACTTTGGTTCTAAAGAGCATAAAGATATAGTTCAAAGTGTAACAAACTATGGAAAAAGTGGTTTTGGTGGTGCTTGTCCTCCAAAAGGAGATAAAGCTCATAGATATATCTTCACTGTATATGCTTTAGATACAGATAAACTTGGCCTAGATAAAAATACAAATCCTGCAATTGTAGGTTATTACTTAAACAACCACGCGATAGCAAAAGCTTCAATAATCTCATACTATAAAAGATAATACATCGCCTTTTAAGGTGATGTATACAAGACTTCAAGCTAATATCAAATTCTTTTTATATTCTTTTGCTACTATTACATAAATAAAAAATAAAAGAGAAATATGAAAGTAAAATACTTAGAAAAATTCTATGTAGCAGGTATTACTACAAGAACAAACAACGAAACAGAACTAAATGAAGAAATAGCAAAAATACCAGACTTATGGCAAAAATATGTTGATGATAATATCGAATCAAAGACATTCAACAAAGCAAAAAGCTTCGCTATGTATGGACTTTATAACAAGTATGAAAGTGATGTAAACTCTGATTATGATTATACTGTAGGAGTAGAAGTTACTAAACCTAAAAATAATGCTATTACTATTGAGAAAGATAAATATTTAGTATTTACAAAAAAAGGCGAGTTACCTGATGTAGTAATAGATGCTTGGCATGATGTTTGGAATTATTTTAGTTCAGATGAGTGCGAATATGAAAGAACATACAACTTTGACTTTGAAAAATATGAAGAAGATGAGCAGATAGAGATTTATATTTCTGTAAAATAGATAACTTAAAAGAAGAGTTGATATGCACTATTTAGAAAGACTAAAAGATATAGAAGCTGAGTTTTTAGAACAATATCCAAAAGGCTTTAAGGATGAGTACTTTTTTCCAACTATGAAAAAGTTTAAGCCTGAAAAGCTTGAAGAGTTTGCAAAAGAAGCTTTGAAAAAAGAGAATTTTTCAAATCCAAATTTAATAGTTGAAAACTTTTATAAAGTTATTCAAAAGTCAGTTATGGTATCGCTATTTGATAAACTAAAACTAAAAGATGCATTAGCTACTTTAAACTCTTATGAAAAAGATATGTTAAGTATTGAAATTTATGAGCTTTTATATGGAAATAAAAAAGAAGGTTTTGAGGGGTTAGTTGAGTTTTTAGCTGAATATAGACTTGCTAAATGGACTATAATAAGTGTAGTACCTTATTATTTAAAAAGACAAAGCGAATATTTTATAAAGCCAACAACTACAAAAAATATCATAAAATATTTTGATTTAAAAGATATTGTTTACAAACCAAAGCCTAGTTTTGAATTTTATGAAAAGTATTCAAAACATTTAGATGATATGAAAAAAAACGTTCATCCATCAGTGAAATTTGACAATGCTGTTTTTACAGGTTTTCTAAGAATTGCTATTGAAATGGGTGAAGAATAAAAGGAAATAAATGCTAGATTTACCAAATTGTCCAAAATGTAATTGTGAATATACTTATGAAGATGGAAGTTTAATCATCTGCCCTGAGTGTACACATGAGTTTACAAAAGAGGATTTAGAAGAAAAAGAGTTTACTGTAAAAGATGCAAATGGTGCAATACTAAGAGCAGGGGATGATGTAACAGTTATAAAAGATTTAAAAATCAAAGGTAGTTCTTCTGTAGTAAAAGTTGGTACAAAAATCAAAAATATTAGATTAGTTGATAGTGCTGATAATCATAATATCGATTGTAAAATACCAAAAGTTGGAGCTATTAAAATAACTCCAAAATATGTAAAAAAGTCTTAGCCTATTTCTTCTACGAAATAGCGTCCTTTTTTTTCTTTGATATGAAGTTTAGTATCAAAGATTTCTGATAAGTTTTGACTTGTTAGTATTTCTTTTTTCTTACCACTTTTATAGATAGTGTTTTCATGTATAAGTGCGATATTGTCAATCTCTTCAAAAATTTCTTCTAAGTGATGAGTTACTAAAATAATAGAGCAGTTTTTAGATAACTTTTTTAACATCGCTATAAAATTTATTTGAGCTTTTATATCCAATCCAACAGTAGGTTCATCTAAAATAAATGCTTTGGGTTCATGAATTAAAGCTCTAGCAACTATACATTTTCTAAGTTCTCCTGTAGACATAGTAGATACTTTTTTTTCTTTTAAATTTTCAATTTGTAAGAAGCTCATTACTTCTTGGGCTTTTTTGTGTTGTTCATCTGTAAAGTCTTGATGAGAAAAAATCCCAATTGAACTATAGTATCCACTAAGTGTTACTTCATAAGCATTTAAGTATGAACCTGAGGTAGAAAAGAAATTATGTAAGTCATTGGTAATGATTCCTAGCTCTTTTTTGAGCTCAAAAATAGAATAGTTACTTTTTCCTAAAATCTCTTTTTTAAATTTATTTGTTCTTCTTGGATGAAGTTCTGATTGTATTATTTTCATCAAAGTTGATTTTCCAGAACCATTTGCACCAAGTATTGCCCAATGTTCATTTTCTTTTATTTTTAATGTCACATCTTTAAGTACTATCTTTTCGTTATAACCAACGTTAATATTTTCAAAATCTATTATATTCATAATAACTCCAATTAAAAATAAATTTTATCTTAAAAAACTTAACCAAAAATATTCTAATGGATATAAAAATACTATTGTTATAAATGCAAGTAAAAAGATTATTTTTAACATATCTCTTTGTTTGATTTGAGACAATGCAAGTCCCACTGCTAATGGTGGAGCTTGAAATGGAAAAAATACATTTGAAAAAGCTGCTATTTGCATCATAAAGATTTCATTTAAACTAAAACCACTTATTTGGCTTAACTGTTGGGCAATAGGAGTAAATATCGCTGGTATTGTTGGTTGTGTGATGACTATACCACTAACTGACATAAAAGATGTAAGAGATATATAGTTTAAAATTTCTAAATCAAATGCTTCATATTTATTTACAAAAGAAGCAAAACTATTTTCTAAAAAGTTATTGCTAGCTACGATTGAACCTAAACTAATAATAGCAACTACATATATCAAAGAAGAGAAATTGATAGTATTAAAATCTTTGGCTTTTATGATATTTATAGTAGGGTAGGCTAAAAATAAAACACCTATAATAGCTATAATACTTGGTGAGACTTGATGTATAAAGTCAGTCATCCAAAATATAAGCATTGTAAAAATAGTAGTTAAAACTACTTTTTCATCTTTTGAAAAGGCTTGTGTCTCTTCTTTTTTTAGTTTATTTTTTATTTCATCTTTAAAGAAATAGTAAACTAAAGATACAATAATTATATTTTTTATAAATCCAAGTATTAAAAAGTTTGCTACAAAATAGTAAGAAAAGAGTAGTTCATAGTTATATATTTCTTTTGTAAGTCCTGCTAATATCATATTTGGTACATTTGCAGGTAAAATAGTAAAAGCAGGTAAAGATGTACTTAAAATAAAAGTTAGCATAATTCCTGTGTAGCCTTTATCCTCTTTTTCAAAGCCTAAACTAGAAGCTAAAGCAATAGCTAAAGGTACAACTAAAACAATTCTAACTACACTTGATGGCATAACAAAACTAAATAAAACAGCAAAAATAGATATATAAATTAAAAGTTTTACATACGTAAGATCTTTGATATTTGAAAATAAATTTGTAAATCTTTGTGTTAAACTTGTGTTTTTTATAGCAGTTGCTATTAGCATACCTGCAAATACCAACCAAAATGCTCCTGATGAAAAACCTGAAAAAATAATATCTTTACTAGCTAATGAAAAAGCAAATGCTGTAAACAAAAAAATCAAAGAACTAAAATATAAAGGTACAAGGTTTGTAGCCCAATATACAATAGTCGTAATAATCAAACTAAGTAAGATTAAGTCTTTTTGTTCTTCAATAAAATTAAATAAAAATAGATAAATAAAAATAGGGATAAAAATAAATAAAATATTCTTAAACATAAAATTCCTTTTGTTTTTAAAGAATATTACTAGTTTTACAAATTTCTGTATTGTAATATTTTGAACATCTTTTAGATATTTTTATATTTTGTAGGAGTTATACCATGGTATTTTTTAAACTCTTTAGTAAAATGAGCTTGATCATAAAAACCACATTCAAGTGCTAGCTGGGATAAACTTTCATAGTTTGTTAGAAGTTTTGTTGCTTTGGAAACTCGTAAAAAATTTATAAAAGTTTGAGGAGTTAAACCTATAGACTTTGAAAAAACTCTATGAAAATAGTATGGATTCATATTCATAACTTTTGCCATATCATAAAAGCTTAACTCTTTTAAATCATATTTTTCTTCTTTAAAAAATCTAAACAAATTTTCAAATTTTTCATTTTCTATTGTTTTGATTTTTTCTTTATATGTCATGTATTTTTCGCAAAACAGGGTGATAAAGTCTATGATTTCATTGTCAAAAACTTTTTCATAAGTCAAAGTGTCCCTTATGATTTTTTCTAAGTAACTAGCTAAATCATCATCTTTTATGAAGTATTCTTTAAAAGTAAAATTACTTTTATTACATATACTTTTAGCAATCTCTTCAAAAAAATCTTTAGGTATAAAACAAGTAAGAAATTGCCATTTTTCATCAATATTTATAGTTTTACAAGAGTGAACAGTATTTGGAGGAATAAGACATAACATTCCTTTAGTTACTTCAAAATCTTGACTATCCATATTAAAATAGTTTTTCCCTTCTAAACAAATTCCTATCATATATTTATCATCATGAATATGTTTAGAAAAAGTATGTTTCTTATGAATAAATTTAAATGTTAATTTATGATTTTGAAAAGTTATCTCTTTCATCACTGAGTTTTTTAGCATAATTTTCCTATAAATCTTAATCTTTTAAGGACTTTCTTATTCTACTTAGATGAGTTGCTGATATTCCAAGATATGTAGCAATATGATATTGTGAGAGTCTAGGTAAAATATGTTTAAACTCTTCTAAGAATCTCTCATATCTAAGTTTTGCATCTTCTAAAACTAAAGCATAAGTATTATGATCTTTTTGTAATATCCAGTGTTTTTCTAAATATAAAATATGATACATTTTTAAATCATCAGCTTTTTTTAAAAGCTCTCTATATTTATCATGTTTTATATCAACTACTATTGAATCTTCTAAGGCTTGTACACAAGAATCAACTTCACTATTTGTAAGAAGTGCAACCATAGGACCATAAAATCTTGTTTCCCAAAAAAAGTTTTTTGTATACTCTTCACCGTGTTCATTTATACTAAATGTTCTAAATAAGCCTTTATAAACAAAAGATATTTCATTTACATTATCATATAAATCAAAGGCATAGTCACCTTTTTTGATATTTCTTATTGTGCAAATTTTTTTTAACTCACTCCAAGTTTCATTTGAAATAGTAGAATATGAGTTTAATGTTGCATTTAATTTTTCTAATATTTTTTCTTCATTCATTCTGAAATAGTAGCCAAAAAATCAATCTATGTAAATGACAAAAGAAAGATCTTTTTATAAACTATAAATAAAAAAGGATTTGTATGAATCAAAATATACAAGCACATATATTAGTATTTATAGCAACAGTTTTAGTAGCTTTATCTTTTATAATATCAGGTAAATTATCAGGAATAATAAATCCCATTTCATTAACTTTAGGGAGATTTGTTTTAGCTTTTATAAGTTTATTACCAATTATTTTAATTATAAAAAAATATAGAATAAAAATCAAAACAAGTTTTATAAAAGGACTTAAAATAAGTTTCTTTTATAGTTTATATTTTATTTTACTTTTTAGAGCTTTAGAAGATACAACAGCTTTAAATACAGCTACTCTTTTTACTTTAGTACCCTTAGTTACTGCTATATTAGCAAACTTTATTTTTAAAGACAAACTAAATATTTTAAAACTTTTTATATATTTATTAGGAATGATTGGTACAACTGTAGTTATTTTTGAAGGTAATATTCAAAGATTAATAGAACTTAGTTTTAATCATGGAGATTTGATTTTTTTATTTGGAGTTTTATCTATGGCATTATACTCAATAAGCGTGAAGTTTTTTTATGAAAAAAATGACGAAGTGTTAAGTCTAACTTTGATGACTTTATTTGGTGGTATTATTTGGATGAGTTTAGCTTTGGTATTATTAGATATTCCTTTACAGTGGCAAAAACTTCAAGGTGAGAACTTTTGGTATATGATATATTTAAGTATAGGAGCTACACTTATCACTGTTTTTTTATATCAAAAAGTAACAGTTATTTTAGGTCCAAATAAACTTATGGCTTATGTATATTTAAATCCTGCTATTGTTGCTTTTTTGATGTATTTTATAGAAAATCAAAAAATAAATATATATACTTTTTTTGGCATTTTACTATCAATTTTTGCTACTATTATATTATTAAAAAAAAGCAATGAAATAAAATAAAAAGGCTTACTTATGATATATGGAACAGCATGGAAAAAAGAAGAAACTTCAAGACTAGTTGAACAAGCGCTTGTTTGTGGTTTTAAAGCTGTTGATACAGCATGCCAACCAAAACATTATAGAGAAGATTTAGTAGGAGTTGGTTTAGAAAATGCTTATAAAAAAGGTATTAAAAGAGAAGATATTTTTATTCAAACAAAGTTTACTCCAATAAATGGTCAAGATGAGAATAATATGCCTTATTTAGCTTCTGATGATATATTAACTCAATTAGAAAAATCATTTATGAAATCAAAAGAGAATTTAAAGACAGATTTTATTGATTCATATCTTGTTCACTCTCCATTTGGGCCAATTGAAGATTTAATAAAAGTTTTTAAAACAATGGAAGAGTTTGTACAATGTGGTCAGGTAGGACAAATAGGGATTAGTAATTGTTATGATTTAAATTTGCTTATTTACTTATATAATATTTTGGAGGTAAAACCAAAAGTTGTTCAAAATAGATTTTATAAAGATAGTGACTATGATAAACAAATAAGAGAATTTTGTAGACAAAAAGATATTACATATCAAAGCTTTTGGTCTCTTACAGCAAATCCACATCTTTTAAGTAGTATAGAAGTTCAATCTCTTGCTATAAAATATAATAAAACAGTTCCTCAAATTTTTTATAGATTTTTAAAACACATTGGAATTACACCTTTAAATGGAACAACATCAAAAAAGCATGTAGAAGAAGATTTGGATATATTGAATTTTAAACTAGAAGATGAAGAAATACGTCAAGTAAATGCTTTATTATAAAAATAAGTACTTTAAAAGTACTTATTTTTTAATTTAGTTTTTCCACTTTACTTTGGGAGGATTGTATGTATTGATTTTTTCAAGTAGCTCTTTTGGCTCTGAAGTTTTTATTAGCATTTCTGAGTATTCTTTTTTCATAAAACCTTCTTGACACATATTATCAATCATAGAAAATAAATTGTCATAAAATCTATTTGTATTATAAAAAGCACAAGGTTTATTATGATATCCAAGCTGTGCCCATGTCCAAACTTCAAATATTTCTTCAAAAGTACCAATTCCACCAGGAAGTGCTACAAAAGCATCAGCCATATTAGCCATAGTAGCTTTTCTTTCATGCATATTTTTTACTATTTTTAATTCAGTTATTCCTGTATGTCCAAGCTCTTTACCTTGTAAATCCTCAGGTATAACTCCATATACTTTTCCACCATTTTGCATTGCAGTTGAAGCTATTACTCCCATAAGACCAACATTTCCACCACCATATACTATATCAATGTTATTAAGTGCTAAATATTTACTAAGTTGTTTTGCAGTATTAGAATAAACTTCATTATCTCCAATACTTGAGCCACAAAATATTGCTATTTTCATTATAAGAATCCTTAATTTAAAGATAGACTTACTTTAACGCGAATAAAGTTAAAACCCAGTTAAAGATAATATAAAAATATCTTTCTTGACATCTTTAAAAAAAGATATTATAATTTTACCAAACAATCGTTTGGGAAAAACATGGCAATAAAAAAAACATCAAGAGAAGAGATTTTACAAAAAGCTATTATACTTTTTAAAAAAAGAGGTTATTCAAATACTTCAATAGCAAATATTGCACAAGAATGTGGTCTTATAAAAGGAAGTCTTTATCACCATTTTAAAAGCAAAGATGAAATAGGTTTAGAGTCTTTAAAGTATATACATGAGTATTTTGAAAAAAACGTTTATAAAATTGCTTATGATGATACATTAAGTAGTAAAGATAAAATCAAACTATTTGTAAAAAAAATAGACGAATATTTTTTAAATAGTGAAGGAGGTTGTTTATTAGGTAATTTAGCTTTGGAGGTTTCTTATGAAAATAAAGAGTTTAAAAAGTTTATAAAAGAATATTTTTTAGCTTGGGAAGATGCTTTATTTAATATATTAAAAGACAAATACTCCAATGAAGAAGCTAGAAGTTTAGCAAGAGAGAGTGTCTCTTTAACACAAGGTGCTATTATGCTTATGAATCTTTACAATAGTAAAAAAGATTATTTAAGCGTTGGAAAAAAAATTATCAATCTAGTTTGATGATTTTTTTTAATCTATTTAATCAAACAATCGTTTGGTTGTAAAGGAAAATTATGAATTATTTGAAAAAATTTAAAGGACAAAGAGTTGCTCTTCCTAATAGAGTACATATAAAAGAGGTTTTATTCGCATTTATTGGTGGTTTTGTTGCTATAAGTATTATAGGATATATGACAGAAAGTTTTAATAATTTATTAGTATTAGGTTCTTTTGGAGCCTCTTGTGTACTTATTTTTGCTTATGAGAAAAGTCCATTTTCTCAACCAAGAAATGTAGTTTTTGGACATATAATTGCAACATTTGTAGGATTATTTTTCTTTCATTTTGTCTCACAAGAGTGGTGGAGTATGGCTTTAGCTTTAGCTACTGCAATTTCAGCAATGATATTGACAAAAACAGTTCATCCTCCAGCTGGTTCTAATCCATTAATTGTTTTTTTACTTGCAGCAAATTGGAACTATTTAATATTTCCTACTTTATTTGGTTCTATAATTTTAGTTTTAACAGCATTGTTTTATATAAATTTACATAAAAATAAAAGTTATCCAGAGTATTGGTATTAAAAAATATACTAAATGAGTATAACTAGTAGAAAATCTACTAGTTATTTTACTTGTACTCCATAAGACTGAAGCATTTGTACCCAATTTACTTTATTACCATCTTTATCAAAAACAGCTGGTGTTCCTTGAACTCCAAGTTCTTGTCCAATTTTTATTTGTTTATCAAGATTTGCTTCTAATTGTCTTAATTTTTTTGGATCAATTTTTCTATTTTTAAAAGCAGGTGTATCTTTTGTAGTATTTACCATAGCTTTGATTTTTTCAGCTTGAGTTTTTTGACTCATAACATAAAGTGAGATATCTTTTGCATTTGCATGAAAATCTAAAGGAAAATAAAACACATTTATTTTAACTTTATCTTTTACTTGCTCTAAATATGATTCAAACTTTTTACAATATGGACACTCAGGATCTGTAAATAAGTAATATTCATCTTTTCCTGTCCCATAAGTAAAGGCTTGGTTTCCTTTTGCACTTGATAAGTCAGCTGGAACAGTAAGCTTTGATCCATCTGTTGTATTTAATACATCACCAGCAATTAAATACTTTTTATCTTTAGTTAAATAAATTTCATCTATCTTACCTCTAACTTCAACTCTTAATAGATATAGGCTTTGTGTATCATAAGCTTTTTTAACTTTTATATTTACACCTTTAAAAAGTTCTAAGTTTTCTATTTTTTTGATTTCATCTTTATTAAGCTCTGTTGCTGCGTTAAGTCCTGTTGTCAATGCTAACGCTAATAATAAATTTCTAGCAGTTTTTATCATATATTTTATCCTAATTAAAAAATTTATCAAATCATACAATGTTTATGTTTAGTATTTATAAAAACAATAAGAAAAAATATAAAAATTTTTATATTTAAGTAAAACTTATATTTAATTATATAAGTATACTTATAATATATGTTGTTAAAAATGAAAAAATAATTCCATATCCAACTATGGCTGTACTTAATCTTGGAGCTAATCCTGCCATTGAAGCTATTGCTCCTGCTGTAATCATTGGAGCCATTCCTGCTTCAAAAATTGAAGTGATACCTGCAAGATTATACCAATCAAATAAAAGACAAATAGCATAGGCTATAAGTGGTGCTAAAATTAGTTTTATAAGTAAAGCAATACTAAGTGGTTGTAAATCATTTTTTGGTAATTTAAATTGAAGTTGTAAACCAACTGCAACAAGTGCAACAGGAACTAAAGTATTAGCAAATTTAGTTAAAACTTCAGTAATTAGAGGATGAAACTCTTGCCCAAGTAGTAAAAGTGCAAACATCAAAGCTATAAATGATGGAAAAGTTATTATTTTTATAACTATTACTTTTGGATGAATATTCCCACTTGAACTATAATATGCTGTAACAAAAGTACCATAAGCAGCTAAGGCTAAAAATGTACCCAATTGATCATATATCAGAACATAAGGTAAGGCTTGAGAACCTAAATATAACTCAATAATAGGAATACCCATTATTGAACTATTTGTTAAAATTGCTACTAAAAGTAAACTTCCCGTAACTTCTTTTGACCAAGATAAAACTTTTGAAAATAACAAAACAATAATTGCGGATATTCCCATAACTAACCATGCAATGATTGTAGGTATTAATACATCAAATGAAAATGTAAGTTTTGGAACTTGAAGTAATATTATTGCTGGAAGGGGAATATAAATAATATATTTATTTAATATATTTGAGGTTTCTTCTGGAAATATCTTAAATTTTTGTAAGATATAACCAGCAAGAATAGCAATTGCAATTAATGCAAAGTTACCCATTATTTTTTAAAGCCAATTTTTTTTGATACAGCTACTTCACAACAGGCACCATCATCTGTGATTTCACCATGCTCTTTAGCATAAGAAATCCCCCATTCATACATCTCTTTTAGTACGGGTCTTAATCTTTTCCCTGCAGGAGTTAAAGAGTAAACTACCTTTGGAGGAACTTCTGGAAATACTTCTCTATTTATTATATTTTTTTCTTCTAATTCTTTTAATTTTACAGTTAAAGTTTTCTGAGTAATTTCAGGGATACTTTCGTGTAAATCTTTAAATCTTTTATTTTCTTCTAATAAGTGCCATATAATAGATAGTTTCCATCTATCATTAAAAATATCTAAAGTTACTGCAACTGAGCACTTATATTCTTTATCATTTACTATATACATAAAATAAATCCTTTCTAATTGTTATTATATCATAAATTATATTTAATTCTATTACTTACCTAAAGTAAAGTAAGTTAAAATTAAGTTTATAAGGTATATAATTTTCAAAATTAAACAAGGATTTTCAATGAAAAATGTTTTGATTATAAATGGACACCAACATTATGATGTAGTTGCAAAAGGGGAGCTTACTGCTACTTATATCAATACAGCTACAAAACTTTTAGAAGAAAAAGGTTTTACTGTAAAGACTACTCATATCGAAAAGGGTTATGATATAAAAGAAGAGGCAGAAAAGTTAGTTTGGGCAGATTATGTGATTTTCCAATATCCAGTATATTGGATGAGTATGCCTTGGATTGCAAAAAAATATTTTGATGAAGTTTTAACTCAAGGAGTTCATTACTCAAGTGATGGAAGAAGTAGAGAAGATGCTTCAAAAACTTATGGAAGTGGTGGATTATTAAATGGTAAGTATATGTTATCTTTAACTTATAACTGTCCAGTTTCTGAATTTGATAATGAAAAAGGTTTCTTTGATGGTTTATCTTTAGATGAAGCTCATGTTGCAGTTCATAAAATCTTCCAATTTTGTGGAATGACTCCACTAGAGAGTTATGCAGTGCATGATATTTTCAAGGGTGATTTAGATTTAGATGCAGAGTTATCTAAGTTTACAAATATTTTAGAGAATAATTTTAAGGCTTAATATTATGAGTCAAGTTGTAATAGTTGCTAAGTTAAAAGTAAAAGAAGAGTTTTTAGATGAAGTTTATCAAGAGTTGGTTAAACTTCATTCAAATACACACAAGTTTGATGATGGTTGTATTCAATATGATTTACACCAGGATACAGAAGATAAGTACTCATTTACTTTTGTTGAAACATGGGCAAATCAAGAGGCTTTATCAAATCATGAGAAAAAAGAACATTTTATCTCATTTGTAAATGCTTTAGAAGATAAACTTGAAAGTTTAAATATAGACAAATTAAAAAAACTAGATATAAGGATTTAAAGATGGAAAAAACTTTTATGGAAGCTATGGATTTTAGACATGCTTGTAAGATTTTTGATGAAACAAAAAAAATTTCAAATGATGATATCAATTTTATATTAGAAGTCGCTCGTAAATCTCCTTCTTCTTTTGGTATGGAGCCTTGGAAGTTTTTAGTTATCACAAATGAAGATTTTAAAGCAAAAATTAGACCTGCTTGTTGGGATCAAGTACAAATTACATCTTGTTCTCATTTAGTGATTATTTTAGCAGCAATTGAGGGTGTTAAACCTGAGTCAGGAATTCCAAAAAGGAAATTTGGAAGAAGAGAAATGCCAGAAGAAAAACTGAACTTTTATTTAAATCTTTATTCAGATCATTTGAAACAAACATTGTCATCTGATGAAAATATATATAATTGGACAGCACGACAAACTTATATAGCAGCAGGTAATATGATGACAGCTGCAGCTAGTATTGGTATTGATTCTTGTCCTATAGAAGGGTTTGAAAAAGATAAACTTGACAAAATTTTAGAATTAGATACAAGTAAATATCAAACATCAATGGTTTTACCTTTTGGTTATAGAATAAATGAACAATCTACTCAACAAAGGGAAAAATTAGAAGATATTGTAGAATTTATAGACTAATTATCATTAAATTACTAGATTTAAGATTTTATTTAATAACTAAATGATATGTTAGTAAGCATCATTACTTTAATTTGATGTAAAGTACTATAAAAAGGTGTTTAAATGAGTAATATTTTTATAAATGCAACTACAAACATAAGACTTAAATCAGTATTAATAATAAATAGTAATAGTAAATTTATGAAAGATATGACATTTTGTAATAAAGATAATTTATATAAAATGTCATTTTATGAAGTTGAAGATTTTGAATTCTTCTGTGAACAAATTTCAACTTTTGATTTGATTGTATTTGATAATAGAAGTAAACGAATAAAAGATTTTATAAAGTTATTTGAATCAAAATTTTCTTATAGATTAAATATTCCTACAATTTTACTAGAGAGTGAATTTGATGAAAATCAAATTATTTACAAAGGCTCAAATGTATATTCAGTATTTTATGAACCAATAGATGAGAAGCAGTTAACTTTAAATATAAGTTTATTTTTAAACTACCAAACCCAGAATCAAAGACTTGAATTTGATAAAGGTTTTTATTTTGATATTTCAAGAGATGAGCTTTTTTATGATAAAAAGATTGTGAAGCTTACAAGAACAGAAAAAAGTTTAATTAAACTACTTATTGAAAGAAAAGATGAGTTAGTTACTTATGAAAGTATAGAAAAAATTGTTTGGAAAAATAAAAACTTTTCTAAATATACTTTAAGAAATATTGTAAAACATATAAGAGAAAAAACAAATGAATCTTTTATAAAGAACTCTTCAAATAGAGGATATATTATAAATACATTATAAATTGTGTGTATTATTTAAAAAATATTATTTTAAATAATACACCATCTTCAGTATTTTCTACATCAATTTTACCATTTGAATGTTTTTCAAGAATACTTTTACAAATATATAATCCTAATCCTGTACCATTTTTACTTTTTTTTGTAGTGAAATAAGGTGTAAATATTTTTGATATAATATCATTTTTTATTCCACCTGCATTATCTTTAATCAAAATTGCTTGATAATTTTCTTTTTCATCAAAAGATATATTGATAGTTGCATTTTCTATTTCTCTATGAATAAAAGCATCTTTTGAATTATTTAATATATTAATTATGACTTGTATCATCTCATTTTTATGTAAATACAAAGGAACACATTTTTTATTTTCAATAACTATAGATATATTTTGATTTTCAAAAGATGTTCTTAAAATTCTCATTGTATCATGAATTAATTCTTGACTTGTAACTAAACTTTGTGCTTTTTGAGGTTTAAAATAGTCTCTAAAGTCATCAATTGTCTTAGACATATACTGTAAATAATCACTTATTTCATCGGCTTTTTTCTCTACAAACTCTTTATCAAGCTTATTCATTTTTACTTTCATTTTTAATCTTGTAGTTATACTTGCTACTGCATTTAAAGGCTGTCTCCATTGATGTGCAATAACAGATATCATTTCACCCATCGCAGCTAATCTTGACTGTTCTATTAACATTTCTTCTTTTTTTTTAATTTCACTCATATCTAAAACAGATACCATTTTACATTCTTTTTCATGTAGAATGATAGTTCTTATTTTTATGATAGCAGGAATAATTGTGCCCGTTTTAGATAAAAGGGCAATTTCTTGGAAAGTTCTACTATTATATTTTAAATATTTCTTGTTTGAAGTTGGAATTAGTATTCCTGTTGCTAAATTGCCAATAAGTTCATTTTCATTTTCATAGTTTAGTATTTTTACTAAAGATTTATTTACATTTTTTATAAACCCATTTTCTATTATTAGTATTCCTTCAATTGTATTATCTAAAATATGTTTTAGTTCTAAAGAAATAGAGCTAGTTTTTCCCATATATAAATCCTTTTAATGTAAATATTATTATAATACATCTATTATTTCATTATGATAAGGAAATCTTTATGATTGATTATATTTTTTTAGAAAAATATACAGAAAATATCAATGTATTATTTGTTGAAGATGATGACTCCATTAGAAAATCAACAAGAGAGCTTTTAGAAGATATATTTCAAAAGAAAATTATTACAGCAAAAGATGGGAAGGAAGGTTTTGAAAAATATATAGATTTTTATAAACAAAACAATAAATATTTTGATTTAGTTATTACAGATATTGAAATGCCAAATATGGATGGTATAGAATTGACAAAACTAATTTATAATGAAAATCATAAACAACCTTTAATAGTTTTATCTGCACATAATGAATCTGAATATTTAATGGATTTAGTGAATATTGGCATATCTCAATTTATATTAAAACCTATTCAGTTTGAAAATTTTACAGAAATAATATATAAAGTATCAAAAGATATTTATATGAATTCAAAAGATAATGAAGAACAAAGTATTCCCAAAAATATTATACATCTAGCAGAAACTTTGATTTGGGATAAAAACAAAAAACAACTTTTTTTAGAAAATCAAGCTGTTAAACTTACAAAAAAAGAGTATTTATTTTTTGAGTTACTTTTAAAAACACCAGAAAAAACTTCTTCAAATGAAGAAATAATGTTTTTTTTATGGAAAGATGATGAAGATAAACAACCAGATATTTCAAATTTAAAAAATATAATCTCAAGATTAAGAAAAAAAGTACCTAGCTTAAAAGTAGAGAACATTTATGGTCTAGGTTATAAAATAAGTACTCTTTCTTAATCTTTAACTATTTAATTATAGGAGCAAATGCTTTAGTCCCAACATTTATACGCGAACCAATCTTTAAGTCTTTGGCTTCTATATTGCTTAAAACTACTTCAACTAACTGTTGTCCTATACTTACAATAGCTATATGCACAACATCTACTTTTATAATATCAAGAATTTCTCCTTCAAAAGAAAACTTTTGTGAACCTTGAGTTTTTAAAAGTATATCTTTTGCTAAACCATCATTTGTAATTTTTCCATCTTCTAAAACTATAACTCTATTTGATAGTTTATAAATTTCTCGTGGATCATGACTAACCATAATAGTTGTAGTTTTAAACTCATTATGTAAAGCTAAGATTTCAGTTTGTAGTTTATCCCTCATCTTGGGGTCTAATGCTGATAATGGTTCATCAAGTAATAAAAGAGTTGGTTTATTCATCATCGCTCTACAAATACTAACTCTTTGTTTTTGTCCACCACTCAAACTTTTGGGATGTCTATTTTCTAGTTTTTGTAAATCTGTCATCTTTAAAAGTTTTAATGCTAAGCTTTTGTCTTTTTTTACATATAAAAGATTTTCTAAAACAGTCATATTCTCAAAGAGTGCATAATCTTGAAATACAAAACCTATATTTCTTTTTTGGATACTTAAAGCACTTTTATCATCAAGCCAAGTTTTATCATCTACACAAATATTTCCTTTTGCACTTTCTAAACCTGCTAAAACTCTAAGAAGGGTAGTTTTCCCACTCCCACTTTTACCTGTAAGAGCAATAAAATCACCTTTTTGTATCTGAACATCAATATCAAGGTTTATTTTTCCTATTTGACCATGAAGTTCTTTGTTTATATCTATTTTTATCATATCTTCTCTTTTATTAAATCAAATTGTTTTAATATATCTTGTGTTAATTTACTATGATTTCTTTTATTTATGTCATCTTTATTCAAATAGTTACAAAAGGCCATATTTTTAACATCTTCTTTTGTATAGTTTAAGTTCTTGAAAAAGCTTTCATATAACTCTTCAATTCTTGATTCATTGTAAACCTGTGCTTTATTCCATATCTCTTTTGCTATATCATTATGTTCTGAATAAACTTCTTTTAATTGGAACCTATCGATAGTTTTTACACTTCGAGTATCATCAGTGTGAAGATTAACTTCTAATTCTATATCTTTATCTACTGGAAGTGCATTTACGTCTATAGAGAACTTGACTTTTTCATTAAAATCTTCAAAATATGGATGAAGTATATTTCCTTCATGACTATCATTACCTTTGAACTTGCTATTACAAGTATTACATGAGGGAATAAGGTTATAAAAAGATAAAGACAGATGAGGGTACTTTGATTTTGGATAGTAGTGTTCTAATGTTGCTATCGTATTGTACTTATCACTATCTTTTTTATAAAAGTACACATAGTTGTTGTTACAAAAAGGGCAACTTTTTATATCTAGCTTTTTAAAATACTCCATAAATTTTTCATTTTGTCTATGGTTTGAATAGTTAAAAGCATTTTTGATTTCTTTTTTCTCTTCAAATGAATAGCTATCACATAAATTTAGTTTGCTTTTAATTTCACTTAAATCGGCTTTTATTAGAAGTTCTAAATTATCAGTGATTTTTTTATATTTTCTATCATTAAGCTTGTCTTTTATATTTTCTATATTTATAGAATCATAGTAGCTTTCTAAAAAATCATCATTTACTATAGATAAATCAATCTGTTTCATTTTTTTTCTTTAGCTCATCTATTTTTGCTTGAATTTCTCTTTGTTCTCTTTCAAGTTTTTCTAATTGAGTTTCTTTTGGGTAAAGTTTTATATCTAATTGACTTTGTAAGGTCTTTTGTAAAATTGGCTCACCAATTATTGAGATAATATCTTTACAAGTTTTAATTTCATCAGAAGATAAGCTATCTTTCTTTAATATTTGAATAACTTCATTTATTTTCTCTTTTGCGTATTCTCCCATGAGTCCATCTTCCATAAAGAAACCATGGGAAAGTAGGGTATGTATATTTGCTCCGAAAGTTTGTTGATTATCTTTGAATGGATATTCTTGCTTCCCGTTTTTTAAAAAGATTATATTTTCTTTTGGAATATCTGATAAAAGAAAAGGCGAGTGTGTTGTCAAGATAATATGAATATTATAAGTTTTAAGAGTAGAATCATTTTCTAAAATTTTTAAAAGTTTTTTAATAAACACTTTAGACCAATTTGGATGAAGTAAAGTATCAGGTTCATCAAGTAAAATAATTTCTGAATAGTTAAATATAATTTCATAGAAAATAAGCATGAATTTGTTAATTAATGATTTTTCTCCAGATGATAAACTAGAAAAAGAAGTATTATTATCATAGCTTAGTAAGTCAAAATTTATTAATTCAAAAAAATCAGAATATTCTATTTTTTTTAATTCTTCTAAAATAGGTAATATTACAGAACTATCTTCTTTAAAATTTAACTGCACACTTGTTTCATAATCTATAAAGAATTCATTATAATAAATACATTGACTTTGCATTGTAAATTTGTTTGAATTTTTTTTGTATAACTTAGACAAATTTTCAATAAGTAGTTTTATTGAAAGTATTTCTTCCTCATAACTTGTATGAAAAATATCTTGTTCATTAATTTTTTCATTAAATGAGATTATTAGATCAAACATGTTTTCAAAGGTTAATTCATCAAAGAAATTTTGATGTGAATTTAAAAATTCAATAGCTGAATTATCTTGAAATCTGCCTTGTAGACTACCTAAATAATTTATAAAATAAGTTATTTTTAATTCAAACTCTATATTTTTAGTTGTAAACATTGTTTTTTTATTATAGTTACTATTTTTTTCTCTATAAGTGATTTCTTCAACATTATTTTCTATTAGAACTTTTATTTTTTCTTTTAGATTATCAAAAAATTTAATTCCTTCAATTTTTTTTGAGTTAAATTGATTAATATCTTCTCTTTTAAAACTAATTTTGAGATTTTTAAATATAAATTTTTCGTCAAAATATTCTAATATATCAAATTTCTTTAATAAAACTTTTAGAGTTTTGAAAAAATTGTTAATTTCTGGGAGGGAATCTGTGTTTAATACTTCATTGTTATGACTAATTAAGCTACAGTTTAGTGTTTCATCATGAATTTTTAGTTCTAATTCATTGTTAAACATAGTATCATATATTCCATATTTATCACCTTTTAAATAAAGGTTAGTATCTTTCTTAAACACAATAAAATCTGAACCTCCATGAGTTGAATTATTTTCTTTTTCTTCATAAAAATAAGACATATTTGAGAAGTTATATATATGTTCTAATATTGCAGATTTCCCACTACCATTTTCACCTGCAATGACATTTAATTTTATATTTTTATTAAATAAACTAAAATTTGAGTTATCTTTTCTTTTTTGTATAGGTTCTAATGCATATTCATTAGAAAAACATAAGTTAAGATTCTCAACATTTTTTTGTTGTATATTTAATACATAAACTAATTCCATTTCTCTCCTTCTTGACACATATTTTTATTTGCTATATACTTCTTTTTCAACTAACCTGAATTCAGGAAGCCCTAATCTGTTAGGGGAGTACTTATAATCTAATCAATTCTTTTAATTTAACTTTAAATAATAACATAAACAAAAACTTATTTATATAAAACTCTTTTTATGTTTATTATTAAAAATATATACTCCTAAAAGTACTAAGAAGCTAAGTATTAACATAATAGCACTATAAACATGTGCCATATTATAATCTAGTATTTCAACAAATTCATATATTGCTACAGATGCAACTTTTGTCTCACCTGGAATACTTCCACCTATCATTAAAACAACTCCAAATTCTCCTACTGTATGAGCAAAAGTTACTATTAGTGCAGTAAGAAGTGAGGGTTTTATATTTGGCAAAGCTACTTTTATAAGTGTTCTTAATTTACTTTTTCCACTTATATAACTAGCTTCAATCATGTTTTTATTAAGGTTTTCAAAGCCACTTTGTAAAGGCTGAACCATAAAAGGCAGGCTATAAAAACAACTAGCTATTACTAAACCTGTAAAATTAAAAACCAATTGTATTCCAAAAGTTTCTTCAAAGAACTGACCAATAAAAGAGTTTGAAGATAAAGCCCATAACAAATAAAATCCAATAACAGAAGGAGGTAAAACTATAGGTAAAGCACTAAATGCTTCAATAAGAGGTTTTATTTTGGATTTTGTTTGACTAAGCCACCAAGATAAGGGCAGAGCGATTATAAACAAAATAGCAGTTGTAATAAAAGCTAATTTAAAAGAGATAAAAAAAGGAGTTAAATTTAAATTTGATAATAATTCAAACATCTAATATCTCCAATATTGATATCTCACTAGCTTTAATAAAAACATGAACCTCATCATCTTTTTGTAAAACCATTTGTTTTGAAGCACTAGCTGTAATAATTGATTCTAGTAAAACACCATTTATATCAAGTAAAATACAACTTAATAGTTCACCATTATCTACATGGTTTATTTTTGCACGGATTTTGTTGCTACAACTTAACATTCCTGTAATATTTTTTGCTATTGTAATTTGAGTTGATTTTATACTTAAAGATACTTTTGTTCCTATTTTTATCTTATTACTAAGTTCTAAACTCATCATTTTTAAAGTTACACCATTAAAATCAAATTCTACAATATGTATACTTTTTTGACTTTGTATGTTTTTTATAGTTGCTTTTATCATATACAATACCTTATTTTACTATATATCCATATTTTTCTAAAATAGTTTTTGCTTCTTTTGATTGTAGAAAATCATAAAAGACTTTTGCTTCATTTTTTTCTTTTGCTCTTTTTAAAATAACTACACCTTGTTTGATAGGAGTATAAAGTTTAGTATCAATATCTGTATAGTTTATACCCTGTTTATAGTTTGACATTTTAGGGCTATAAAGCATTGATTTCGCAATAAGTCCTATATTTGCTGCTGTAAAAGTATATGATAGTGTTTGAGAAATTGATTCCCCATATACAAATTTGTTTTTTACATTATCTAGCATTTTGGCATTATTTAGTGCCTCAAATGCAGCTTCTCCATAAGGTGCTGTTTTTGGGTTTGCTATAGCTATGATTTTTATGTTTTTATTTTTTAGAATATCTAAGCCTTTTTCAAAGTTTTGTTTTTCTTTACTAAATAAGGCTAAAGAGCCTTTAGCATAAACTATTGGTTTATTTATTGTAAGGCCATTTTCATATAAATTTTGTGGATATTTCATATTTGCAGACATAAAAATATCATAGGGTGCTTTATTTTTTATTTGAGCAGTTAGTTTACCACTACTTCCTAATGTAATATTTATTTTTGTATCACTTTGCTTTTTATTAAAGGCTTTTTTTAAATCATTAATTGCATAAGATACATTTGCCGCAACTGCAATATTTAAAGTTTGCGCATAACTTACGCAAGATAATAGTGCCATTGTTGTAAGTATTTTTTTCATTTTATTTTCCTACCATAATATCATTTGATTTTATATATGCATATACTGTTTTACCAACTTCAAGATTTAAGTTTTTAACAGCACCTGTTGTAATAATAGAAGTTATAGTTTCATTTTCACTTATATCAATAATAACTTCACTATTTGTAGAATTCTTAGTAATTGACTTAATAGTACCTTTTATTCTATTTCTTGCACTAATTACTATATCTTCACTGGTAGAAAGTAATATATTATTTGAGTTAAATATTGCTGTAACTTCATCACCTTTTTTTATATTCAAAGACACAAGTGCTTCGTATGCAATATTAGCAAAGAGTTCATGTCCACTTTTAGGAACGATGATGATATTTGCATTTACTTCATTTGAGACGATTTTATCTACTTTTCCAATTATTTGATTTCTAGCACTTATTTGCATAGCAAGTCTTCCTATTGTTTTAAATGTTCCTGTATCAATATTTGTTAACTCATTTAACTTATTTATAAATCTTGATTGTTCTTCTTTTAAAAATAAATAAGTGTTGATAATACTTTCTCCATAAGAAGTAAGAGCAGTACCACCTCCACCTTTTCCACCTGTTTCTTTTGATACTAAAGCTGTTGAAGATAGGTTATTCATACTATCTATTGCATCCCATGCAGCTTTATAGCTCATTGGTACAGCTTTTGCAGCTTTTGAGATAGAACCGTGTTCTTTTATTGCTAGAAGTAGCTCTATTCTTTTTTCTAATAAAAAAGGCTGATTAAATAGTTCTAGGGTTAGGTTTGATGATATATTCATATCTTTCCTTATATATTCAAGTATATAACGTTTAGAAAATACTACCGCTATATACCTTAATATATAATGAAAGAACTACTAGTAAAAAACTCTATGTATAATATTTATATAGGTTAAAAATATTTATATACTAGTTGTTATTAAATTGCTTTGCTTAAAAAGAAAAATTTTTATTCTTATATGGCATTTGTAAAATCGATAATATATTATTAGTTATACATACTTATAAAAATTACTAAAAGCAAATATTATTTATAATTTGTATGTATAAATTTTAATACTATTATATATTTAAATAGTATCAGATTATTTTTATTTGTTTTATTTACAATAAATTTTTTTTTGATATAGTTATGCATTTTAAATAAGGAATATAAATGGCTATCAAAAAAGATCAATTAGTAACTATGACATTTGAATTAAAAGTTGATGATAGAATTATCGAAAGCAATATGGGTGAAAAGCCAATGACATTTGCCTTTGGTTCAGGACAATTATTACCTGGTTTTGAAGAATTAATTACAGATATAAATGAAGGTGAAACAAGAACAGTAACAGTTCTAAGTGATAAGGCGTATGGACCTTATGATGAAACTTTAAATGAAAAAGTTCCAGTTGGAGAGTTTGAGGGAATTGATTTACAAATAGGAATGGTTTTAGAAGGTGAAGCACAAGATGGTTCTATATTTAAAGCAACTGTAACTGATGTTACAAAAGAGGAAGTAACAGTTGATTATAATCATCCTTTAGCAGGAAAAGACTTAGTATTTAAAGTATTTATAGAAAAAATAGTTTAATACAAAAACTTTAATAAGGTAGATAGTTTTTAAATACTATATCTACCTTATTTATTCTTTTTAACTCTACAGTAAACTTAAAACTCTTATGTTATAATTGCGTTTATATAAAACATAAGGTATTTAAATAATGGAAATGTCGCAAGATAAGACACAAAAATTTGTTGTAAAATTCTTTCCTGAAATTATGGTAAAAGGATCAAAAGCTAAAAGACAAATGGTTGGACAGCTTTATAATAATTTACAAACAGTACTACATAATATAGATGAAAAAATCACAGTAAAAAAATTTTCTGATAAGATGGAAATCACTTGTGATAATAGTTTAATACAACAAGTAAGAGAGAAACTAAAAGATACACCAGGTATAGAGCTAATACTGGAAGTATTACAGTTTGAAAATGTAAAAACTTTAGATGAAATAAAAGAAAAAGTAAACAAACTTACTTCCCATGAAATTCAAAATAAAACTTTTGTAGTTAGAGCAAAAAGAAGTGGTACGCACGATTTTAAGTCAACAGATATTGAACAAACTGTTGGTGGATATATGTTAGCACATAATGAAACTAAAGGTGTTGATTTAAAGAATGCAGAAGTTACAATTAACATTGAGCTTGTACATAATCAATTAAATATAGTTACTAAGAAGTATAGAGGTTTATCAGGTTTCCCTATAGGAACTCAAAACTCTATTTTATCATTGATGTCTGGTGGTTTTGATTCAACAGTTGCCTCATATCTTACTATGAAAAGAGGAATTAAAACACACTTTATCTTCTTTAATCTTGGTGGAATTGCACATGAAATAGGTGTTAAACAGGTTGCTTATTATTTATGGAATAAGTTTGGTTCTTCTCATAGAGTAAGTTTTACTTCTGTACCTTTTGACGATGTTGTAACAGAGATTTTTAAATCTACAAGTGAACCATATATGGGAGTTACATTAAAAAGACTTATGGTTATGGCAGCTGAAAAAATAGCTGATGAAATGAAAATAGATGCTTTATTGACAGGTGAGAGTGTAGCACAGGTTTCAAGTCAAACCTTAAGAAATTTAGCTTTAATTGATAAAGTTTCAAATAAATTAATTTTAAGACCTTTATCTACAATGAATAAACCAGAAATTATAGAAATAGCAACTAAAATTGGTACAAAAAGATTTGCTGAAACAATGCCTGAGTATTGTGGTGTTATTTCAAAAAGTCCAGTTACACATGGTTCTTTTGATAGAATGGAAAAAGAAGCTAAGGCTTTTAATTATGAAGTACTAGATAAAGCAGTGCAAGATGCTGTAGTTGTAAATGTAGATGAAATAGCAGATGATGTAAATGAAATAGGACAAATTGATGTTGTTACTGATTTATCTACAGGCGATTATACGGTGATTGATATAAGACAAGGTGATGATTGTATAAGCACAAGTGTCCAAACACTAAAAATACCATTTTATAAACTAAAATCTGAGTTTAGAAAACTTCCTCAAGATAAAGAGTATCTTTTTTATTGTGATAAAGGTATCTTAAGCCAATTACATGCACAATTTTTAAGAGATTCAGAAAACTTAAATAATATTAAAGTTTATAGACCAGAAAAGAAACAATAATCATTTCAAAAAGAGTAAAAAGCTCTTTTTGATTAAATAACTTATCTTTATGCCTAAAAATAGGCAATCTAATAAAAACTAAAGCAAATAAAAACTAAAATTTAATATATATAATAAAAGGTTGAAAATGACAAGTTTATCTGCAGTTGAGAGCTGGTTAGAAGAACACTCAATTGAGAATTATACTATTTCAGAAGATTTATATATTACTGTTCATGGTAGTGTGAATTTAAATGAAAAAATAAAAGAGAAAACACTTCCTGTAAAGTTTAAATTAGTAAATGGCTATTTTGATATAAGTAATAACTCTTTAGAGAGTTTAGAAGGTTGCCCAGAAAAAGTTGGAAAAGATTTTAATTGTTCAAAGAATGAGTTAGATTCTTTATTAGGAGCTCCTATAAGAGTTGGAGATTTTGATTGTTCTCACAATAAGTTAACATCTCTTTCTTACTGTCCTAAAGAAGTAATAGGTTTTTTTAATTGCTCAAACAATCAATTGACTTCTATAAAAGGAAGCCCAAGAACAATAAAAGGCTATTTTAGATGTGAATACAATAAAATAGAGTCTTTAAAAGGTGGGCCTAAATATATAGATGCGTATTTTGATTGTTCACACAATTATATAAAAGAGTTAAATGGAGGGCCTATTACTGTTGTTCAAGATTATATTTGTAATGGCAACCTTCTAAAAAGCCTTGATGGTATTGCTGATACTATTGGATGGGATGTACAAACTGATATTAGATTAAACAAACTTGCTAATAGTTACAATGAAGAAGAAAAGATTTGGAAATATAAAGGCAAAGATGTTGTTTCTCATGTATATAAACCTATAGTGGCTTTATGTAATAAAGAAGATATTAGTAGATGGTTAAGTAAGCATGATATTAAAAACTTTGAAATTTTGCCAAATAACTCTGTAAATGTAAAAGGAAGTGTAAAACTATCTGACAAACTAGCTAATCTTTCAAAACTTCCACTTAGTTTTAACGAAGTAGAAGGGGACTTTGATATAAGTAATAATGAACTAATTTCACTTGAGGGTTGTCCTAAAATAGTTCATGGTGACTTTTTAGCTTTTAAAAATGAACTTTCATCTTTAAAAGGTGGGCCAAAACAAGTTAGTGGAAGTTTTATTATTTTGAAAAATAATATTGATTCTTTAAAGTTTTCACCATCTTTGGTAAAAGAGGATTATATTTGTTCTCATAATCCATTAAGAGACTTAGATGGAATAAATAATGTTCAAGGCTCTATTTTTACAGGTGTTTTTATCCCAAATGTAAAAGCACAAAAATATGTTTATAATTCGGTTACAACATATAAGTATCCAGGAGAGGGTATTGCAGAATATTTAGATAAAGTTTACGTAACATTAACAGAAGAAGAAAGAGTATACGAAAAAACAAAAGTAAATTTAAGAAATGCTATTTCAAGACTTATTGAATCAAATAGTTTAAAAAAAGAGATGATAAATGATACTTTAATTAAAAATCTTGAAAAGTACCATTTAGATGAAATAAAACATAAAGTTCTTCAAATCAAAAACCCTAAACCAAGAAGCAAAGAAGATTTAACTGAGAGCGATGTCTTAAAAATGGCATTTGAAGTGGAATTATAAGTATTATGCTACTTTAATTCCATCTTCTGCTTTGCCAATATAATAGCCTTGTGAATAGTGAATTCCCATTGATTTTACATAATCAAATAGCTCTTGGCTTTCCACATACTCTGCTATTGTCTGGATATTTAAACTATCACATAAAAACTTTAAAGTTCCTACTAATAATTGTCTTTTTGGATTCTCATCTAAGCCAATAATTAAAGAACCATCAATTTTTAAAAAATCAATATAATCACTTAATTTTACAATATATTCATAATTTGAATAACCACTTCCAAAGTCATCAATAGCAATTTTACAACCATGAGCTTTTGCTTTTTTTATAAAAAATAAAAAGTTTTCATAATTATTTATAGTTTCTGTTTCTACAATTTCTAAGACTAATCTATCATTAATATTATATTTTTGCATTTGTTTAAATAAGTGTTTTCTTATATCTTGACAGGAAATATCTTCTATACTTAAATTGATTGAAAAACTCACATCTTTTTTATCCTTGAAATACTCAAAAGCCTTATCTATAACTATCATTGTAAGTTTTTTATACTTTTTTATTTCTTTTGCTATATCTAAAAATTCACCTGGATAAAGTAGTTTATTATCAACTTTTAGTCTTATTAATGTCTCATATTTATCAATACAATCTTTTCGATTGTTATAAATAGCTTGAAACTGGATTATAACATTATCTGTTTCAATTGCTTTTTTAATTTGATTTACTGTTAAGATATTTTTCTTATTAATTTCAATATTCTTTTTGTTTTCATTATTAAAAATATTTATATCTATTTTTCTTGTTAAAGCATCACTTAATGCAACTTCTGCTTCTTTTAAATCTTCTATTGTATTATTAGGAGCTTCTATATTACTTATTGATATTGTTGCATTTGTTAAAACCTCAAAATTATTATTCAATACTTTAAAGGATTGATTTTCTATTGAATAATGTAAATGATCTAAAACACTAAGTAAATCTTCTTTTCTTTTAAAATCATAAGTAAAAGCAAAGCAATTTTTTGAAATTCTATATAGTTTATAAAATGAGTTTTTATATTTAAATTTACTTAAAAACAAAGAACACTCTTTGATTAACTCTTCTGCTACTTTATATCCATAAGCATCATGAATTCTATTGTAACTATCAATATGTAAAAGAATAACTATTCTTTTTTGAACTCTTTTATTTGAAGATAAGTCTTGAAATAGTTTTTCTTTATTTGGAAGAGATGTTAAACTATCTGTTATGGATTGTTTTCTAATTTTCCCTCTAAGTAAATCAGGAATACTTGCAAAATAAAATATTACAGGTAAAAATAAAACTGCTGCTATAAGTAATATGACATAGATTGATAATTGACTCTCTTCTTGTTCTATTTGTAGATTTTTAAATTTAGGTGTAAATAAAACTCTTATTTTTTGGTCTAAAATAGTACTATTTAAATCTTTAATAAAAAAATCTTTATTATTTATCGTTGTTTTTGACAAAGCCAATTTAGCTTGTTTTTCTCCAATTTCATTTTTTAATAAATATATATCAAAATTATCACTTGTGATTCCATACTTTTTATTTGGATGTGTAATAAATCGATTTTTGTTATCAACTAAGTAGATATTGTATAGTGTACTTTTTTGTAGGTTTTGAAAAAAACTACTTAATTGTATATTTAATACTATAAAACCACTTTTTTTGCCATCTTTAGTATAAACAGATGTTGCTAGTCTTATTGTAGGTATTTTAGGCTCTATAATTTTCCCAAACTCTTTTTGTAAATTTATATCTGACATAACTATATCATTATTTTGTATATCCAGAAATTTTTGAACATATTTTCTTTTAGACTTATCTTGTAAAAGATCATCAGTTATAATTTTTGAAGTAGCTTTTAGGCTTGAATTAATATCTTTATCAACTTTTATTTTTTCTAAACCATTTTTGTTTATATATCTTAATTGAAAGCTATATTTTAAAGAATCATTTAATGTTAAAAAAAGCTCTTGTACTTCTTTTTTACTTTTAGAATAGTTTATATAATCTTGAAGAGTTTTATTTCTTGCTAAAGCATTTAAGGTATCTTTGTAGGTTTCAAAAAAATTATAAATAGATGTTTCATGACTTTTAAACTTTTCTTCAAATTTATCAGAAGATATTTTATTAACATTCATTTTGTCTTTTATTTCAAAAATATATGTAACAGCGAATATTAAAACAATTACAGTTAAAAAGTATATTATTAAATATGTTCTTTTATAATTTATTTTGTGCATTAAACCTCTTTGTTTTATTTATATTATAATATTAAATAGTATTACAAAGATGTCAAATTAAATAATTAAAATGATTTAGGTAAATTTATTGTAAACATAGCTCCTTCATACTCATTTTCAAGATATTTAAATCTAGTATTTTTTACTCTTATTTTTCCACCCATTGAGTCATTAATAATTTTATATACAACATTTAATCCTAATCCAATTCCATGAGCTTTATGTTTTGTTGTGAAATATGGCTCAAAAATTTTATTTATAAATTCTGTTTTAATTCCACCTGCATTATCTTTAATACAAATTTGAACTCTTTGATTTTCAATTTCTTTTGTCTCAATAAAAATATATTTTTGCATATCTGTTTTTAATAAAGCTTCATTTGCATTTCTAATAATATTTACTATAGCTTGAAATAAACTATTAGGTAAATTTTCTATAACAATATTATCATCTAAATCACATATTACAGAAATATTATTTTTTGCTAGGATATAGTCTTCTGAATCAATACATTTTTTTATAGTATTTGATAAATTAAAACTCATAAGTTTTTCTTTATTTGTATAATCTCTAAAAGTTTCAATAGTATTTGATAAATCTTGTGTTGTTTTTATTATCATATTGATATTTTTTTTGAAATCCTCTTCTTTAAGAATTTTTAAATCAAGATTTAAATGCATACCAGAAGCACACGTAGAAATCACTGATAAAGGTTGTCTCCATTGATGAGCTATATTTCCAATCATTTCACCTAAAGCAGCCATTTTACTTTGTTCAACTAATTCTAATTGTTGTTTTTCAATTTTTTCATTTAATTCAATTTCTTTTTGTAAAGCTTGATATAAATTATCATTTACTGCTTGAAGTTGTTTATTTTTGATTATAATTTCTAAATATAATTTTAACTTATTTACAAACTGATGATTATCGATAGGTTTAGTTAAATAATCAATAGCACCTATTTCAAAGCCTTTTTGCTTGAACTCTTCTTCTTTAAAAGCAGCAGTTAGAAATATAATAGGAATATTTTGCGTTTTTGGATTAGATTTAAGATATTTAGCTGTATCAAAACCATCTAGCCCTGGCATTTGGATATCTAGTATTATAATATCAACGTTCGTTTTATACGTGATTTTTAAAGCATCTTCTCCACTTGGAGCTAAAAGCAAATTAATATTTTTTAAATATTCATCAATTAAGTATTGTAAAGACACTCTATTTGCTTCTACATCATCTACTACTAATACTGTTATTTCTTCTTTCATATTTTCCTCTTATATATCTTATATTTTTCATCTATGGTTATGTATTTATCATTATTATTTAAAGATTCACTCTCTCCCAAAACTAAAAAACCATAAGAATCCAAAGATTCTTTAAATAAATCAAATATTTTATTTTTTAGTTTGGTATCAAAATAAATAATCACATTACGACAAAAAATTAATTGAAATTCATTTAATTTTGAATCTAATGCTAAATTATGTTTAAAAAATAGTATTTTATCTTTAATCTCTTCTTTTATCTCTACAAAATTACTATAATCATTGAAATATTTACTAAAACTTTGATTTCCACCTGCTTTATAGTAATTTTTTAAAAAACTATTATAGTTCTCTTTAGAAAATAAGCCATTTTTTGCATTTTCTAATATTATTTCATTTAAATCTGTTGCATAAATTAAACTTCTATCTAATAATCCTAACTCTTTTAAAAATATAGCAATAGAGTAGGGTTCTTCTCCACTACTACAGCCAGCACACCAAATCTTAATATCTAAATAACTATCTAGTTTTGGTAAAATTTCATTTCTAAGTATTTTAAAAACTTCAGGGTTTCTATAGAAAGTTGTAATATTAACAGAAATATTTAAAAATAAATCTTTAAAAATACTTTTATTATTTAAAACTATTTTTTCAAACTCTTTAAAGTCTTTAGGTTTTAAATTTGAATAAAAAAGATGTATTCTTCTTTTTATATGGTTATAATTATATCCTGTATAGTCATAACCGTATTTTACATATATTTTTTCCAAGAAATTTTCTATATCTTTTTTTTCAAAAAAATCATCATCTAAATTAAATTTAATATATTTTATTATTTCATCTAGTGATAATACTTCATCATAGAGTTTTGTTGAAATAGCATTTTCTAGCATTGCTTTTGCTTCACATTCATTAGGGTCTTCTATTAGAATAGTTGAACCATTTTGATTTAAAAGTTTTAAACTATCTGTTCCATCTGCACCGTATCCACAAACTAAGATAGCTAAAAAACTATTTTTATATTCATTTGATAAAGCTTCATAAGTAGTACTAATAGAAGGCCTTGAGAAATTTCTTTTTACTTCATCAGTTAAGAAAATAAAATTTCCTGCAACAATTAGATGTTTTCCAGCAGGGGCTGTATAAATTGTATTTGCTTCAATTCTCATATCTGATTTTGCTTCAACTACTTTATAATTACTTGTATATTTTTGTAAAATATTACTTAAAATGCTTTTATTGTCAGCTTTTTGATGCATAATAATAAATATAGAAACTTCAGATTTTGGAAGATTTTTTATTATTTCAATAAACTTTGATAAACTTCCAGCACTTCCACCAATAGCAATATATTGAAGATTTAATTTTTTTGGTTTATTGTTATAATTATCTTTAAAGTTCAAAGTAAATCCAAGATTTATTAAATATGTTTTTAAAGTTAATTCATTTGTAAAAATATCAATCTTATGAATATGTTCTTTCAATAAAAGTACTAAACTTTTTGGAATAATCTGAATATTCAAAAAGCTAATTTCTATTTTGATATAATCTTTTTTTATATAGTTTTCTAACTCTTTTAAATCTTTTTTTTCAATTTTTTGTACAATTATTTTTAAAATATCATCTTGCTCATGTGCTATTATATTCATTTATGTTTTTTCGTACTCCAAACTTTTATTAAATTACCTAAAACATTTAAATCAATAGGTTTTGACATATAATCATCAGCTCCAAGATTAATACACTTTTCTCTATCTTCTTTCATCGCTTTTGCTGTTACTGCTATAATTGGAATATGTTTTAAAGTTTCATCTTCTCTAATTTTTTCCATTGCTTCATAACCATCCATTATTGGCATCATGATGTCCATTAAAATCAAATCAATATTATGATTTTCATGTAAAAAGTCTAAAGCTTCTTGACCATTAAAAGCTGTAAAAGTATTAGCATCAAACTCTTTTAATGCTGCATCTAAAACAAAAATATTTTTAATATCATCATCTACAATTAAAATATTTGTATCTTTTAAGTTAATAGCATCAAAAATTTTATCATTTTTTTCTTCTGGCTCTTCTTTTCTATGTAAAAATAGATTTATTTCATTTAATATTCTCTCATTTGAGTTTGCAGTTTTTATTATAATGCTATTGCTATATTCTTGAAGTTTTAGCTTATCTTCTTTTGAAATATCTTTTCCTGTATATATAATAATAGGTAGATTAGGGTGAGCATTTTTAATATATTCACAAACTTCATAACCACTTCCATCAATTAATCCTAAATCAACAACAACTGTATCATAAAGCTCTTTTTTTACTTCTTCTATTGCAGCAGCAGCTGTTTTAACTCCTTTAATATTTACACCTTCTCCAACAAGCTCTATCAAAGCTTCTCTTTGAACTTTATCATCTTCTACTATAAGTAAGTCTTTTATTTTTTTCTCTTGAAAAGAATCAATTGATGAAATAATATTATTAATATCTCCATCATAAACAGGTTTTTGTAAATAACCAATAGCTCCTAATTCTAAAGTTTCTTTATTTTTATCTTTAGATGAGATTATATGTACTGGAATATTTTTCGTTTCTGGTTTAGATTTTAATTCTTTAAGTACATCAATCCCATCTATATCTGGAAGTGTTAAATCAAGTAATACACCTTTAATATTATAGTTTTTAACAAGTTCTAATCCACTTGTTCCATCATAAGCAACTAAAGCAAAATTATTATCTTTTTTAATCTCATCATAAACTATATCTGCAAATGCCATATCATCATCAATGATTAAATATGCAAAATCTTTTTCAGTCATAATATCTCTATCATCATTTGCTATTTTTGTTGATGTAGAAGAAGATTTAAGTGCTTTTGTTTTAGTCGTAGACTCAACTTTTATTTCACTTTCAAAATTAATATTTACATTTGAAGATGTTAAGTTTGGTAATTCAATACTAAATGTACTTCCTTTACCTTCTTTTGAGCTAAGAGATATTTTCCCACCTAATAGTTTTGCTAATTCTCTTGAAATAGATAATCCAAGCCCTGTACCTCCGTATTGTCTACTTGTACCACCATCTGCTTGTGTAAAGGCTTTAAAAATATCTTCTTGTTTATTTTTAGCAATACCAATTCCTGTATCTATTACACTTATTTTAAAGTCTTTTGTTTTATCTTCAGGTTCTTGTATTTTTACAGTAATTGAACCTTCACTTGTAAATTTGAAGGCATTTGAAATTAAATTTCTTAAGATTTGAAGTATTCGATCTTTATCATTTTGTATGCTACTTTGATATTCATCTACTATATTAAAATCTAAACCTTTATCTTTTGCCGTGAAATCAAAAGTATCTTTTAAATGACTTAATAAATCTTTACTTGAAAAGTTATCTACAATAACTTCCATTTTGCCAGATTCTACTTTTGATAAATCTAAAATATCATTAATAAGTCTTAATAGTTCATTTCCTGATTCAAAAATTGTTTTTGCTTTTTTGATATCATCATTTGTTAAAGTTTTTTTGCTGTTTTTTTGTAAAAGTGATGATAAAAGAATTATTGAATTAAGTGGTGTTCTTAATTCATGGCTCATATTTGCTAAAAATTCAGATTTATACTTTCCTGACTTTGATAATTCATCAGCTTTTTTTTCAATCTCTTTTTTTGTTTCTTCAAGTTGCTGATTTTGAAGTTTAAGATTTTGTTCAGATATCTTAAGCTGTTGTTGTTGCTCTTCCATATTTGCATTTGCTTCTTCAAGTTGCTGTTGCTGTTCTTCCATATTTGCGTTTGCTTCTTCAAGTTGAACTTGTTGTTCTTCCATTTGAGCATTTGCTTCTTGAAGTTCTAATTGTTGTTTTTCAAGTCTATCATTTGCTATTCTAGTGTTCTCTAATAGTTTTTGAACCTTATTAGCCTGAATAGATGTTGAAAGTGAAATACAAATTGCTTTCGTGATATTTTCAAGAAATTGTAAAGTTTGTTTATTAAACTCATTAAAAGAGCCTAGTTCAATAACTCCAAATAATTCATCGTTATAAACTAAAGGAAATGTATATGTATTATAAGAGGCTTGTGTTATGGTACCTGTTGTAATTAAATTTGTATCTTTTTTAATATTTTTAAGTAATATTGGCTCTTTTTGGAATGCTACTTGACCTACAACACCTTCTTTTAAAGCAAAAGAGGTTGAAAGTTCATCTCTTACAACATGAGCATAACTTGCATATTGTTGAAGCTTATTTTTGTCTTCTTCATAAAAATAAAATACACCCACACCTGCATTTATATATTTACTTATAAATTTAATTGCTTCATCACTTACTTCATTAACTGATTTTAAGTTCATAAGAATTTGATTTAATTGAGTTACACCATCTTTTATCCAAACTTCAATATCATTTTTTTCAATATTTAATTTTGTTCTTTCTATACCTTTATTTACTGCTTCACTCATAATTCCAATTTCATCATTTGAATCTCTTTTTAACAGTGTTACTTCTGATGATTCTCTATTTAAAAATTTAAAAAAGTTTAAAAGTCCATTTTGGAATTCATCTAATGAACTTATAATATACTTTTGAATTACAAAGTAAAGTAAAGTTAAAACAACTAAAACTGAAATTATTGAAATAATAATTACTGTATTTCTTAATTCATTTGGTTTTTTTAAAATATCAGATAGTTTAACCTCTGAAATAACAGCCCATCTAAGCTCATCATCTATATCAAAATAAGTATAAGAGGATAATACTTCATTATCTAAATAATCTATAGCTATTTCTGTTCCACTTTCACCTCTTAAAGCTTTTTTTGAAACTTCTATATCTATTTTACCACTTTGAGGAAATCTAAAAGAGTTTTCTAGTGAGTGTGTTTTAGGAGATAAAAAACTATCACTTCTCATTAAATAATCTGAACCAACTAAATAATCTTCATGGGATTGTTCATATCCACTTCTATATTTCATAATATTTTGAATACTATCAGTATCAATTTTAAATACTAATACAGATTTAAATACTTTATTTATATATACAGGAGCAGCTATAAACATAGTAGGTTTATTATTATTTGGTTCGTATTTCTCCATATCATAAAAAACGACTCTTTTATATTTTTTAACTTTGTTCCATATTTTTGCTAAAGGAGAGTTTCTGTATGGACCATTTTCTAAATTAGTTCCATAATCATTTTTCTTTTCAAATGTATATAGTACATGTCCTAAATCAGCTGATATTACATAAATGTCATCAAAAGGGTATGTATTAGTATAATTCTTAAAAAAACTATCCCATCTAGGAAGAAGTTTATATACTTCCTCGTTATTTACTGAAAGCTTACTATGTTCATCTATACCAATTTTTTCATGAATACTAATAAAAGTATTAGTAATACTTTTTGTATAGCTAGTATTAGCAAGAAGATATATTTGTTTTTTGTACAAAGAAAATACGTCTTCAAGTTGTTTAATTTTAGAATCACGCGTAGCAGTTAATTGAACATATTTTGATTCAATTAGTGTGTCTTTCATTTGTTTGATTGAAATAATACCTAGGGTTGAAGTTAAAATTAACAGAGATAAACTAATTAAAATTATTAGTTTAAGTTTGATAGAAACATTTTTCATAAATTAGCTCTTTTATTTTGTTATTATTACCATTGTAACAAAAGTTTTATAATAAACTAATGATGAAAATAAAAATTATTTTTTATTTTATAGCAAAGATAAAGTAGTATAAATTATACATCAGCTTTAATTAGATATAATCGCCACATATTAAAGATTTGGAGTTAATTTTATATGGTACAAATAGTAAATTTAAAAAAAGCATTCGGACCAAGAGTACTTTTTCAAGATATTAATCTTAAGTTAGATACGGGGAAAAGATATGGACTTATTGGTGCAAATGGTGCTGGTAAAACTACTTTTCTAAAAATTTTATCTGGTATTGAAGATGCAACAGAAGGTGAAGTACAAGTTCAAAATGGTAAAAAAGTTGGGACTTTAGAACAAAACCAATTTGCTTATGAAGAGTATTCATTATTTGACACAGTTTTATTAGGAAATAAAAGATTATATAACGCAATTAAAGAAAAAGAAGAGTTATATATGAGTCCTGAGTTTACAGATGAAGTAAACAATAGACTAGCAGAGTTAGAAATTGTATGTGTTGAAGAAGATCCAACTTATGAATATGATGTAAAAATTACAAAAATTTTAGAAGATTTAGGTTTCCCTGCATCACAACACAATGATTTAATGAGTACTTTAACTGGGGGAGATAAATTTAAAGTTTTATTAGCACAAGTTTTATACCCAAAACCTGATGTTTTATTCCTTGATGAGCCTACAAATAACCTTGATATTGAAACAATTGGTTGGTTAGAGAATCAGTTACAACACCATGATGGTACAATGGTAGTTATATCTCACGATAGACACTTCTTAAATGCAGTTTGTACTCACATCTTAGATGTTGATTTTAAAAAGATTAGAGAATTTACTGGGAATTACGATGATTGGTATATTGCTTCTACAGTTTTAGCAAAACAAGCTCAAACAGATATGAATAAAAAACAAAAAGAGAAAGAAGAATTAGAAAAATTCATCGCTAGATTCTCAGCAAATGCTTCTAAAGCAAAACAAGCAACTTCAAGACAAAAACAATTAGATAAGTTAGATATGGGAGCTATTGAAATTTCTTCAAGAAGAGATCCATCAATTATCTTCAAACAAAAAAGAGAAGTTGGTAAAGAGTTATTAAGTGTTAAAGATATTTGTAAGTCTTATGATGGACATACAGTATTAAATAATGTATCATTTACTGTAGAGAAGGGTGACAAAATTGCTCTTATTGGACCAAATGGTATTGGTAAAACTACATTATGTGAAATTATTGTTCAAAATATTGAAGCTAATAGTGGAGAAATTCACTGGGGAGCTACTATTCAAAATGGTTATTTCCCACAAAATGCAACAGATTTAATTTCTGGTGATATTACATTATATGATTGGTTAAGATCATTTGATAGAGATGCTGATATTAATGAAATTAGAAACTGTTTAGGTAGAATGCTATTTAATGGTCAAGAACAAGAGAAAAAAGTTGAGTCTTGTTCGGGGGGAGAAAAACATAGAATGTGGTTATCTAAAATTATGTTAGAGCAACCAAACTTTATGGTTTTAGATGAACCTACAAACCATTTAGACCTAGAAGCTATTATTGCATTAGGAGAAGGTTTACTTGAGTATCCAGGTTCTGTAATTTGTGTATCTCACGATAGAGAGTTATTAGATGCTTATGCAAATAGAATTATTGAAATTCAAGAAGATGGAACAATTGTAGATTTTAAAGGAACTTATGAAGAATATATTGAATCAAAAGAGGCTAAAAAATAGTCTTTTTTGATTTTAAACTATATGTTATTAGATAAAAAAAGGGGATAGATTTAGAATCTATCCCCTTTTTTATTTACAGAAAATAAATATTTATTTTGCGTGTCTTGAGTCCATTCTAATTTCTCTTCTTTTTATAGCGTCATTATATCTTCTTTTATCATCTTCTGTTTGTAAATCTAATTTTGGTACTGGTGTTGGTTTACCATTTTCATCAACTGAAATCATTGTAAAGTAACATACATTTGTGTTTTTGATTGTATGATCTTTAATATCTTCTGAAATAACTTTAATTCCTATTTCCATAGAAGTTCTACCTGTATAGTTTACTGATGCATGGAAAGTAACTAGAGAACCTATTTTAATTGGATTTTTAAATAAAACCATATCAACCGATAATGTTACAGCATACATTCCTGTATATCTTGCTGCACAAGCATAAGCTACATGGTCTAACATTTTTAAAATCTCACCACCATGTACATTTTTCCCTGAAAAGTTTGCTTTATCAGGAGTCATTAACATTGTCATAGTTAATGATTTTTCTCTTTTTACTTCATCACTCATATTGTAACCTCATTGTATAATTTATTATTGTTAAATTTTGATTTATTATAAAACAAAAGCGTAGTATAAACATAGCAATTTCGTTAATTCTTTCTATAGTTTTTAAAACTATAGAAAAAAGTAACATTTTGCTATTGAAACTTTAAATTTTCTTATATCTAATCACTTGAAGTGTGAATTTATGTAACACAATTTAAGTAATTATTAAAGAAGAATCATTAAATCATTTCTTGCATTTGTTCTTCTGTGATAGTTGCTACTTTTAAATCAATAGCTTTATCGTATTTACTTCCTGCATCTTCACCATAGATTAAATAATCAGTTTTTTTAGATACAGAAGAACTCACTTTAGCCCCAAGAGCTTCTAATTCTTTTTTGATAACTCCTCTTGATCTACTCATTGTTCCTGTAAGAACTACAGTTTTTCCTTTGAAGTGATTTTCAGCAATTTCTACTTTCTCTTCTACCTTTGGTTCTATAATATCAAGAAGTTTTAAAACCAATTCTTTATTTATATGCATAAACTCTACAAAAGATTTTGCCATTTGCTCACCAATACCATCAAGTGCAATTAAAGAATCAACATTTATATTTACTACATTTAGTCCAAATTCTAAACAAATTTGTTTAGAAGCAACTTCTCCTATATGTTCAATACCTAAAGCATTGATAACTCTATGAAGTGCTACCCCCTTAGTGTTTTTAATTGAATTTAAAAGATTGTTGATTTTTTTCTCTTTAAATCCTTCTAAATCAGCTAAATTTTCATACTTTAATGAGTATAAATCTAAAATATCATAAATTTTCTTTTCTCTTACAAGTTGTTCAACTATTTTGATTCCTAGGCCATCAATATTCATACAATTTTTTGAAGCAAAATAAATAATTGAGTTTGTAACTATACTTGGACAATCTAAGTTTTGACACTTAATTAGCGTACCTTCATCTAAAAGTTCACTATTACATTTAGGACAGTTTGTAGGTCTTTTTATCTCTTCTTGTGTTCCATCTCTTCTATCATGAAATACTTTAGTAATTTTTGGGATAATATCACCACTTTTGATAATAATAACTTCATCATTAATTCTTAAATCAAGTCTTTGTATTTCATCATAGTTATGTAAACTAGCCCTTTCAACCATACTACCATCAATATGAGTTGGTTCTACAACTGCTACAGGTGTTATAACTCCTGTTCTTCCCACTTGCTGAATAATATCTTTTATTTTTGTAGTTTTTTCAACAGCTGGAAATTTATAAGCACAAGACCATCTAGGGAATTTTACTGTATATCCAAGCTCTTGTTGTGTTTCTATATCATTTATTTTTACAACCATTCCATCAAGCATCATTTCAATACTATCTCTTTGTTTAATTATTTCATGATAAATCTCTTCTATCCCTTCAACCGTAGAAGTTATAGTTTGTAAAGGAGGTTTTACAAAACCAAGAGAATAAATATAATTCATAAGTTCACTACTTTTAGTAAAATCTAAAGAGTTCTCTCCAACACCCCATACATTAAAAAATAGTTTTCTTTGGGCAGTGATACTTGGGTCTAATTGTCTTAAGCTTCCAGAAGCAGCGTTTCTTGGATTAGCAAAAGGGGCTTCTTCATTTTTAAGTCTTAATTCATTTATTTTTTCAAAGTCTGCTTTTTTAATTACAATCTCACCTCTTACTTCAAGAAGTGATTTTTCTTCTATTTGAAGTGGAATAGAGTGAATGGTTTTAACATTATTAGTAACATCTTCTCCAATACTTCCATCACCTCTTGTAATAGCTTGTTTTAAAAATCCATTTTCATAAATAAGGTTTAAACTAGCCCCATCAAATTTTGGCTCACAATAAAACTCTAAATTCGTATTTACTTTTTTTGCTCTATTTATCCAGTCTTCTAACTCTTTTGTGTTAAATACGTCTTCTTGTGACCACATTCTTGTCAAATGTTTTGCTTTTTCAAAACCTTCTAAAACCATACCTCCAACTCTTTTATTTGGTGAATTTGGATGGGATAATTTAGGGTTTTCTTGTTCAAAAGCTAGACAAAGTCTTGATAACTTATCATATTCTTCATCTGTTGCGATTGGATTATCTTCTACATAATAAGCATAAGCCCATTTTATAAGTTTTTCAATATTTAAATCATATTCATTTTTAGTCATTATATCTCTTTGAAAATTTTTTTGTATTTTACCTAAAAAATATTTATTTAAAAGTTATTAGTTAAAATAATACAAATATTTACCAAAGCTTTATACTAAAATAGATATGATTATTATTAATGCTTATAAAATCATAAATAATGGGATTATTGATGGAAACTATAAATAATATAACTTTTTATAAACAGTTATTTGAAAAGCTACAAGTAAGTATTTTAGTTATTGATATTGATACAAATAAAATAGTTGAAATCAATGAAAAAGCAAAGAAACTATTAAATTTAAACAATACAAACTTCAATGAAACACATTATCTTGAAGTCTTTCACAAAGATACTCAAATAGATATAAAAGCCTCTTTTGAAAGTGCTATAAAAAAACTTTTAACAGATAAGAAAGTTAAAGATTTAGAATATGTTGTATTAAATAAAAATAATAAAATGACTCCAATTGAAATAGTATTTAATTTAATTAAATCAGAAAATAAAAATTATTTAATATTAATGTTAAAAGACTTAACACTACGAAAACAAAGAGAAAAATTAATTGGTTATTACAATAAAGCTTTAGAAAAGTCTTCAAGTTTTTTAGCTTTAGTTGATAAAGATTATAGATATTTACAAGTAAATGATTACTATTCAAAATTTTTTGGTATAAAAAAAGAAGATTTTGTTGGTAAAAAAATGTCATTTGTATTTGGGAAAGAGTACTTTAATAATATTGTAAAAGAAAAATTTGATAAGGCTTTAGAAGGTGAAGCAATACAGTTTAATACAAATGTTAAGCTAAATGAAAAAGAACATTATTTACAAGTATTTTATGAACCTTATTATAATAACAATATTGTTGAGAGCGTTGTTGTTCATGTTTATGATTTGACAAAATTTAAAGAGTATGAAGATGATAATCTTCAAAAAGAAAAACTTTTAATTCAACAATCAAAAATGGCAGCTATGGGAGAAATGCTTGAAAATATTGCTCATCAATGGAGACAACCTTTAAGTGTCATTTCTACTTGTACAAGTGGAATAACACTTCAAAAAGAGTTTAATACTTTAACTGATGAGATACTAGATGAATCCCTTCAAAAAATAATGAATACAACTAGTTATTTGTCTAATACTATAGATGATTTTAAAAACTTTTTTGAAAGAGATAAAGAAAAATCTGTTTTTAATGTCTCTTCTTTAATAAATAAAACCATAGACTTAATAGAAATGAGTTTAAGTAGTAGTGACATAGAAATTTTTAGACAAGTTGATGATACTATTACTATAGAAAATTATAAAAATGAATTTATGCAAGTTTTACTTAATATAATTAATAATGCAAAAGATGCCTTGATTTTAAATAAAGAAATGCAAAATGAAAGAAAAATAATAAAAATAGCTTTATATAAAAATGATGATAAAGTAGTATTAGATATAGTTGATAATGCAGGTGGTATACCTCAAAATATTCAAGAAAAAATATTTGAACCATACTTTACAACAAAACATCAAAGTCAAGGTACAGGAATAGGGTTGTTTATGACAAGAGAGATTATTACTAAGCACATGGAAGGTGAAATTATAGTAAAAAATCTTGATTTTGACTTTGAAAAAAAGAGTTATTACGGTGCCTTATTTAGAATTGTGATATAACTTGCTACAATTAAGTTTAGGAGAATAAATGAGTTATCTTGATATATGTATATTAGGCTGGAATTTAAATGCCTTAATGTTTTTAATTAATTTTGTTATGGCTATAAAAGTTATTAGTAGTCAAAACAGTGATAAATTACAAGAGGAAAGTTTAATATTAAAAGATTTAAAAGAACAAATGGATAAATACTATCCATACAGAACACAATCTACGATTATCACTTACATAGTGCCTTTTACAGCATTTTTTAGAATGTCACTTAGATTTATAGAAATGTTTTTCTTTTTTCAAAAAAATCAAAATTCAAAAATGTTTGATTACATGGTATATAAATATATGACAGAAATAAATAAGGCTAAAAATAAATCATAATTTATGAAAACAAATATCAAAATACAATTTGAGAGTTTTTATAATACTCCTGATTTATTTTCAAAGCTAGAAAACATAGAGCAATTCATCTTTGAAGAGATATCTTACAAAGATAAGAATTATGCAGATTTTGAGATTATACAGAAGCTTCCTTTAGGAAAAAGAGTTGAATATTTTTTTGAAGAGTATATAAAACATTCAAGTCGTTATAACCTAATACACAAGAATATCCAAGTAATTGAAGATAAAAATACTTTAGGTGAAATAGACTTTATTTTATTTGATAAAGTTAAAAATTCTTTTTTACATACAGAGCTTGTATATAAATTTTATTTGTATGATGAAAACTTTGAAAAAGAAATAGATAGATATATAGGCCCTAATAGAGATGATAGTTTAGTTAAAAAATTAAATAAGTTAAAAACAAAACAATTTCCATTACTTTTTAAAGAAAAAACAATGGAAATGCTTTATGATATAGATTTAAAAAATATTTATCAAAATACTTGCTTTAAAGCAAATATCTTTTTACCTTATAAAAAACATGTAGATGTTTCTTTGATTAACAAAGCTTGTATAAAAGGTTTTTATATAAATATTGAGGACTTTAAAAAGCAAGAGAATTTTAAAAAGTACAAATATTTTTTACCACATAGATATGATTGGATTGTATCAGCTAAAATAAATAAAGCTTGGAAAGCTTATGAGGAAATACAAGAAGAAATTCAAATCTTTTTAGATTTGAAAAAATCTCCTTTAGTTTGGTTAAAAAAAGATGATAGATATGAAGAGTTTTTTATCACTTGGTGGTAAAACTATTTATAAACTTCATCAACTATTTTTTTCACAACTTCATATACATTTTCTACTGATTTTATTGATACTTGTTCTTTTCTTGAATGAGGAAAGTTAATAGTAGGGCCAATAGAAGCTACTTTTAAATGTGGGTATTTATCTTTAAAAATTGCACATTCTAAACCTGCATGAATAGCTTCAAGGGAAGCTTTTGGCTGAATAGTTTGATAAATATCTAAAACTTTTGAAGTAAATTCGTTAATATCAGGTTTCCATGCTGGATATTTTCCATCAGTAGTTACACTAAATCCATGCTCATTTAAAATATTTATAGTTTCTTCTTTTATTGCTGCTAACTCATTGTTTGCCATTGATCTTGCACTAAATTCTATTTTGATACTATCTAGTGTAGTTGAAATAATTGCTATATTTATAGAATTTTGAACAACTTTTAATTCTTCGTTTGTTGAGATAACACCTTGTTTAAAGTCATATATAAAATCAATAATTTTATCATCAAATACGCTTAAATGTTCACTTTGAGCATCTATTTTTGTGATTTTCATATTTTCATGACTTGCTTTGGGTTCTTCTTTACAAGCTATAATTGCTTTTGCATTTACTGGAATTGAGTTGATTCTTTCTCCACCATTAAAATCTAAAAGTTTTCCATTGGCTTCTTTGATTGTTTGTGCTACTAATTTTATTGCATTTGGTATATTCTTATCTATATCAACTCCACTATGCCCACCTTGTAATTTGCCTATTGTAATCTCATATAAATCTAAATTTTCTGTATTTGGGATAATTTTTTTATTTGAATTAATAGCAAAAATATCAACTCCTCCTGCACAACCTATACAAACTTCACCTTCTTCTTCGCTATCAAGATTAAGCATATAAGGGGCATTTATTTCAAGCTCTAAATTATTTGCACCAATAAGTCCTATCTCTTCATCTGATGTAAATAAATACTCAGCATCAACTCCTTCATACATAAGATTTATCATGTATGAACATCCAATACCATTATCACTACCAAGTGTAGAGTTTTTAGCACTTAAAATATCATCATTTTGTATTATTTGTGGAACGCAGTTATCTTCTAAACATACAATATCGTAGTGTGATTGAAATACGATTTTTGCTTGAGAAGAGGATTTTTTACATAAAATATTATTGTATTTATCTACAAGACACTCAAAACCTAAGTTTTGAGATAAGTTTTTCATATAGTTTATAAATGGTTCATGAGTTTTTGAACATCTTGGGATTGCAGTAATTTCTTTAAATATATCTATAACTTTACTCATTTTATACCTTCAAAATTTTTAAAGGATTATAACAAATAAACTCTTATTTAATACATCTAACTCCATATTTATCAGCTTTATAATACCAAGTATCTCTACCCTCCATAAAGTAAAAAGGATAAGCTGCATGTTTATTATTTTTTACTTCATCTCTAGTCCAATAAGACACAGATAAGTCAAAACCTTTTATATCAGAAGCTTTATTATTTTCAAGCCAAAGTTTTATAAATAGTTTTTTTGAAGGAAGTTTCGCATTTCTTTCTTTACAATAAGCCATAGCATCATGCCAATTCATTCTTTCTTGAGCTTCTTCTAGCCAAATAGTACTAGAAAAAGCTATATTAGGTATTAAAAAAATGAAAATAAGTATTTTAATAAATTTCATTACTTGCCTTTATTTAAGATACACCATTATCTTTTAAATATTTTTGCCAATCTTTAGTTGTATATTTACCTTCATGTAAACCTTTAATAAATTTCATAAAAGTTATCATCTGGGCAGGATGAGCATATCCAGGTAATTGGAAAATTCTATTCCAATTTTTATCAAACATTACTATATTTGGAGTTGCTTTTGCTCTAAAAGCCATTCTTAAAGTTGTTGTAGACTCTTTTTTCTTTGTTTTTCCTACTATAAAGTTTTCTTCTTTATCTTGGTTTATTAAATAAATATTAAACTCTTTTGCTAGTTTGGCCATTTCTTTATTTTCTTTAAAATCTTTTTTTAAAACTTCACAATATGGACAAGATGAACTTTCAAAAATAAACATTACAGCTTTACCTTGAGCAACTAACCTCGTATCAGTTTTTAAAACATTATTGGCAAAAGCCAAAGATGAAAGTAGGGTAATTGTTATTAATAGTTTCTTTATCATTTTATGACTCTTTCTTTTTTACATTAATACCATTTGCTATATAATGGTCTCTTAAAGCTTCATATACTTCACCATTTTTTCTATCTTTCCCTTCCCATTTTTTACTTTCCATAAATTTAATTGTCTCTACAAACTGTTGTGCTGGCATATAACCAGGTACAACAATAACAGCTTTACCTTTTTTATCAGCAAAAATTAAAGTTGGAGTTGATGTAACACCATAAATAGAAATCATAGTCTTAGTATCTACATCCATATAATCACCTTCATGGAAAAGTTTTACTCTTTTATTTTCATGGGCTTTTAAATAAAATGCTGATAATTTATTTGTAATCATATCTGATAATTCAGGAGTATTTTTGATATCTGCTTTTAATCTATCAGAATAAGGATCTGTGTTTGTTCCAAATACAATTAGCATATATTTGCCTTGGGGTCCTATTTTAGCTATATCCTTAAATACTTTATTCACCACTTCGTCGTTTTTTGTATAAACTACTTTTGGCTCTTCTTTTACCTGTACTTTTATATCTTCACTTGTATCTTCTTTAACAACTTCTGCTTTAGACTTAGACTCACTACACCCACTAAATAAAATAGCAGTTGCTATTAATGAAGTGATGATTGTTTTATTCAAAAATTTAATTTTCATGTTAATCCCTTCCTTATAAATAATCAAACTTATAATAATTAAATTCTAATTATTATAAGTTAAACTATTAAGAAGAAAAGAGAATAAATTCTCTTTTCTTCATTTAATATTACTATTCTTTAGCTTTAGCAGCTTTTTTAGCAATTTCGTGCATTTTTTTAATATGTTCATTCATATCAAGTTTTTTATCAGTATTTAATTTCCCCCAAATTTCATCATTTGACATATTTTGGTGACATCCCATACATAAACCTGTTTTTTCCATTCTTTCTCTCATACCTTGATCAAGTGGTCTTGAGTCAGGCCAGTGAGTACCAACAGTTTGAAGTTGTTTTCCATCTCTAGTTACAATTTGTGACCAATCGTAATCCATACCTGGAATACCTTTCATTTGAACTGTTTTATTTTTAGGAACATATTTACCTGTTCTTAAATCTTGAAGATCCATATATAAATCTTCCCCTTGTTTTTGTAAGAATTGACCATCTTGAATACCATAACCTAAAGCTTTAGGGTTTGAGTGACAAGATTCACAAGATCTTGCTTTTCTTCCTGATGTATGTGGTTGAACAGGTGACATATCTGTACCTGCAACATTTTGCCCATTGTCATCAACTCTTGCTTGTTTATTTAAAATCAATGTTTTTCCATCTGGCCCAATTACTGTAAATGTAACTTGACATCCAGGAATTACAGGAGTTACTAAGTTTTCACCATTGATACCTAAAATTGGATCTTCCCATCTTAAGTATGATCTAGTTTCACTTGGTTTACCAAATAGTTTTTTACCCTTTGTACCTAAAATTGATTCTGATGTCTCACCATTTTTAAAGTTTGATGAACCAGAAGCAATCCAATCAATTTGTGATTTACCAGGTGTATAGTCAACTTTAACATGACATCCATAACATTGTGGTGCCCAATCAGAGTGACAAGAATAACACTCTAAATTTTCCATGTGAGCTTTAATTTCTCCCATAGCTACATGTGCATCTTTTGATTTATATGTATTAGTTTTTGCTTTATATTTTAATAATGGCACTTCTAAATCTTTTCCAGATGCTAAATGTACAATTACTTTTTCTTTGTTTTCAACTTTTACAACATTTCCTAAAGGGTTACCTCTTGTTGATAATAAATATCCACCTTGTTTATCATAAACAGTACCTTGTGTCATCCAATATGGCAATTCCTCAGCCATACCTCTTGCTTTATTGGAAGTTTTGATTTTAAAGTTTTCACCAAAACCAATTTTTAATTCCCAAGGATATTTATCGTTTGTACCATGACAATCTGAACACTCAATTTCTACTTGCCCTAAAGTAGTACCAAATAGTGTTCCATCACCGTGCATATCAACAGATGTATGACAATCTTGACAAGTCATACCAGCTTCAAAGTGTAAATCTTCTTTGATATGTTTATATCTTTTACCATGATGTTTAGATTGAGATTTACCACCTACATTAAGTGGAGAACCATAAGGTTGTTCCATTAAACCAACATAAGAAACACCGATTCTTTTCCCTCTATTATGACATGAGTTACAAGTTTCAGGGTGAATACCACTAAATTCCATACCAGATGGAGTTTTTACTTTAGCTTCTCTTGTTCCTTGAATCATGTGAACTAATAAATGTCCATTTTCTTTTTTATTGATTGTTGGGTCTTTACCTTCATAAATACCTTCATTTCCATAAGGAATATGACAGGCACTACATCCCATACCTCTCCAATCTCCTCTACCTTTTCTACCTCTAACTCCAATATGACATCTTTGACAATCAGATCTTTGGTAAGTAATAGAAGCCATTGCAGCTATTTCATCTTCAGATTTTCCAGCAAAATCCTCAGGTCCACTTGGAGGTAATGGTAATTGTTTTAATTCTGTTGGGAATTGATTTGGATATTTATCAATCATTTTAATCATATAGTCTTTATAGACTTTTGTTCCCCAAGCAGGTGTTTTACCATCTTTATCTTTTACATCATAGTTTGCGTATTGAACTTTTTTTGTATTATATGTTCCCCAAGAGTGCATATTACCTTGAATTTTTCCTGCTTCTGTCATCATTAATGACTTCATAGTATTTTCAACAGTATCAGCATGACATATACCACATGTTTTATCAGCAATCCACATAGAACCTGGATCTCTAACAAATTCAGCTAATCCACCTGCATGAGCAGCAGGAGCACCTTTGTGAGCACCTTTTACAGTTCCATCTTCTGGATTACCACCATGACAAACTACACAACCAGCACTATCTCCAAGACCTTGTCCCATTGCAATAATTTGTTGCATCATGTCTGATTTTGTATCTCTAATAGATTCAATGCCTTTATGACATTTAATACAAGAATCCCCGCCAGACACAGCTTCCATTTCCATCATGCCTTTAGAGTGTTCGGCTCCAAAAACAGTTGAAAATGAAAACATAGAAGCAAATATTGCAATCAAAGCAAATTTAGATACTAAGCTTTTCATCTCATCTCCTTTAAATTATTGAGCATAAAACTCAATTATTTAAAATCTTAACCAACAAAAGTGCTTCTAAAGTGCTAAATAAAAAACTTTACTTTTAATACATTTTTATATAAACTAATAGGTAGATACCTATTTTAAAAAAGGGAAGAAATGAAAATTCTACTTTTAGAAGATGATACTTTTATTTGTGAATCAATAAAAAGTTATTTTGAACTAGATGGAAATAAAGTTGATTTTTACCATGATGGAGAAGAACTTCTTGATAATGCTATACTAAGTAATTATGATATATTTCTTTTAGATATAAATACTCCTAAAAAAAATGGTTTTGAAACATTAAAAGCAATAAGACAAGAGGGTATTAATACCCCAGCAATTTATTTGACAGCTCAAAGTGATATAGAACATGTAAAAGAGGGTTATGCTTTAGGTTGCAGTGATTATGTTAGAAAACCTTTTATTTTAGATGAATTAGAATTAAGAATTAACAAAATAGTTCATAAAGACACAGATTGTGATGATATTAAATTAAGTGATAATTATATTTTCAATCTATCTAATATGCAGTTATTTTATAATGGTAATCCAATAGATTTAAAACAACATGAAAGGAATCTTTTATATTTATTAGTAAAAAATATTGGTACGATACTTAGTCCAAGTGTAATTAAAGATTATGTTTGGGATGATAAAGATGTTTGTGACAATACATTAAGAACACAAATCAAAAAAATAAGAGCAAAACTAAAAGATAATTTTATTATCAATGTTCGTAATGCTGGTTATAAGATAGAGAAATATGGTTGAGATAAATAAGTTATCAAAACAAAACAGAAATTTTGGTGTTAAACTGTTTCTTTCTTATATTGTTTTTACTGTTTTACTTATAATTTCTATTACTATTATTCATATATATTTTTCACAAGATTTAGTAGCAAATAAATTTTTAAGAGAAGTAAAACTACAAAGTAGTGAAAAAAAAGATACATTTGATAAATATTTTCAAACAAAAAAAGATGCACTTCAAGCAATTAGTAAAAATGAATATTTTATAAAATATGTAGAAAATGGTTCTTATAAATACTATATAGATTTATTATTACTTACAGTAATGGAAGCAAATAAAGACTATATGCAAATAAGATATATAAATGAATTAGGACGTGAAGTATTAAGATTTGATAGAGAAAAACATTCTCATGAACCATATAAATCTCAAAGTTTACAAAATAAAGCTAATAGATATTATTTTAAAAATGTATCTAAAATGAAAAAAAATGATGTATGGTTCTCTAATATTGATTTAAATATAGAACATGGACATCTTGAAATACCTTATAAACCTGTTGTTAGGGTTGCTACTCCTTTAATAATTCAAGGAAACTTCAAAGGGATATTAATTATAAATGTTTTTATGGAAGAATTGTTAAAAAATATTACCAATTCATCTTTATATGATATTTATTTAGCTGATGATAACGGCTATTATCTAAAACATAAAAATAAAGAGTTTGACTGGTCTTATTATAATTCAAAAAAAACATTAAAAGATGATTTTGATATTAGGTTTATTTATAAAATAAAAGAAAACAAAGATTCTTCTTTTGTATATAATAAAAATATCTTTGTTCAAACTCTAAATTTGGATAATCAAAAGTTAAATTTAATAATGCTTGAAAAAGAAGAATCTATTGAAGAAGTAGAAAACAATAATAATACTATGATTGTTGCTATCTTAATTTTCGCAACAATTATGTCACTTTTATTTACTTTTATTTTTACAAGAAAATTAGAAGGTTTATTTAAATTAGTTGTTAGTCAAGCTGATAAATTACATGATTTAGCAACAAATTTAGATAATAAAGTTGTATTAAAGACTTTTGAAATTGCTAAGAAAGATAGATTACTTCAAAATCAAAGTAAACTAGCTGAATTAGGGGATATGATAGGAAATATAGCCCACCAATGGAGACATCCTTTAACAAGATTATCTTTAACTCTTCAAAATTTAAGAGCATATAAAAAGAAAAATAGAATGAGTGATGAAATGTTTGATGAAGCTATGAGTAATTCCTTATATCAAATTGAGTTTATGTCAAATACTATTGATAATTTTAAAAACTTTTATAAAAAAGATGAAAAAAAATCTGATTTTATAGTTAGAGAAGCAGTTGAAAATGTCCTAAATATTATAGGTGCAGTGCTAGAGCATAGTAATATAAAACTAAATATAAATTGTCAAGAAAAAGTTACTTTACATGGCAATAAAAATGAATTCTCTCAAGTACTTATGAACTTAATTATCAATGCTAAAGATGCTATAGATGAAAATAAAATTGAAGATGGAAAAATAGATATAAATATCTCAAAAACGAAAGAATACAAAAAAATAGAAGTTAGTGATAATGCAGGAGGAGTACCAAGCTGTTTAATTGAAGAAATATTTAACCCATATTTTACTACAAAAGAAGAAAAGGGTACGGGAATAGGTCTTTATTTATCTAAAGCAATTATTGAAGATAAAATGAATGGAAAACTTTTAGTTGCAAACAAAGAGCAGGGTGCTGTGTTTACTATTTTATTATAAGGATTTACATGAAAATATTTATGCTTACTATACTTTTCTTAGGCTTGCTTCATTCAAAAGAGTGTAGTCCTTACTATAATCCCGATAAATTTTATGAGGCACCAGAATATTTAGTTAATTTAATAGAAGAACATTTAAAAAATAAATCTTTATTTGGAAATAAAAAAGAATATCAAGATTTTAACCTAAAGGAAGTAAAAAATAATACTTTTTTAAATGAACATATTAAAAATGGCGAATATATTTATCCTAAAAAATCAGGCTTATTCTCTTATAAAATAAAAGATCAAAATATTGATGAAATAAGTATATCAATAGTAAATATTTATCGATATACAGATATAAGCATTGCAGAAGAAATAAATAATGACTTTGAAGGTTTTTGGAATGATTGGATAGAAAATGCTTATGAAATGCAACTTACACCTGAACAGATACTTTTTAAGTATAAAGATAAATATTTTACTTTTTCAGTGTTTATTTATGGTATTAAAAAAGATGCAACAAACTTAAAAGGTACAAGCATAGTTTATTGGTTAAAAGATTATACGAAACAAGTTAAAAAATATATTCAATGTGAAAAGAATAATCAATAAAAAGCAAAAAAGCTAAGAAGTTTTACTTCTTAGCTTTTTTATTATCGATACTAGTTACAGCATCTTTTAAATTTCTATTTTTATATGCTAGTGCAATTGTAACAAATACAATAGACACTACATAATAAACCCAAGTAGGAATTGGTACAGGATCTCCTGTAGCATAAGAGTGCATTCCAGATAAATAGAAGTTTACACCAAAATAAGTCATTAAGATTGTACTAAATGTTAATAATGACGCTGTAGAGAACACAAACGGATTATTAAGAGATTTTACAAATCTCATGTGAATTACAAATACATAAGCTACAATTGATACATAAGCCCAAGTCTCTTTTGGATCCCAACCCCAATATCTACCCCAAGATTCGTTTGCCCAAACACCACCAAGGAAATTTCCTATTGTAATAAATGTAACACCAATGATTAATGCAATTTCATTAATAGCTGTAATACTTTTAATAGTCTCATCTAAATGAGGTCTATTCTTCCTAAAAATAAACATAATTAATGCCATAAATCCTAAAATAGCTCCAAGACCAAAGAATCCATAAGAAGCTGTAAGAATTGATACATGAATTGTTAACCAATAAGATTTAAGTACTGGTACTAAGTTTGTAATTTGTGGATCAATACCTGTTAAATGTGCAGTAAACATAAAAATACCTGCAACAATAACAGCCGCACTTAACGCAAGTAATGATTTTCTAAAGAATACAACTCCTGCAAATACAGCAGACCACGAGATATATAAAAGTGATTCATAAGTATCTGACCATGGTGCATGACCTGAGATAATCCATCTAAAGCCCATTCCAAATGTATGTGCTGCAAATAAAAGTGCTAATACAATAAAGAAGAAAAATGTAGTTTTTCTTGGTTTAATTTTTGGATTAAATACAACAACAAATGCAACAATAAGCATAATTAAACCTGTTATGATATAAGCAAGTGTTAATTTTAAGAATATATCTAATTCATTAAATAAAATTTCATTATTAACTTGTGAATCACTTAACATAACATCTTTACCAAGCTTTTCTTGATAAAGTTTAATCATATCAATAAATTTATTTGCTTGTTCCCAATCGCTTTCAATAACAGAGTTTATAAATCCTCTTGTCATTAATTCAACAGCTCTTTGGCTTTGTCCTTCAAATGTTTTCATAGCATCAAGTGGAACATGCCAAGTATTAGTTTTATCTTCTGGTTTTGGGAAGATTCTAAATAAGTTACCATTAAATGTAGCAAAAGTAATATTTAATCTTTCATCAAGTCTAACAATATCTTTTTCATAAGTTCCTCTATCTTGAGGCTTAGTAATAGCAGCTTTTTCAGCTTCTTTATTTAAAATATAATTACCTTCTACAAATACTTCGGAAAAAGCAATATGTTTTCTTTTTTCATCAATACCAATAAATTTTTTTAATTTAGGAGTTTTAACTTTGATAAGTCTAATATCTCTCCACATTTCAGGTCTTGATAACATACCTAAAACAATTTGATCTGCATTCATACCAAATAAAGATTTTCTACCACTTAATTTAAGAAGTATTTCTCTATTTAATGTAGATACAGGCTTCATTCTACCACCTTGGCTTTGAGTAACAAGCTTAGAAAATTTATTAGCAGTTACTTTTGACTCTTCTTTAAACTTCTTTAGATATTCAACTGTACTTTGAGCTTTTACTTCATTTTCCATTACTCTTTCTTCTGCATTTGCTGAAGTTGAAGCAAAAGCAATCATACAGGCAATAGCAAGAGAAGCTACATTTTTTTCTGAAACATATTTTGTAAGTTTCCAAAATCTTGATTTTTTATCAAATAAATTTAATACTAATCCAAGTGTTAATAAAAAATAACCTAAATAAGTTGGCCATTTACCAGGGTCATTGTTAACTGAAAGAACTGTTCCTGTTTCATCTGGGAAATATGAACTTTGGAAGAATAAGAAGTTTCCTTCATGTAGAGTTCTATTCATGAAAATTCTATAATCATACTCTTTATTATCCTTAATAACAGTAACTTCAGAAGCATAAGATGAAGGTGAGTTACTACCTGGATATCTATCAAGTTGGAAATCATTTAATTTAATAGCAAAAGGTAACGATAATGTTTTTGAACCATAAGATAAAACTACAGTTGTATCTCCAAAGAAAAGTTCTCTTTTAAGACCTCTTTGTCCTCTTTGTCCAGGAAGTTTAATCTCTTGTGTTTTTCCATCAACTGTAACATCTACAGTTAAAAGTCCCATTTTAGCACTACCTTTTTTTGCTAAGATATAATCTTTATATTCTACATCTATTTTTTTGTTATCACCATAAAGTATAGTATGAGCGAAATCATTTACACTTTTTAATAAAGTAGTGAACTCTTTTTGATACTCTTTATAATAAGTATTACCATTTTCTTTAATTGTAATTTGTAAGTAAGGTTCTAGTGAACTCATTCTATTTTCAGTAGCACCTTCTTTGATTTGCATAATTCCTTCATAACCTGCGTATCTTGTAACCCCAGCACCAATCAGAATAACTACAAAAGATAAATGGAAAATAAATCTTGCTTTATTTCTCCACATTTTATATTTGTAAATAATTCCCATTAAGTTAACTGTTGTTAATACAAGTATCGTTTCATACCATATATTATTGTATACTAAAACTCTCGCTGAAGATGTATCAAAATCATTTTCGATAAATGTAGCATAGCCAGCTCCAATTGCTAATATAGCCAATAAAATTAGTGTAGTCTTAAAGGAAAATAAGACATTAGTTCCTTTCAAAAAAAATCCTTTCTATTTGATTATCAAATGAATTATATTCACAACTAGTTAACTATAAGTTAACTAAAATGAAAAGCAATTCATATTCTAACATAGATACAAGTATAGCAAAAGATTGATTTGTTTGCCTTGATTTAAGACAATATTTTATTTTATAGTCTTATAATACGACTATGAATTTAGAAGAATTACAAAAAAAGAAAAACGACTGTAGAAGTTGGAAAAATGTACAACCTTGGTTTGATCAATTAAATAAAGCCAGAGAAATAAAAACAGATGAACTTTATGTGGATTATGGAGATTGGTTTACTATTGGAAAAAGAGAAGATATAACTCAAGAACAATATGATTTAATTGAAGAAACAGCAAAAAAGTTAATTCCTTGGAGAAAAGGCCCTTTCAATTTATTTGGTTTAGAAATTGATAGTGAATGGCAAAGTAATATTAAATACAATCTGATTAGACCTCACTTTAATTTAAAAGATAAAGTTGTTGCTGATATTGGGTGTAATAATGGTTATTATATGTTTAGAATGCTTGAAGATAAACCAAAAAGATTAATAGGTTTTGATCCAAGTGCTTTAACACTTCATCAATTTGAATTTATAAATCATTTTGTAAAATCAGAAATCATTTATGAAATGCTGGGAGTTGAACACTTAGAGTTTTATAATCATAAATTTGATTTTATTTTTATGCTTGGAGTTTTATATCATAGACCTGATCCAGTAGGTACTTTAAAATCACTTGCTAGAGGATTAAATTCAAAAGGTGAAATTTTAATAGATACTTTTATGATAGATGGGGAAGAAGAACTTTGTTTAACACCAAATAAAAGGTATTCAAAAATCCCAAATATTTATTTTATACCAACAATTCCTGCACTTAAAAATTGGCTATCAAGAGCTGGTTTTGAAAATATTGAAGTAATAGCTACAACTATTACAACAAATGAAGAACAAAGAAAAACAAAATGGTCTTTCGATCAAAGTTTAGAGGACTTTTTAGATCCTAATGATAATAGTAAAACTATTGAAGGTTATCCTGCACCTAAAAGAGTTTATATAAAAGCTAGAAAAATACAGTAGAATTAAAATAGTTCTATTGTATCTTCTTCTGTAAGTTCGTCAAAATCAAAAAACTGACTTCTACCTTTATTTTTTGCTTCATATAAAGCAATATCAGCATTTTTAATAGCATCTGTTATTGTTTCACTTGAATCTGTTTTAAAGGTTTCTAAACCAATACATATTGTTTTTTTAAGTTTTTGTTTTGTAATTGAATTAACTTCAATAGAAACATCAGCAAAATCTTCTATGATTTTTTTAGCTAAATCTTCAACTTGATATTTAGGAGTATTACTTAGTATTGTTACTAAAAACTCATCAGCATTAAGTCTTGCTACCATATCAAATTCATTTATATTACTATGAATTATTTTTGCTAATTCAATTAAAACTTTATCTGAAATATCATAATCAAATTCATCAATTACTGCTTTAAAATGATCAACTCCAATCATTAGAAAATATATTTCTTCTCTTGTATTATTTGATATAGTAAGATGTTTATTCAAATTTTCAATTAGATAATTTCGGTTATAAACTTTTGTTACAGAGTCAATAGAAGAAGACTCAATAAAGTTCTTTTTTAATATTCCATTTTGAATTATAGGAGATATTTGAAAGAATGCAGCTTCAATAGTATCATATTTAGCTTGTAATACTTTATAATGAACATTTGATGTTGCACTAAAAGAAACTGTTGCATTTAAATTAGTATGTGTGTTAATAATAAAAAAATATGCCTTCTCATCATCAAGAAAAAACTCTTTACCTTTTACAAAAATCTCTTCTTTTGAGTTTGAATGCATATCAATTAATGAAAATGTTACATTATCAATACTAAAAAATTTATTTAGCCATTCGTAAATATCTTCAGCCATTTGAACGATATTTGTTGAGTACTGTAATTGTTCATATAAATTATAAATTGATACTAAAGATTTATAACTTTCTTCATTTGAGTTTGAATCTTTTATCAGTTCTAATATTTTTTCTTTCATACTAAACTCCTAAAATAAGTCTATAATATTCGTATCTTCTTCTGTAAATTCGAAAATTTGACTTCTACCTTTATTTTTTGCTTCATATAAAGCAATATCTGATTTTCTAAAAATTTCATCCATTGTTGTTGCATCTTTAGGAAATATTGCTATTCCACAGCAAATAGTCTTTTTTAAAGTTTGATTAGTTTGTTTATTTACTAATACTTCTTCTTTACTAAAGTTGTCAATAATTTTTTGAGCAATCATTTTTGCATTTTCATTATCATTTATATTCATTAATATCACTAAAAATTCATCAGAATCAATTCTTAATATAATATCTGAGGTTCTAAGTGTTTGTTTTAAAACCTTAGATAAAGCAACTAATACTTTATCTCCAATATTATAATCAAATTCATCAATTACAGCCTTAAATTGATCAATACCAAATTTTAAAAACCCTAAAGTATTATTTTCTCTTAAAGATAAACTTAAAAGTTTTTCAGAATAACTATCTAAATAGTGTCTATTATATAAACCTGTTACAGGATCAACTAAACTTAAATCTTTTAGTGTATCTTTTAAAAGTTTATTATATAAAGTTTGAGAAAATGCTTGTAATGCCAAAGTTATAGCAAATTTATTATTTTTTATATTGCTATCATCATTTGAAGATACAATTACTTTGATTTTTGTATAATCACTTTGTACTAATTCAAAAACTGTATTTTCTGTTTCTACTAAATTATTTGAAGATTTATAAAGTATTTCTTCTGTATCTTTATTACTTGTATCAAGTAAAACAATTTCTATATCATTTACATTAAATTTATCTTTCAAATACATTAAAACATCTGTATAGAATTGTTCTAAAGTTCTTACAAGTTTTAAATTTTCATTTTCTTTAACTATATTCTCACAAATTTGACTCATCAAGTACCTTTATAAAATTATATATTTTTCCCATTGTGCTAATGAATCAAGTTCAGATATCAGCGTAGTTTTATCACCATGTCCTGGGTAGATATGGAAATTTGTATTTTCCCATGATAATATTTTATTAATACTTTTTTTCATATCAGCTGCATTTGACATAGGAAAATCAAATCTACCAATAGTTCCTTTAAAAATAAAATCACCTGTAAATAAATGCTCATTTATTTGAATAGCTGAACATCCAGGAGTATGACCTGGAAAATGATGAAATTTAATTTTCACATCAGCTATTTCAAATTCTTCATCAGGTTGCACTTCAATATCTGCAACAGATGGTGGCATTCCTAAACCATAAGGATCTATTTCTAATAAAAAACAGTCATCTTTTGGAGTATACAATTTTATGTTATATTCATTTTTAACTTCTGTATTTGACCAAACATGATCAAAATGTCCATGTGTATTTAAAACTGCGACAGGGTTTGTTACATTTTGTTTTATCCATCTAGTTGCATCTACACCTGGATCAATTATTATATCTTTATTATCTATTGTAACTATATAACAATTTGTTTGATAATCACCCATTGGCTGTACTTTTATATCCATTTTAAAGCCTTTTCGCTAAAATACATTGATTATATCATAAAAGAGGTTATACGTGAATTATTTTTTTACTTTAGAACAAGTTTTATTAACTAAATATCCAAAAGAAAAAATAGAAAAATTTAAACATTTCTATGAAAATTTTATAAATAATAAATTTACTTTTGAAGATAATTATATACCTTGTAAGCTTAAAGAGCCATCTTATTCTAACTTTTTAGAAATTGTAAAACCAACTGCTTTACCAAAAATAAAAAACTTTAATACAATTGAAGGGAAAAAGTATCTTCTTCATACTATTTTGCACATTGAATATAGTGCAATTGATTTAGCTTTAGATGCTGCATTAAGATATCAAAACCTGCCGTTACAGTACTATTCAGACTGGTTAGAGGTTGCTAACGATGAAGTAAGACATTTTATAATACTTGAAAATTTATTAAATGAATTAGGCGGAAAATATGGAGACTTTCCTGTTCATAAAAATCTATTTGAAGCTATGGAAAATACACCAGAATTTCTAAGAAGAATGGCTGCAGTACCTAGATATTTAGAAGCAAATGGTTTAGATCAAAATCCAAAAATAATGGAAAAATTAAAATCAAATAATGATCCATTTAATAGAAAAATATTAGAAGCTTTAAATATTATTTTAGAAGAAGAAGTTGATCATGTAACAAAAGGTGATACATGGTATAAATATGCTTGTGATTTAGAGAATTTACCTTATGATGAAACTTATTTAAAAATTATTGAAGAAGTATTTCCAGGCTCTACAAAAAGAAAAATGGATTTAAATTTTGAAGCAAGAAAAAAAGCTGGTTTTTCTTGTGAACTACTAAAAACACTTTCAAAAAAACAAGATTGTAATTAAACTGTAATAATTAAATCAAATTCCCATCAAATCAATTATCAAAATAGATTAATCTTTTACTTGTCTATACAAGGTACTTAACTTGTATAGACAACTTGTAATCATTGTGTAATTTATCTGCTTTATACTTCCACTTATAAAGCTTGTATAGACAAGATAACAAGGTAAAAAGTGAAGAAAGTTACAAAACCTACATATATAAAACTTTATGAGCAAATACTAAAAAGTATTGAAACAAAAGAATATAGTGTAAGTAAAAAATTACCCTCAGAAAATGAGTTAGCAAAAATATTTGATGTAAATAGACATACAGTGAGACAAGCTTTATCCTTATTAAAAGATAAAGGTTTTATTTATACTCTAAAAGGAAAAGGCAATTTTATATCAAATATAAAAGTTCCTTATTCAATTAGTGATAAAAGTTCATACTCATCAAAAATTTTAGACTTAGGGTATGAACCAAAAACTAAACTTCTAAGTGCAAATATTATTGAACCAAATGAAGATATTGCAAAAAATTTAAACTTAAGTAAAAAACTAAAAGTAATAGAGTTGAAACTTTTAAGATATGCAAACGATTTACCTATTTCTGTTTCATATTCATATTTTGATGCATTTATTTATAGAGATATTATAAATCATTTAGATTTAGAACCCTTTTCTTTATACAAAATCTTAAATAAATGTTATCCAAATTTGGAGATCACAAAAGTTTCAACTGTATTTGAATCCCTAGTTGCTAAAAATGAATTAAGTGAATTATTAATGATGCCATCAAATTCTCCAATTTTAGCTGCTAGTACATTATCAAAAGATCAAGAAGGTAATTATGTTGAGTATGGAACATCATACTTTAGAGGCGATACTTGTAAAATCAAAGTAGATTTAATTTAAAAGGAGAACATAGTGATAAAAATGAAAAACCTAACATTAGGGTACAAAAAAGAAAAAATACTAAAGAATGTAGATTTTAAAGTTAAAGATGGCGAGTTTATTGGAATTATAGGCCCTAGTGGTGCAGGTAAATCAACACTTCTAATGTCAATTACAGGTGGTATCAAAGTATTTGATGGAAAGTTTGAAGTCTTAGATTATGATTTAGAAAATATCAAAAAAAAGAATCTTATTAAATTAAGAGAACAAATTGGCGTTATTTTCCAAGGCTATAACTTGGTTGATAGAATTTCTGTACTTGATAATGTAATTAGTGGGATGTTAAAAGAAATACCTTTAACAAGAGCAATAATTAAACTTTATAAAAAAAAGGAGTTAAAAAAAGCAAAAGAGTATATGGACATTGTTGATATTACAAAATATTCATTAAAAAGGTGTGATGAACTTTCGGGAGGCCAAAGACAAAGAGTTGCAATAGCTAGAGCTTTAGCCGCTGAACCAAAGATTATTTTAGCTGATGAACCTGTATCTGCATTAGATCCCAAAAGTGCAAAAAAGGTTATGGAGATTTTAAGGAAGGTAAACAAAACTTATGGAGTAACTGTAATAGCTAACCTTCATCATTTAGAATATGCAAAAGAGTACTGTGATCGAATTGTTGCAGTTAATGATGGTCAAGTAGTTTTTGATGATAAGAGTGAGTTGCTAACTGAAAAGTTAGTTGAAAAAATCTACACAAATAACTAGTGTAAAACAATAATTAAATTAGGAAATAAAAATGAAATTAATTAAGAAAATTGCAGTAGCTTCTATAGCTTTAGGATTAACAACATCAATGTTCGCACAAGAAAAATGGCCTGAAAAAATTACTTTTGGTGTGATTCCAGTAGCTGGTTCAACTTCTATGAAAGAAAACTTTGGCCCTTTAACTGATTATATATCAAAATCTTTAGGTATCAAAGTAGAAATGAAATTAGCAGGAGATTACACTGGAATTATTACAGGTATGCAACACAAACATATTGATGTTGCTTATTTAGGACCAAAATCTTATGTTGAAGCTGCAAAAAGAGCTAATGCAGAAGCTTTAGTTGTTGAAGTTGATGGTGAATCAGGACTTCCAGGGTATAGAGGTACGATTATTACTAAAAAAGGAAGTGGTTTAAAAACGCTTGCTGATTTAAAAGGTAAAACTTGGGCATTTACATCATCTCAATCAACATCAGGAACATTAGTTCCAACTGTAATGTTCTCAAAAAAAGGTATTGACCCTAAAAAATATTTCTCTAAAGTAGTTTATTCTGGTGGACATGAAGCTTCAATTTTAACAGTAAAAGCAGGAAGAATTGATGCGGCTTCTACAAATAACTTAGATTTTAATAGAGGTGTTGGAAAACATTGGGAAAGAGATCAATTTAATGTTATTTGGACTTCTGATTTAATTCCTGGTGCTCCTGTTGCAGCAAGAGGTGATTTACCAAACTCTTTAAAAATGGCTTTAAAAGGTGCATTTTTATCTTATAACGATCCAAAAGGTTTAGAAAAACTAAAAAATAAAGGTTTTGTTAAAGGTGATGATTCTGTTTATGATTCTGTAAGAGAATTAATAAAATTAAAAAAACAACTAAAAAATAAAAAATAGTTAATACAAAGTAAGCGTGTAAACGCTTACTTTTAAATAAGGAAAAAAAATGAATGTAGAAGAATTAAAAGCAAAAAGTAATCCTTTTTCTTTTGGAAAATCAGCAGTTATCGTAATATTTTTATTAATTTTAATTCAAAGTTGGAATGACACGGATATGAGTTTTTCATCATTATATGATGGAGCTGGGTATATGGTTGAGTATATTTCTGGTAATCCAAATATTGAAGGAAGTGGTTTTTTCCCACCAAATTTAAATAGTAGTGATTTAATGACTTATGTTTTATCTATGTTAGAGACTATTCAAATGGCTGTTGTTGCACTTTTCTTATCTATAGTAGTAGCAGTTCCATTATCATTTATGAGTTCAAGAAATATCTTAAATATATTAATTCCAGGAAAGACTCCAATACATGAGTTTACTAAGAAAGTGATATATGGAAGTGCTACCTTAGTTGCTAATATATTTAGATCAATCAATGAAATTGTATGGGCATTGATTTTTGTAAGTGCTGTTGGACTTGGCCCAATGGCAGGTATCTTAGCTTTAGGTGTGCATACAGCAGGTGTTTTATCAAAGCTTTTAAGTGAAGGAAATGAATCAATTGATCCAGGTCCTGTAGAAGCTTTAACTACAACAGGTGCTGGATTTTTTAAAGTATTAGTTTATGCAGTACTTCCTCAAACTATGCCACATTTTGTTTCAATGGCTTTATATAGATTTGAAAGTGATGTAAGAGCAGCTTCAATTTTAGGATTTGTAGGAGCTGGTGGTATTGGTTTTTACTTATTTGATAAGATGAGGGCTTTTGAAAATAGTGATGTTTGTTCAATTATTATCATTATTGTAATTACAGTTTGGGTACTTGACAAAATTAGTGCAATGATTAGAAAAAGGTTTATTTAATGAAAAGAGAAGATATTAATAATTTAGCACAATTAGTGCAATATGAAAAATTAGAAAATTTATATAAAAAAATTGATGAAAATAATAGGGTACAAGTTTTAACACCACCAAGTGAGCAAACAATTTTAGTTCCTGTAAAAGATCCTATTTCAAATAGTGATTTTTATGCAGGAGAGGTGTTAGTTACTTCTACAATAGTTCAAGTAAATGATACTAAAGGTTGGTCGATGGTTATGGATACAAATGAGAAACTGTCACTTTATACAGCCGTTATTGACGCTGCTTTTGAAGCTGATATTTTTAAAAGTGAGATTATAACTATTTTAAAAGAAGCAAAAAATCAAGATAGTTTAAATAAAGAGAAAATAAATCAAAAAGTAAACGCTACAAGAGTTTCTTTTGATTTAATGTAGGAGAAAAAAGTGAATACAGTTGATATAGAAAAACTAAATAGAGATAACTTTAAATCAATGATGAATGCATTATCTATGCCTGGAAAAGTAGAGAAAATTCAACCTTTATTTGAATCAAATTTATTAGCAATAGCTAATACACTTTTATACTCAGAGGTTAGTTTTTATTATGAAGGAAAAGAAGAGTTTAGTTTAATTGAAGCAATTACTAATGCTCAAAATACACAAGCTGATAATGCCGATTATATTTTTTGTGATGAATTAAATGAGTATTTATTTAATAAAGGAAAGGTTGGAACTTCAAAAGATCCTGAATACTCATCAACGTTTGTTTTTAAATGTAAAGATTTTAATGGACTTGAAGTAAAACTAACTGGACCAGGAATAGATGGAAGTAAAAATGTAAACTTACCAATTGATAAGTCTTTTGTTGAGTTTTTTAATGAAAAAAATTCATATTATCCACTTGGAAATGAAGTATTCTTTTTAAGTCAAGAAGGTGAGATTACAGCTATTTCAAGAACTACAAAAATGGAGGTTTTATAAAATGGCTTATTATGCAATTAAAGGTGGGGAAGAAGCTATCAAAAACTCTCTTGATTTTTATGGTGATATTACAAAAGAGTCTGAGAAATTAAATGACAATGATTTAATTGAAGCTTTGACTTACTCAATTGATAGAGTAATTAGTGAAGGGTCTTTATACTCTAAGAAATTAGCTGCACAAGCTATAAAAAGAAGTGCTGGAGATTTACTGAATGCTTCATTTTTCTTAAGAGCTCATAGAAGTTCTTGTCAAAGAATTGGTATTGCTAAAACTGTTGATATAAATGATATGAGATTAACAAGAAGAATTTCATCAGCTTTTAAAGACATTGAAGGGGGACAATTACTTGGGCCTTCAAATGATTATGAGATTAAACTTTTAGTTGATTTAGAAAAAGTTCAAACTAATATTGAAGAGTATTCAACAAAAGATAATGTAATTAAATCAGCATTAACACCACTTAGAGAAGATAACTTAATAAAAATTCTTCCACAAGAAGAAAAACCTTGGGATATTACAAGAAGTTATCCAACTGAACCATATCCTAGAAGTGCAGTTTTACAAGTAATGGCAAGAGCTGAAACTGGTTCACTTTTATGTGTTGGATATACAACTATGAGAGGTTATGGAGATATTCACCCTACAATTGGTGATTTAAGAATAGGTGAATTAGATGTTGAGTTTATACATCCTTTTACAAAAAATGAAGTAAAAGTTGGAACTATAGAAGCAACTGCTGTTGAGTGTGTTGGTACTTTTAATCAAGATGAAGATGGAGATACAAAACTTACAACTGGTTTTGGTTTTTGTTTTGGTAAAAATGAAACAAAAGCTATTTCTATGTCAATGATTGATTTATCACTTTATAATACTCACTATTCTGTGGGTGGGGAGCATGTAATTGCAGCTGATTTTGACATGATTATGCACCATTTAGATGGAATAGAGTCTTATGGTATGACAAATCACTTTAAATTACCACACTATGTAACATTCCAAACTGATTATCAAATCTTTAAATCAGCACAAAAATATACAGAAGATAAAAAAGAAAATGAAAAAGGAGTTGAAAAATGAGATATGCATTTTTAGATGAAGAAGCAAAAAAAGAGATTAGAAGATCTATTTTAAAAGCTATCGCAATTCCTGGATATATTGTAGGCTTTGCTTCAAGAGAACTACCAGTAGCACGTGGATGGGGAACTGGTGGATTACAAGTTACATTATCAATCATCAATGAAGAAGATACTTTAAAAGTAATTGACCAAGGTTGTGATGGAAGTGTAAATGCTGTAAATATTAGAAATTTTATTAAATCCGTTACAAAAGTTGAAACTACAACTAAAACGCTTGATGCAACTATTATTCAGACAAGACATAGAATTCCAGAGATTGATTTACAAGAAGGTCAAACATTAGTTTTTCAAGTTCCAATGCCTGATATTTTGGAAACTGTTGAGCCAAATATCTCAAAAGCAAAGCTTTTACATGCAAATGCTGATTATTCTAAATTATGGGTTTTATTATATGAAGATACATCAATGTTTGGAGATTCAAGAATTTCAAATAGATACCCTGTGATGGTAAATCATAGATATGCAATGGATCCAAGTCCTATTCCAAAATATGATACGCCAAAATTAAATGATTGTAAAGCTTTACAAATTTTTGGAGCAGGAAGAGAAAAAAAGATTTATGCTATTCCTCCATATACTCATGTAGAGCCTTTAAAATTTGAAGATAGAGAGTTTAAAGTTGAAAACTTTGAAGGAAAAGCTTGTGCAAGATGTGGAAGTACTCATAGCTTCTTAGATGAAGTATATGATGATGAAGGTAAAGCAACATACTATTGTAATGACACAGATTATTGTGATACTCAAAAAGAAAAACAAGGAATTAACTAATGATACTAGATATGAGAAATGTATCTAAAGTTTTTGGAAAATTTTGTCCAAAATGTTTAGAAACAACTGGTGCAAATTATAACAGTTCTATTTGTCCTACTTGTAAAAGTGTTGTTGGGGTAAATGATATAAATTTAACACTAGCTAATGGAGAAGTATTAGGAATAGTAGGTGAGAGTGGTAGTGGAAAATCTACACTTTTACAACTAATTTATCAAGACCAAAAAGCAAGTCTTGGAGAGATTTTTGTAAAAGATTTTGTTGGAAAAGATGGAAAGAAAAAAAATATTTTAGATGCAAACTTAAATGAATTGTCTCATCTTAGAAACTCTTTAATGTCTATGATTTATCAAAACCCAAGACTAGGGCTTAACTATAATTTTTCAGCAGGTGGAAATATTGCCCAAAAAGTAATAATGAGTGGAAATAAAAAATATGATGAGATTAGAGATAGAGCTTTATATTTTTTAGATAAAACAGAAATTCCAACAAGTAGAATTGATGCTTATCCTGAGTACTTTTCAGGTGGACAACAACAAAGAATCCAAATCTCTAAAGCTTTATCAAGTAATCCAAAAATTTTATTACTTGATGAACCAACAACAGGACTTGATTTATCAGTTCAAGCTAAGATTCTTGATTTAATCAAAGAGTTACAACATGAAATAGGTTTTGCTATGGTAGTTGTATCCCATGATTTAGGAGTTATCAAACACTTAACAGATATTACAGTTGTTATGAAAAATGGACAAATTGTTGAAAGAGGATTAACTGATCAAATACTTGAAGATCCTCAACACCCATATACACAATTACTTGTGTCATCAATTCTGTAGAGGCTAACTCGTTAGCCCCTTTAGAATTTTGCTTCTTTTCGTAGGAATTCATTTCCTACACTAAAAAGAAGTTATTAAAAAACTGGTCCCTTAGAAAATGGGACATTTTATAAGGAATGTAATGATTAGATTAGAAGTAAAAGATTTAAATAAAACTTTTAAAGTACATACACAAGGAAGTATTGAAGTTAAAGGTTTTGAAAATATTGGTTTTGATGTAAAAGAAGGTGAGTTTTTATCACTATTTGGACCAAGTGGTGCTGGTAAATCATCTATTTTAAAAACACTATTTAGAACATACACTACAACAAGTGGAAATATCATATTTCACAGAGACAATGGAAGTAAAATAGATATAGCAACTGCAACTGAAAGTGAGATTTTAAACTTAAGAAAAGCAGAGATAGGTTATGTATCACAGTTTTTACAAATCTTACCTAGAATTAGTGCTGTTGATGTTGTAGCAGAACAGTTGATATTAAAAGGTGAAAGTGAAGAAGTTGCAAGAATTAAAGCAAAAGAGATGTTAGACTACTTATCAATTAGAGAAGAACTTTTTGATTTATCGCCTTTAACTTTTTCAGGTGGTGAGCAACAAAGAGTAAACATCGCAAAAGGTATCATAGCCCCAAAGAGTTTACTTTTACTTGATGAACCAACAGCTTCACTAGATAAAACAAACACTATGAAAGTAGTAGAGAAATTAAAAGAGCTAAAAACTCAAGGTGTTGCTATGGTTGGTATTTTCCATGACCTTGAAGCAATGGAAATGATTAGTGATAAGATTTATAAATTAGAGAGAGTTAAATAAAAATTTGGTCCCCTTTTGAAAATGGGACATTTTAAAAGGATAAAATTTGGAAACAATTTTAAGAAGTAAAAATGTATTAATAAACGAAGAGTTCGTTCCTACTGATGTTGTAATCAAAGGGGAATTTATAGAAAGAATAGATGAATATGGGAAAAATGAAGTAGCAGTTGATTTAGGTGAGAAAAAAATAGCTCCAGGGATTGTAGATTTACATTCAGATGCTATTGAAAAAGAAATAGAACCAAGACCAAATGCTACTTTTCCAGTTGAACTTGCAGTTGCAGAACTTGATAAAAAACTATCAATGGCAGGTGTTACTACAATGTTTCATGCTATTGGTTTTGAAGAAAACCCAAAGAAAAAAAGAAGTATCGATTTAGCAATTTCACAAATAGAAGAAATAAATAAAGCAAATGATAAACACTTAGGTGTTGATAACTATGTTCATGCAAGGTTTGAGTTAAGTTGTGATGAAGCAGTTGAACCAATCAAGGAAGTAATTTCAAAAGGAATGGTTAAACTTGTTTCTCTTATGGATCACAGTCCAGGACAAGGACAATTTAAATCATTAGAATCTTTTAAAAGTTATTACGGAAGTTATTATGATTTAAATGAAGAAGAATTACAAAAAGTAATTGATAAAAAAACAAATAAAAATGAAGACAAAATCAATGATTTAATCGCTTATGCAAAAGAGCATAATTTAACACTTTTAAGTCATGATGATGATTGTATTGAAAAACTAGATGGACTACTTAACTTAGGTGTGCAAATTTCAGAATTCCCACTTGATTTAGAAGTGGCTAAATATGCAGTTTCAAAAGGTATAGCTACAGGAATGGGAGCACCCAATATTGTAAGAGGTGGAAGCCAGAGTGGTAATATTGCTGCTATTGATTTAGTAAAAGAAGGGGTTTGTAAGTACCTTTGTTCAGATTATCATCCAATATCAATGCTTCAAGCAGTTTATAGAATGAAAGAAGATGTAAACCTTGATATTGCAAAAGGTTTTTCTATGGTAACTTCAACTCCTGCAGCTTATGCTAACTTAGAGGATAGAGGTGAAATAAAAGAGGGTAAAAGAGCTGATATTATAGTAATTGATGATACACATATTCCAAAAGTAGTACTTACTTTAAAAGATGGTGATTCTATCTACAATGGGATTAGAGGCTTTAAACTATAAGGATAAAAAATGGTTACAATCTATAGAAGTATTTTACACCTTGAGGTTAGATATAATGACAAAAATAGAAAGTTATAATCGTGAGCCAAAAGTAGTATTAGGGGATAAACCTTATGTTTTCCCCAATGCGATTATTGAAAACTGCGAATTTGGTAAATATACAGAAATAAGAGATTTTGTAAATATTTCAAGCTCATCTATGAATGATTATTCTTACGTATGTGAGTATTCTCAAATCACAAATACAACTATAGGTAAATTTGTAAATATAGCTTCTAATGTACGAATAAATCCTGGGTTTCATCCCTATGAAATGCCTTGCCAACATCACTTTATGTATAGAAGAGAGATGTATGGTTTTGGTGATGATGACAAAGCTTTTTTCAACTATAGAGATATTCAAAAAGTAGATATTGGTCATGATGTTTGGATAGGACATGGAGCAGTTATCATGCCAGGAGTAAAAGTAGGGAATGGTGCAATTATTGGCTCAAATGCTGTTGTAACCAAAAATGTACCTTCTTACGCTATAGTTGCAGGTGTAAGTGCAAAAGTACTTAAGTATAGATTTTCAAAAGATATCATAAAAGCTTTAGAAGATATATCTTGGTGGAATTGGTCTCATGATGAAATAAATGAAAGAATTGAAGACTTAAAAGATATTAGAGAATTTATATATAAATATTCAAAATAAGAAGGTTACATGGATACTAAAATAGTTTTGATAGTAGGCCCAAGTGGAGTTGGAAAAGACACTTTATTAAAAGGTGCAAGAAAAATTTTGAAAAATGAAATAAATTTTGTAAGAAGGTATATCACAAGAAAACCTGATAAAAATGAAAAAAACTACTTTTTAGATGAGTTTGCTTTTGAGATTTTAAAACATAACAGTTTTTTTGCTTCTAGTTGGAATGCCCATGGGAACTACTATGCAATAGCAAAAAACTCTATAAAAAATAAAGTTAATATCATATCAGTATCAAGAGCTAAGATTTCAGATTTTGAAAAACAATATGACAAAGTCTATACCATAAATATTACTGTACCAAAAGAAGAGCTAAGAAACAGACTTTTACTAAGAAAGAGAGAGTCTTTAGAGCAGATTGAGAAAAGATTAAATAGAAGTTATCCAAAAATAGAGGCTGAAAATTTAATTGAGTTTGACAATAGTAAAAATATAGAAGTTAGTATAAAAGATTTTGTAGAGCTTATAAAGAAGATTGCTAGTGAATAACAAAATAAAAATTGCTACTTTTAATATATGGAAGAACGATGGAGAGTTTCCAAATCGTATTTTCAAACTAAATAATGAACTTAAAAGTAATAATTTCGATATTATTTGTCTACAAGAAGACTATGAATCAGAAGAGTTTTCAAGTAGCAAATATCTAAATAAAAGTTTAGAATTTAACTACATTAGTACTAAAACTAGAAGAAAAGTTCGCAATAATCAGTTAAGTAGTTCAAATCTTACTATACTTTCTAAATATGAAATAAAATTAATAGATGAGATTTTTTTTAACAAAAATGAAAAAGAAGAACGAGCTTGTCAAATAATTGAAGTTAATATAAAAGATAAAAAAATACTTTTGGTTAATACTCATCTATCACATATAAGTGAACAAGAAAGAATATCTCAAATAAAAAAAATCTTACAATATTTAAAAAAATATAATAAGCTTTATAACATCACTATGTTTTGTGGAGACTTAAATGCCTTACCTAACTCAAAAGAGATTGCACTAATAAAAGAAAATGCTTTTAGGGATGAGAATATTCAGTTTAGCCATAAAGATGGAGTAACAATAGATTATATTTTTTATAAAAGTGATGAAAAAATAAAAGTACATAGTAAAATTGTATTAAAAGATTATAGTGATCACTATTGTTTAGTTAGTACATTTAATTTTAAGTAATTATAATAATAAAAAAGTATATAAGGAATAGGATTGAAACTTAAATTTTTAGGAACTGCTGATAGTGCAGGCTTTCCAGTTCATAACTGCCAATGTATGGTATGTACATACCACAGAGAAAAAGGACTAAAAAATCTATCAACAAGTGCCTATATAAAAATAGAAAATAGTGTCATACTTTTAGATGCAGGAATAGAAGATATATCAAATATCTTTGATGGAAATGACATAAAAGCTGTATTTCTTACGCACTTTCATGCTGATCATTGTTTAGGGCTTTTAAGACTTAGACACTCAGCTGAGAAAATCAACTGTTTTCATCCAAAAGACAAAGATGGTTTTTCTGATTTGTTTAAACATAAACACTCAGTTTGTTATAACGAAATAGAAGAGTTTAGCACCCAAGCTATCGAAAATATAAGCTTTACAACAATTCCTTTAAAACACTCTAAAAACACTTTTGGTTATCTAATAAAAACAAAAAACAAAACCATAGCATACCTAACAGATTGTGCAGGAATACCTAAAAAAAGTTTAGAGTTTTTAAAATCACATAAAATAGACTTAGCTTTTATAGATGCCTGTTATGATGAAAGAAAAGAAGCAGGAAACCACCTAAACTACAAACAAGCAAGTGATATACTTGATGAGTTAAAAGTAAAAGAGGGCTATTTGATGCACATCTCGCATACTACTTTGGAGTATATTCTAAAAAATAAGATAGAATTGAAGTATAAGTATGTGAAAGCTGGGGATGAGTTTTTATTGGATTGAAATTATGTACGTACATTTTTATCAGGTTATTTTCTATATCATTTTTATATAATGTCATAATTATTTAAAAGAAAGAGCTAATATGTTAAAAAATGATTTTGAAGTAAGAGAAGTAAAAAATATTACAAATTTAGATAAACAAAGAATTGAAGATTTTCTTCAAGGTGCTGTTTATTGTTGGTGTAAAAATAATAAAGATAAATGGTTTGCATTAAGAGATTTAATGGGTGGAGAAAACTTTGATTGGAGAGGAACACCTTTATTTAATATATATAAAAAAAATGAAGATAAAGATAATGCTATTTCCCTAACTGGAAAAGATATGGGTTGGTTATTAAAAAAAGTTATTAAAAATGATCAAAGATATTTTGATACGAAAAAAGAAGAAATGACAAGAAAATATAAATGGGATAACACTAAATCATAACTAGGTAAATAAAAAAATTATTTCTCAAAAGTTTTAATGAATATATTGCAGAAGAAAAGTAACTTTTAGCAATTTTAAAAATAATTCAAAATCTAAACAGAACTATTTAATCAACACATCAGTCAAAGCCTTAGCACTTAGAAAACTTCCCTCTAAGTTTGCTTTTTTGAAATAATCCCCACATAGTGCTAAATCTCTTGTTTTATTTAAATAATAACTATATTCTAAACCTTGTTTAACAGTTGCGTATTTCCAAAGATGAGCGATGTGGTATATAGATTTAGGTAGTTTTGTTTTTTGAAAATAGTCTATATAGTTATATATTTGAATTCCTAAATCTTCTTTATTTTTGTTATTGTTATTTGTAGAAAAACTTTCATTTGCGTGGAACACATAACTTGAAAAATCTGTATAGTTGTATTTTTCACTATTGTTTATTACTTTTTTAAAAAACTGTGAATTGTATAGTTCTTTATTTATACTAAAGGGTTTATTGTCATATAGAATCAAGCTAGCTATAGAGTTATATTTTACAGTTTTAAGTTTATCTTTTATATTACTTTCAAGTTCTAAGCCTAATTCTAAAACTTGTGGTGCAGGTATTGTAAATATTACTAAGTCAAAGTCTTTAAAACAATTATCATTTTCATCATATAAACTCCATTTATCTTTGTTTTTTATACAAGAAACTATTTTTGTTTGTTTTATCAAATCTTGTTTATTTATCAAAGAAGAGCAAAATTTATTTATGCCATTTGTTGGGAAGTATTTATTTTTTTCTTTTCTTAAAATACCTTTTCTTTCAAGCCTATTTGAAAAATATATAAAGTCAGGCTCATTTGTCTCAAAGTAGGGTGTACCATGATCTACAAATTTATCATCTATATATTTTGTACTTAGTCTTCCTCCACATCCTCTTGATTTTTCAAAGATTTTAATATCATGATTTTCATTTTTAAATCTATTGTATAAGTAGCATCCACTAAAACCTGCACCAATTATAGCTATGTTCATAATATTTCCTTATTTATATATTATTCTAGCAAGAGCGAAAACAAAAAGTCCTATTGCTATTTCTTTATATTCTTTATCTAAAAGTAAAATAAAAATCGAACTTATCATCAAAGACAAAGATACAAACTTAGGTTTTAAATACTCTTTAACTTCTTTAGTTAAGTACTCCAATTGATTTTGCGAAATCTGAACTTCAAGATCACCTTCACTTGCTTGTTTTAAAGTAGATTTTAAATCTTTGATAGTAAAAGGTATATCTTTTATCTCATCAATTATTGTTTCAACTATTGAGTCTTTTGCTCCAAGAGCTTTTGGAAGATTATCTTTTAGTATTGGCAAAATATCTTTTACACCATTGAAGTTTTCAATATATGTAGTTCCAAGACCCTCAATAATAGCACTAACTCTTAAGATATATATAGCATCGCTTGGAAGTTTAAAAGGCATATTTCTAGTGCTTTCCAAAACTTCAAAAGCTAGTTTTTGCATAGATTCGCTATCAAGGTTATCATTTGAGAATATATCAAACATCTTGCTTGTAAACTCAGCAAGTTCACTTGTAGGTGCTTCATAAGCAATAGTTCCAAGTCTTTTACTAGCACTAATATATAGTTCATAATCCTGCTCATTTGCAGCTTTTATAAGCTCAATTATTGCTACTCTTTTATCATTTGGCACGGTTTTTACCATACCAAAATCAAGCATAGTGATGTTTCCTTCTTTTGTTATTAAAATATTTCCAGGGTGAGGGTCAGCATGAAAATATCCTTTTATCAACATCTGTGTTGTATAAAAGCTTACTAGATTTGCGATGATCTTGTTAAAATCTATATTGTATTTAAGTATTGATTTTTTATCATCAAACCTAAAGCCTTCTTCATAGCTCATAACAAGAGCATCATCACTACAGTATTGCTCATAAGGTTTTGGAAAACCTATATTTTCATCTTTATAAGTATTTGAAAACTTTTTTAAGTTTTGAAGCTCAGTAGTTAAACTAACTTCTTGTCTAATCATAGATGAAAACTCAACTATCACAGCTTCTATTGAGTTTTTTGTATAGTGTGAAAATAGGGGTTTAAATATTTTATTAAAAAAAGAGATTATATTTATGTCAGCAATAACTCTTTGTTTTATTCCCTCACGTCTAAGTTTTACAGCTACTTTACTTCCATCTTTTAGTTTAGCTATATGGACTTGACCTATAGATGCAGAAGCAATAGCTTTTTTATCAAACTTCTTAAAAGGAGTATTTGAAAATGCTCTTTCAAATACTCTTTGGAAACTGTCATCTGACATTGTAGGAAGTTGATCGTGAAGTTCTCTTAATTCACTCAAATAATCTTCACTAAAAAAATCAGCTCTAGTTGCTAGAACTTGTGCAAGCTTTATGAAACTTGCACCCAAATGTATAGTAGTGTTTTTTAAGCCTTTAGGGTCAAGAGGTTTGATCCACATAAAACTCTCTTTCTTCTTAATAACTAAATAAACAGTCATTAAAAACCTAAAGACTTTATAGACTCTTTTAGGTGAGTAGAGTTTCAGTTTAGAGAAAAAAGTTTCTATTTTAAATCCTTTTTTAACTTCTCTAAATCTTTTTTAGTTACAAGACCTAGCTCATCAATAGCTTCTTTTAAACTATCTTTGATTTGCTTTTTGAACTTCTCTTCTTCGTCTTGTCCTTTTTTCTCCAAAGATTCTATAAAGCCTTTAACATCAGATGAATCAATTTTTCCTTTTTCTTCAAGTTTTTTTAGTTCATCTTCAACTTTTTCTTTGATAACAGCAGTTGCCCCTAAACCTGTAAAAATTAATTCTTTTAACATCTTATGTCCTTTTTTTATTTATTTTATAAGAAAAGAAGAGCTTTTAGTATGTAGTTTTTGTCATTTGATTATATAAATTGTTTAAAAGTGTTGAAATAGAAGATTATTCTTCTATTTCTCTTGATTCTTTTTTTGCGTGTTGTACAGCCCAAGCAGAGGCTTTTCCTAAGTAGAATTTTGCTTTTTTTAAGTCTTTTGGTACAGCATAACCATATTTATAAAAAATACCTAAAAAATACCATGATGTAGATGAATAATCTTCTGCTTTTTTGAAATACTCAAAAGCTTTTTTATGATTAATTTCTTCCACATTATTTTGATAGTTTTTATCTTTAAAGTGAAGCATTCCTAAATGTAAATAAGCTTTTTTGCTACCTAGTTTTATAGCTTTATTAAGATATTTTCTCGCTTCTTTAAAATCTTGTGTCTCTTTTAGAGTATATAAGGCTCCAAGCTCCCTAAAGTCTTCTCTATAATTAGTTTTGTATGCAAGCATTTTTTGGTAATATAAAGCTTTTTTATAATCTTTTATTTTTTCATTTTGCATATAAATTCTAACTAAACTTCTTATTGCATTTAAATCATCATTTTTAGCAAGTATATCAAAGTATTTGACAGCTTTATTTATATCTTCGTACTTTTTAAATTTATAACTTGGTTTATGATAAAATCTTAATAAAATTTTAACAGCAAAAATCTCTCCTCTATGTACTAATTTTTCTAAGATTTCAATAGTTTTTAAAAGATTAAAATATTTTTTATTACTTGAATAGTATTTTGCTAAAGTTATATTTGAAACAATATCCCCTGTTTTAGAGGCTTCTATTAGATAATTTAAAGAATCTTTTTCATTGGGTACTCTTCTATAAAACTTATTTATCTGTATATATTTACCTTTTTCTACAAATTTATCTAAAAGTTTTTTATTGAATTGTTTAAAATATTTTTTATTACCATAACGTGTAGTTTTATCTAAAATTTTTTCTATAAGTTTCCAATCATCACTTTTTAATATATAAGTTTGATATTTATTTCTAACTTTTTGGATTTCAGGAGAAAATCTATATCTATCATTTGTGTAAGTAGCAAGTGCTATTATAGTATCAGTATCTCCACTTTGTGCCACTTTATCAAAATATTCTACTGCTTTAGTGTATTCACCTTTTTTTGAATAAAAAAATCCCATTGCTTTTTTAAATGAAATTGTATTTTTATTTTTTTCTTTAAAATCCATATAACTTTTATAATCTTTGTTTTTCATATAAAATCTTATTAATTTTAATGAACTTTCATAATTACCTAAAATCGCTGCTTTTTTATGATATTTTATTGCCTCTTTTGACTCATATTTCTTTTTATCTTCTAACTTTGCGTAAAGTGTATTTATAACTACATCTTCTTCATTTAATGTTTTAAGTTTATCTATAAATCTTTTTGCATTTACAAAATCTTTTCTATAAATAAAATAATCAATACTTTTTTTTAATTTTTCTTTATCATTAAAACTATATTGTTTATTGATAGATTCTAATCTTTTTTGCTCATTTTTTCTATCACTTTTCATCTTCTTAAAATAGTAATCATAAGGTAAAACAAAATTTTTACTTTTCATATAAGTAACTATGTCTAAATTTCTAGGAAAATATCTTTTCTTTTCAAGAAATAGAAGTACTTTATTTAACTGTTCATTAGTAAAACTCTTATAATTATCTTCAAAAAACTTTTGAAGTTCTTTTCTTTTTCTTTGTAAAGTTAATTGTTCTATTTGATTATAAACTCCTTCAAAGTTCTTTGAATTTTTAGATAGTTCTAAAAGTTTTTTACTTTTTATTTTTCCATTAGCAATATTGTATTTATACTCTTCAAAAATTTTATATAAACTATAAACATCATTTTTATCACTTTTATTATCTATAAGTTTATACCATTTTTCATAATAAAATAAACCTTCTTTGCTATTTACAAAGTTGTAATTTTTCTCCAAGCTAACCATAGCTTTTATATCACCTTGATTTGCTTTTTTTATAAGCAAGTCTTTTGACTCAATTTTTTGAGGTTCTAGTGAGCTACAAGATACAAAAAATAAAGCAGTTAAACATAAAAATATTATATTTTTCATTTCATGCCTTCTAAAAAGCTTTTAGCAACTTTTTGTACTTTTAGCTTATTATGATTAGTGAATTTTTCTAGTATTTGTTTTTTTATTTCTTGTGTTTGTTCTCTTTCATCATTTGCTACTTCTCTTAAAATAAATATGATTTTATTCTCTTTATAATCTTTTGATATTTCATAAAGGTCTATTTGAGGGTAAATATCCATCAATGCTTTTAGAAAGTTTTTATCTTCATCATCTTCGGCATATTGGGCTTCTCTTGTAGCTTGTGATAAAATAAACATTAAAGCAAAACTTTCATCTATCCCTAAACTAGTTATTTTATAAAAAAGTTTATGTGTTAAGCCATAAGTTTCAAACTCATCTTCATAAGCCACTCTTACATGATCGTAAACTCTATTTATATATCCAATTTTACATATTAAATAAAAATATTTATCTTGTATTTTTGTATCAAAATGAGGAATGATTTCAGATAAATCATCAGGAGTATAATGGTCTTTTTGGTTAACAATTTTTTCTTGAATTTCATCAAAAGAGCTATTATTAAATAAAAAATCTTCAATTAGTTTAGCATTGGCTTCTATCGTTTCTTTATATTTTAACTTTTCATCTTCATCCATATTCCATTCTGGATTATCCCAAGGAGTTAATCTTCTAGCAAAATCAAAATTCATTTTGTCAAACTGCTTTTTACAACATATAAAATACTCATCACTAGGTTCTATATCATTTATGAGTTTTAGAAATTCTCTTTTTGTTATGAAGTCTAAATATTGTATGCTGTCTTTTATTGCTACTACATTTTTGTTTCTATAGGCATCAATCATAGAACCACTTTGTTGGGAGTCTGATATATAGTCTTCACTTAGACTTTCCAGTCTATTGGCAAAAAAGTCTCTATATTTATTTCTATTAGCTCTGTTTATTTCCCAAGCTAAAATATACTCACTTTTTAGACCCATATTTTCTAAAAGCTCTATAAAGTCATAATAAACTAATGGATTTTTTTCTAATTCTTCTTTTGAATATTGATTAAAAAAAGATTTAGAAGTTCCATTGATTGTTTTTACAGGTGCTAGATCAAGAATCAATGTATATATTCTTAAAATTTGTTCTTGCATATCTTTTGATACATACTTATAAATATATACTATAGAAGCTAATAAGCCTTGCATTTCGTCACTACTAAATAAACCAAGCATTGGAATACCCATCTCATGACCTACATATTTTGTATCATTTTCTGCTTCATTAATATAAGAAAGTTCTCTCATATTTTCTTTGATTTTCTCATAATCATAAGAAGAATCAATACAATACTTAAGTACTTCATCAACTAAATATGACTGATCTACAGTATCATTTTCAACATAATAACTTGTTTTTCCATACTCTTTAAGAATTGTAGCAAATACTATAAATACATTATTTTTAAAGAAATTAATTAGTTTTTGTATATTTTCATCATTTTCATTAAAGTTTTTATGAATAATAAATGCAACACTAACTAAATAAGAACCTTTTATATCAGATCTACTTAATTTTGGCATTATTTGAATTATATCTTCATCTACACCCACAGTCTTATTGTGCATAACAGAAGACAAGATATCATCCCAAAGTGTTTTATCTTTTAAAAATAAAGCATTTAACTGTTCTAAATCTTCTCTTGAAGTTTCATTGCCATAAAATTTATTCATCAAACCTTGTATTTGTTTTATTAAATCTTCTTTACTTGTATATAATGAATATCTTTTAAATACTTCATCTAAACTACAAAGTTCATACTCTTGAGTTAATTGTCTTATACTAAACTCATCTAAATCTTGACCATAAGCTCTAAATAAAACATCAAAAGCTCTTAAAGCTCTTTGTTTAGGACTTATGTCCCTTTGTTTATTCAAAAATTTTCCAATAAAAGATTGTCTAACTTCACATTCTAATTGTTGAGTAATAAATGGTTCTGCTATATCTGATAAGAAATCTACACCATAATAGTTAAATCTTTTTAATATTTTTAACTCTTTTTTTGCAGCAAAATATTTAAAATCTTTTACTTTTTTTATGTCTTTTAAAAGCTCTTTATTTTTACCATAAAGGACATAATCATATATCTTTTCACCATTATCAAAACCTTTCATAAAAAATTCTTCATTTATTCTAATAGTATCAAGGATATCTTCTTCATAATCTTCTAACTCTTCTGTTTCCCCATCTTCATCCCTTATAAAAGGATATTCATCTAAAGAGAAATCTTCTAAAACTTCATCAATTTCATCTGAAAATATTACAAGTTCTTCTTCTATTGTATTACTTGTAAACTCTTCTTCAAATCTTTCTTCTAAATTTTCACCAATAATTACTTTAAATATTTTAGTACTTAAATGTACAAAATCTTCATCTTCATTTGATCTTGGGTATTTTCTAAGATAGTTAAAAAACTCTTCTTTAAAATAAATATAATCATCATAATTATCTTTAAAATGCTCAAAAAGTTTACCATTACTAACTTCTCCATACTGCTCATCATACTGCATAAAACAAGCAAAAAAGCTTTGAATACTATGTGTATAAGCAAGAGCTTTTAATATATCTTTTGAAAATCCATGTTTTTTCATAAAATATGGTAGATACTCAAAGATATAAGGAGCGTGTTCATCATCCCAATAAGGAATAATATATTCAGATATCAAATGTATATACTTAGGGTTATGTAAAGCTAGTGTTGTTATGATGTCAATTCCATAAACATTACACTCATCGTACCAAAAGTAACTAGAATCATTTATCTTTATACTAAAAGCTACAATATTTTCTACAAAATCTAAAACTTCATTTTCTAAACCATTTTCTAAAGCTTTATGAACTAAGTAACACTGAGTAAATACATTTAATGAATTATCTACATAAGTCTCATCAATTTTAAATAGATTATTTTTTGATAAATCAGCTGCTAAACCAATAACCTTATCTAAAATCTCATTGTCAAACATCTCTTCTTTTGTTATACTTTTACCTTCATTAGTAATGATAGGTAGATAGTTTTCACACATAAAATAACTATTGTTTTCAGTATAATTAAAGATTTTTAACATCTTTTTATTTAATGTTTTTAAAGAAGCTTTTAAAGATTCTTTATCATTAAAATTAACTTCTATTTCAAGTTCTTGCATAAAATTTCCTCTAAAACAAATTATTTGTTTATTTTATAATAAAGAAAAGATTCTATTATAAGTAAATAAAAGTGAGATTAATATTCGTTATTAAATGAAATTTTATTGTAAAAAACGAGAAATAAATAAGTAATTTCTCTTTTACCATGGCCCTTGAAATCTATCTGGTTTATGATAGATTTTATTTTTATGTTTAGTATCTCTTCCATGAACTCTTTTTCTCCATCTTTTAAAACCATCTTTACTTAGTAATTTTTTCATTCTTTTTTTTACTTGATTTTCTGTAAGTCCGTATTGAAGGTATATAGCATCAAAAGTAGTTCTATCTTGCCAAGCCATTTCAATAAGTCTGTTATCATCAAACTCTTGCATATCATTTTCTAACTCTTTAGTTTTTTTTGGTTTATGAAGTTTTTTATAATACATATTTTTAGTCCTGAATAGTCCAAATAAATTTTGAAGCATCAAACTTTAAAGCTGGAAGTTTTGCTAAAATCTTATTTTTTGTTTTTTCACTTATTGTTTTTGTTCGAGATAAAATCCATAAATACTCTCTATTTGGTGAACCAACTAAAGCATATTTGTAATCTTCATCTAACATCAAAACCCAATAATCCCCATAAAATGGTCTGAAAAAACTAACTTTTAATTTACTATTTGTTTCATCAGTTGCATAAGCAACTCCTGTTACTTGGGTTTTTTCTCCTGTTTTAATTTGAGTACATGAATTTACTACTTTTATATCACCATTTTGTTTTAAAGAATAATTTGCAGTTACATTTTTACAACCTTCTTCAAATCTGTGTTCAAACCTTGCTATTTCATACCAAGTTCCTAGATATTTTTGAATGTCAACTTTGTTTACTGTTTCTAAGGGAAGATTTTTAGAACTACACCCCAAAAATAAAAATGCAGTTAATAAAAGAAGAAAAAAGTTTTTCATACTTGTCCTTTTTTGTTTTATTATATATAATAAGAATAAATGTTAATAGGCTTAAAATGTAAGTTTATATCTTAAAATATTCTTAATCATATATTTGGACGAGGTTTGTTTTAGTAGTGCAATAGCACGATTAAAATCACAAAAAGTCTTTGTAGGCCAAATATGAGTATTAACTATGTTTTAATAGTATTTTTAACTATAAAAAGGTTGTGTTTTGTTTACATCAAATATAAATGAGCTAAATTTTCTAGCAAATATTAAAAAAGAGAATATCAGCACTAAAAACCAAGAGTTTTTAAAAGAAGTTAAAAATTCTTTAGATAAAGATTTTAAAACAGATAAAACAACTAGTCTTAGTTTTGAAAATATAAAAAATATTTCACTTGAAGAAATAGAGTATCTTTTCAAAGATGAAGAAAATAAACAAATGGCAAAAAACTTAAGACTTGCTACACTTTTTTCAAATGATGAAAATTTATCTAAAGCTATGTTTAACACAGTATTGGGAAAACCTTTCAATATGGGCTTTACTTTTTTATCAACAAAATATGAAGATAAACACAATTATTTTTCATCACTTAATACAAATAATAGTTTAAATGACTTATTACATAAAAGTGCAAGTTACAAAATAAATAATGAAAATCTTAAAACAACTGACCAAATACCCCAAGAACAACTTGATGAGATTTTACTTGAGATTAACTCTTTTTCTTTTTTAGATACGTTAAGTAGTTCATACAAAAATCAGTATGACACATACAAAGATAAAAATAGTGATTATTCATTTTTATATAATGACTACTATTTACAATATGAACAGTTAAAACAAGAGTATAAAAATGCTCAAAATCAAAATACAAATTTCATAAAACAGTTCTAAAAGTTTTAAATAGTTTTAAACAAACTCGGTCATATATTTTCTATAAAGTAGGGGAACATAGTTTTTTTGACATTTTTCATTTTTTCGCTCATCAATACTAACAGCTTTAAAAAAAGTATTCCATAGATTTTGAAACATCTGTTCATCATCTGAAACCTTTGGTTCTTCAAAATCTAAAACCTCTTTAACGCCAAGAAAATAATCATTTTTTATAAATGCGACTTTTCTATTAATATCATGGATTATGTATTTTTGATTATTTAATCTTTTAAAGAAATGCTTACCTAAAAAATAAACTACATTAAACTTTGTTTCAATCTTTGCATATAAAGTTCCATCTTCAAGCTCTTCAAACCTTGTAAAACCAGTCATTTTATGTACATGTCTAAAAAGTTCTTTTTGTAAATTGTCTATATAAAAAACAGATGAATTGTTTATATTAAAAAGCTCGTCTTTGTTTTTAAAGCCATAAATAACAAATGCTAAAAGCTCTAACTCAAACTCTTTTGTATCACACATAAAGGTATTAATAATTTTTTCATAAGATTTTTTATCAAACTTTTCTTCTATTGCCCTTACTACTTTTAGAGCATTTTGTTCATCTGTTTTTATATATTTTATCTCATCTAAAATCAAGGTTTTAGGTTCACTTCTTAGTATTTTACTAGGTTTGTATTTTTTATAAAACACCTCATATACAAGACTTAGAAAACCTTCAAAACTTCCATCATACTGTAAAATCATCTTATATCTCACCTGTTATAGCACTATAATCCATATCAAATAAACTAGGTTGAATTATCTTTTTTTGAGGTGGTTTTACAATGGCTTGCTTTATATCCTCTTTATAAAAAGCTACATCTTTTTGATATTTTCCCTTGCAAGTTATAAAGTATCTTGCTCTTTTTAGAGATATTTTCAACTTTTTTAAATCCTCAAAATCTAAGCTTTTAAATCTTCTAGCCTTTAGTATTTTAAACACACCTCTTACACCAATACCAGGGATTCTCAAAAGCTCATCTTTACTTGCAGCATTTATTTCCATAGGAAAATATTGTAGATTTTGTAGTGCCCAAAAAGTTTTTGGGTCAACATCTTCATCTAAATTTGGATTTTCTTCATCTACTATTTCATCCCAAGTAAAATCATAAAATCTCAAAAGCCAATCAGCTTGATAAAGTCTGTGTTCCCTAAGTAAAGGTGGTTTAGTAATAATTGCTGGTAGATTTTTATCATCATTTACAGGAATATAAGCACTATAATATACTCTTTTTAATAGGGCTTTATCATATAAAACAGAACTTAGTTTTAGTATATCTTTATCACTTTCAGGGGTAGCTCCTACTATTAGTTGGGTACTCATTCCTATTGGTTTTGTCTCTTTTTCTAGACTTATATCTCTTGCATATTTTAGTGGTTGTAGTACTTTTTCTTTTGTTTTATTTGGAGCTAAAAGTTTTAAAGATTTGTTACTTGGTAGTTCTATATTTGAACTTACTCTATTTGCTAATGCTACTACTTCACGTATTAATTCATCTGATGAACCAGGAATTAGTTTCACATGGATATAACCATTAAATTTATATTCATGTCTTAATATTTTCAAAGCTCTTAGTATTAAATTCATAGTATGATCTTCATCTTTTACAATTCCAGAACTTAAAAAAAGACCTTCTATATAGTTTCTTTTATAAAAATTTATTGTTATATCAGCTAATTGTCTAGGTGTAAAAGCTTCTCTTCTTATGTCATTTGACTTTCTATTTATACAGTATGAACAGTCATAAATACAATGATTTGTAAACAAAACCTTTAAAAGAGATACACACCTTCCATCAGCTGTATATGTATGACAAATTCCACTTTTATGAGTAGCTCCTAGTTCACCTGTTTTATAGTTGCTATCACTTCCACTTGAACTGCATGAAACATCATATTTTGCCGAGTCTGCTAAGACTTCCATCTTTTTATATATACTATTTTTCATACTTATATTTTATTAAAAAAATACCATCTAAAGTAAAAATATTACATTTTGTAATATAATGTATCTAAGAATTCATTTGCTGTTTTTAGATGTAAGTCTAGTTTTTCTTTTGACATTTTATTTAGTAGTGCAATTTGCATTTTCATTCTAGGATTATCTTTAAAAAGATGTGAGTATTTATGTAAAAACCTCCAATATAAACCATCTACTATTTTACACCAAGGCTCTTTTTTAGAATAATCACTCATCTTTATAAGGTAATTAGAACTAGCTATATAAGGTTTAGTTGTTATACTTCCTCCATCACTAAAGCCACTCATTCCATATACATTTCCAACCATTACCCAATCATAAGCGTCAATATAATTTTGCATAAAATATTCATAAATATCATTTGGCTTTATTTCTAAAAGTAAAAATATATTACCTAAAATCATAAGTCGTTCTATATGATGAGCATAAGCAGTTTTATTAACTTTTTTTATTACATCATCTAGTATAGAAATACCACTTTTTGCTTCAAGAACTGCTTTTGGCATATTGTTTTTAAAATTAAAAAAGTTTGAATTTCTAAGTTTTACTCCATCATCTTCGTAGATTTTAAGCATAAACTCTCTCCATCCAATAATCTGTCTAATAAAACCTTCTTTGGCATTATAAGGAGCATTTGCTTGTTTGATTTTATTTATTACATCTTCTAAACTTAAAAGTCCTATATTTAAACTACTAGAAATATTTGAGTGAAATAAATATATTAGGTTTTCATCTTTTGTTATTGCATCTTGGTAATCCCCAAAGTTTTCAAATTTTTCTTTTATAAAATAGTCCAATTGTAAAGAAGCCTCAGAAAAAGAAGTAGGGTAATTAAAAGTTTCACAAGTTCCTATTGTTTTAAACTTTTTACAATACTCTTTTGCTTCAAGAATATACTTATTCTCGTAAGCTAATGTGGCTGGTACAAAAATATCTTTAGGTAATTTCTTTCTATTTTCACTATCAAAGCTATATTTACCATATAAAGGTTTGCCATTTTCCATAAAAATATTAAGCTCTTTTCTTCTATTCATATAAAAGTGATGTAAAAATTTTGATTTATCATTTGGATGTAAAAAGTTTTGGTTTTTAACTGTAGTAATATTTTTAAAGTTTTTGTAAACTTTTTTTTCTAAATAGTCATCAAAAAGTTCATACATAAAAATCTCTTCATTTATATATTTTTGTAGATACTTTTCATCTTCAAAATACTCTACATCAAAACCTTTTTGCTTTAAATAATTTTCATAAAATTTCATAGAAGCTCTATGTAATACAAGTTTTTGTATATGAAATTTATATTGAGTAAAAAATAATGGCTCTTCAATAAGTAAGACTTTTTTATCTTTTAACTCATCAGTTTTTTTAAATAACTGATGAGGATATATCAAAAAATATTGCATTAGAAAATTCTTCTTACAGGTTCTGAACTAGGCCTTGCGAAAAAATAACCTTGTGCATAATCAACCCCAAGTTTTTTTACTGTATCCAGTTCTTCTTGGGTTTCAATTCCTTCAGCTAAAATTTCAATATCATTATCAATACAAAGAGACTGTAAAGCTTTGTATACAGATTGTTTTAATTCATCTTTATCTATACCATCTATAATATTTCTATCAACTTTTATAATATCTGGTTTTATATCAATAATCATATTCAAAGAAGAATATCCCTCTCCCACATCATCTAAAGCTATCTTAAATCCTTGTTGTCTATAGTAGTTTAATATCTGTTTTAAATGTACTTTATCTTCTACATTTTCAGTTTCAACTACTTCAAAAACTATATTCTTAGGATCTAGTTCAAGTTGTTTTGCCCATTTTACTGTACTTTGTAAACAAAATTTTGGATCATAAATTGCAGTTGGAATAAAGTTTATAAATACTTTTGCATTTATTTTTTTTACAGCTGCTGTTTTTAAAGCTGATTCTCTACATAATTTATCAAGTCTAAAATTTGTATCATTTCTATTTGATTTTTCAAAAAGTTCATTAGGGTACATTAGTTTTCCATTTGGTAAAACACCCCTTGTCAAACACTCATAAGCAAATATTTTATTTCTTCTTAAATCAACAATTGGTTGAAAATGTGTAGTTAAGGTTTCACTTTCTAAAATTTCAAAAAAACTATTGTCTTTTATAAAGTTTAAATAAATATTTAAAGATTTTGCTTTTAATACAGAAGATATACTTAAAAGTTCATTTTTCGTTTCTATAAATACTTTTATCTCTTTTTGTTCAAATAAAGTAAAATGTTCATCAAAAAAATCAACTTTATTTTCAAAAAAACTTCTTACATTTTTAATATCAAAACTACAAATATTCTCTTCTTGAGTAAAGTTATTCATATCTTTTAAAAGATCTCTACATTTAAAAAGTAGTTCTGGAACTATTGTGATAAAATGAACTTTTCCTTCACTGTTTTCAATACAAAAATTTTTATTACAAACACAACTCATTTTAAACTCCTATGGTGCTAGTCTATTTATTTCCCAACTATTATCTTCATTTAATCTATATTCAAATCTATCATGAAGCCTATCTTTCCCACCTTGCCAAAACTCAATTATTTCAGGTTTTAAAATATATCCACCCCAAAAAGAAGGGAAAGGAATTTCTCCTTTAGAAAATTTATTTTTTATTTCATCAAATTTTGCTTCAAGTAAACTTCTTGAGCTGATAACCTCACTTTGATGAGATACCCAAGCACCCAATTGACTTCCTTTGGGTCTTGATAAAAAATATTTCATAGAAGCAGTTTTACTGATTTTTTCTATTTTCCCTTCAATTTTAACTTGTCTTTCTAATCCCAACCATGCAAAATGTGCAGCTCCATAAGGATTCTCATCAATTTGTTTAGCTTTTTTACTTTTATAATTTGAGAAAAAAACAAAACCATCTGTATCAAAAGTTTTTAATAAAACTGTTCTAATTGATGGTTTCATATCAAGACCAACTGTGCTTACACTCATAGCATTTGGTTCTATTAATTTAGCTTCTAAAGCTTGATTAAACCACAATTCAAATTGCTTGAAAGGACATGAATCCAAATCATTTATATCTAAGCCTTTTGTCATATATTCTTGTCTCATTGTTGATAAATCAAACATTTAAATTCCTTTTACTGATTTGTTATTTTACCACTTATAGCTTTTACAACTACTAAGCAATTAAGCCTTTATTTAAATAAATGTTTTGATCTCTTGTAAATACTACTTGTACCAAATTTACATTTCTTGTTAAAAATGCTGCTTCACAATAATTTAGATACATTTTCCACATTCTAATAAAATAATCATCAAAACCTAAGGCTTTGATTTCTTTAATTTTTTTATTAAAATTTTCATACCAAAGATTTAAAGTTTTGGCATAATCTTCTGTAAACTCTTCTAAATTCAAAAGATTCAATCTTGTGTGTTTACTTGTACTTTTAAGGACTCTTGAAACACTAGGTAAATGTCCTCCTGGAAAAATATACTTTTGTATAAAATCTGTACCCTTAGAATAAGTTTCATATCTATTATCAGGCATAGTGATAATCTGTAAAGCTAATACGCCATTTGGTTTTAAAAGCTTCTCACATTTTTTGAAAAAAATATCAAAATACTCACGTCCTACTGCTTCAAACATTTCAACTGCAATTATTGCATCATATTTCCCTTTTAAGTCCCTATAATCTTTTAAAAAGATATCAATACTTTCTTCAATTTTATTTTCTTTAAATCTTTGTTCACATAGTTTTTTTTGCTCAGTACTTAAAGTAACTGTCGTTACTTTACACTTTTTTTCTTTTGCTAAATGTATTGCCATTGATCCCCAACCTGAACCTATTTCAAGTACATTATCACCTTCTTTTATATTTAATTTATTTGCTAAATGAGTGATTTTTCTTTTTTGTGCTTCATAAAGTGATTCATCAGGATTTTCAAATATAGCAGCTGAATACATCATCGTTTCATCTAAAAATAATTTATAAAAACTATTTGATAAATCATAATGTTTAGAAATATTTTTTCTTGAGTTTTTCTTAGAGTTTTTTCTTAAAAAATGTTTTACTTTATTAAAATGAGGTAAAATATTTATAAAAAAATTGTTTTTATTATCTTCACTTTTTACCCCTAAGTTATCGGAGTTTATTAAAGCTATTTGAATTAACTTTGTTAAATCATTTGTTTCAAACTCTTCATCCATATAACTCTCAGCAAAACCTATATCTCCGTATAAAGCTATTTTTAAAAAGAAGTTATAACTATTTAATTTCAAAAATACTTCTTTTTCTTGTTTTGAACCATAATATTTTATTTCATTATTTGGGAACTGTACTTTCAAGTTTCCTTGTTCTAATTTTGAGAAAAAAGAATCACCAAACTTATGCCATAGCTTTTTCATTTTAATATCTCCTTTTTGTATCTATATCTTCTACACTATTAAATTTCAAACCTTTTTTATAAAGTTTTAAAGACTGCCATAAAGTTCTTGTAACTACAAAAAAAGTTAAAAAAGTGTGCTTTAAAAATAGTTTTATAATATTTTTGTCTGAGAACTGAAGCGGAGTTCCACTAAAAGATGCTGTTAGCATTTTTTTATTCTCTTCAAATAAATCTATTTTTAAAGCCACATTTGACTTGTCGTATCTAAATAAAAAACTATAAGAACCATCTCTTTTAAAAAAGGGCGAAACATACATATCTTTTGGTATTTCACCTCTATATAAATTATGTCCTCTATGACTTAGTTTTATAGGATATATAACTCTTCCTCCATTATAGTTGTGAACTTCTGCTAAAATAAAGTCAAGCTTTTCATCTTTATTAATTATTAAAAGTAAACTAATAGGATTAAATACAAAATTCATAATTCTAGGAAGTGTTATAAATCTAGTTTTAGTAGGTTTTTTGATATCAAATTTTTTTAAAAGTTCATCTATGTTTTCTAAAAAATCTTTTTTCCCTCCAAAGTGATCTTTACTTTTAAAAGAAAAAAGATTGAATTTATTATATGAGAAAAGTTTACTTTTTTCTTTATTTAAATTATTTATATCAATATCTAACATAAAAAATTTATATTTAAAATCATGTTGTTTTGGGAGAAATCTTTTATGGTATATTACTCCATCATAAAAAAAATTTGAACTCATAGCTCACATCCAAACTTTGAAGCTATAGTATTTGCACTCCAAAGACCATCTTCATGAAATCCATATCTCCAATAAGCACCTGCAAAATATGTATTATTTACTCCATTTATTTCAGCTCTTCTATCTTGTGCTTCAATTGCTTTTGTATTAAATTGAGGATGAGAATAAGAGATTTTCTCTATTACTTCATCAACATTACTTAACTCATTTAAAGATACAAAATAATCTTTTTTCGTTTTTAAATTTTGTAATGTATTAATCCAATATGATAAAGTCACTGCGTTATTATTTTTTGTAGATGTTTTATAATTCCATGCAGCATAGATATTTTTATCTGGATATAAAACTTTTTTATCATTATGAAGTAGGGCATCATTTTGTTTATATTTAAAAGCTTCTAATATCTCTTTTTCATTTAAACTTGCATCAGCTAAAAGCTCTAAAACATCAGGAGCATGCATAGCAAAAACAACTTTATCATAAACTTTAATTTCATTATTTTCAAAAGTTATAAAGACACCATCTTTTTTTCTTTCAACCTTTTTTATATTTGCATTTAAAAATATTTGGCCTGAAATATTTTCTTTAATTTTATTTACATAATTTATACTTCCATTTGATACAGTAAGCCATTGATGATGAGTAGTAACACCTAATAAACCATGATTTTTAAAAAATTGTAAAAAAGTTCTTGCAGGGAAGTCATTCATACTATTACTTGGAGTAGACCAAATAGAAGCTCCCATAGGAATAATATATCTTTGTTTAAAAGCTTTACCATAAGGTTTTAGATAATCCCCTAAAGTTTTATCTAAATCATAACTATTTGTTTCTAAGTCTTTATTAGCTTTTTTATTAAATTTTATTATATCATTTATCATAAAATAATGTGAAAAATTAAAAATATTTTTTTTCTGAAAAAATAATCCTGAAAGAGAGTTTCCATTGTAAGCTATGTTTTTATCTTTGTCCCAAAAACCAAAGCTCATTTCACTATTTTCTATTTTAACATCAAGCATATCAAAAAGTTTTGTAAGTAAAGGATATGTTTCATAATTAAAAACTAAAAAACCTGTATCAACACCAAATCTTTTACCATCTTCTTCAACTTGTGTAGTTCTTGCATGACCACCAAGCCGATTTTCTTTTTCATATAAATCAACATGATGTTTTTTACTTAGAAGATATGCACTTCCTAAACCGCTAATACCTGCTCCTAGAACTGCTATTCTCATATTATCTTCCTTTTATAAAAAATTAGATTTATTAATTTAATTTTAAACATCTGTTGAATACTTTATATATGTTAGTATTTTTAAAATAGTATTCAACAGTTGAGGCTACACAGTTTTGCTGGAAACTGTTACAAGTACGAGCTACTTCGTACAAGATTACTAAAATATTTAAGCTTAACAATTTGGACTGACTTTAAAGGCTTTGAATGTAATAATGAGAACATAGCAAAATAATAAATAATTTTACACTCACAAGGACACTTAAATATTTTAGTTGAAGTAATAATAACAACTATTAATTACTTTTAATAGCTGTATTTTGTCATTTTATAGAAAACTATTCTATTTATGCTTTTATTTTATTTTTTATAAATCGTAAGATAGATTTTAATACAGGAATTTTTTCATATATATTTGAAGCAGCATCCCAATAATCAATATGTGAAATAACTTTACCTTGACTATCTAATTGTACTCTACTAACTCCTGTAAAGCTTTCCATATTCTTGCTATTTTTATATTTAAACATAAAGTTCCATTGTAAATAAGCAATATCATCATTTTGAATTATCTCTTTTACAAGAAATCTTGGTTCATCGATAGTTTTATACATCTCATTAAAAATATTATATATAGCTTGAATACCTTTAGTTTTTTGAAAAGGATCTTCAAAATAAACATCATCACTAAAAATATTTTTATATTCAAAAAAAGAAATATCTTTATTTAAATTTTCAAAAAATAACGCATAGTTTTGTATTTGTTTTGAGTAATTCATTTTATTAATCCTTTCGTTATTGCTAAAGATATTTTATATGGCAATAGCCTTAATAATGTAAGAAAAAATGACAATTTATATGGAAATTTAATTTCAAATTTATAAGAAGATTTACTTAATTCATGAAAAATTTTTAAAGCAGCTTCATTACTATTCATAAGTTCAGGCATTTCAAAATTATTTTTATTAGTTAACTTTGTTTTTACAAAACCATGATTTATTATTTGAACTTCAATATTTTTCTTTATAAGTTCAGGTTGTATTGCTTGAGCAAAATTTACAAGTGCAGCTTTACTAGCACCATAAGCTGCCGCATTTGGTAGACCAAAATAACTTGATAAACTTCCATTAAAAACAAACCTACCAAAGCCTTGAGAAAGGAAATATTTACTTACTATATTTGTAAGTCTAACAGCACCTAAATAGTTTATATTAGTCATTTCTTCAAAATCTTGAATATTTAACTTTTCCACTGATGTTAACTCATAAACTCCTGCATTAAAAATACAAATATCTAAATATTTTAATTTTTGCCAAACATAAGCTGTAGCTTCTTTTATAGAAGAGTTATCTTCTACATCAATATTTTTTAAGTATAAAGTTTGTTTAAAAGAAGACTTTAATCCTTTTAATTCATGGCACTCTTTAGCAGCTCTTGAACTAGCTATTACTGTATAGCCATTTTGTAAAAAAAGTTTTGTAAGCTCATAGCCAATTCCACTACTAGCACCAATTATCCATATATTTTTAGACATAATAAATCCTTTATTATATTTCAGTAAAGCCTTCTAAATTATGCTTTATAGGACCATTTCCTTTACCTAAATTGGGAGCATTTTTGATAGCTTGATATATATACTCTTTTGAAATTTTTATTACTTCTTTAAGATTGTTATTTTGAGATAATAATGTAGCAATACTGGCACTATAAGAACAACCTGTTCCATGTGTATTTAAATCACTTGCTCTTTTAGTTTGGAAATACTCTAGTTTTCCATCACTTGTTTTTAGAACATCTACTGCAAAATCAGTATTATCTTCAATATCTTTAAATAAAATATTTGTTCCATAATTTTCGCATGATAAAATATCTTCTATTTGTTCAACCCCAAAAAACTCCTTTGCTTCATATTTATTGGGAGTAATTAATGTTGCATAAGGAAAAAGACCTTTAAGGTTTTGAATACAAGAATCATCTAAAAGTTTAGCATTGGCTCTTGAAATAGCAACAGGATCTAAAACTATTGGAATATCTAGTTTACAAATATAATTTTTTACGACCTCTATTAATTCAGGAGAACCTAACATACCAATTTTAACTGCTTTGATATCAAAATCATTTGCTACTGATTGTATTTGTTTTTCAACAAAACTTGGTTCTAAAGCCACAACACCTTGAACACCTTGAGTATTTTGTGCTGTAATAGCTGTAATTGCAGTAGTCATAAATCCATTGTGATATAAAGAACTTTTAATATCTGCTTGTATACCAGCTCCACCACCACTATCACTTCCTGCTATAGATAAAATTGTATTCATTATTGAATCCTTTTAATTTTATATTGTTAGTTTAACTTTATAATTTAATTTTTTGTATTTGTATTTTGTAAGTTTATAAAAAGTAAGCTCAATGAAGCTTACTTATTAGCAATATAGATATCTATATTTAAAATTGCTTTTAGAGTTTCATCTTTTTTTATTGTTTTTATATCACTTGATATTTTATGTAATGATAAATTACCTTCAATAGTTTGTAAAATATGCCAAAACCTTTCATTAAAAGGAACTTCTATATTTTTTATACCATGCTGCATAATTAACTCAACAATTGTTTCAATACAATGAAAATAAAATATTTTATTTTTTGCTCTTTGTATTTTATAGTTTCGCATTATTTTAAGATTATTTATATAAGCTTGTTTTTCTAATTCTGAAAGAGAAGCTCTATTTTGCACACTTTTTTCTTCTTCATCTAAATGTTCTAAATATGAATCAATCTCTTTATTCATTGTGTTTTCAATATTTGGATGAAATTTTAATATTATATTTAATATCTCATCAGAATTTAGCCTTTGCTCTTTTAATTCATGACTATAGTTAGTTTTTCTTTTATATTCATGATCAAATGCTTCTAAAAGTTCTGCTGCATATTTTAAGTATTTAAATTTATCTTCTTTTCCATCTTTAAAAGAGATACCATGTTCACTAATAATTGGTTTTAATCCTGCATATTCTAGTTTCATATTCCTTCCTTGTATTTTAATATTTTATCAAAGAAAAATAAAAGCTTTATAAAATTATATTTTGTTATAATTTCTTATGCAAAATACTATCAATAATCAAAATCAAGAAAATCTAAAAGGTATATTTTTTATGGTATTAGCTGTATTAATTCTACCTTTTAGTGATGCCATAGCAAAATGGTTATCATCATCTTATACTATTATTCAAATAGCATGGCTTAGGTTTTTTATTCAAGCTATAATATTATTAATATTATCTTTTATCTTAAAATACAAAATATCTGCATTTAAAAAAAAGTATATTTTCGTAAGTTTTTTTATTAGTGCTTCAATTGTATTTTTATTTTGGGGATTAAAATATCTACCCTTAGCAAATAATATAGCACTATTTTTTATTGAACCTTTAGTTTTAACACTTCTTAGTGTAATCATTTTAAAAGAAAAACTTCAAAAAAACCACATAGTAGCTGTAATAATAGGTTTAATTGGAACTTTAATCATAATTAGACCCAACTGGTCAGCTTATGGAATGGCATCTTTTTTTCCTATTGTATCAGCAATATTTTATGCCTTATATTTAATAAGTTTAAGACAAGTATCAACCAAATCAAATAATAAAAGTTTACAGTTTTTTATTGGAATATTATCTACATCGATTTTATCTATTATTATCATCATTTGTGAATTCTTAGATATAGATTCATTTGGTTTTAACCAAATCAAACTTAACGATTGGTGGTTGATTCTATTATTAGGAATAATAACTACAATTGTTCAACTTCTTGTATCAAAAGCTTTCTTTTATTCTAAAGCTTCAAGTTTAGCATCTTTTCAATATCTTGAAATAATAAGTGCTTCAATACTAGGTTGGTTAATATTTAACCATCTTCCAGATTCATTGACAATAACAGGAGCAGGGATTGTGATTTTTTCAGGTTTATATTTGATTAGACATGAAAGAAGGAGTATAAAAAAATAAAGTTCCACAAAAGTGGAAACTTTATTTATTTCTTATCTTTTTGAATTTCTTTATAGTATGAACTATGTAAAATAGCCATTTCCTCTTCTTCTTTATAGCCATTAATTATACTAGCAATAGCACCTTTAATAGCAAAAATTGACATATAAATATGAGTAAAAAATAAAGCTGTCATAGCAAGTCCTACAATATTATGAGCAATTATACATAATCTTAACATCTCAATTTTTGTTAATCCAAACATTGTTAAAACTGCTAAATTTAAATCTTGTACATATAAAGTTGCACCTGTAAAAATCATAACAACTCCACCTAAAGTACATACCCAAAACCACATTTTTTGCCCTGCATTAAACTTACCTGCAGGAACTGGTTTTTTCTCTTTTGATAAATATCCCCCTAAAATCATAAACCATTTTACATCCTCAGCAGTAAATAGCATATTTTTAAGCCACATTAAAAACATTGGTACAACACTAATCATAAATAATACTGTAGAAACAGCATGAAGCTCTTTACAAGCTTTTACAAACTCTCCTCCACCAAAAGTAGATCCAAACATCATAATAAGACCTGTAGGTATAATTATAATAAAAGAAATAGCAGCAATACCATGAACTATTCTATTAAAAAGAGTAAATACATAATATTTTTTACCATCATGTTTAAACTTTTTTGGCCCAATAATTAAATAGTGGATTAAAAACACTAAAGGTACAATTATAATAATTGACAAGTAAGCATTTTCAAAAAGTTTTGTTTGTAAAAAAACAAATAAGTCACCAAAATGACTATTCCCATTTTGTTGTTGCGACAACATATTGGTAATAATTTCTTGATTGGACTCACTAACTGTAGTGTAAGAAAATAAAGCCGTGCATAAGCCTAAGATTAAAAAAAGACATTTTTTCATAATGTTCTCCTAAATAAATATCCAAAATTATCTCTTCCTAAAATGACTTTAATATGACTTTTTGATTTTAGTAAATATATTTTTACTAGTATTATTAGATTTTTTAGGGATATATTATGTTAGGTAAACTATTTTTGACTAAAAAAGAAATAAATTTCTTTTTTAGTTTTTATTAGAATTTAGCATTAGGAATAGGGTGGTTTTCTACAACAAAATCAATATCTTTATCACCTCTACCTGATAAATTAACTAAAATTGTTTTATCTTTTGGAAGTTGTTTTGCTAATTGCATAGCAAAACCAACTGCATGGGCAGACTCTAATGCAGGAATGATTCCTTCAAGTTGAGATAATTTATAGAAAGCATCTATAGCTTGTGTATCATTACAAAGTCCTACTTTTGTTCTTCCAATATCATTTAAGTGTGCTTGTTCAGGCCCAACTGATGGGTAATCAATACCAGATGCAATTGAATAAACAGGAGCTGGTTCACCTTTTTCATCTTTAAGCATTACTGAATTAAATCCATGCATAATTCCTTCTTCTCCATAAGTTAATGAAGCTGAATGTTCTCCTAGTTTTTCTCCTTTACCCATAGGTTCAACACCATAAAGTTCTACTTCTTTATCATCAATAAAACCTGCAAAGATTCCCATTGCATTTGATCCTCCACCAACACAAGCTATTACATTGTCAGGTAAATTTTCTTCATGCTCAAAAAATTGCTCTTTTGATTCAATTCCTATAATACTTTGAAAATCTCTTACCATCATAGGGAAAGGATGAGGCCCAACAACTGATCCAATACAATAAATAGCATTATTAGCTTGTGCTACATAAGATTCAAAAGCTGAATCTACAGCTTCTTTTAAAGTTTTAAGACCATGCGTAGCAGGAATTACTTTTGCTCCTAATATTTTCATTCTTACAACATTTGGATGCTCTTTAGCAATATCAACTTCCCCCATGTGTATCTCACACTCTAAACCAAAGTATGCAGCAGCTGTTGCTAAGGCAACTCCATGTTGTCCTGCACCTGTTTCAGCAATAACTTTTTTAAACCCCATCTGTTTAGCTAAAATTACCTCTGCCATACAGTGATTTAATTTATGTGCACCTGAATGATTTAAATCTTCTCTTTTTAAATATATTTTAGCTCCACCACAATGAGCTGTTAAATTTTTTGCATAAGTAATTGGAGTTGGTCTTCCTTGAAAATGCTTTCTTACATATTTTAACTCTTCAATAAATTCAGGAGAATTTTTAATCTCTGCATAAGCTTTTGTAATATCTGCAAATGGTTTTTCTAACATTGGAGGAATAAAAGAACCCCCAAATCTTCCAAAATAACCATTTTCATCTGGATTTGATTCTAAATAAGATTTAGCCATAAGTGCTTCCTTTTGTCTTTTCTAAGCGTAATAAATGGCGAATATTATATTCTATATGTTTTTAATCTCTTATGAAAGTGGAAGTTTAATAGTCACTTTTGCACATTTATCAAATGATTTTTCTTGAAATATATAAGAAATATTTTCTATTTTAATTTCTCCATTTAAACTTTCATTTACAATTTTATGAGTCATATATAAACCAAGTCCAGTTCCTTGGCTTTTATGTTTTGTTGTAAAGTATGGTTCAAAAACTCTATCTATGAATTCTGGTTTTACTCCTCCTGCATTATCAATTACTTCTATAAATACATTATTTTTATTTTTAAAACAATTAATTGTTATATATCTAGTATTATATTCTTTATCTTTTAAAGCGTCTTTTGCATTGTTAATTATGTTTAACAATGCTTGAGTTAATTCATTCTCATAAGAAGTTATAAAAATCTCTTTATCTAAATTTAATTCCATTTCAATAAAATTATTTGAAAAAGAACTTTTTACAATATTTAAAAGTTTTTCTATACTTTTACTAAGATTAAATTTTATTTTCGTTTTATCAGTTTTAAGATAGTTTTGAAAATCATCTATTGTTTGTGATAAAAACATAGTAGTTTGTGCTATATTATCAATAGTAGTATTAAAAGTTTTATCATCTAATTGATTAAACTGTTTTTGTAGTTTCATTCCTGTTGCAGCAGTGGATATAAAGCTTAAAGGTTGTCTCCATTGATGAGCTATATTACCTATCATCTCACCTAAACTTGCCATTTTTGATTGATGTATTATTAATTGTTCTTTATTTTTTATTTCGCTCATATCTATAACTGATACTATATCACAATATTTATTCTCAAAGAAAATTGTTTTAGACTTTAAAAGAACAGGGAATACCTTCGCATTTTTCTTAATTGCTGTTAATTCATAAGTTTTTGTTTTAGACTCTTTAATTATAAAATCTAATTTTTGTTTATTTTCATATTTAAATAAAGAATCAAATTCTAAATCTTTTAACTTTTTTTTACTTAAATTAAACATTTTTATAGCTTCTATATTTGTAAAAAGAATCCTATTCCCCTTTACAATAAATATTCCTTCAATTGTAAGATTTATTAAAGCCCGAAAGTTTTCTACAGTATTCTCCAATTCACTTTTTGTTTGTTTTAAACTATTTTGATATTTAAGTAACTGTCTATTTTTATAAAGAATAACAAATATTATAATAAGTAAAGGCAAAAAGTATTTCCAAAGAATTGAATAATCAAAGACTTGTGTGTATTCAAGTTTTGACCATTTATCATATATAGCTCGTTTTTCCTCAGAAGTCATTGTTTTTAAAACTTTATTAATTATAGATTGTAACACTTTATAATCATCTCTAATCATCACTTGTAAATCAAAACTAATACCTGTACTTCCAGATATTTTTATATTACTGTATGCATATTTTTTAATATTATGAACTAAAATAGGCATAGAATCAACTATTACATCTACTTTATTATTAGAAAGATACTCTAACCCTTGCTTAATATCATTATAAAAAATAAATTTCATTTTAGGATATGCTTCTTTTAATAATATATATGCCGTGAAGTCTTTACCTACACCAACTTTTTTATTTAATAAATATGAAGCATCAGGAATATAATTTTTATTGTTTAAAGTTGCTATTCCTAAAGGAGCTTTGTAATAAATATCTGAAAATATTGCATATTTTTTTCTATCATTAGTTTTAGATGTACTAATGATAATATCATTCCTTTTATATTTTATATCCTCTAAAGCATTAGTAAAATTGCTTTTAAAGTCAAAGTTTACTTTTAAATTTGCTTTATTAGTAATATATTGCCAAAAATCAAAACCTAAACCATAAGCTTTATCATTTTCTACAAAACTTATAGGTGCCCAATCAACACCATAGGCAACATTTATAGTTGTATTTTCTATAAACTCTTGTTCTTCTTTAGTAAAGTTAATTTCTTCTGCATAATTAAGCCATTTTTGATTTAATAGTTCTAACTCTTTTTGATTTAAAGAGTTAATAGCCTTATTGATAAGCTTTTTTAGCATAATCAAATCTTTTCTAACTCCTATATATAACTCATTTTTAAAATTAGGTATAATTACAGATGAAGTGATTTTTAAATCCCTTGAATAATACTTGTTAATATAATATCTTGCTAATAAATTATTTTGAATACTCCCATCTATATAATTATTTTTAATTGCATCAAAAATTTCTTTTAAAGTCTTATATTCAACTATTTCAATTTGAGGATATTCTTTTTTTATAACCTTTGTAAGCTGCCAATCTTTAACCATTCCTAATTTTTTATTTTTTAAGTCATCAATATTAATAATATTAGTTGTAGATTTTTTTGTAACTATTGATAAAACTTGTTCAAATACTGGATAGGTATATTCTAAGTATTTTTCTCTATTTTCACTGTAAGCAATAACTGGCAAAACATCAATTTTATTTTCTTTAAATTTTTTTAATAACTGAGTCCAATTATCTGTTATAAAAACTGGTTCCAATCCAAGTTTACTACTTATAAGTTTAATATAATCAACAATATATCCCTTAGGTCTATCATTTTCATAAAAGTCAAAAGGTATCCAATCATATTCATTAGCAATTATAAGTTTACTTTTATTTTTTAAAAAACTTTGTTCTTCTTTAGTAAAATTAATTTTTGATTTTACAATATCTAATTTTTCATTCATCCAAATGTTTGATAATCTAATTTTTTCTTCAATTGGAATACTTGATAAAACTTTATTTATAATATTTCTTAAAATAATATAGTCTTTTCTAATTGCAATATGTAAAACATTTCCCATTTCATTTGTATAAAATTCAGGTTTTATATTATTGATTGAATTTGCAGTAATCATATAATTTGCTATTGCAATATTAGAAAGAAAAAAATCTGCTTTTTGAGTAACTACTGCATCGATTGTCTCCAATAAGTTATTTGTATAAACAATTTCAATACTTGGATAATTTTCTTGCATAAATTTAATCTCAGGATATCCTTTTACAACAGCAAATCGTTTACCTTTTAAATCATTCAAAGATTTATATTCAGTAGAATCATTAGTATTGATAAAGGCATAGTCTCTTGCAGTTAAGTAAGGATCTGAAAATATGAAATTTGATTCTCTATATTTATTTTTAACTATTAATGGTATAAGATCAATTTTTTTATTTTTAGTTTTTTCTAAAATATTTTGCCAGTTATCTTCTATTTCTTTAAATTCAAGACCTGTTTTTTTTGATATTATATTTAAATATTTTTTACTAAGACCTGTATATTCATTGGCATATTTAAAATAAAATGGAGCAATCTTTTTTTCTACCCCAACATTAATTATAGGGTTATCTTTTATAAATTGTTTTTCTTCTTTTGTTAAATTGACTTCATCAGATGCAAGACAGCTAACTAAAATAAAATTTAGAAAAAGTATTATGAAGTGTATATTTTTCATATTAATCCTTATTCAAGCATTATACTTAAATAAGGATTAATCTTATTAAATTAAGAGAACCACTTCTTTACTTTATCAAACATATTTTCAAAGCTTGATTCGTGAGGTTTACTTTCAACTCCAAAACTCTCTTGAAGTTTTTCTAATAATTCTTTTTGTTCATCAGTTAAAGATTTAGGGTATTCAATTTTAATTTGTACTACTAAATCACCTTTACCGTAACCTTGTACAGATTTAACACCTTCTCCTCTAAATTTAAACTGTTGTTTATCTTTAGCTCCTGCTGGTATTTCAAGCTCAAGTTCACCTCTAAGACCAGGTATTTTAATCTTATCACCAAGTGCAACTTGAGTGAAGAAAATTGGAGCTTCAAGATAAATATCATCATCATGTCTAACAAAATGAGAATCTTCTTTTACATTTACTTGTAAATATAAATCTCCTCTTGTACCATCTGGTGCTATATTACCTTTATTTGATACTCTTATTCTCATTCCATCATTAACACCTTCTGGAATATCAACTTTAAATGAATCTTTTACTTCATCATATCCATTTCCACCACAAGATTTACAAGAAGCACTTACAGCTTGACCTGAACCTTGACACGTTGGACAAGTTTGTGCAAATGTCATAAAGCCTTGTCTTGTATGTACTTGACCTGCACCTTGACACGTTGGACAAGTTGAAAGCTTTCCATCTTTTGCTCCTGTACCCTTACATGGTTTACAAGCTGTTTTATATTTATAATCTACTTCTTTATTACATCCAAAAACTGCTTCATTAAACTCTAGTTTTACTTCAACTGCAATATCTAAATTATAATTATAAGATTTTCTTTGCCTTCTTGAAGAACCTCCACCAAAAGCAGAACCAAACATTTCTTCAAATACAGAACTTAAGTCATCAAAGCCTCCTGAGAAACCTCCACCTTGACCATGTCCTTCTAAACCTTGTTTTCCATATCTATCATAAATTGATCTTTTTTCTTGATCACTTAATACCTGATATGCTTCATTTACAGCTTTAAATTTTTCTTCAGCTTCAGCATCATCAGGATTTTTATCTGGGTGATACTTCATCGCCATTTTTCTGTAAGCTTTTTTTATTTCACTTTTTTGTGCATCTCTACTTACTTCTAATACTTCATAATAATCTAATTCAGTCAATTAAATATCTCCTAAATAATTTTTTATATTTGTTAATATTCGCGATTTTATCTAAAATATTATAAAAATAAGATATAATCCGCCTATGAAAAAAGGATTAGAAAAATTTTATGAATTAGTTGAAGCTTTCGAATCTTTACCAACAATTGGTAAAAAATCAGCTTTAAGACTTGCTTATCATGTAGTAATGAATGATAACTATTGTGGTATTAAAATTGCACATAGTATTGAAAATGCGTTAAAAAATATAACTAAATGTGTTAAATGTGGTTCAATGAGTGAACATGAAATATGTGAATTTTGCTTAGATGATTCAAGAGATAATACAAAGTTATGTATTGTACAAAGTGCAAAAGATATATTTATTATCGAAGATTCAAAACAATTTGATGGAAAATATTTTGTTATAGAAGAATTAGATCAAGAAGCTATTGATGCTTTAATTAGATTTGTAAATGAAAATGATGTTGAGATGGTTTTATTTGCTATAACTCCATCAATTGCTAATGATGCTTTTATTTTATTTATAGAAGATAAATTAAAAAATAAAGATATCAAATTTTCTAAAATAGCCCAAGGAGTTCCAACAGGTGTTAGTTTAGAAAATGTTGATATTTTATCTTTATCTAAAGCTATACAAAGTAGGGTAGAAGTTTAATTTCTACCTTCTTCTTTGTTCCATTGGGCATAAAGTTTTTGTGCTTCTGCAATTTCACTACTACTAGCTTTTCTTCTACAAGACATATAACCTTTTGATCCATCGCACGATTCAAATGGATATACAGTCGCATAAACCCAATAGTAACCACCAGTTTTTGTAGCATTTTTTACATAACCTGTCCAAATCTCACCTTTTTGTACTGTCTCCCAAAGTGATTTAAATGCTTTGCTTGGCATATCTGGATGTCTTACCATACTATGTGGTTGACCTAATAATTCTTCAATTGTATACTCTGCAATACTACAAAAGTCGTTATTTGCAAATCTTATTATACCTTTCTCATCAGTTTCACTAACTAAAAAAGCATAATCATCTAATACTGTTTCTTGTCCTGCTGCCATAATATATCTCCAATTATTTCTTTTTCTTTTAATTATTCAGTTTAAAATTTTTTGCTTTTTGCATCTTCAACTAATAAATCTGCCATATACGATACTTCATTTGATATATTAGTAGTCTGATTTGCTTCATTAGCATTTTCTTGTGTAACTCTATCAAGCATTGTAACAGCATCATTAATTTGCTCAATTCCACTCATTTGCTCTTTTGATGAAGTACTTACATCTTCAATAATTGAGATTGTTTCTTTAATATGATTATCTAAAGTTTCATAACCTTTAATCATTTCATCAGAAATATTTTTACCTTCATTAGCTTTTTCATTGGCATCTTCAACTAAACTTTTAATATCTTTTGCTGCTTCTGCACTTCTTGAAGCAAGATTTCTTACTTCTTGAGCAACAACTGCAAAACCTTTTCCAGCTTCTCCAGCTGTTGCTGCTTCAACTGCTGCATTAAGTGATAAAATATTTGTTTGGAATGCTATTTGATCAATAATACTAATTGCTTCATTAATTGATGATACTTTTGTATTAATTTCTTCCATAGATAAAGCTGTTTGAGAAGCTAAAGTTCTTCCGTTTGAAACTGCATTATTTACAGTACTTCCAAGTTCAGCCATTTTTGCTGCATTATTTGCATTGTTTCTAGTAATTGAAGTGATTTCTTCTAATGAAGCTGATGTTTGTTCTAAAGAAGCTGCTTGTTCATTTGCTTTAGAAGAAAGGTTATCCATTGATGTTTTCATTAAAGTTGAGTTATTTTTTAATTTTTCACCATTTTCAAAACTTGTTTTTGCTGATTTTGATAAGGCATCACCTAATATATTTACACTAGTCATAACTTCAAGCATATTTTCTTTTAGATATGAAGGTATATCAATTTTTTTTGTAAAATCATCTTTTGCATAAGATGTAGAAACTTCTTTTAAACTATTCATATTTTCTTCTAAAACATCTAACATTTGATTTAATGCTTTTCTTAAAGTACTAATCATAAAGTTATCAGAGTCAGATTTTACTCTACATTTATAAATACCTTGTTCAACCTTGTTTAAAGTTAAAATAATTTCACCTAATACTTTCATATCAGCTTTTCTCATAGCATCAAACGTATCATAATAATCATTCATTTCATGAAGAATTAGACCTATCTCATCTTTTTTGATATATTCAGCTCTTTGAACACTATTACTTCTCATAAATGTAAAGTTTATCATCTCTTCAAGATATTTCTTGAATCTAAAAATACCCCCAACGATTCTTTTTTTTGCAGCATAAGTAGTAAATGCAATTAAAATAGCAAAAACTATATTTATAGTAATAATAGCAACCATATCAGATGCAGAAATAATGGCTATAATACTAATGCAAGCAAAACCTATTTGAGTAAGTATCATATTTACCCAAAGTTTTTTGTCTGTACTCATGTTTGTAAACATTCTCTAACCTTTAACGTTATTTTAGTTATTTTTTTAATTTAATTTTATTATAGTTAATTTTTGTTAAAATGTAGCTATGGAAAAAAGAATTATTTGTCAAAAGTGTATTTATTATTATGTAACATGGGAGCAAAACAGCCCCCATGGTTGTAAAGCTTATGGATTTAAATCAAAAATTATTCCTTCAATTATTGTAAAAAACTCTAGTGGAAGTATATGTAGTTTTTATCAACAGAAAAAGTTATAATTAGTTATTTATAACTTTTTAAATATTTATTTTTTACAAAATCTACTCTTCATGCAAAATTAGCTATTATTACAAAAATGAAACAATTATTTATTATTAGGAGACAAGTTTGTTATATAAAGACTTAAAAGATAGTATAAAAACTTTAGGATTTTTATCAATCGAAGATTTTGTACAATATATTGGTGTTACATCATCAGATGTTTTAGTTTGGGAAGAAAAAGATGAAGTACCTTATACTGTATCTTTAATTATTCATTTATTGAAAGGTGAAAAAGAATTACCAAACAACACTACATTAGATAATTTAGTAGAAGAGTGTCTACCTTTAGCTGAACTATTAGAAGAAGCTTCATCTTTCCCTCATAAACTAGAAGAGATGTTTTTACTACAAAAACAATTAAATGATTCAACAAATGGTAAAAACTGGGAATTAGGAAGAAATAAATTTGGAAAAGAAATCAACTGGCTTAGATGTATCCACATGGAAGTTGCTGAATTAATTGATTCTACTCCTTGGAAACACTGGAAAAATATTAATGCAAAACCAGATATGCAAAATATTCATGTAGAATTAGTTGATATTTGGCACTTTTTAATGTCTTATATATTACAAGAAACAAATGTACCAAAAGCTGTATCTTTAGTAAATACACATTGTATATATGAAGCTGTAGCAGAAGTTGATGTAAAACTTATGGTAAAAGAAGCAGAAAAACTATCTTATATAGCTTTAGCAATTGAAACTAATAATATGCCATCATTTAGTGGTGTTGAAAGATTTATTGATCAGTTTTTTAGATGTTGTAAAGTATCAGGTTTATCATTTACTTGGCTACAAAAACTTTATATTGGAAAAAACTGTTTAAATAAATTTAGACAAGACAATGGATACAAAGAAGGTACATATATCAAAGAATGGAATGGAAAAGAAGATAATGTAGTTATGGTTTCACATCTTGAAAATATGGAAGATGTAAGCTTTGAAATTTTATACACTAAACTTGAAGAGTCTTATAAACAATGTAAGTAATTTATAGCTAAAAGAAAACTCTTTTAGCTATAATCATTTTTATAATCTACATAATGACCTGCATGTTTAATTAAGCCTTCTACATCTTCATCAGTTAGCTGTTTTACTACTTTAGCAGGACTTCCCATAATCAAACTCTTAGGTGGAAACTTTTTCCCTGATGTTACTAAAGAGTTAGCTCCAACAATAGAACCTTCACCAATTATTGCATCATCAAGAATAGTAGCACTCATTCCAATAAGACAATTATTTTCAATTTTACAACCATGAAGCATAACTTTATGTCCTATAGTTACATTATCTCCAATTATAGTTGATGTGTGAGTATCTGTATGTATCATAGATAAATCTTGAATATTAGTATTTTTGCCTATTCTAACTTTATTTACATCTGATCTAATTACACATTGAAACCAAACAGAAGAGTTTTCGCCAATAATAACATCACCTATAATATCAGCACTAGGTGCTACCCACGCAGTTGAATCTATTTTTGGATAAAATTCTTTAAACTTCAAAATCATATTATTTCCTAATTTTTTAGGTTTATTATAACTTGTGATTTTTAAAAATGCAAATAAGTATTACTTATTTGCATTATATTTTAATATTATAGGCTTACTATAATTTGGAACATCATCATAAGTAAATATAGCATAATACTTATCAATATCCATTGCTCCGAAATCATCATAAGTATAATCATCTTTACCTGCATAAAGTTTTTGACCATCCTGAGAAGAATAAGGCTCTCTAAATGGATTTTTTATAACTTTTACACCTACAAAGTCAATATCAATAGGGTTTTCCCAAGTTAACTTTACTTTTCCATTTTCTTCAATTAGCTTTGCATTTTTTACTTGAGCTAAACTATCTCTTCTTTTTGGTATATGTTCAATAATTAATTTTGGTGATAAAGATATATTTTTAATTTCCCAAGATACTTTTTTATTTTTGATTGATTTTTTTGAAGAAGTAGGTTTTAAGACAAAAGAAATACTTTCTTTATCTTTTACCTTTTCATTTAAAGTCTTTTCAGCAAAAGTGTCAAACATAAAATACTGTGTTTGATTATTCTTAAGCTCTGCTGCACTAACATCATAACCAATATTTTGTATAACTTCTCTATTTGTGATACTTTCATAATTTTTTTCAATATTATCATCGACAAATTCAATATGAAATCTAATATCATCTTTAATATATATTTTTGTTGAATTTAACTCAAAATATGCTTTTGTAATCATGCTCTTATCATAAGGAGGTAATGATGATAAATTAAATTCAAAAGTTGAATATATTTTTAATCCATTTTCATCAAAACCAGCTGTTATCTCATCATCTTTTATCTCATTTTTGCTTATTGTATTAACAGAAGTAGGGTATAAAGCAGTTATTTCAGGTTTTAATGTATATGTTAATTCTAACCTTGGTCTATATGTAAGACCAAAACCAAATTTACCATAACCTATGTCCCATTGCATCATTTGTCTAGTTCTTCCAATTCTAAGTTCTTTTGGACCTTCAACTCTTAATACTATTTTATTATTATGAACATACTTTTTTAGAAATTCACACTCCATAGCCGAGAATTCCCAAGTTCTCCATATACCTTGTGTTAATTGATGAGATTGAGTTGGTCTTCCTATATATTTAATAATTTTCATATTATCAACATCATCAAAATCAGTAATATCTCCCATTTGGGTTTGATCAACTATAGCAACATTCCATTCACCATATTTTTCAATTGTTGTTGATACTCTATTAATAGGGTATAAATTAAACTCTGCATGTTTTATTAATGCATTTGAAGGTAAAGACTTTATATCAATAGTAATAACTGCATAAGAAACACCTTTATGTTCATCAACACCAACAAACAAAGAGTTAACACCAAAATGTTTTGCATTATCATTAATATTTTCAGATACATATCCTGTTTCATTTTTACTAGCATAATAAGTTCTACTAAATTCATCATATTCAAGATTTGTTCTAATTTTAATTTGTGGGCAAAAAGGTGATCTTAAACCTGTTTTACTATTTACAGCTCTAATATTATAATAATAATCTTTATTTGAAAAAAGATTAATATCACTAAATTCTAATTTTTGAGTTCTTACTATTAAATTACTATCATTACAAAAAGACTTATTTTTTAAACTTCTATAAATCTCAAAGTATATATTTTCTTTATCTTCATAATTCCATTTTAGTTCTACATGGGAAGAACCTATATCAGTTACTTCAAAAGATTCAACTCTTTTAGGGCCATTTCCACTATAGTTTGGTACTTCTGCTACAGCAGCTAAGAGTGCAGGAATATGTTCTCTAATATGTTCACTCATATCATCTAAATAATCACTTATATTTCTAGTTCCAACTTCAACAACAGTAGAGATTATTCCTTTAGAATAATAAAATTCTCTACCACTTCCTGAAATAAGTTTAGCTGGTGGTTTTCCTTGATGTATCCCATATTCTCGACCTGAAATTTTTCTAATTTTTTCTGCCATATTTGCACATAAAGTATTCATATCTGTTGTATCAAAAGTATCCTCATGTCTAAAATCATGGGCAGGGAAAAAGACATTTCCTTGAGAATGATAATCTAAAGCTATTGTTATATTCCCATGACTTTCAACAAATTTTTTTAAAGCTTGAGTTTCAGGTTCACTAAATGGCTCTGGGCCTCCATATACATTTGAAGTAGTTAATGTTGATTTTACAAAACCTATTGGAAAGTTTCTATTTAAATCTACTCCATAAGTTCCATCAGCATTTACACGCCTGTTTTTTCTCCAAAAAGAAAAATGGTTTCTTGAATATTCATAACCATCAGGATTAACACAAGGAACCATATAAATTGTTGCGTGTTCTAAATAGAACTTAAGAATAGGGTCATTATCATAATTTTCTAAAATATAAGTTACAAATTCAATTGCTAATTCATGTCCAATCCATTCTCTAGCATGAATAGTTCCTGTGTAAAATAAGGCAGGTCTAGTTGAAGCTGTTTGTATATCTTTTGATATTGTAATTAAATTTATATCTCTTTTTTCCCAAGTTTGTCCAATTGATTCAAGCTTAATGTACTTTGGATACTTCTTTTCTAAATCTTTAAAAATTTCTGTTGATTGGGCGTATGATCTATAAAGTTGTTTCAACTTATTCTCCTATTTTTAATCTAGACTTTAATTGAGTTAGTTTATTTTTTCCTATACCATCAATTTGTTTTAACTCATCAATTGAACTAAAATCATTAAAAGTATTTCTAAAATCTAATATAACTTTTGCTAATTTAGATCCAATCCCTTTAATTTTCTTAAGAGTTTCTTCATTTGCAGTATTTATATCAATTCTCATATCATCAAGATTTTCATCCCATGTTTTTAAAAGTTGTTCATCTATTGATTCAAGTTCTAATAAATCACTTGCATCTGTCACAATGTTATCTTTTAAATATTCTTGAATTTCTAATGCTAACTCCTCTTCCATACCATGAAGAGTCATAATATCAGTTAGAGAAGCACAATTGAAGTTTATTCTTTCTAAAACAAATTCATCTTTTAAGGCTTGATTATTTAACTCTTTTTTAATTGGTAAATCTTTAGGATTAACAGAAGCAGGGAAATCTGAATCAATTGATTTTTCTGTTAAAGACATATCAAATTTATCTTTAGGATCATTTATATACCATGTACCATCACAAGAAGGTTTATATTTACTAAACCCAATATGTCTCATAGTTCTAAGTAAAGATGAATCAATTTTTCCTAATTCTTCCCACGAATATAAAGGAACATGAGGCATTCCAAATCTTCCATTTGAAAAGTCCCACATTAAATATTGTCCAATCCAATCTCTAATATAAGGAAAGGCTGCAAATGCAGTCGCGCACTCTAATATATATGCTTTATTAGTTTTGGCATCTATTGCTATATCACAAGCCCAATACTCAGCTTTTGCAGCTTTACTTGCATCAACTGCTAATTCTAAAGCATTCATAGGAACATTATCATAAGACATTGAACCACCTTGAGATGTATTAGTAATCCATTCACCAGCTCCTGAAAATCTCCAGAATGCACAAATTGGTTTATGTCCAATTAACATAACTCTTAAATCCCCTGAATATTTTAAATCAATTGCATTTTGTGTATAAATAGGATTATATTTCTTATCTTCTAATAATTTCTTTGCTTCATTATAATTATCAGCTTTGTGTACATAGTATCCACCATAATTAGATGGTCCATAAGACCTTTTTATAATTTGAGGATAAGAGGCTTTATTTTTTAAATATTCAAAACCTTTTTTCTTATCATAAAAAATCTTTGTTTTAGGGATACTAAGATTATTTTTTTCACAAAATAAAGTTACATTCTCTTTTGATTTATTTGAAAATTGTGTTTGTAGTGAAGGAACAAACCTAACATGAGGTAACTCTTTTGATATCTCTACAAAAGTATCATAAGCAGTAGCTGGAATATTACCAATTAAGATATCAATCTTTTTTCTTTTAACTTCCTTAATAAATCTATCTTTATCATTTTTCCAATGATATACAACTTCTTCAATTTTATCTGGCCAACCTTTGAAATTTGAATGATCAAAGAATCTTAAAACATAATCAAGATATAAAAATCCCAATTTTGGTAATTTATCCATTTTCTCTCCCTTATTTTTTTGTTTTTTTATCAATTAAATTTGCTATTAGTTCTATTTTTTTATCATTAAAGTCCAGTCCAAGTTTTTCTTGCTCTGGTGTTGCAAAAGCAGGAATTCCATTTACTTCTAAAACTATATACTCTTCTTTTTTTCTATCATAAATAATATCAACTCCTGCAATATCAAGTCCTGTAACTTTAACAGCTTTTAGTGCCAAATTGATTACATCATCATTTACCTCTCTAGGAAAAACACTTCCTCCACTAGTAACATTTGTTTTCCAGCTTCCTTCTCTTGCCTTTCTTCCATAACAACCAACAAACTGTCCATCAACAATATCAATTCTGTAATCAGTATTATCATAATCTATAAATTTTTCTACATAAAAATATCTCAAATCCATCTGATTTAAAAAAGGAATTAACATATCTAATGTCTCTTGGTTTTCTATTTTTGTAAGACCAACTCCACCCCAACCATCAGTTGGTTTATAAACCATCTTAGTCCACTTCTCCATTATTTCTTGAAGATGATGAGTATCATCCCTATGACAAAGTTTATAATCGGCTGTTTGTATTTTGTTGTGCCTTAAAAGAAAAGATGTTTGAAATTTATCTTCTGTTAATTCAAAAGCATCATAAGAATTAATCATTGGTATTACATGATTTAATGCTTTATACAAATACATTTGATATTGTGTTTGCTCTCCTGCATTATAAGAAAAGAACAAATCTAATTTATCAAGTTTAATATCCTTGTATAAGATATGCCCATTTTTTGCAATTGCATCTCTTAAATTTATATTAGCAAGTACATCAATATCTCTTTGTTTTAATTGTTTAATTAATTTTTCTTGGATTTTATCTCCACCACCATTTTGATATAACCACATACCAATTTGTCTATTGCCCATACTATCCCTTCTATAAATATTTTTAATTGCTATTTTGATAATAATCTAAAATTTTTGTCATCATTTGTATTCGTTGTTCAAAAGAACTCTTAAGTGCTCTTTCTTTTAAAGTATGATCCCCATCCCCATAAGGACCGAAACCATCAATAGTAATTGTTCCACAATTTGAAACAATATTAGCATCACTAACTCCACCTCTATGTTCTTTAGGAATTTTTTGATTTGTAAGTTTTTCTAAAAAATTAAGATACTCTAATTGTTTTTGATTCTCTTCCATAACATCTCTTTGAATTATTCCATCAAGATGACAAATTGAACCTTCAACAAAACTAGTATTAGATATTTCCTCAACGCAACTCATCACTCTTTGTTTTTCACTTTTTTTATCAAATCTAAATTCAAACATCATTTCAAAAAAAGGAGATACTGTATTTATTCCTATTCCACCTTCACATTTTCCTACATTTACAATAGTACCTTCATCTAAATCAAGTAATTGACTATATTTTTGTAGTTTAATTGCTCCTTCAAGGTTTGCATTTATTCCTTTTTCATAAGAAGTACCTGCATGAGCTGCTTTTCCTTCTATTTTAACAATATATCTTCCAACACCTTTTCGTGAAGTTACTACTTCTAAATTTTTACCTGCAGCTTCAAAAACAAAACAATAATCATAATTTTTTGCTAAACTAGAAGTAACATCTTTAGAATCATCACTTCCAGTTTCTTCATCACTTACTAGTAAAAAATCAATATTATTAATTTGACCATATTTTTTATAAAGATTTCTAAGAGCTTCTAGTGCTACAATATTCCCACCCTTCATATCGCAAACACCAGGACCATAAATCCATTTTTCATCTTCTGTATAATCTTCAAAATAATTTTTTGGAAATACAGTATCATTATGACCTAATAATAATATTTTCTTTCCATTTTTTTTGTTTGATTTAAATAAAAGATGATCTCCAATAAGTTCTCTTTTATATTTAGTTGTAGAGTAGCCTATATTTTCAAGCCATTGTGTCATTTGTAAGCCAACTTCATCCACACCATCTTTATTTGCAGTATATGAATTGATTTTTACTATTTTTTTAAGATCTTCTAAATAGTTCATTTATTTTCACTTTTTTTAAATTATATAAATACACATAATATTATATCTTAAAAAAGTTACATTTTAGCTACTATAAAAAGTTTGGGTATAGTTTTAATTAATAATAAAAAAAGGGCATTTGTAAAAAATGCCCTTTTTGCAAGTAATATAAATATTATTTATTTATATTTTTATAAATGATAGTATTTTTTATTTTCACCAGAAATTATAAATCTTAGAGCATTAAGTCTGATAAATCCTTCTGCATCTTTTTGGTTATATACTTCATCTTCTTCAAATGTAGAGTGTGCTTCTGAGAATAAAGATTTTTCTGATTCTCTACCAACTACAATAACATTACCTTTATAAAGTTTTAATCTTACTGTACCTTCTACATTTTCTTGTGTTTTATCAATAGCTGCTTGCATCATTTCTCTTTCAGGAGAGAACCAATATCCTTGGTAAATTAACTTAGCATATTTAGGCATTAATTCATCTTTTAAGTGAGCAGCTTCTCTATCTAATGTAATTGATTCAATTGCTCTATGTGCTTTTAACATGATAGTTCCACCTGGAGTTTCATAACAACCTCTAGCTTTCATCCCAACATATCTATTTTCAACAATATCGATTCTTCCAATTCCATGTTTATTACCATATTTATTTAAAGTCTCTAAGATAGTTGCAGGTGACATTTCTTCACCATTAATAGCAATAGGATCACCATTTTTATATGAAATAGTAATATATTCAGCTTCATTTGGTGCTTCTTCAGGAGAATTAGTCCATAACCACATTGATTCTTCTGGTTCTGCATTTGGATCTTCTAATGATAAACCTTCATAAGAGATATGAAGTAAATTTGCATCCATAGAGTAAGGAGAAATTGCTGGATTTCCATTTTCATCTAAATGTTTTTTATCAATTTCTATTCCATGTTTTCTTGCATAAGCTAATAGTTTTTCTCTTGAATTTAAATCCCATTCTCTCCAAGGAGCAATAACAGTAATATCTGGGTTTAATCCTAAGTATCCAAGTTCAAATCTTACTTGATCATTTCCTTTTCCTGTAGCTCCATGTGATACAGCATCTGCACCCATTTTATTAGCAATTTCAATTTGTTTTTTTGCGATTAAAGGTCTAGCAATAGATGTACCTAATAAATATTCACCTTCATAAATTGCATTTGCTCTAAACATTGGGAATACATAATCTTTTACAAACTCTTCTTTGATATCTAAAATAAAAATATTTTCAGGTTTAATTCCACAAGCTAAAGCTTTTTCTCTTGCAGGTTCAACTTCTTCACCTTGTCCCAAGTCAGCAGTAAAAGTAATAACTTCAGCTTTATACTCATCTTGAAGCCATTTTAATATAGTTGAAGTATCAAGCCCACCACTATAAGCTAATACAACTTTTTTAACATCTTTTTTACTCATTTAATTTATCCTATGATTTCATATAAATTTTAAGCAAATATTATATCTAAATATATCTATAAAATAATTTAAACATATTATTAACCTTTACTTAATTTCCATTGTATAAAAAGCACTTTTAATAATAATTAGATATAATCTCTCTTATGAGAATAGATAAATTTTTAAACGCAGTAAATATAACAAAAAGAAGAGCAGTTGCTGAAGATATGCTTGAACACAAAGTAGTTTTTATAAATAACCAAGCGGTAAAAAAAGCAAAAGAGGTTAAAGTAGGGGATTTAATAGAAATTAAATATCTTGAAAAAATTGATAAATTTGAAGTATTACAAATACCAACTTCAAAGTCTACTCCAAAATCTAAAATGTCTGAGTATGTTAAGAAAATAGAAGGATAAATATGTTTAATACGGCAAAATTAAAATTTGATGATATATTTGAAAATAGGCTGCCTCAAGAAGAAGTTAGAGATTATTTAATTGAGTTATTTGAAAGAGGAGAAACAGCTGCTGAAATAGCAGGAGCTGCTAGTGCAATGAGAGATCATTTGATTCCTTTACCAGTAAATTATAGTATTAAAGAAAAACTAATTGATAATTGTGGTACAGGAGGAGATAAATCTAATTCATTTAATATATCAACTACTGTATCTATTATTTTAGCTGCTTGTGATTGTTATGTAGCAAAGCATGGAAACAGAAGTATTACAAGTAAAAGTGGAAGTGCTGATATGCTTGAAGCTTTAGGACTTAATCTTGAAATGTCACTTGAAAATTCAGCAAAAATGCTTGAAGAATCAAACTTTTGTTTTATGTTTGCACAAAAACATCATCCTGCCATGAAATATATAATGCCTATTAGAAAAAGTATCCCACATAGAACAATATTTAATATATTAGGTCCTTTATCAAATCCCGCTACTGTTTCAAAGCAGTTGATAGGTGTTTTTGATAAAACTTATATAAATAAAATTGCTTATGCTTTAGATATGCTTGATACAAAAAGATCAATCATTGTATCTTCAAAAGATGGAATGGATGAAGTATCAATTTCTGATATTTCCTATGCAACTTCACTAATAAATGGGAAAATAGAAGATTTTGAGATTGACCCAGAAGAGTTTGGATTAAAACTTGCTCCAAAAGAGTTTATTGTCGGGGGAGATGCTATTGAAAATGCTTATACAACAAAAGCTATTCTATCAAATGAACTAATTGGTCCAAAGCTTGATATTGTTTTAATAAATGCTGCCTTAGCACTAATAGTTGATGAAAAAGCAAGAGATATCAAAGAAGGTATAGAAATAGCAAGAGATGCCATTCAAAGTGGAAAAACAAAAGAAAAATTAGAAGAACTTATTAAAGTATCAAATCAATTAAAGTAGATGGTAATAACTTGAAAAAAAAATTTGAACTTGAAGAAAATGAATTAACGCAATTAATTTCATATTTAGATTCGATTGTAAAAAATAAAGATTATATTGTAATACTAAGGGGTGATTTAGCAAGTGGTAAAACAACTCTTGTAAAAAACTACGTAAAAGCTCAAGGATTAAATGACTTAGTTACATCTCCAACTTTTTCATTACAATCAATCTATAGTGATGAAATATATCATTATGATGTTTATAACAAAACTTTAGAGGAATTTATCTCTCTTGGAATGTTAGAAGAGTTTGAAAAAGAAGGTATTCACTTTGTAGAGTGGGGAGATAAAAAACTTCAAGAAATACTTACAGAATATGGATATGAAGTTTTAGTGATAAATATAGATAAAAAAGAGAATAAAAGGTTATATACAATTGAATCATAAACTACAAATAAAAGATATAACAAAATCAATTAAAAAAACAGAAATTTTACATGGTATTTCTTTAGAAGTAAATTCTGGAGAAATTATAGGATTATTAGGACCAAATGGTGCAGGAAAAACAACAACTTTTTATACAGTATGTGGTTTAGTAAAACCAAGTTCTGGTGATGTTTATTTTGATGACAAGGAAATAACTCATTTACCTTTACATAAAAGAGCTTTAAAAGGTATAGGTTATTTACCACAAGAGTCTTCAATTTTTAAAGATTTATCAGTAGAAGATAACCTTATGCTAGCAGCACAAATAGTAACTGATGATAAAGAAGAACAGCACAAAAGAGTTGAAGAACTACTTGAAATATTTAATATTGAACCCATCAGACAAAGAAAAGGAGTATCTTTATCAGGAGGAGAGAGACGAAGAACTGAAATTGCTAGAGCTTTAGTTTCCCATCCTAAATTTTTATTACTTGATGAACCCTTTGCAGGAGTTGATCCTATTGCAGTAAAAGATATCCAAGAAATTATTTCACAATTAACAAAAATTAATATTGGAGTTTTAATTACTGATCATAATGTAAGAGAAACTTTAGAGATTTGTGATAGAGCTTATGTAATGAAAGCAGGGGCTTTACTTGCTAGTGGAACTAGTGAAGAAATTAAAAACGATAACAAAGTAAGAGAACATTACTTAGGAGAAGATTTTAACTTTTAAAGTTAAAATCTTTTTTTATCAACATGATATAATTTTATTTCTTCCTGTATTTTTTGCTTTATATAATGCTTCATCTGTTCTATTTAAAAAAGAACTTTCTTCATCATTTTCAAGTAAAGTTCCTACTCCAAAACTAGCAGTTAAACTCAAGTTCTTTGAACTAAAACTTTTTTCTTCAATAGCAAGTCTGATTTTTTCGGCAACATTAATAGCCCCATCATTTCCTGTTTCAGGTAAAAGTATTAAAAACTCTTCACCACCCCATCTAACAACAATATCATGTTCTCTAACATTTGTTAAGACTACTTGAGCAATATCTTTTAATACTTCATCTCCAATTTGATGACCATAATTATCATTTATTTTTTTAAAGAAGTCTAAATCAAAAATTATTAAAGATAAATCATTCTTATATCTATGTCCTCTTCTTATTTCTTTTCCAAAAATTTCTTTAAATTTATTTCTATTATTTAATCCAGTTAAAGGATCATGACTAGCTTGATATTCAAGTAAATTAGATTTTTCTTTTAATTCTGTAATATCAGTAAGAGAAATTACAAAATAATTATCCTTCTCATCATAATTATCAATATTTATAGTAAAAATTCTTTGTTCATTATCTTCATTTTTTATTTTTACAACTCTATCAATTTCTGGTAAAGACTTTATATAAGTAATCCAACACTTTTGTTTTTGTAATAAATCTTTTGTAATAAAACCATACTCTTCTTGAAAAAGTTCATATACTTTTGGAGTTTTTGAAGTAAACTCTTCAATATCTTTAACTTTAAAAAACTCTAAAAATTTTTTATTCACATTTGTTAAAGTATCATTATTTGTAACTAATACTATGTTATCTTGTGCATCTAATATTGATTTCAATTTTTGAACTTCTTGTTCAACTCTTGATTCTAAAGAAACATTTAATTGCTCTAGTTCTTTCTTTAAAATAATTGGTTCAATTGCTTTTATCATACTTTCAACTAATTGATACAAATCAATAGGTTTCATAGCATAAGTGTTTACTCCAACATCAATTGCTTTTTTTAAAAAATTCGGATCATTATGTGCACTTGTAATTACAATAGGAATATCTTTATTTATTTTTTTTATTAAAGTACACATTTCAAGACCATCCATTTTAGGCATATTAATATCTGAAACAATTAGATCAATAGATGATGAGTTTTCTTTAAATAGTTCTAAACCTTCTAATCCATTTTGTGCAGAATATACATTTTCAACTAAAGAACCCAAAAGTTTAGCAGTAAATTCTCTTACATCATTTTCATCTTCTACATATAATACAGAGATATTCTCTAAAATTTCTTTATTCATTAATTACTCCTACAAATTCATACAAATTAGGTTCTGGAATTGGTGCTGAAAAATAATAACCTTGAGAAAAATCTGCACCTAAATCTTTAATTATATTGAATATCTCTTCATTTTCAACAAATTCAGCAATTGTTTTTAAATTTAAATTCTTCGCAAACTCTACAATCGTTTTAGTGATTTTTAATGAGTTTTCATCTGTAGCAATATTTTTTATTAAGGAAGCGTCAATTTTTAAGTAATCAACATTCATTTTTAATAAATGTTCGAAATTTGAATAACCACTTCCAAAATCGTCAATTGCAACTTTACAACCTAATTCTTTAATTTCATCTACAAAATTTATTAAGTGTTGATAGTTTTTAATATTTTCATCTTCTAAAATTTCAAAAACAACTTTATTTGCCACTTTATATTTATTAAGCATTTCTTTTATAAAATCCAAAAATTGCGGATCTTCAATATCTTCATAAGAAATATTTACAGAAAATTCAAATGGTAATTCACTGAATTTTTTAAAAGACTTTTCTATTACTATTTTTGTAAGTTTTGAATACTGATTTGATTTTTTTGAAATATCTAAAAAGAAAAATGGAGATATTACTTTATTATCTTCATCAATAAGTCTTACAAGACACTCATACTTATCAACTTTCAATGTTTTATTATTTATCAGAGGTTGATAAAATACTACAATTTTATCATTTTGAAATGCTGTTTTTAACTTTTTTGACCATAGCATATTATTTTCATACTCTTGTAATTTATCTAATTCATCATAAAATACAAGATAATCTTTATGATCTTTTTTTGCACTTTGTAAAGCAATATCTGCTGTAATTAATTTATTATTTTTATGAGAAAAAGAAATTCCTGCCGTAATTCTCACATCAATTTCATATTGTTCATAATAAAAAACTTTTTTATAAACTTCTTCTGAAATATTCTGTACAATTTCCAAAAATTTATCTTGTTCTAAATTAGTATTTGTAATACAATAAGTATCAGCAGGGAACTTATATAAACTTAATTGTTTATAATCTTTAATACAATTATGTATTAATTCTCCAACACCTTTTAAAATATCATCACCAATTCTATGTCCAAAAAAATCATTAATTTCTTTAAATGAATTTATATCAAAAATTGAAATTCCGTCTAAATTCAACTTATTTTGTTGTAAACTATCAATTAGCTTTGCACGATTAGGTAAAGATGTTAAATTATCTGTATATAAAAGGTTATATAAATCATTTTTGTATTTTATTTCATGGGATATATCATTTAGTAAAATAATATTTGTATGATTGTGAGCCAAAAAGATTTTTTGTATAGTAAAATACTTTTTTTCATCTTTATCAAAAATACAAACTTTATTATCATCTTTTTCAGTTTTTTCTAACCAGTTATCATCACCTTTTTTTATACATTGAACTTCATTTTCAAATAAATTAGAAATTTTTTTATATTTCTTATTAATTTCCTCTTCATTTTTACATGAAGTCAATTGATTAAAATATTGATTAGAAAATATTACAGTCTTCCCATCTGTTAAAAAAAGAGGATTATTTATATTATTAATTATAGAACTTGATAATTCTTGCTCTTTTTTAATTTGAACATCTTTTGTATATAAACTTCTATAATTTTCAATTTTAAAATATAGCTCTTCAAAATCAATAGGAGAACTTAAATAATCAAACTCTTTTTTTGATACTTCTTCATTACAAATAAGTATAATATTTATATTTAATTCTTTACATTTAATTATTAATTCTTCATAGCTTTGAATTCTTGTATTAAGTACTAACAAATTAGTATTTTCTAAATTAAAAAAAACTTCTTTATTATTTGTAGAATAATTTATAGTAATATTATTAGTATATTTTTTAATGTGTTGACTAAAACCTGTGTATTCTTCTAGATTTTCATCAGCTATTAAGACACTAAAATGCATTCTTTACCTTAAAGTTATTTATTTTCATAGTTTTACATAAAAATGCTTTATACTTACTTTATATTAGCACTTTGTTATGTAAACTATAAAATTATAATTATTTTTTAAATATTCTTAAAGCATTATCTAAATCTTCTTGAGTATCAATTCCAAAAGATTTAGATTCAACTTTAACCATCGCAATAGTATTACCATTATCAATGGCTCTTAACTGTTCTAATTTTTCTACTGATTCTAGCTTTGAAGGGTTTAACTTACAAAATGCATTTAAAGACTTTTTTGTAAAACCATAAATACCTAAATGCCCATAATAACTTGAGTTTTCATAATGGTCTCTATGATAAGGAACTTTTGCTCTTGAAAAATAAATAGCATTACCTAACTCATCTAAAACTACCTTAACATGATTTGGATCATCTGCTAATTCTGAACTAATTTTTTTATAACAAGAAGTAATCATTACATCTTCTTTTTCTTCTATTACTTTTTTTACTCTATTTATAACGGCTTCAACAACTTGTGTTTCAATAAATGGTTCATCTGCTTGAACATTTACAATTATTTCATCTTCTGATAAATTTAATTTATTCACTGCTTCATTAATTCTATCTGTACCACTTTGATGCTCACTTGAAGTTAAAACAGCATCAAAACCATGCTCTTTCGCAAGGTCAATTACTTCTTGTGAGTCCGTAGCTATAACAACTTTATCAAGTGAACTTACTTGCTTTGCAGTTTTTATAACCATAGGTAACCCCATAATATCAACTAATATTTTATTCTCAAATCTACTAGAATTTAATCTTGCAGGTATAATAATCATTTTAATTCCTTATCTTATAAAACCTTATTTTTAGTGTATATATTATAATATTTTATCTTTAAATACGACTATGAAAGAAGAAATTAATGAAAAAAACTATTACTGTTATTGATACATTTGGATTTTTATTTAGATCCTATTATGCTTTACCCCCTTTAAAATCAAAGACTGGTTTTCCAACAGGACTATTAACTGGCTTTATGAATTTTATATCAAATATAGGTAAAGACTTTCAAACAGACTACTTAGTTTTCGCTCTTGATGCTAAAGGAAATACTTTTAGAAATGATATATACCCAGAGTATAAATCCCATAGACCTGATGTACCTCAAGACTTATTAACTCAACTTCCAGTTGCCATTGATTGGATAGAAAAAATGGGCTTTAAAACAGCAATTAGAACAGGATTTGAAGCAGATGATATTATTGCTTCTATTGCCCATGATGCTAAGCAAAAAGATTTAGAAGTTAGAATTGTTTCACATGATAAAGATTTATACCAACTTATAGAAGATGATTCTATTTATCTTTTTGATCCTATTAAAAAAGTAGTTATAAATGAAGAGAATTGTTACTCAAAATACGGAGTAAAACCCAATCAATTTACAGATTACCAATCATTATTAGGCGATAGTGCGGATAATGTACCAGGGGTAAAAGGTGTAGGTGCTAAAACAGCAGAAGCATTAATAAAAGAGTATGGAACACTAGATAATATCTATGCTAATTTAGAAAATATCGAGAAAAAAAGATGGAAAACTCTTCTTACAGATGGTAAAGAAATGGCATTTATATCTAAACAATTAGTTACACTAAGCCATGATTGTCATTGTATAGATAATATTGAAGAGTTTACACTACCAGAAGAGAATCCTATTTTAAAAATAGCTGATACTTTAAATGAATATGATATGAATAGAATTATTGACAGGGTAAATAAAAACGGTTTAAATTATAAAACTAAAATACCAGAACCAAAAGTAAAAGAAAATTATGAATATATATTATTAGATAATGAAAATAGACTTTTTGAAGTAATTAATTCTATTCCAAAAGACTCAATTGTTGCCTTTGACACAGAAACAACAGATATAGATGCTAAAAATGCAAAAATTGTTGGTTTTTCTTTTGCTTATGAAACTAATAAAGCTTATTATGTACCTATTTCTCATTTTTACTTAGGAGTAGGGGAACAAATAAGTTTAGAAGCTTCAAAAAAAGCTATTAATAAATTAAATGAATTTAAACTAGTACTTCAAAATTTCAAATATGATTACGTAATTGTAAAAGAAAATCTAAATATAGAACTAAATCTTTATGCAGATACTATGATTTTATCATGGCTTTTAAATACCGCTGAAAAAATAGGACTAGATTATCAAGTTGATAAGTACTTTGATCATACAATGATAGCTTATAAAGATGTTGTTAAAAAAGGTGAAAACTTCTCAAATGTAAATATAAATGAAGCTTGTAACTATGCAGCAGAAGATGCACTTATGACTTTAAAATTATTTAATAAACAATTAGAGCTATTTAAAGAAGATGAAAATAGTGAACTTTTAGATATTGCATTTAATTATGAATTTGATTTTATAAAAGTTCTTAGCAATATGGAAAACAATGGAATTAAAATTGATACAAAAGTTTTAGAAGAATTAAAAATTTCTAATAATATTCATATTCAAGAATTAACAAAAAAAATATATGAATTAGCAGGAGGAGAGTTTAATATAAATTCTCCAAAACAATTAGGTGTAATATTATTTGAAACACTAGAATTACCAGTAGTTAAAAAAACTAAATCTGGTTATAGTACAAATGAAGTGGTACTTCATAAATTAGAAAACCAACATGAAATTATTCCATTATTACTAGAATATAGAGAAGCATATAAACTTCAATCAACATATTTAGAACCACTTTTAAAACTTGCTTTAGAAAATGAAAATAGTAAAATACATACATCATTTTTACAAACAGGTACAGCAACAGGAAGATTAAGTTCTAAAAACCCTAATTTACAAAATATCCCTGTAAGAAGTGAAGTAGGTAAAAGAATAAGAAAGGCTTTTATTCCACAAGATGGATATAAATTAGTAGGAATTGATTATTCGCAAATTGAACTTAGATTACTTGCGCACTTTAGTGAAGATGAAGCTTTAGTAGAGGCTTTTCAAAATAATTTAGATATTCATAGACAAACTGCGGTTAAAATCTTTGGGGAAGAACACGCAGATGAAAAAAGATCAATTGCAAAATCAATTAACTTTGGATTACTCTATGGTATGGGAAGTAAAAAATTAGGTGATACTTTAGGAATTCCATCAAAAGAAGCAAAAGTTTACATAGAATCTTATTTTGAAGCTTTTAAAAATGTGAAAGATTATTTAAAATCAATTGAAGATTTTGCTTATGAAAATGGTTATGTAAAAACATTAATAAAAAGAAAAAGACTATTTGATTTTAATTCTGCAAATGGTATGCAAAAAGCAGCTTATTTAAGAGAGTCAGTAAATACACTTTTTCAAGGTAGTGCTGCAGATTTAATAAAATTATCTATGTTAGAGATTCATAAAAAATATGAAAATAATGAGAATGTAAAAATGTTACTTCAAATACATGATGAACTTATTTTTGAAATAAAAGAGAGTGAAGTTGAAAATATAACTTCTGATTTATCTAAAATAATGGAAAATATTTATAAATTAAAAATACCACTAGAAGTGTCTGTATGTGTAGGAGACTCTTGGCAAGATTTGAAATAATCTTAATTCTTACTTAATAATATCAAATATATAACTTTTATTTTGACAAGTAAAGAAATATTTGTTATTATTATGTATAAAATTAATATATAAAGAGTAATAACATGTTAAAAACAGTAAAAAATACAAGAAAGTTATACAACGCTAAGTTACTTTTTATTAGTGCTGATGAAACAGTTCATCAAACTATAGAAAATGAATTTGACGAATATTTTAAAGAATTAAAAATTGCAAAGAATTTAGATAGTGCAATAAAATTAGCTACTTCAACTACTTATGACATGGCAGTAATTGACACAAATGTTGAAGGTGTTTCTTTTTCTGAGCTTTGCAGTGAATTAACAGAAGTAGCTCCTACTTTACCAAAAATTGTTATTTCTGATTCTGATGAAAATGAAAATATTGTTACAGCTATTAACAATGGTGCTTATACTTTTTTATCTAAACCTTTAAGAGCAAAAGATATTAAATTAGCAGTTATTATGTGTCTAAATCAAACAAAAAGAGGTGATAAAATAGAATTTGATAATGGTATTTATTTTGATGAATATAGAGATCAATTCTTTAAAGCTGGTGGAGTATTAATAGAATTCACTAGACTTGAAAAATCATTCTTAAAACTATTAATTTCAAAAAGAAATGAAATTGTTGATTATGATTTAATCAAAGAAGTCGTTTGGAAAGGCAAAGATATGTCAATTTACACTATGAGAAATATTGTAAATAAAGTAAGACAAAAAACTTATTATGAGATAGTAAAAAATCATTCTAATAAGGGATATACAATAGATAATTTTAAAAAATAAGATTATCTATTTACAAATGTTAATAAAAAAGTTATAATATGCAAGAAGAACTAATAGTATCAAAAGAAGAGTTAATTAAACTTTTTGAGGAAGAAACCATAAAAGATACAGGAAAAGGTTGGCTTATGGAAGATAAGGAAGTGGATATTATAGCTTTACATGATATTGACCCTAAATTTCTACAAGATGTCACCAAAGCAAAGTTCTACAAATTAATTCAAAAAGGTAATAAATAATGTCGCATTGTCCATACTGCAAAAAGAAAATTGCTATGAGCAAAGCTTTTTGTTCAAGAAGCTGTAAAGAAAATTATTTTCAATTAATAGCTATACAAATTCCAAAACCATTCCTAAAAAGAATCTTTGTATTTTGTACTCCAGAACAAAGAGAAGCTGAGATAGAGAATTTTGCGAATAGACATGGATGGAGATTAGATTTATTAAAGAAGAAAATAGACGAATTAGCTATTGATTCTGGCTATATTGAAGATAATAGTTAACAATTAGATTTGTTAACTATTTTTTTTATTTCTTTTACTAGCGTAAAAAAACACTCCTATACATACAAATAATACACCCGCAGACTGTAATATACCCATTGTTAGCCAGTCACTATATAAGAAACCTAACTGTACATCTGGCTGCCTAAAAAACTCTGCTGTAATTCTCATAAGAGAATATAAAATACCGTACATTAAAGCTAATTGACCATCAAAAGTTTTTCGATTTCTATAATAAACTAATATTAAAAATACTACTAAACCTTCTAATATAGCTTCATATATTTGAGAAGGATGTCTTAAAACTCCATCTACATAAATTCCCCATGGAACATCAGTTGTTCTACCTATTAACTCTTGATTGAAAAAATTACCTATTCTTCCAAATACATAAGCAGCTGAAATACCAAGTACAGCAATATCAGTTACAAACCAAAATGAAATTTTATTTTTTCTACAAAATAGATATGAAGCTAATATAAATCCAATAAATGCTCCATGATAAGACATTCCTGAAATACCAACAAATTCTCCACTATTTCCAAAAGGATTAAATATTTGCCATGGGTGAGTAAGATAATAAATAGTATTTGGATCATAAAAAAGTATATATCCAAGTCTAGCACCTAAAATTACACCTATTTCTGCCCACCAAATATAAGAATCAAAAGTATCTTCTGAAATTGCTAATTTATCTTTTTTTATAAACCATTTTGCTATAAAAATTGCTGAGAGTAAGGCTAGAGCATACATAATCCCATACCAATGTACAGAAACCCCTGCAACATTAAAAGCTACAGGGTCAAAATGTGAGTAAATATTTTGCCATTCTTGCATTATTAATCTAAAGCCTCTGCAATTAATTCTATAGGATTCTTAAATACAACTTCTTCAACATTTGATTGATGTAAAGAGTTAGTGATTTGCATTCTACATGCACTACATTCAGCACTAACAACTTGTGCTTTTGTATCTTTAATCATTGCAGCCTTTGGAGTACCTGCTGCTTTTGCAAAATCATATTTTTCTGTTTGCATAGTAATTCCACCAAAACCACAACATCTATTAGAGTCACTCATTTCTGTTAATACATAATTTTGTTTTAATAAATTTCTTGGTTCTTCCCAAACACCTTGCATTTTTTTTGCATGACATGGATCATGATAAGTTACTACATCTTCCATTTTTTTATTTGAGTTTGCTAAAATCTCTTTTAATTGAGTGTTGTTTTCTAACCATTTAGTAGCTAAAAATACCTTTTTAGAAATTTTTTGAGCTCTTTCTTTCCATTGAGGTTGATCATGTAAATAATGTTCCCAGTCTTGATTAATCATTGCTGAACAAGTTGCTTCTGGAATAATAATTGCATCTACTTCATCAATCCATGATTCAAAGTATTCAATATTATATTTAGTTAAATAATCTACAGTATCAAAAGCACCTGTAAAGTAAGCAGGAGCTCCACAACATTTTTGTTTTTTAGGAATAAAAATATCAAGTTCTAATTTTTTTAAAATCTTAACTAATGAATCTCCTGTATTTGTATATGTATAATTACTCATACATCCAATAAAAACAGCTACTCTACCTTTTTTGTTTTCTTCTTGTTTCTTATGTTTTGCAAAAATATTTTCTGGATATTTCTTTAAAAAACTTCTCATATCAGCAAAAGGTAAAGCTCTATCTTTTTTTACTATTGGTAGTGAAAATCTTGGAAGAGCAGATTGTTTTGTCTTATCAATTTTTAAAGCACAAGTTTGAAACATCCAACCTAAAGAAGATAGTAAATCCATAGTTTTTCTATGTCTTAATAAGTAGAAGAAAAACCTTTTATACCAAGCAATTCCGTATTTTTTAGCAATATCACTTCTTACTTGTTCAATTACCATATCTGTAGGTAAGTCATTTGGACAGGCCTCAACACAGTTAGTACATAAAAAACATGATTCAAAAATATTTTTTGCATTTTCATCAAGTTCTAATTGGTCATTTTCATAAGCCCCCAATAAATCAATAAATCCTCTAGGACTAGTTGCTTCATCTTGGTTTATATTAAAAATGGTACAAACAGGTTTACATTTACCACATTTAACACAATCATCAGCGATTGCATTATAATTAAATTTATTAATTTTTGACACTTTTATTACCTTATTTGATTTAAAATTTATAATATTTAATATAATAAGCTTTGCAATATACAATAAATAGTGTTAAGAGTACATAAATAGTAGCGTCAGCGTCGCATTCTTGGTTCTTTTATTAAATACAAATATCTTTCAATTTTTCTAAATCGTATCATTATAATTTAACAATATATTTGATAATCTTACTACAGACAAAAGGAATTAAAATGCAAATTGATTTCCATGATAAATATGACATTATCATAATTGGAGGAGGAGCAATTGGAAGTAGTATTGCTTTAGATTCTGCCTCAAGAGGTTTGAAAACTTTATTAATTGAACAAAATGACTTTTCAAGTGGTTCTAGTTCAAAAAGTACAAAACTTCTCCATGGAGGAGTAAGATATTTAGAACAAGCTATTATAAAACTTGAAAAAAAACAACTAAACTTAGTTTTTGAAGCTCTAAAAGAAAGAAAACATTTTCTAGATAATGCTAGTTTTTTATCAAAGAAAATTGGCATTTTAACTCCTATAAAAAAATGGTATGAACTTCCTTACTATTATTTAGGTTTAAAAATTTACGATTTAATAAGTAATAATAAAAGTTTAGGTAAAACTTCAATATTAACAAAAAAACAACTTCAAGAAAGTATTTTAAATATTAAAAATTTTCCCTTTACTGTTAAATATTATGATGGTAGTTTTAATGATAGTAAACTTAATATATCAATATTACAAACAGCTCAAAAATATGAGGCTATATTAAAAAACTATACTCAACTTCAAGCTTTTATTTATAAAGATTCAAAAATAAAAGGTATTCAAGTTTATGATAGGTTAAATAAAAAAGAATACTTATTTAAAAGTAATTGTATTATAAATGCTACAGGACACTATATTGATATAATTAGAAAATTAGATAACAAAAATATAAAAGACTTAGTTGAGTATAGTAGAGGCTCTCATATTATAATTTCAAATGAGAAATTAAAGATTAAAGAAGCTATTTTAATTCCTAAAACAAGTGACAAAAGAGTACTTTTTATACTTCCATGGGAAAATCATATTTTAATAGGTACAACAGATATAAAATGTGAATTTTCTAAAAACCTTAAAATATCAGAAGAAGAAAAAGATTATTTACTAAATCATATAAATAAATATTTTAATGAGAAAATCAAAAAAGAAGATATTTTATCTTCATGGTCTGGAATTAGAACTTTACTAAAACAAGAACTAAACTCAAAAGATATTATTAGAGAACACATAATAGAAACCTCTCCTACAAATTTGATTAGCATTGCTGGTGGAAAATGGACAACAGCAAGAAAGATAGCTGAGGATTGTATGGCTTTAGCAATTGATAAAGGCTTAGTAAAACCTTTAAAAGAGTGTATTACAAATTCAATAAAACTTCATGGCTCATACAAAAGTAAAATAATTATAGAAAATAAAAAACTATCTGAGAATCAAATATTAATGTTAAAAAATTTGTATGGAGGTAATATTTATAAAGTAATACAAATAGCTGAAGAATTTAATGCCTATGAAAAAATCAATAAAAATTATCTTTATATAAAAGCACAAATCATATATGCAATTAAATATGAATATGTAAAAATGCCTTTAGATTTTCTAGCAAGACGAATTAGATTAGCTTTTTTAAATAAAAAAGAGTGTTTTAATAGTATAGAATATGTGACAAATGTAATATGTGATTATAATAATTATGATAAAAATACAAAAGATAAATTAATAAAAAATGCAAGGGTTGAGTTAGATGAGATTTTTGGATAATTTTAAAAAAGATAAACTAATTATTGCTCATAGAGGATTTAAAAGTTTTTATGTAGAAAACTCCTTAGAAGCTTTGATAAAATCTTCTTTAGACAGTGATTTTATAGAATTTGATATTCAATTTACAAAAGACTATATTCCTATTATACACCATGATGAGACACTCAAAAGAATGTCAAATATTCAAGATATTAAAAAATTCAAAGCTTATAAGCCATGGTTTATAAAAGATTTTAATTTTAGTGAAATACAAGATTTAAATATTAAAGGAACAAAACTATCTACTTTAAGTGAGTTTTTAAATATTGCTAGAGAAAAAAATATTTTCTTTAATTTAGAAATAAAAAAACTACCTAAAAACATAAATAAAATAAAAGCAATAGATATTATTATCCAAAAAATAGAGTATTACAATTGTTCAAAACTTGTACTATTTTCTTCTTTTAAACATGAATATTTAGAAATAATTAATAACTACAAAAAAGACTATGCAATAGGAGTTCTTGATGAAAATACAAAAAGAGAAAATCTTGTTGGATATCTTAAAAAGTTAAATGCACAAACTTATAATATAAACAAAGAACTAATAAATGAAAAACAAATAAAAAAACTTAAAAAAGAAAAAATTGAAACTTTTGTTTATACAATAAATAATAAAAAAAGCATAGATAAAGTTCTTAAAAAAGGAGTTAAGGGTGTCTTTACAGACTACCCTTATAAATTATTCAAAGATTAAATAGTTTTTGAGAATCTTCTTTTATTTTCTGGTATTTTATTTAAGTAAGCGTCAAAAGGCATACATATATTTCTAATTAACATTGTTCCTGTTTGCGATACTTGAATTTTATCCTCTGTTATTTCAACAAGTTGCGCTTCTATAAATTCTTGAAGTGCTTCAATTGCATCTGAAAAATAATCATTAAAGTTTACATTAAACTCTTCTTCAACCCTTTTTATATTTAAAGAGAAATTAGACATAAGTTCCATTATTACAAACTGTCTTAATTGATCATCATCAGATAATCTATAACCTTTAAATACAGGTAAATCACCTTTATCTAAAGCTTCCTCATAAGCAGGAATATCTTTAAAGTTTTGAGAGTAATAATCAACTCCATTTCCAATAGATGTTAGACCAATTCCAATTAAATCAGCTCCACCTTTAGTTGTATAACCTTGGAAATTTCTATGTAATTCACCTTTTTCAATAGCTTTAAATAGTTCATCTTCTGGCTTAGCAAAGTGATCCATTCCAACCATTTTATAACCATTAGAAGTAAAGAAATCAATTGTATCTTTTAGCATCTCTAATTTTTCTTCTGGTTGAGGGAATGTAGTTTCATCAAACTTTCTCATTGTTTTCATAAGCCAAGGAACATGAGCATAATTAAATACTGCAAATCTATCAGTATCTAATGTAATCATTTTTTCTAATGTTCTTTTGAAGCTTTCTCTTGTTTGATGAGGAAGTCCATAAATTAAATCTGTATTTACAGAATGAATTCCTGCTTCCCTAGCTATTTTAATAACATTTTGTGTTAATTCAAATGGCTGAATTCTATGAATAGTTTTTTGAACGCTCTCATCTAAGTCTTGTACTCCAAAGCTTAATCTATTACAACCTCCAGCTTTTAATACATCCATGTGTTCTTTTGTAAAAAACCTTGGATCTACTTCACATGAAACCTCAGCATCATTTGAAAAATTAGGAAAAACTTCTTTTACAGCATTAATTACCTCTTCAAGTTGAGAAGGGGAGAAGAATGTAGGTGTTCCCCCTCCAAAGTGCATTTGAGTCACAACTCTTTTTGTATTAAGATGATTTTTTAAAATATTAAGCTCTTTTTTTAAATACTCAATATATCTAACTTTTTTATCTTCTTTTGATGTAAAAATCGTATTACAACCACAGAAATAACAAGCACTTCTACAAAATGGCATGTGAATATATAAAGATAAGGCTCTATCATCACTTTGTTTTTTATAATACTCTTTTAAATCATCTTGTGTAAACTCTTCACTAAACTCAGGAGCTGTAGGGTATGAAGTATATCTAGGTCCTGGTCTTGAATACTTTTTAAATTTAGAAAAATCAATCATTATGCGTTTCTTTGTCTATCTAGCCAAACCATTACACCTTTTTGGGCATGTAATCTATTTTCAGCTTCTTGGAATACTAAACTTTTTTCTGATTCAATTACTTCTTCACTTACTTCATAACCCCTATAAGCAGGTAAACAGTGTAAGAAAATAGCCTTTTCATCAGCTTGACTCATCATTTCTTCATCAACAATATAACCATCAAAGTCTTTTACTCTTCTTTCTTTCTCTTCTTCTTGTCCCATAGAAACCCAAGTATCAGTTGTTACTACAGTAGAACCTTTTACAGCTTCTAAAGGATCATTTCCAATGATTATTTTAGCACCTGATTTTTTAGCCATTTCTTGTGCATTCAATAAGATGTCAACATCAACTTCATAACCTTTTGGTGTTGATATTCTAAGTTCAAAACCTAATTTTGCAGCCATATTTAGCCATGAGTGTGTCATATTGTTTCCATCTCCTATATAAGCAACAACTAGATTTTCTTCAAGACCTGCTTCTTGAATTGTAAGATAATCTGCCATAAGTTGTACTGGATGGTATTCATTTGTAAGCCCATTAATTACAGGAACCTTTGAATATTTAGCGAACTCTTCAAGTTTACTTTGTTCAAAAGTTCTAATCATTACCATATCAACCATTCTTGATATTACCCTTGAAGTATCACTCATAGGTTCCCCACGTCCAAGTTGAATATCATTTGATGAAAGAAATAATCCTACACCACCTAATTGATAAATACCTGTTTCAAAAGAGACTCTAGTTCTTGTAGAGCTTTTTTCAAAAATCATACCTAAAGTTTGTTTTGGCATATATTCTTTAAACTCTTTTCTTTTTGTCTCATCTTTGATTTGCTTAGCTAAATCAAGAATTTCTAGAATTTCATCCTTAGTGTAGTCTGCTAATGTTAAGAAATGTCTCATAATAATTCCTCTGTAAATTAATAAAAAGGAACATTTTATTTAATTATGGATTATTATTAACTTAAATTTAATGTGGATATTAATTTATATCTATAGACAAAAGCTCAAAGCACCTACAAATGACACTTTAGTGACTTTTTTGATAATATTAAGTTAAGAGATTATTCCTTAAAATAACAAATATTTTTAAGGAATAATACATGATAGAAGAGATTTTAAAAAGAGATGGTAAAAAAGAAAAATTTGAGTCATTTAAAATAGAAGATGTTATAAAAAAAGCATTTAAAAGTGTAAATACAAAGTATGACCAAACTATTTTTTTTAATATATTAGATTTAATAAATGAAAAAAGAGTAATAACAGTAGAAGATGTTCAAGATATTATAGAAAAAGAGCTATATAAAGCTAGATATTTTGAAGTTATGAAATCTTTTATGTTATATAGACATTTACATAAAATACAAAGAGAGCAGGTTCTTCAACTTGACAAAGATACAACATATATAAACTCAACACAAACTATTCAAGAATATATAGATGGTACAGACTGGAGAATTAATGCCAACTCAAATACTGGCTATTCTCATGCAGGACTTATTAATAATAGTGCAGGAAAAGTAATAGCAAACTATTGGTTAGATAAAATTTACTCAAAAGAAGAGGGATATGCTCATAGAAATGCAGATTATCATATTCATGACTTAGATTGTCTTAGTGGATATTGTGCAGGGTGGAGTTTAAGAGCCTTACTTGATGAAGGCTTTAATGGAGTAAGAGGTAGAGTTGAAAGTACTGCTCCTAATCATTTTAGAGAAGCTTTAGGACAAATGGCAAACTTTTTAGGAATTTTACAAAGTGAATGGGCTGGTGCACAAGCTTTTTCTTCATTTGATACTTATTTAGCTCCTTATGTATTCAAAGATAAATTAGAATTTAATGAAGTAAAAAAACATATTAGAAGTTTTATTTATAATTTAAATGTACCAGCAAGATGGGGACAAAGCCCATTTACTAATATAACAATTGATTGGGTAGTTCCAGATGATTTAAAAGATCAAATTCCAACAAGAAACCAAAATCATTTATTTAAAAACCTAAAAGATAGTCAGCTATTAAAAATAATTCAGGACAAAGGTTATAACTCATTTGAAGAATTAACATATAAAGCTTTTCAAAAAGAAATGAATATGATTAATAAAGCTTATTATGAGGTAATGACAGAAGGTGATAAAACAGGTCAACCCTTTACATTCCCAATCCCTACAGTAAATATTACAGAAGATTTTGACTGGTATGGAGAAAATACAGATTTACTTTTTGAAAATAGTGCAAAGATTGGTTCATCATATTTTCAAAACTTTATAGGTAGCCAATATATAAGAGATGAAAATGGTAATCTAGTTGAAAATGAAAATGCTTATAAACCAGGTCATGTAAGATCTATGTGTTGTAGATTACAACTTGACTTAAGAGAACTTCTTAAACGTGGTGGAGGATTATTTGGAAGTGCCGAAATGACAGGAAGTATAGGTGTAGTAACTATCAATATGGCTAGATTAGGATATTTGTATAAAAGTGATATTAATGGTTTAATTAAAAGATTAGAAGAATTAATGGATTTATCAAAAGCAACTCTTGAGAAAAAAAGAGTTTTTATCCAAGACTTATATGAAAGAGGCTTATTCCCTTATACACAAAGATATTTAAAAGGATTTAATAACCACTTTTCAACTATTGGAATAAATGGTATGAATGAAATGGTTAAAAACTATTTTGATGATAATACAGACTTATCATCTGAACTTGGAAATGCTTTTTGTATAGAGATATTAGATTTTATGAGAAAAAAAATTGTAACATATCAAGAAGAAACAGGAAATTTATATAATCTTGAAGCAACACCAGCTGAGGGAACTACATACAGATTTGCTAAAGAAGATAAAAAAAGATACAAAAATATTATTCAAGCTGGTAGTGGAGAAAATATCTATTACACAAATTCATCTCAATTACCTGTTGATTTCACAGAAGACCCTTACGAAGCTTTAGAGTTACAAGATGAGCTTCAATGCAAATATACAGGTGGTACAGTAATGCACTTATACATGAGAGAAAGAATTTCTTCTGTTGAAGCTTGTAGAAAATTTATCAAAAATGTAATTACTAATTTTAGATTACCTTATATTACAGTTACACCTGTATTCTCTGTTTGTGATAAGCATGGATATATAAATGGAGAACATGAATATTGTCCAAAATGTGATGAAGAAATTTTAGAAAAGGAGTTAAAAGAAAATGCAAAAACAAGAAGTGCTTGAAAAAAATTCACATAAAAGAACTAAATGTATAGTATATACTAGAGTTATGGGTTACCATAGACCTATTGAAAGTTTTAATATTGGTAAAAAAGGTGAACATGAACAAAGAGTTAAATTCATTGAATCTAAAAAATGTTTATAGTCTTACAAAATTTACAACAACTGACTACATAGGATATTTATCTTGTGTAGTTTGGTTAAATAAATGTAATTTTAGATGTTTATATTGCTACAATGATGATTTAGTATTTAATAAAACAGCCAATTATACTTTGAATGAAGTTTTAGTCTTTTTGAAAAAAAGAGTGGGATTACTTGATGCCATAGTAATTTCAGGAGGAGAGGCTACACAACATAATTTAATTGACTTTTGTAAAGAAGTAAAAGCTTTAGGCTTTAAAATCAAACTAGATACAAATGCTACAAATCTAAAACAATTAAAAAAACTTGTGGAATTAAGTCTCATTGATTATATGGCTATAGACTTCAAATCACACAAAGATAAATTTTATGAAATTACCAAAACAAATCTATATGATACTTTTATTGAAACTATTAAATATTTATTAAAAGTAAATTTCCCTTTTGAATTAAGAACTACTATAAATTCGAATCTTTTACAAGAAGAAGATATAAATAAAATGATAAATATTCTAATAGAATTAGGATATAAAAATACCTATTATCTACAAAATTTTTTACTTACCTCATCAAATATTGGAAATATAAAAGAGGGTTTAGGGATAAACAAAGATTTAATTAAAGCAAAAAATTTAGATATACAATGGAGAAATTAAATAACCTTGTCCTGAAGCATTTTCTATAATATCTTTTGATGTTTTAATTCTAAGTCTTTTTATAAAAGTTCTAAGTCTTTCATCACTTACAGGTTCATCCCATAAACTATCTTTTATTTTTTGTGAATCTACAACTTCATTACTATGCTTTAATAAAATATAAAAAAACTCTTTTTCCCTTTTAGTAAGATTTATTAATTTATTATCCTTATACAAAGACCTAGAGTTATTATCAAAAGTATATGAATCTTTTAATTTTACTTTTCTTCTCTTATTTAAACTTGGAGCTATTTTATTTATATGCTCTATTACTTCATCTGGGTCAAAGGGTTTAATAAAATATTTATTAATTCCAATATCAATAGCTTTTAAAAGTTTTTCTTTATCAGAATAAGCACTTAATACAATAATAGGTATTAACTCATCTACTTCTTTAATTTTTTTTGTCATTTCTAAACCATCACAATTTGGCATCATGATATCAGTAATTATAATATCCGGTTTAGTAGCTTTAAATTTCATAAAACCTTCTTCCCCATCTTTTGCTACAATAACTGAAAAGAAAAAGTCTGCTATTGCATCTTTTAAAAGTTTAGATAAATTATCTTCATCTTCAACTATTAAAATTTTAAGTGTTTTTAATAAATTATAATCCATTGTATTATTCCATAGGTATTTTGATTGTAAATTTAGAGCCATTTTTATAGTTTTTATGCTCAATTGTACCATTTAAACTTTTTTCTATAATCATTTTTGACATAAAAAGTCCAAGACCTGTTCCTTGACTTTTATGTTTTGTTGTAAAATATGGTTCAAATATTTTATCAATGTTTTGTTTTGAAATACCCAAAGCATTGTCATATATTTCTAAAACTGCATAACTTTTATCAAAGAGTATTCTCTTTTCAAGTTTTATACAAATATCTCTTTTTATAATATTTTGATTTAAAAAAGCATCTTTTGCATTTTGTATCAAATTTATTATTACTTGAGATAATTCATTTAAAACCCCTATAACTTCGCACTCATTTTTTATAGAAACTTTTATATTTATATTCTCTTTTTGTATTGTTTTATTTAAAATATTTATAGATTCTTCAATTGCTTGTTTAATATTAAATGCTTTTTTTTCTTTTTGGGGATTAAAAAAGTTTGTAAAATCTTCTATAGTGTTAGACATATTTTGTATTAAGTCTTTACTATTTATATATAATTCTTTTACTTTTTTCTCATCATTTTGAAGTGAGGCTTTTTTCATATTAAATATCACTAAAGACAATTCAGTTAAAGGCTGTCTCCACTGATGTGCAATATTCCCTAACATTTGACCAAGACTTGCCATTCTTGATTGCCAAAATAAAATTTTTTGTTTCTCTTTATTTTTTGCTACTTCTTTTTTAACTTTATTTTCTAAATTTGCATTTAAATCTTTTAATTCTTTTGTTTGTTGCTCAACTCTTAATTCAAGTGTTGTATTTAAAGCTTCTAACTCTTTCTCTTTTAACTCTAATCTTTTTTTTAGTTCAACTTCTGCTGTAACATCATATCTTATAGCTATAAACTCTTTTATTTCTTTTTTTTCATTTAAAATAGGGGTAATAGTAGTATTAAGATAAACAGTTCTACCATCTTTTGTTAAATTCTTAACTGTAGCCTTATAAGGTTTTTTCGAAAGAATAGTTTCCCAAAGACTTACAAAATTAGAAGAGGGGACATCAGGATGTCTTACGATATTATGGTTTTGTCCTACCAACTCATCATAAGAATACCCTGAAATTTTACAAAACTCATCATTTACAAATGTAATTATTCCATTAGTATCAGTTTTTGATACTATATTAGAATTCTCTATTGCATCTTGATAAGTATTACCCATATTATTTATTTCTTAATAATTCACAAGCTTCTTTAGCATGGTAAGTAATAATCATATTAGCTCCAGCTCTTTTAAAACCTATTAAAGTTTCCATCATAACTCTTTCATAATCAATAAGACCAGCAGCTCCTGCATTTTTAAGCATAGCATACTCTCCACTTACATTATATACACATAAAGGTAGTTTTGTTTCATTTCTAATATCTCTAATTATGTCTAAGAATGCAAGTGCTGGTTTTACCATAAGAATATCTGCACCTTCTGCTTCATCTGCTAATGACTCTTCAATAGCTTCAAGTCTATTTGCAGGATTCATTTGGTATGTTCTTCTATCTCCAAAAGATGGTGTTGATTCAGCAACATCTCTAAATGGTCCGTAATAGGCACTTGCAAATTTAGTTGAATATGCCATAATTGGTAAATTTTCATACCCATTTTCATCTAATGCTGTTCTAAGTGTTGTAATAATTCCATCCATCATTCCAGAAGGTGCTATCATATCAGCCCCAGCTTTTGCATGAACAATCGCTTGTTGTGCAGAAATTTCTAATGTTTTATCATTATCAACAGTTTGTGTTTTTGGGTCTAAAATTCCACAATGTCCATGATCTGTATATTCACAAAAACATAAATCTGTAACAATAAACATTTCTGGGTATTTAGCTTTAATAGCTTTAATAGTTCTTGATATAATACTTTCATCACATAAACACTCACTACCTACTGAATCTTTTACATCAGGAATAGCAAATAATATAATAGACTTAAGATTAATACTTATTAAATATTCACACTCTTTTAAAATTTCATCAATACTCATTTGGAATACACCAGGCATTGAAGAAACCTCAGTTTTGATACCTTCTCCTTCTCTTACAAATAATGGATAGATAAAATCATCACAAGAAAGATGTGTTTCTTGTACCAAATTTCTAAGTGTTTCATTTATTCTTAGTCTTCTAAATCGTTTAAACATTCTATTTACCTCTTTTGGTTATAATCACGAATTCTAACAATATAAGGTTTAAAGAACAATGAATATAATACAATCAAATATTGCTAACCTACCTACAAAACATGGAAAGTTTAGAATAAAAGCATATAAAGATGGAAATCAAGAACATTTAGCAATTATGAGTGAAAACTTTAAAAATATAAAAGCACCCTTTGTACGAATTCACTCAGAATGCCTAACAGGCGATACATTAGGAAGTTTAAAGTGTGATTGTCAAAATCAATTAAATTTAGCATTAGATTTTATAGCAAAAGAGGGTGGTCTTATAATCTACCATAGACAAGAAGGAAGAAATATAGGTTTATTTAATAAAGTAAATGCTTATGCTCTTCAAGATCAAGGTAGAAATACTATTGAAGCTAATCTTGAATTAGGCTTTGGAGAAGATGATAGGGACTATAGAGTAGTTGAATATATTTTTAAAGATTTAAAAGTTAATCAAATAAAACTAATTACTAATAATCCTAAAAAAATTGAATATGTTGAAGGTATTGGAATTGATATAGTAAAAAGAGTTCCAGCAATTACAGTTACAAACAAACACAATGAACACTATTTAAAAACAAAAAAAGATCAAATGGGACACATGTTATAATGAGTTTAAAAGAATTAATAGAATCAAATGATTTAAAATTTGATGATAAATTTTATGAAGATTGTGAAGTTTTCACAAAACTACTTAGACAATGGGGCCAAGTTCATAATTTAACAGGAAGCCTTCAAATAAATGACATAAATGAAAATATACTAGATTCAGTATATCCGCTTAAATTTATAGATAAACATAAAAGTTTTGCTGATATTGGAACAGGGGCTGGGTATCCTGGACTTATTCTTGCTATAGCACTAAGAGATGTAAAAGCGTATCTTATTGAACCAAGAGTTAAAAGAGTCTCTTTTTTAAACTTTGTAAAAGCAAGTTTAAAACTTGAAAACTTAACTGTTATTTGTAATAGGGTAGAAAAAGTAGAAGATTTAAATGTAGATTTAATAACTTCAAGAGCTGTTACTAATACAAATTTACTTTTAGACATAACTAAAAACATTAAACAAGAAACAAGTTCTTATCTTTTCTATAAAGGTTCACTTGTAAATGAAGAAATAGAAAATGCTAAAGTAAATAACTATACAATAGTAAATAGAAAAGATAGAAACTATCTATATATAAAAGGTAAATAATGATATTAAAAATTTTAGCGGTACTAGTTGTATTATTCTTTGTTTATTTAATTTTCTTTAAAAAAGGCAGAGAAAAAGATATTGTACAAACAAAAAAAGATGAAAGTATTTCTGATGAAATGGTTGAATGTCCAACTTGTAAAACTTATGTTTCTCAAAAAGAAGCAATATTAAGTAATGGGAAATTCTACTGTTCTAAAGAGTGCTTAAATAATAAGTAGGACTAAGAATGATTCTAATTGGTGATAAACTTGTACCTTTTGAAGAAGTTTTTAATATCTCTTCAATTGATGAAATATATAAAACTAAAGCAAATAGTCTTATTTCATTTGGTTATAACGAAGAAATATTAAAATATACATTTAAAAATAATTTAAATAGTGCTATTGTAGTAGCATCAATAAAAGAAGCAATTTATGCAAATGCTTTAAATGCAAAATATATTATTGCATCTAAAAACTTAGCAAAACAAATTCAAAAGGTTGCAGAAAACTATATGTTTGACTCAAAAGTGTTAGCTATAATAACATCTAATAATGAATTAGAAGAAATAGCTTCATTTGAAATAGATGGAGTTATTTATAAGTCAATTCTTGATTAAAATAACTAACCAAAAAATAAGCAAACATTAGATAATATAATTACCTTTTATATAAATATATAGGCAAAAATATGAAAGAAATATTAGATATAGTAATTCTTATTATGTTTGTTATTATGGTTGCATTATTCATTATCAACTTTAATAAACAACAAATACAGAAATACAAAGATAAAATAGAAAATAAAGATGACAAGACTTCTAATAAGGAAACAGTAGATGAATAAACCATTATTAATAGAGATTGGTGTTGAAGAATTACCAGCAATTCCATTTTTAAAAGAGTTACCAAATATTGAAAAAAAATGGAGTGACATTTTAGAAAAAAATAGATTATTAACAGATTTTGAATTTTTCTATACACCAAGAAGATTAGTATTATGGCATAGAGAATTTCAAGTAAAACAAGAAAACTCAATACAAGAAATGTTTGGAGCACCTGTAAAAATTGCTTTTAAAGATGGTGAACCAACAGGAGCTGCACTTGGTTTTGCTAAAAAATGTGGTGTAAATGTAGATGAATTAGAAAAAATTGATCAAGGAAGAGGGGAAGTTTTATACTACAAAAAAGAAGTAATAGGAACAAATAGTACTGAATTATTAAATACTATGGTAAATGAATTTATTTCTTCATTAAACTTTGGAAAATCTATGAGATGGGCTTCAAGAACAGATAGCTTTATTAGACCTATTAGAAGTTTAAGTATTATGTTAGGAGAAGAAATTGTTCAAGGGGAATTATTTGGTGTAAAATCTTCTAACTTCTCATTTGCCCATAGAATGGTTTCTTATGAACCTTTTACATTTGATTTTGCAGGTGATTATTTTTGTAAACTTGATAAAAATGGTGTTATTTTATACCCAGATGAAAGAAGAAAAATCATTTTAGATCAAATGAAAGAAATTGAGCAAAGAGATGGTGTAAAAATTGAAATTGATAAAGAATTACTAGAAGAAGTAGTAGCAATTACAGAGTATCCAACAGCATTAATTGGTAAATTTGATGAAGAGTTTTTAGAACTTCCTGAAGAAGTTATTGTAACTTCTATGAAAGAACATCAAAGATATTTTGCTGTTTATAAAGATGACAAATTAACAAATAACTTTATCGTTGTATCAAACTCTAAAACAAATGACTTTGGATACATTATTGAAGGTAACGAAAAGGTTCTAAGACCAAGACTTGCAGATGGTATGTTCTTCTGGAAAAACGATATTAAAGCAGGACTTTCAAATGAAGGGCTTAAAAAGCTTACATTTGTAGAAGGTTTAGGTTCTATGTATGAAAAATGTGAAAGAGAAGCAAAAATAGCTGATTTCTTAGCAGATACATTTAACGTAGAAGAAAAAGAACTTGTAAACAAAGCTGTTATGTTATCAAAAGCTGATCTTATGTCTGAGATGGTATTTGAATTTACAGAACTTCAAGGTCTTATGGGATACTACTATGCAAAACTTGCAGGAGAAGATGAGCTAGTATATACAGCTCTTAAAGAGCAGTACTTACCAGATGGTGAAGATTCAGATTTACCATCAAATAAATTCTCTTCAATTGTTGCATTATCATACAAACTTGATAATCTAATGGGACTATTCTCTATAGGTAAAATCCCAACTGGTTCAAAAGATCCATTTGGATTAAGAAGAGCAGCAGCAGGTATTGTTAAAATTGCTATGGAACATGAGTTATCAGTTGATTTAGATAAAATCATAGATACTTTATCTTCAAATTATCCAGGCTTAGATAAATCACAATTAATTGAATTTTTCAATGAAAGATTATTTAAAATTTTTGATGTAAATCCATCAGTATTAAAAGCAGTTCTTGGTTCACAAGAGACTGATATATTTAAAATTTCTAAAAAACTTTGCGCTTTAAATCCAATTGTTCAAAGTGATAATTTTAAAGAATATACAGCAACATTTAAAAGAGTTGCAAATATTATAAAAGATTTAGATGTTAATTCAGAACTAACAATAAAAGAAGAACTTCTTGAAGATGAAGCAGAAAAACAATTAGTTGAAACTTTTAATAAAATTACATCAAAAAACTATATAACTTATGATGAAGAATTAGAAGCTTTATTTAGTTTAAAACCACAACTTGATAATTTCTTTGATAACGTTTTCGTAAATCATGAAAATGAAGCTATTAAAAGAAATAGAAAAAATACAATTGGTAAAGTTTACCAAGCTTTTAGAAAAATCGCTGATATTAAAGAAATTACTATCTAAATAAATATAAATAGGGTAAAACCCTATTTATAATAGACTCACAAATTTAAATTTTCACATTCTATTGTTTAATATATAACTAATTATTTTCATTTTAGTGCAGTTGTTGTACACTTTTATTTTAAATTATATTTTATTAAGGAGATTTAATGAAAAAAATACTAATAAGTACGTCAATAATTGCAACAGCACTTTTTTTTAATGGCTGTGAAGAAAAACAAAATAAAATAAATAGATATATTCAAAATTGGACAGGTGTAAATGGTGTACTTGAAGTTTATGCAGGAGAAAAATTAGTAAAAAGATTTATAAAAATTGATAAACTTTCAACTGCTGTAGCAACTGAAGGCAAAAATAATAGACCATATAGGTTTGGTTATGGAATTCTTGATGAAAATTTAAACTTTAAAAAAGATAATAATGAAAGTAAAGTTTATTTTGAGTTTTCAGATTATTCTACAAACTATATATTCTTTGAGAATCCACACCCATAAAGGAAAAGACTCATGAAAACAAATATCTTACTACTTATAATATCGGCATTTTTATTTAATGCTTGTGCTACATGGGAAGGTGTAAAAGAGGATAGTTCTGATGCTTGGCAAGCAACAAAAAAAGGTACTAAAAAAGTGTATGAAGGAACAAAAGAAGCAATACATAAAGCTACTGAATAAATATATTTTAATGATTATTTGTATTTAGTAAAGTTTAATGGAGCTGGTGAAGGGACTTGAACCCCCGACCTGCTGATTACAAATCAGCTGCTCTAGCCAACTGAGCTACACCAGCGCCAAAAAATTTGAATGGTGGTTCGAGGCAGAATCGAACTGCCGACACAAGGATTTTCAATCCTTTGCTCTACCGACTGAGCTATCGAACCAATACTTAAGTGGTGGTGAGGGAAGGATTTGAACCTTCGAAGCCGTAGGCGGCGGATTTACAATCCGCAGGATTTGACCACTCTCCAACCTCACCGATGTTAAAATTATTATTGTTCTGGTCAAGCGCTGGTCTTTTGACTTACGCACGACAATTATTAAAAATGGAGCTGGTGAAGGGACTTGAACCCCCGACCTGCTGATTACAAATCAGCTGCTCTAGCCAACTGAGCTACACCAGCTTCCAAAAATATTAAGTATTATTCACTTTGTGAATAATGGTGTCAAGAGAGAGACTTGAACTCTCGACCTCCGGCTTATGAGACCAGCGCTCTAGCCAGCTGAGCTACCTTGACACTATGGCTATTTGGTTGCGGAAATAGGATTTGAACCTATGACCTTCGGGTTATGAGCCCGACGAGCTACCTAGCTGCTCTATTCCGCGTTAAAAGTACCTAAAATGGATGGGGTAGTAGGACTCGAACCTACGAATGACGATACCAAAAACCGTTGCCTTACCACTTGGCGATACCCCATTTTTTAAGTGCCGAAATTATAGTAGAAATCATGATATTTGTCAAGTGCTTTTATAAAGAATTTTAAAATTTCTGATATAATATATCATATATTAAAAAAACTATTAAAAAGATGAGATATGAACGCAATACAAAGAGTAAAAGAAGCAATTGAAGAAATACAAAAAGGAAATATGGTCATCATGTTAGATGATGAAGATAGAGAGAATGAAGGAGATTTAGTTTATTCAGCAGCATTAAGTACACCAGAGAAAGTTAACTTTATGGCTACTCATGCAAAAGGTTTAATTTGTGTATCAGTTACAAAAGAAACTGCAAATAAATTAGAATTAAATCCTATGGTTAATTCTAACACTTCATCTTATGAGACTGCATTTACAGTTTCAGTTGATGCAGCAGATGCAGCAACAGGAATTAGTGCAGGGGAAAGAGATGATACAATTAAAATTTTAGCTAATCCTGTTTCAAAAGCATCTGAACTTGTAAGACCAGGGCATATATTCCCACTTATAGCAAAAGATGGTGGTGTTTTAGTAAGAACAGGTCACACAGAAGGTAGTGTAGATTTATGTAAACTTGCAGGATTAAATGGCGAAGCTGTTATTTGTGAAATAATGAAAGAAGATGGAACAATGGCAAGAAGAGATGATTTAGATATTTTTGCCCAAAAACACAATATGAAACAAATTTATATTTCAGATTTAGTTGAGTATAGATTATCACATGAAAAACTTGTTGAAGAAATCAGTAATGAAGAAACAGTATTTTTAGGAAGTAACGCAAAGAAAAAAGAATTTAAAGATCATTTAGGGAATATACATACTGCAATACTTCTTGGAGATCAAAATGAAATAAGTCATGTAAAATTCCATACAATTTTACCTGATATAGAACTATTTTTAAAAGATGAAAAATTAAATTCTATGTTAAAAACAATTAACTTTTTACAAGCAAAAGGGGGAGTATTAATTTTCTTATCTGATGAGAAAAAAAGAGAAACTCAAAAAGATTATGGAATAGGGGCACAAATCCTTAATTCTTTAAATATAAAACAAATTAAACTTATGACAAGTGGGGGAAAACATTCATTTGTAGGATTACAAGGTTTTGGATTAGAAATAATTGAAGAAATTCAAATAGAGTGTTAAACTCTATTTGAAAAATCAAATTAAACCAGCTGCTGATTTAATTAGATCTAATGTTTTTTGAGGAATCACTAAATTATTAGATAACTCTTCTTTATTCTCTTTATAATATTTTGATTCAAGTATAGCATTGATTTTATCTTCATATTTTTGAATAACAGTTTCTTGTGTATCTCTATCCTCAATATCTAAAAATTGTCTAGGTTCTTGATTTGAAACTCTAGCTAATCTATATTCAAAAAGAGATTTATTATCATAATCTTCATTAAACTTATTACAAATGCTTTTATATACATCATTTAACTCAGCTTCATACTTTCTATAAATTGTACCTGCACTATCATTTAGTGCTCTAGTAAAATTATCATAATCTACAAGTAATGATTTTAAAGTTTCTTCATCTAAAGAATCTTCTTCAACATTATACTTTTTTGATAATAAGTGTTTACAACAATAGTATACTACTTCGTCTTCTGTATTTTTAATGTCAGCTAAAAAATCTGATAATTTCATATATTTCTCCTATTTTATTTAATGAAAAAAAGGAGTGAAAACTTCACTCCTTTTAACAGTAAACTTTTTATAGTAGAATTATACCTTATAATATTGGTCCTGCAGCTGTGAAATCATATTCACTTTCTAAAGTTAAGTATTTTTTAAAGTTTTCAATATACATACCTGCTAACTTCTTCTTAGTTTCATCGTAAGCAGCTTTATCTTCCCATGTATTTCTAGGATTTAAAACCTCAGTATCAACACCATTTAATGTTTTAGGAATTGATAAATTAAATACTGGTAACGTTTCAAATTCTGATTTTTCAATAGAACCATCTAAAATTCCATTTATACAAGCTCTAGTATTTTTAATACTCATTCTTGAACCAACACCATAAGGACCACCCGTCCATCCAGTGTTAACTAAATAAACATTAACTCCATGCTTATCAATTTTTTGTCCTAATAATTCAGCATATTTTGTAGGATTAAGAGGTAAAAATGCTTCACCAAAACAAGATGAGAATGTAGCAACGGGTTCAGTAATTCCTCTTTCAGTTCCAGCAACTTTAGCTGTATATCCACTTAAGAAATAATACATTGCTTGCTGTTTATCAAGCTTTGCCACTGGAGGTAAAACACCAAAAGCATCTGCACACAAGAAAATAATATTTGTTGGATGTCCACCCCTCATATCAGGAGTATGATTTTCAATATGATCTAATGGATAAGATACTCTCGTATTCTCTGTCTTTGAACCATCTGAATAATCAACAACACCATTTTCATCAGCAACAACATTTTCTAAAATAGCACCTTTTTTAATAGCACCAAAAATTTCAGGTTCAGAACTTTCGTCTAAGTTAATTACTTTAGCATAACAACCACCTTCAAAATTGAAAATACCATTGTCATCCCAACCATGTTCATCATCACCAATTAAAGCTCTATTAGGATCTGTAGATAATGTAGTTTTTCCAGTCCCTGATAATCCAAAGAATAATGCAGTATCACCATCTTTTCCAATGTTTGCTGAACAATGCATTGGAAGCTTACCTTCTAAAGGAAGCCAATAATTCATCATAGAGAAAACACCTTTTTTCATTTCACCAGCATACCATGTACCACCAATAATAGCTGTGTTTTCTTCTACATTAAATACCACATAAACTTCTGAATGTAAACCATGACTCGCATAAGACATATCACACGTTTTACAAGAGTTATAAACAGTAAACTCTGGCTCAAAATTATCTAATTCTTCTTGTGTTTGAGGAACAATAAACATATTTTGAATAAAATGTGCTTGCCATGCCACTTCTGTAATAAATCTTACAGATTTTCTAGAATCTAATGAAGCTCCACAATAAACATCAGTAACATATAAATCTTTATTACTTAATTGCTTTTTAGAGTTTTTTAATAAATCTTCATAAACTTCACTTGAAACTTTTTGATTTATATCACCCCATGCAATATATTTATTCGAAGGATCTTGGTTAACAAAGAATTTGTCTTTTGGACTTCTTCCTGTGAAAATACCAGTATCTACCATTAAAGCACCAGTTGAAGAAACTCTTGCTCCTTCATTTGCTACTGCATCTTTAATTAAAGAATCTATATCAAGATTCCTTTTTACTTCACCTACATTTTCTAGACCTAAAGCGTCTTTAATCTCAGACATAATTTAACTTTCCCTACTATATAAAATTTGTTTTATTTAAAAATTGATAACAGAACACCAGCTGCAACTGCTGATCCGATTACTCCCGCAACATTTGGGCCCATTGCATGCATTAATAATACATTTGATGGATCGTACTGTTGACCCTCTTTACTAACAACTCTCGCTGCCATAGGAACAGCAGATACTCCAGCTGCACCAATAAGTGGATTTACTTGATTCTCTTTTGAACTTAACATATTCATAACTTTTGCCATGATAACTCCCATTGCAGTACCAGAAGCAAATGCAACTAATCCAATAGCCATAATACCCATAGTTTCTGCGACTAAGAATTGTTCAGCAGCAAGTTTAGAACCAACACCAAGACCTAAGAAGATTGTAACAATATTGATTAATGCATTTTGCATTGTATCAGATAATCTATCAACAACTCCTGATTCTTTAGCAAAATTACCAAAACATAAAGCACCAATTAATGGCGATGCATCAGGTAAAATTAATAATGTTAAAACTAAAACAATAAGAGGGAATACTATTTTTTCTAATTTAGAAACTTTTCTAGTAGAACCCATTTTAATTTTTCTTTCTTCCATTGATGTCAATGCTCTCATAATTGGAGGTTGAATTACAGGTACTAATGCCATATAAGAATAAGCAGCAACTGCAATTGCTCCAAGTAACTCAGGTGCTAAAGCAGAAGCAATAAAAATTGATGTTGGCCCATCAGCTCCACCAATAATAGAAATAGCTGCTGATTGTTGTAGTGTAAAGTCAATTCCTGGAAGATATTGAGATAGTACAACAGCACCAACTAATGAACCAAAAATACCAAATTGTGCTGCACCACCAAGTAATGCAGTTTTAGGATTTGCTAATAAAGGACCAAAGTCAGTCATTGCTCCAACACCCATAAAAATTAATAGGGGAAAGAATTCATTAGCAATACCCATATTGTAAATAATACCTAACATACCATCTTCACCAGCAATTTCAGCAATTGGAATATTTGCTAAAAGTCCACCAAATCCAATAGGTATTAATAGTAAAGGTTCAAAACCTTTTTTAATAGCTAAATAAAATAATACAAAACAAATAAGAATCATAATGATTCTACCAAAGCTTTGCGCAAATTTAGTTAATTCTTCTCCATGAGGTCCTTTTAAACCTTCAACAGGAGAAATAATTGCTTTTAAACCTGTTGTATCATAAAATGATTCAACAAGTTCTGTCATTGTTTTAGAATGATACTCTTTTTGCTCACCAGCACCTTCAACAGGTGCTGATGCAGCTAGTGAATTTATTGAAAAAACACTTAATATTGTAAACAGTAAGATAAATAGGTTTTTTTTCATATTAACTCCAAATATACAATTAGCCAATAATAGCTAATGTTTGTCCTTCATCTACTGATTCATTAGCACCCACTGTAATTTTACTTATAGTACCTGCAACTGGGGCATTAATATCAATTTCCATTTTCATCGCTTCTAAAATCATTATTTTTTGATCTTTTTCTACTTTTTCACCTTCATTTACTAAAATTTTCCATACATTACCATTAACAGTTGCAGGAACTTCAGTAGCTTCACCATTTACAATAGGTGTTGCTGATGAAGCAGAAGTATTATTTGTTGCTGGAGTTACTTGAATATCAGCATCTCCTTCAGCAATACTTACATTAAATTTTTGTCCATCTACTACTACAGTATAGTTTCCAGTTGCATTTGCCATTGTATTTTCCCCTTGTGTTGTATCATTTTTTCTTACATTTAATGGTGAATCACCTTTTAAGAAAGCAATTCCTTTTTCATCACATGCAGCAGCAATGAAAATGTTTTCTTCTGAAGTTTCTAAACCTTCCATTTCTAATCTTTGTTTCCATACAGAGATTTTTTTCTTTTCATCTCTATCTGCAATATCAAGTGGATTTTCAGTTGTAGGTTCCATTTTTAATTTTTCTGCTGCTAATGCAACAACTTCAGCATCAGGTTCAACAGGTGTTTTACCAAAGTATCCAAGAACCATTTTCCCATATCCAGGTGCAATTTGTTTCCATGGTCCAAACATTACATTTGCGTAAGCTTGTTGCCAATAAAATTGAGAAACAGGAGTTACAGATGTACCATATCCACCTTTTTCAACAACTTCTCTCATTGCTTTTATAACTTCTGGGAACTTATCTAAAGTACCATTATCTCTCATCATTTGAGTATTAGCAGTTAATGCTCCCCCTGGCATAGGTGAGAAAGGAATTAAAGGTGAAACTTGAGTTGCTTCAGGTGGCATAAAATATTCACCTAAACAATCATTTAAAGTTTCTTGATATTTTAAGATTTTCTCAATATCTAAACCACCTAAATCATAGTTTTTACCTTTAACAGCATGTAACATTGTTAAAATATCAGGTTGAGATGTACCACCTGAAACAGGAGATGCTGCTAAATCAATTCCATCAGCACCAGCTTCTAATGCTGCTAAATAACAAGCAACAGAAACACCTGCTGTTTCATGTGTATGCAATCTAATATGAGTATCTTCACCAACTAACTTTCTAGCCATTTGGATAGTTTCATACACTTTTTGAGGAGATGATGTCCCTGAAGCATCTTTAAAACAAATTGAGTCATGTGGAATACCACTATCTAAAATTTGTCTTAATGTTTTTTCATAAAAAGGAACATCATGAGCACCTTCACATCCTGGAGGTAAATCCATTAGTGTAACAACAACTTCATGATTTAAACCATATTTTTTAATACATTCTGCAGAGTACTCTAAATTTTGTACATCATTTAAAGCATCAAAGTTTCTAATAGTAGTTGTACCGTGTTTTGCAAACATTTTTGCATGTAAGTCAATTAGTTCTCTTGAACCAGTATCTAACATTACTGTATTGATACCTCTTGCAAGAGTTTGTAGATTTGCATCTGGACCAACAATTTCTCTGAATTTGTCCATCATTTCAAATGCATTTTCTTGTAAGTAAAAGAATAAAGATTGGAATCTCGCTCCTCCACCAAACTCAAAATGAGTTATACCAGCATCTTTCGCAGCTTCTACAGCTGGAAAGAAATCTTCCATTAAAACTCTACCTCCAAAGACAGATTGAAATCCATCCCTAAAAGTAGTATCCATAACATCAATATACTTTTTAGCCATTTTATTTTAACCTTTTAGATTTTTGTGATGTTGAACTGCTGCTATGATAGCAGCTGTCTTTGCAGAATTGTTAGATGCAGATGAACCAACAGGTTTATTTGCAGTAGGCTTCTTTTCCTTTTGAGGAAAATACTTTGTGATTAAAGCAGCTTGTGCTTTTAAAACAAATATCATAATTATTAAAAATGAAAATACTACTCCCATTCCCAATAACATGAACTTCAGTGCTTCTGTGATTAAGTTTACTTCCATAATACTCTCCGTGGTTACCACCATGTAATTATCACTGTAATAATATATAAAAGTACCTTTATTAACATTTATACTTATCTTTTATTTGTATTAAATTTATAAATTTTAGTAATTTAAAGTACTTTTTCACCAAATTTATAAATCAATATGTCAAGTTTTTGAAAAAATTCAAGAAGATTATCTATACTTATAGTTATTTTTCTTTCCATTTAATATCCTTTTTCAATAAATATTTCAAATTCTATGATATTTTTTAAAAAACCTTGAAAAATATTTCATTTTGTAATATAATTATGTAATTAGTATGTATTAGGAGTAAAAATGTTAGATGTTAGTGAAATTATTGACAAACTTAAAGATATTATTAGTGCAGATGGTAAAAATGGAAAAGTTTTTGATAAAGATGTTGCAAACTCATTAGAACTAAGTCAAGCAAATTTTGCAACTATGAAAAATAGAGGCAAAATTCCTTATCAAAATATCTTAAATTTTTGTGCTTTAAAAAAAATATCTATTAATTGGTTGCTTTATAATCAAAATCCTGACTCATTAGTAGATTCTACAGATAAATACTGGATTAAATACTATCCTTCTGTTAATGTAAGTGCTGGAGGAGGAGCTTATGATGCACAAGATAATTATGAATCATTAGAGGTTCCTCCATATTTTATAGAAATGTTAGGAGGAGAAGATAATCTAAAAAATATTGATGCTATTAATGTAGTAGGGGATTCAATGGAACCAACACTCAATGATGAAAATATCATATTTGTTGACAAAACCAAAAATGATCCCTCAAGAGATGGAATTTTTGCCTTTACTACAAATCATGGACTTTTTGTAAAAAGAATACAAAAAAGAGTAGATGGAAATTTTGATATTATCTCAGATAATAAAGATTATCCTGCTCAAATACTTAGTACTGAAGATATTCAAGTTATAGGAAAGGTAATAAGCTCATTTGGAATGGTTTATTAAAATAAAGTTAGAAAAGAGAAGCTTGCTTTTCTAACTTTTGTAAAGCTTGAGCAATTTCATCATAAGTAAAACCTATAACGTAAACAGCATTAAAACTATTTTTCTTTAATATTTTTTTCAACTCATCTGTAGTTTTCACTATAATTTGATTTTTTTCTAAATGTTGACTATATTTAGAAGTTATAAATAATGTTTTTGCATATTTGAACTTATTTTTTAAATAACTAATTTCACTTGCTACTAATTCTAAATTATTTTGAGTAATTATAAATTTATCACTTTTTCCAAATTCTATAATTTCTAAAGACTTATCTAAAAAAAGTGGTTTAAAATAATTAAAAGATTTTAATTTTAATAAATCAATATCTTTATTAAAGAAATCATAAACTCTTAAAAAATCTTCTATATATATTTTAGATAACTTTAATTTAGAAAAATATATATCTTTATACGTAAATGATACTTCAAATAAAGAGTGTTCTATTAAATTAGCATATTTTATTTTATAATCAAATGCTTCTATATTTGGATAGATTTTTTCTAAAAGCTCTTTATTTCTTGAAAAAATTACATCATTATCTTGTATATCATCAATGTTTTTAATAAAACTATCTAAATTATTAGAAATGAACTTAATATTTTTACTTGTCGTTTGAGAATAAATTTTCATTAAATCGTATGAAGCATTATTACAATGATATGCTTTAATGTTATAATTTGCTAATTTAAATCTAATTAACTGAATTATTGATAAATCAACATCTAAAACTTTTATCCATGCAATCTCTTTATCAATAATTGGATGAATATCTTGTGAAACAATTGCAAATGCTCCATTTTGTACAGCAAGTGGGATATCATTAATAGTTCTAGCTATAAATAAATCTCCTTCTTTTACTTTTGAAGGATCTGTTTTAAAAGAATAAATAAATGAAATTGAGGGAGAGTTTAAAAGTCTCCCATCAATGATATCTATTAAAGATGAAATTTGCACTAGCTTATTTTTGTTCCTGATTTTTTTGCAGTTTCTGGTCTGATTAAAGATAAACCATTTTCATCTTTAGCTGCCATTAACATACCCTCAGAAAGCATTCCCATTAATTTTGCAGGTTTTAAGTTTGCTACAACACAAGCTTGTGTTCCAACTAAATCACTTGCATTATAAAATTCTTTTATACCAGCTAGAATTTGTCTATTTTTCCCCTCTCCTAAATCAACTTGTAACTTTAATAATTTTTTTGATTTAGGCACTTCTTCAGCTTCTACAATTGTTCCAATTTTTAAAGTTGTTTCAAAAAACTTATCAATTGTAATTAAATTATCATCTTCTTCAATTACTTCTTTTTTAGACTCAGACTTTTTTTCTGCTTCATTTTTTGATACTTCAGAAGTTTTAGCTTGTTCTAATAAAATCTCTTCAATTCTTGGGAAAAGTTGAGAAACTTTAGTAATAGTAGTATCTTCTAATAGTTCTTTATTTTTAATTAACTTAATATAGTTTTCAGTTGTAATTTCAAGACCTAAAGACTCAGCTATTTTTGATATTTTTTCTGGCATTACTGAATCTAAAAGAATAGCAACTCTAGCCATAATATTAGTAATTAAAGCTACTAGTGCCATTGCTTCATCTTCTTTGCCTTCTTTCATTTTAGCCCAAGGTTCATAATCTCCAATTGCTTTATTAGCAACTGTTAATACCTTCCAAATATCTTCTAAATATCTATTAATTTGCATATTATAAAGATATTCTTCAATATTATTTAAGATTGTTTCTACTTCTTCAAGTTCTTTTTTATGGAATTTTTCTACATCTTTTGAAGTAACTTTAAAATCAAAATATTTTCCAGACATACCAGAAATTCTATTTAATAAGTTTCCTAAGTCATTTCCTAAGTCTGAATTAATTCTATCCATTAAAGCTTTTTGAGAAAAGTCGCCATCTTGACCAAAAGGAACTTCTCTTAGCATAAAATATCTAAATGCATCTAAACCATAAGCGTCTGCAACTTCTTTAGGATTTACAACATTTCCTTTTGATTTTGACATTTTTTCACCATCTCTAGTCCACCAACCATGAGCAGCTATGTGTTTTGGAAGAGGTAAGTCTAAAGACATTAAAAATGCAGGCCAATAAATAGCATGGAATCTTAAAATATCTTTTCCTACTAAATGAGTTGAAGCAGGCCAATGGTTCATATCTTTTTCATCAGTCCCATAACCTAGCGCAGTAATATAGTTCATTAAGGCATCTAGCCACACATACATAACGTGTAAAGGTTCATCAAGAGAATCTGGAAGTTTAACACCCCAATCAAATGATGTTCTTGAAATAGATAAATCTCTTAAACCACCTTTTACAAAATTAACAATTTCATTTTTCTTTGATCTTGGTAAAATGCAGTCTTCATTTTCTTCATACCATTTAATAAGTTTATCTTCATAAGCAGATAATTTAAAAAAGAAACTCTCTTCTTTTACAATATTAGTTGGTTTACCACAATCAGGACAGAACTGTTCATCAATTAGTTGCTTTTCAGTAAAGAATGTCTCACATGACACACAATAAAAACCTTCATATTCACCTTTATAAATGTCACCTTTGTTATACATTGTTTCAAAAGCTTTTTGAACACCTTTTTTATGTTGTTCATCCGTTGTTCTAATGAACTTATCATAAGTAATATCAAAGTCATCCCATAAAGCTTTGAATTTACCAGAAACTTCATCAGCATACTCTTTTGGCGTTTTACCTCTTTGTTCTGCACTTTGAGCAATTTTTTGACCATGCTCATCTGTTCCTGTTAAAAAATAAGTATTTGCACCTGTTAATCTTGAATATCTAGCTAGCATATCCGCAATAATAGTAGTGTACGCATGACCTATATGAGCCACATCATTTACATAATAAATTGGTGTTGTTATATATACATTTTTACAAGATTCTTCCATTCTTTACCTCTTTTATAATTTATAATATTTTTTAAAATTCAAATCCACCGCCAGAGCCTTTATTCATTGACTCATAAACAGCAATTACATATTTTTTTCTAAGTTCACATTCAAAAAACTGCTCACAAGGAGTACATGATTTTAAACTTTTTGATTCTTGACAAGTTTTAAGTTCAGATATTTTTTTATCTAACTTTATTTGCCATTCATCAATAACAATTTCTTGTTTTTCATCCATTATTTTTATATACTTCTAATACTCTATTAATTTCATTTTTAGAACCAAAAAAACAAGGAGTTGTATCATGAATATGAGTTGTTTCAACTTCTAAAGCTCTTTTAAATCCATCAACAGCACCACCATTAGCTTTTTCATAAACATAAGCAAATGGAAATACTTCAAATAATTGTCTAAGTTTACCTTTTGGTCTATCTGTAGTTCCAGGATAAGAGAATAAACCTCCACCTTTTAATAAGATTTGATGTAAATCAGGAACCATACCACCTGAATATCTTAACCTATATCCATCTTGAAAAATATCATCAATCATTTGTTTATGATAAGGTGCCCAACAGTTTTGAGTTGAACCAGGTGCATTTAATTTTCCTTTTTCATTTAAAACAATATTTTGAATAAATTCAAATTTACCTTTTAGTAATCTATACATTTTAACATCATCAGTTGCTACAACCATTTCAACTCTTGGACCAAATACAACATAAACAGAAGCAATTATACTTTTTGCATTAAATTCATTTTTATAAATCCCATATATAGAACCAACTGATAAATTAACATCAACTAATGAAGACCCATCTAAAGGATCATAGGCAATAAGATATTCACCATTTTCATTTAAATTAACAATCTCTTCTTGTTCTTCTGAAACAATAGCTTTGATTGATGAAACTTTTTTAAAAATATCTTCAATAATTTCATCACTAGCTATATCCAATTTTAATTGAGTATCACCTGTTGAGTTTTCTTGTTCACTTTTCCCTGTATCACCTGTTTCAATAAGATCTTTAATTTTTATACTAGCTTCTTCAATTGCTTTTATTATATCTTGCATTATTATACTCTTTTTGCGTTTTTGTCTATCCAAGAGATTATCTCTTCTGGATTATTTAAATCTAATGTAAAAATATTAGTAGGAATTTTATCTTTATCGATAGTTTCATCACAAGCTATTGCATCTGTATAAGGATAATAAGTTTCATCAAGATTATTTCTAAAAATAGAAATTCTTGGTAATTCTAAAGTTTTTAAACCCTCAACAAGTAAATAATCAAAATCATCAAACAAAGTAATCATTTCATCAATTGTTGATGTTTCTTTTTTAAAAAGTGTTGTTTTATTAGGGCTTACAACTGCTACATTTGCACCTGTTTGACTAAACTTATATGAGTCTTTTCCAACTGTATCAAATGTAGCTTTATCCTTAGGATCATGCTTTATAATACAAACTTTAAAACCTTTATTTTGTAAAGCTTCTGATAATTTAACAATAACTGTTGTTTTTCCACTATTTGATGGGCCAGATAAAGCCACTACTAATCTTTTATTATTCATAGTGTGGATTTTATCCAAATTGTAGTTAAAGTATATTTAGATTAAATCATTTTTCATTTAAGGCATAATTATTAACAATAAGCTGAGCTAAACCATTAATTTTTCCTAAGTGGGGTAAAACTTCAATTTCAGCATTTTTATAAATACTTTTTATTTTTTCTATTTCATTAGGAATATCAACTTTTACATGTTTTCCTTTTGCTAAAAAATAAGGTAATATTTTTATTTTTCCATTAGGTTTTTTCGTTAAACACTCTTCTAAAGAATCAAAAATATTAGGTTGTGCAAGTTCTAAATAAGCATATCTTACTTCAAAATCTCTATTACTTAAATCTTTGATACTATTAGCAAAATCAATTATTTCATCATTTGATTCTTTTAATCTACTACCATGAGCTATTATTAATAGTGTATTCATATATTTCCTTTTTGGAATAATACAATATTTTCATAAAGTTTTATATATATAAAATGTAAGTTAATTTCTATTTTAGATATTTAAAGTAAAATTAGCTTCATATAAATTTGGAGTAATTATGTATAAAACTATACTATTAAGCCTGCTTTCTACAATTTTTGTAGGATGTTCATCTACAAATGCTTTAAAATATTTTAAAGCAAATGAACAAAAAGCAAGAGCAATTCAACACACAAAAAAAGCAGATATATTAGAAAATAATGAACAAAAAGTTTTATTTTGGGCAACATATTTAAATAATATAAAAGAGTTAGACAAAGAAACTTTTTTAATTAGTACATATTTTATTAATAAAAAAAATCAAAACTTAAATGATTATGACTATAAAATAAGTTTAAATGAGAAAAATAAACCTCTAAGTATTAAAGAAGTAAAAGAAGATGGAAAGTACAGTTCAATTTTAAAAAATAGAGCATGGGGAAAACATTATTTAGTTAAATTTGAAACTTTAAAAAAAGAAACAAATTTAACTTTAGAATTAAAAGACAAGAATTCTAAGGTGCAGTTAAAGTTTGAAAAATAGAAGATAAACTCTTCTTATTTTTCTTATTTAAATAATTATTATATATATAATAGTTTGCAAGAACTTTTTTACCATACTTTCTAGTTTCATTATAAGAAATCAATTCCATACTTAAAAATGGTTCAAACTTTTTATTTAAATTTTTAAATAAACCTCTTTTAAATTGTCCCCTTGTATAACCAGGTCCACCATTATAAGCATAAGCTATGAAAAGTGGATTATAATTAAATTGTTTTTTTAGAGTATTTAAATGTTTATTGGCAAACTTTATATTTACAGAAGGAATAAATTGTTCATATATATTATATGAAACATTTAATTGTTTAGCTAAAGCTTTTGATAAAAAAGGCATTATTTGCATTATTCCTTGAGCTGTAGCAAAAGATATAGAAGAGGGAATAAATCTACTTTCTTGTCTACCAATAGCATATATAAGTACTTGATTTTCTAAACTATATTTTTTAACTTCTTCTTCATAAGGAGTTATAAAATATTGAATTTTATATTTATTATATTTTTCAAGTAAATAAGCTAAGTGTGCCTGTGTTTGTTTTGTTGTAAAAATTTCATTTTGATATTTTAAAAGTTTTTCTTCATCTAAACCTTCTTTAATATCATCAAGTACTTTTATCCATTCAAACTGATTATATATATCAAAAGATGTTTCTTTTTCTTTTGTTTTTAACTCATAAAATATATTATCAATCTTTTTGTTTAAAATCTCTTTTGCATATAAAGAGTATATATTTATATCCCAACTATTACTTAATTCTTCTAACAAACTTTCTTTTTTTGTAATTAAATATTGCCAAAAAAGTACTTTATCTTTATCCATTTTGAAATATGCTTTTTTAGAAGCATACTCTAAATATTTTAAAGCTATTTCTTCCTTTTTATGTCTAATTGCATTCATAGAAAGAAAAAAAACTGTTTGATGTGTTAAATTCTGATTATCTAGGACATCAAATAAAGACCTTTGAATAAAATTATATTTAGGATTTGGAACAACATATCTAATAAATTTATTAAAATCTTTCTCTAAAGAAAGTTTAGCAATAAAATCTTTTGGCATTGGATGATTTAACTCTTTAACTCTATATTCTTCTCCAACATCAAAAAAGATTCTATAAAATCTATGAGGATAAGTTTTAATTATTTTTAAAAAAGGTTGATTAGCTGCAATAATCTCTAAGTCATTCATCAAAGTAGGGTACTTAGAAACTCGTTTTACTGCTTCTTTTACATAGGATATAGGTAGTTTAGTAGCTTCTTTTAATGTAAGTCCTAAAGCTAAACATCTATCATCTTCTAAAAAAAGTTCTTTACTTGTGGCTCTATAACATTTTAAATCTTCTATAGGTATTTCATCATTATATTTTTTATATGCTTTATTTACTCTATTAGATTTTCTTTTTGCTAAATCATAAGCTTTTTTCGCTTGTTCTTTTGTAATATCATTTTGTTTCAGATACTGAATAATAAAAAAATCTCTTGCATAAGATTTAGGTTTTTCTTCTAACCAAGAAAGAGTAGGTTCAAAATCTTTTTTTAAAAAAGATGTTTCATTAGCAGATAAAGCTGAAGTTGTAAAAGTAATAAAACAAATAAGTGAAGTTGCTAGCCTTTTCATAATTAAAAGGCTAGACTTTTTAGAAATGTCTCTAAAAATATTAGAGCAAAAATTAAAATAATTGGAGCTAAATCCATTCCTCCAAAAACTGTAGGGATATATCTTCTTACAAAAGCATAAGCAGGTTCTGTAAGTCTATATAACATTTGAACTATAGGATTGTAAGGATCTGGTTTTACCCATGATAAAATAGCTGAAATAATAATCACCCATTTGTATAAGAAAATTATGCCTAAAACAACTGTAAATATTGAAGCTAAAAGTGCATCTATCATTTTGCAATTTCTCCTAAATAATTTTTAATTAAAGGATATACTAAAGAAAGTTTATCATAATCCTTTTTACCAACAAAGATATAACTTAATGGCTTTTGTAAAAAGTCACCATTAAAACCTGTTTTTTCAGAAATATAAGTAACTAAGTCTTCATACTCTTCAAAGAAAGGAGCATCTTGAATACAAAGTTTAATTTCTACAAACTGTTTTTCATATCCTTCACAAGTTGACTTTTGAGTAAAAATAAAATCTATCTTTTCTTTTATCTCTTTAATTGTAAATGAATCTTCTAAAAAAATCTTTCCCAATTTACCTAAATCAATATCTGCATAACCTAAAATCTTAGATAGCCTCATATCATCTAAAGTCTCTAAATGTTTTTTATTAATCTGTTTTAAAATATCAATATCAAAAGTAACTTTTTCTTTTGATATTTTTGTAATATCAAACCAATCTACTGCTTCTTCTAAAGTAAATATTTCTTTAGGTGTTTTATTTCCTAAAAGAACTAAATAATTAGCAATAGCACTTGGCAAGAAACCTTCTTCAATTAAAAACTTTACAGATATATTACCTTCATTTACTAAAGGTAAATGAACATAATCAATTTTTTTATCATAACCTAAAGACTTTCTCACATAGATTTGATTAGGTGTAGACTCTAAATACTTTTCTTCTCTAATTACTATTGAAATATCCATAATCATATCATCAACTGCACAAGCATAATCATAAGTTGGTGTTTTATCATGATTTAAAATAATAAAGGAATTCATATCACTTGGTTTATATTTAAAATCCCCTTGCAGTAAATCAGTAAATCTTATACTTGAATCTGACTCTTTAATTCTTACAGTAAAAGGAGCATTTGTATTTAAAACTGTTTCATCTGATAAAGTTTCACAAAAACCATCATATTTAAAATTTTTTCCAGCTTTTTTAGCTTCTTCTTTTAACTCATTAAGTTTTACATCTCCACAAAAACAAGCAAAAGCTTTCTTTTGTGCCATAAGTTGCATTGCCATTTTTTGATGATATTTTAAAGAATCACTTTGATGTGCTGCTCTTGAATAATCAATAGAAAAAAGACTTAATATTTCTAAAATTTCTTTATCTTTACCTTCAACGATTTTGTCTTTTTCAATATCTTCAATTCTTATAATTAAATCTTCATTCTTTTGCTTTGAGACAATATGGTTAAAAATTGCTACTCTTAAACTAGCAATATTTATACTTCCATTTGGACTTGGTGCAAATCTTAACAAATCTATTTCCTTACTATTGCAAATGTTAATTTATTTATTTCATCATGAGATGCAATATATTTATTTAAATCTTCAAGTTTTAAATTTTGAATTTTTTCTAACTCTTTTTTAGAATAATCTTGAGGTAAACCTCTATAATAAAGAGTAAATGCTCTATTTAATCTTTGTGCTAAGGTTTCACTTCTTAAAGGTTCACTTCCTGTTAAAAAGTTTTTAGCTGCTTCTAATTCTTCAGCTGTAACACCTTTTTTTACAAAATCTTTTACTATTGAAGATACTAACTCTTTTGCTTCATTGGCACTTTCATTTTTAGTTTGTAAATAACCTGTAAAATAAGAATGGGATTTATTAACTGAAATATATCCATAAGCACTATAAGCTAAACCTCTTTTAACTCTTATTTCTTCCATTAATCTTGAACCAAAACCTGAACCACCTAAAATAAATGAAGCAACTTTTGCCATATAAGAGTCTTTATCTTTTGTTTCTACATTACAAGAACTACCAAAATAAATATAAGCTTGTTGAGTATCTTTTAATATAACTTCTTCTTTTTGTTTTGATTTAAATTCAATTTTTTCAAGTGATGGTTTATCACCTTTTTTAAGAGTTTTTAAAAGTGGCTTAATTAATTTTTTAAGCTCTTCATAATCTAAATCCCCACCAGCAACAACAATCAATTTGTTTAAAACTAATGTTTCATCTAAAAACTCTTTTATATCATTTAGCTTTATTTTAGAAATAGACTCAATAGTCCCAGAACTTGGGTTTTGTAAAGGTGTATTTTCAAATAAAGTAGCTTTTAAAAGATTTCTAGCTGTATAATCAAAATCATTTTCTTTTCTTTTTAGTGCTCCAATTTGTATAGTCTTTAACTTATCTAAAACATTATCACTATAGTTTGGAGAACTTAAAAGCTGAGTTAATAAATTAATTGCTTTATTACTTACATCTTTTATATTAGATAGTTCCACTACAAATGTTTCAAATCCATTTGAAGTTGATAATGAAATAGCATTTTCTTCTAATTTCTGTGCAAATTTTGTAGAACCTAATTCTTTAGTTCCTTCATTTAAAAGTTTAGAAGAAAGACTTACTAATCCACTTTTTTCTTTATCTTGAATATATCCTGAGTCCTGAAAAACAAGTTGTAAGTTTAGTGTTGGCAAACTTTTTTGTTCTTCAAAAATTACAGGCACTTTAATATCATCTATTTTTATATGCTTTATTACAGCACTCATTAAACTTCCTTGTATAATCATTGTTGCTAATAAAAGTTTTGAAAATCTCATTAGACTTAATACCTTTCAAGTATCTCATAAGCAGTATTTCTTTTTGCAGGTTTTTCTTCAACATCTCTAATTAATCTAATCATTTCATCTTGATTCATTCTATTTGCTGCACCTGCTGCTTTTACTACATTTTCTTCCATCATTGTACTACCTAAATCATTAGCTCCAAATTTTAAAGCCATTTGACCAATATATGAACCTTGAGTTACCCAAGAACTTTGCATATTTTTAAAATTATCTAAATATAATCTTGAAACAGCAAGTAGTCTTAAATATCTATTTGATGATTGAGGTTTTATATTTGGTTGTTCTTTTGCTAATTTTGTATTTTGACCTTGGAAAGACCACATAATAAAAGCTCTAAAACCACCTGTTTCATCTTGTAGTTTTCTTAACATTTCCCAATGTTCAATAATTTCTTCATCAGTTTCAACTGTTCCAAACATCATAGTAGCAGTTGTTTTCATACCAATAGAGTGAGCAAGTCTATGGATTTCTAACCATTCTTCTGAATCCATTTTATTTGGTGCTATTATATCTCTTACTCTATCAGATAAAATTTCAGCTCCAGCTCCTGGAATAGAGCTTAATCCCTTAGCTTGTAATCTTTTTAAAACTTCAAGTTTAGAGATTTTTGAAACTCTTGCTATAAAATGAATTTCAATAGCTGAAAAACCATGAATAGTAATTTGAGGATATTTTGTATGAATATGCTCAACTAACTCTTCATAATAATCAATTTTTAATTTTGGATGAACACCACCTTGGAAAAGAATTTGTGTTCCCCCAATTTCAAGTAATTCATCAATCTTTTTATCAATCTCATCAAACTTTAAAACATAAGAATCTTCATCTCTTCCATGCCTATAAAATGCACAGAATTTACAATCAACCCAACAAACATTTGTATAATTGATATTTCTATCAACTATAAAAGTTGTTACTTTATTTGGATGTAATTGAGCTTTCTTTAAAGAAGCCAATTCTCCTAATTCTAATAAAGAAGCATTTTGGATTAAATCCAAAGCTTCTTCATTTGATATTCTTCTATTTATAATATCTGTATCAATTTTATTTTCAAATTTTTTTACCATTAGAAACTCGCTCCTAGAGAGAATTCAAATGATGAAGTTTCATCACCAGCTTCATCATCTAAAGGTTGTGCGAAAATTAACTGTAAAGGACCAACTGGTGAAATCCACTCAAGTAAGGCACCTGTACTTGATCTTTTAACATCAGAAAAGTCATCAACACCTGTCATACCATAATCATAGAATACTCCCCATCTCATTTTAGCACTTTTTGATAGAGGGAAATTTAATTCTAAAGAGTTTGTCCATAATCTTTTATATGGAGGTTCTTTTATACCTTCTTCATTACTTGGCCCAAATGCATAAGACTTATATCCTCTAAGTGATCTAGGTCCTCCCATATATAAAGAGTCTCCTGGATTTAACTGTCCTAAATCTCCTAAAACTTTCATTTGTGTTCTAAATCTAAAAATCCAATCAAGTTCAGTTAAATCTTCAATTGATTGAAAATATTTAAAAGAAGTTGTTGATTTTAAATATTGTGAATCTCCACCAACCCCTGCAAATTCTAAAGATGAAGACATTTTATAACCTTCTCTTGGTACATAAAAATCATCTGTGTTATCAAAATTTAAATATGGAGTAATTGAACTTGTAATATATTCATCATCTTGATAGTATGTAGGATTATTGTTTTTAGAAGAATCTTTATATTGATAATCTTCTTCAATTGAGTCAAGTCTATATCTTAATCCTACATACATATCTCTTATTACTTCTTTACCAACAGAAACAGAGAATCCTAATGAGTTTTTATCTAAATCATAAGTATCTCTTGTAATTTCATCTTCACTATTATGAATTTCAAATTCACCATTATATTCACTATCATTAATAGCTGGATTTTTTATATTAAATGAAAATTTACTTTTTTTAGCAGATAAATCAGCATTAACACCTACACCAATACCTGAACCAAAAATACTTGAATCACTAACAGATGCATTAATCATTAGTTTATCATAAGAACCATATCCTCCACCAAGAATTAATGAACCAGTAGAAGTTTCAACTACTTTTACAAGTAAATCAATCTTATTTTCAGAAACTCGCTTTTCTTCAATTTTAACATCATCGAAACTTCTTGTTCTTCTAAGTTTAGAAATTGAGTCTTTTAAATCAGTAGCACTATATAAATCTCCAGGAGCTAAATATACATTTCTTCTAATAACTCTATCAAGTGTTCTTGTATTACCAGAAATTTTAACATCATTAATATAAACTTTTTCTCCTGGAATTACATTAAATACAACATCAACTGTTGAATCATCTGTATTTTTCTTAATATCAAATTTTACTTGGGCAAAGCCATAACCTTGATTTGCTACTTGAGTCCGTATATATTCTTGGTCAGCTCTTAATCTTTTAATATTAAATGTATTACCAATAATCAAATCTAAATTTTCTAAAAGATATTTTGGATCTACAATTGTAGAATCTACATAAATTTTTATATCATTTGTTGTATATTTTTGACCTTCGCTAATAAAAAAATCTAAATTTGCTTGATTTGAAGCAAAATCAATATTTAAATAAGGTTTTTTAACTTGTGCATCTAAATATCCATTTTCAAAATATAATTCATTTATTCTTCTTGAATCATATTTTAATTCATCTACTTTTACCTCACCACTATTTTGACCAAACCACCAAGAAGCAAACTCTTTCTCATTATTGGCAGTTACTTCTTCAAAATCATCACCATCAAGTTTATCAGCACCATAATAATTTGCTTTTTTGATAATAATTTCATCACCTTTGTTTACATTATATGTAACCTTTAGTGAATTTTCATTTAGTTTTTCTGTTTCTATTTCTACTACAGAGTTAATATACCCTTCACTCTCTAAAAGATCAAGAATAACTTTTTTCCCATCTTCAACTCTTTGAGGTGTATACATAACACCTTTTTTAACCTTCATGAAATCTTTCATTGTTTCGATTTCTTCTTCTCTAGTTTTATAACCTTTAATTTCAACTTTCGCAATGGAAGGCTTTTCTTTGAAAACTAATTCAATATTACCATTATTGTTTAAAACAATGATATCATCGAAATAGCCAAAGTCATAAAACTTTTTAATTGCATTATTTAACTTTTCATTATCAAGTTTGTCACCAGTTTTAAAACCTAAAGTTTCATTTACGATTTTAGGCGATATTTTATTCAAATTTTTATATTCAATAGATTTTATCGTGTTTGCACAAAGTGCTGTTGCACACGCTAAAGAAAATAGTACTGCTTTATTTTTCACGACTTTCCTTAATTTCTTAATAAGGCAATAATATAGCTAAATATAGATTATATAAATATTAAGATATAATCTCGAAATTATTATAAAAAAGGTACGAATTTGAATATAGGAATTGTTGGTTTAGGACTAATGGGTGGTTCTTTTGCAAAAGCTGTTAAAAGATATGCAATAGCCACAAAAGTATACGGGTATGCAAGAAGTGAAAAATCTAAAAAAGAAATATCAGAATTAAATCTTGTAGACGAACTAGTTGATATAAAAAAATTAAAAGAGAAGTGTGACTTAATTGTTTTAGCAATCCCAGTTGATAATATTATCTCAATACTTCCAGAATTTCTTGATATTAAAGATAAAACAACTATTATGGATTTAGGTTCAACTAAAGATTTTATTGTTAGAAATATTCCAGAATCTATCAGACAAAATTTTATTGCAGCACATCCTATGACAGGTACAGAAAAATCTGGACCTAAAGCTGCCATAGATGATTTATATGAAGGAAAGACTGTTGTTTTATGTAATCTTGAAGACAATGAAAATATTCATGTAAATAGAGCATTTAAAGTTTTTCAAGCAATTGGTATGAGAATTGTTGTAATGGATTCGGATGAGCATGATATTCATGCTTGTTATATGTCTCATTTACCACATGCAATTTCATATTCCCTAGCAAATACAGTTATGGGACATGAAGATCCAAAGTCAATTATAGCACTAGCTGCTGGTGGATTTAAAGATATGAGTAGAATTGCTAAGTCAAGTCCTGATATGTGGACTGATATTTTTAAACAAAATAGAGAAAACCTATTAAAATCTATTGATTTATTTGAAGATCACATGAAAAAAGTAAGAGACATGGTTGAAAACCAAGATTATGATGAATTAAAAGAGTGGATGAAAAAAGCAAATAGCTTACATGAGATACTTTAAAAAAGTATCTCATGTATTTAAAGTTATTTAATTTATGCTATGTATAGCTTCTTGAACTTTTATTGCTTGATGATGTTCTTTTACATCATGACATCTAATAATAGAAGCTCCATTTTTAATAGACTCTAAATGAATAGCTAATGTTCCAGGAAGTCTTTGCTCAATTAAAGAAGGTGTTATTTTATCAATCATAGATTTTCTACTTGCACCTATTAAAAGTTCATATCCAAAATGTTTAAAATGCTCTAAATTATTCAATAAAGTTAAGTTATGTTCTAAATTTTTACCAAAACCAATACCAACATCTAAAACAATATCTTTTATACCAAAAGAATTAGCTTTTTGTATTTGTTTTGTAAAGTACTCATCTAAATCTATCATTATGTCTTTATATTCAGGATTATTTTGCATTGTTTTAGGATCATTTTGCATGTGCATAATTACAACTTGAGCATTATATGAAGCACTTATTTTACATACCTCATCATTTGCTAAACCTGTAATATCATTTACTATTTTAAAGCCTTTATTTAATACATAATCAATAACTAAAGGCTCATAAGAATCAATTGAAAAATCAATCTTATCATAATATTTATTTTTATAAATTGTATCAACTATATCTTTTAGTCTTTCTAGTTCTATCTTTGGTTCAACAGGATTACTTCCAGGTCTTGAAGATACAGCTCCTATATCAATAATATTAGCTCCATCTTCAATCATTGACTCTATTTTTTGACTTGCTTGTTTTGAATTAAACCTGCTATCTTTAAAAAAAGAGTCCTCATTTGCATTCAATACACCCATAATCTTTGTTGTATATTTATTTTCTTTTAAATATTCTTTTAAACTTTTTGCTAGTTCTTTCAAACCAAAGGGTTGGGCTAATTCTTTTCTTGCTAAAACTTCAAAATGTTTTGTTGTTCCTAATAATATAGCATCCACATATTTTTCTTTAGCAGTTATCACTCCTGTAGGAACTGCTAAATCAGCTCCAATTGATAAAGCATCTTGTTTCAAAATATTTGCAGCCCCAACATGCATTTGTTTTATATATAAACTATGAAGTTTAGTTTTTTTAGAAAGTATACTTATACCACCTTTATCACAATTCATTTGAGTAAATAGTTTTTTAGCATCATTTATTGATATTTTGTATGTTTGCATACAAATCCTTTAAAAAGATTTTTTTTGTTTTGATAAAGATAAAAGTAGGGTAGTTAAAACATTTATTGGTCTTGCATTTAACTCTATTAATTTTATTGATTTTGAAAAAATATTTAATTGAGATTCATCTAATAAAAGATTTTGTTCTTTAACTTTTAATAAAACTGATTCAATTAGATCTTTAGCATCATTTTTAGAAATTTTTTGATTTTGTTTTATAAAATTATAAATATCTTTTAAATCTAGCTTTGCAATATTTAACGGTGATACTTCTTTTAAAGTAGACTCTTTTAAATATTTATATGGTATTCTAGAATAAATTGTTGGTAAAATTGAAGACTTTGAAGTTGTAATCAAAATAAACACTACATTTTTAGGAGGTTCTTCTAAAACTTTTAATAATGAATTTTGAGCTTCATTTCTAAAAATTGAACCGCATAAAAATATATATTTTTTTTCATTTGAAGCTATATAGGCTTCTTTTATAGCAAGATTTGCTTGGGCAATTAAAAACTCATCTTTTTCTTCATTTTTTATTATCCTTACTAGATGTCTAGGATAAAAAGGAATTAACTCATTTAAAGTTGTTTCTAAATTATTTACTACAAGTATTGTTGAGTTTTCAATTATTTGTGTAATCATAAATCTTAATTTTCCACATTTATTTGCGCAAATAATGCTGCACTAACTGTTTTATTATAAAGTCTAAACATTTGTAATAACTTCATATCTAAAGCTTCATCACTACTTCTTAGATTAAAAGCATCTTGTTTTTCTTCATCAAAAAGCCATAAAAAAGAGTTTTTAGAAACCTTTGGAATTAATGCTCTTGCTTCTTGACTTTTCCCAATATACCAAAACACATAACCATTTGGAAAAGAAATATTTAACATATCCTTTATATAAGCAATATCATCATCTGATTTTATATTATCTATATATTTATAAAATGATTTAAAATCATAAAAAGGCAAAAAAGGCCTATTTAATTTTGGAGAATTAATATGTGTTAAAACATACTCTAAAAACCATTCTCTTTCTTTATCAGTTAAAACAATAACTGAACAACCTTTTTCTAAAAGATTTACAATATTTTTAGATACTAAAGGTGTCCATTCATACTTTTTTTCTTCTAACCAAGGAGATATAAGTCTATCTTCCCTGATTGAATCAACTGTCCAGTTTAAAAACTCTTGCACTTTTATTTATCCAGTTCATAAGCTTCGTGTAAAGATCTAACCGCTAACTCTGCATATTTTTCTTCAATAATCATTGAGATTTTAATTTCAGAAGTTGAAATGATTCTGATATTAATATTTTCCTTTGCTAATGTAGAAAATGCTTTAGAAGCCACACCTGTATGAGATTTCATTCCCACACCAACAATTGAAACCTTACAAATTGCATCATTGTAATCAATATTTTTTGCATCTGTTTTAAATGTTTCCATAACTTTTTTACAAGCTTCAAAATCTGTAGTTGGAATAGTAAAATCTAAATCTGTTGAACCATCAACACCAACTGTTTGAACTATCATATCAACATTAATATTATTATCTGCAAGTGAAGTAAAAATAGATGCTGCAATTCCTGGTTTATCTGTTACACCATACATTCCTACTCTTATTTGGTTTTTATCTAAAGCAATACCACTTACAACTGGTTTTTCCATAATATTTTCTTCCTTTGTTATTAATGTACCTTCAACTTCAGGAGTGAAGCTACTTCTTGATACTAAATTTACATTTAATTTTTTTGCCATCTCAACTGATCTATTCTGTAAAACTTTTGCACCTAAAGACGCCAATTCTAACATTTCATCATAAGAAATCTTATCAAGTTTTTTAGCCTTTGGCTCTATTCTTGGATCTGTAGTATAAATACCATCAACATCAGTATAAATCTCACATACATCTGCTTCAATTGCTCCTGCAATTGCAACTGCTGTTAAATCACTTCCACCTCTACCTAAAGTAGAAACTCTATTCGTATCTTGTGTTACACCTTGGAAACCTGCAACAATAATTACATTACCATCATTAATTGCATCTTTCATACCTTTTGTATTAATAGATTCAATTCTAGCTTTTGTATGTGCATTATCAGTTACAATTCCAGCTTGTCTACCACTCATAGAACAAGCTTTATAACCTTGTTCATTTAAAGCTATTGATAAAAGAGCCGAAGTAACTCTTTCACCTGAACTTAAAAGCATATCCATTTCATCCGATTTTGGATCATTTGAAAATGTATTTGCATACTCAATTAGTTTATTAGTTTCACCACTCATAGCTGAAACTACAGCAATTACATCATGTCCTTCATCTTTTATACTTTTTATAATATTCGCAACGTTTTGAATTCTTTCAAGTGTTCCTACACTTGTTCCACCAAATTTAAGTACTTTTAACATCTAATTCTCTATCCTTCTTAAATATAACCTTCATTTCTAAAATATTTCAATACTTGTTTGTAAACAGTTCTTTTAAAGAATGTTATATAATCATATATATTTTTTGTTGGTACAAATTTATATTCACTAAATTCAGGTATTTCTGTATTAATGTCAATCTTTGCACCTTTTTTTAGTTTTACTAAAAAATATTTTTGTATTTGACCATCATAAGGTTGCATTTTTTTTGCAATTGCAGGAGGAAATTCATAAGAAACCCATTTTGGATACTCTGCAATAATCTCTACATCTCTTGTGCCAATCTCTTCTTCAAGTTCTCTAAATAAAGCTTCTTTAGCACTTTCTCCATCATCAATACCGCCTTGAGGAAATTGCCAAGCATTATCTACGTCAGTTCGTGAAGCTATAAAAATTTCACATGTTTGAGGGTATTTTGCTGATAGTACAATTGCTGCTACATTAGGTCTAAAATTCTTCTCATTATTTGTTTTTTTTTCATTTTTATCAGTCATAAATATATTTTCCCTTATAATTAGCCCGATATTATATAACTACTAGGATTAAAAATTGCTTTTATACATACATATACCGTTTTGTGATAGTAAGTGCTTTTATTGCGCTTTCAACTCTTATACAGATAAATTTCATCTAAAAAAAGAGTATATGAAAGCTTTAAAAGCACAATTAAAATATGAATTACAAAATTATGTAGAAAAAAATAATAAAAAAATAGAAACAGTGTTTATTGGAGGAGGAACTCCATCAACAATAAAATTCTATGAATATGAAGAGGTCTTTGAATTAATAAAACCTTACTTAAAAGAAGATGCAGAAATTACAACTGAAGCAAACCCAAACTCAGCTTCTTTTGATTGGCAAAAAGGTATGTTTGAATTAGGAGTAAATAGAATAAGTTTTGGAGTACAAAGTTTTCATCAAGATAAATTAAAATTCTTAGGCCGTTCGCATAATAATAAAAGTGCTATAAAAGCTATACAAAATGCTAACTGTATAGGCTTTAATGGTATTAATTGCGATATTATTTACGGAGTACAAGGAGATACACTATCTTCAATGAAAGAGGATTTTGATACTGCTTTTTCACTACCTATAACTCATTTAAGTGCATACTCTTTAACTATAGAAGAAGGAACAAAATTCTTTGATAGAAGTAGTGTAAAAATAGATGATGAAGAGTTATCAAAAGAGATTTTTGATTATATTCATTCAAAAGGTTTTACTCAATATGAAATTTCTAACTTTGCTAGAACAAAAGAGTTTGAATCAAAACATAATTATGGATATTGGGAACATAAAGAGTATTTAGGAATTGGCGCAGGAGCAGTTGGCTACTATGAAAATAATAGAAGATACCCAACAAAAAATATAGAAGAATATATACAAAACCCCTTAAATATTGAACTTGAAGAGTTAAGTTTAGAAGATATAAAAACAGAAAAGACTCTTTTAGGGTTTAGATGTTCAAATGGCGTTGATTTATCTATTTTTAATGAGAAAGAGCTTGAAAAGATAGAAGATTTAATAGAATACCAAAAATTAGAGAAAAAAGATAATAGAGTTTATAATAAAGAGTTTTTACTATCTGATGAGTTAGCCTTATATATTTTAGGCTAATAAAAACTCTTTTTACTATAATAATACGTTTTAAAGGATTAAAAATCATGACAATAAAAGAAACGATTAAAAAATACTCCTCAAGATTGAAATATGTAACACATATTCCAGCTAAAGAAGTAGAAATTTTAATGATGTATTTATTAGATAAAAATACTATTTGGCTTCATTTAAATTATAATAAAGAATTTAATAAAGAAAAAGAGTTAGAAAAACTAATAAAAAAAAGAGAAACAAACTATCCAATAGAGTATCTTATAAATAAAGCTACTTTTTATGGTGAGAACTTTATAGTAAAAGAGGGTGTTTTAATACCAAGACCTGAAACTGAAATACTTGTAGAGAATGCCGTTGAGATTATAAAAAAAGAAAATAGAGCATTTAAAGTGCTTGAAATAGGAACAGGTTCAGGAATTATTTCTGTAATGCTAGCTTTATTAATAAAAGATATTTCAATAATTGCTGTGGATATAAATGAAAAAGCAATTGAATTGGCAAAACAAAATGCTAAAAAGCATAATGTTGAGCATAAAATAGAGTTTAGACTAAGTAACCTATATGAAAAAGTAGATGAATCTATAGATATGACAATATCAAATCCTCCATATATTGCAGATGATTATAAACTTCCTGAAAATGTAAAGTTTGAACCATCAAATGCTTTATTTGGAGGAAAAGTTGGTGATGAACTATTAAAAAATATAATAGATGAAACAAATAAAAGAGATATTGAGTATTTATTATGTGAAATGGGATATGATCAAAAGAAACCTTTAGAAGAGTATTTCAAAAAGTTTAATATAAAAGAGTATAGCTTTTATCAAGACTATGAAAAATTTGATAGAGGTTTCACAATACAATTTAAAAAATAAAAGGAGAATAAATGTTTAAAGATTTTAATTTAGAAAATTTAGAAGATTCAAAAAATATATTAGAAAAACTACTTAATGAAAGTAGAACAAAAATAAATGACTTATTAAACATAGAAGAAAAAACATATAAAAATTTTGTTACACCATATCAAGAAATAGGGGAGAGTATTAATGATTTTTTAACTCCTATTTTTCATATTGATTCAGTTAAGAACTCAGAAATAACGAGAAAAGTATACGAAGAATGTCTTCCGATCATCTCAAAGTATGAAACTGAAATAGGGCAAAATGAAAATATATATAATGCTTTAATAGATATACAGTCTAAAGAAAAAAGTACTTTAAGTATTATACAGAACAAAGTTTTAGAAAATGAGATTAGAGACTTCAAATTGTCAGGATGCCATTTAGATAATAACAAAAAGAAAAGACTTGAAGAGCTTAATTTAAAATTAGGTGAACTATCACAAAAATTCTCTCATAATCTTTTAGATGCTACAAATTCATGGGAAATGATAATTGAAAATTTTGAAGATATTAAAGAGATTCCAAAATCAGATTTAGAATTAGCAAAATTTGAAGAAGATGGAAAAACTAAATATAAATTCACTTTACAAATTCCATCTTACTTAGCTTACATTACTTATGGTACAAATAGAGACAAAAGAGAAGAGATTTATAAAGCCTATTGTACAAGAGCTCCACAAAATGGAAAAATTATTGAAGAGATATTAAAATTAAAAAATGAAAAAGTAAAAATCTTAGGTTTTGATTGTTATGCACAGTACTCTCTATCAACAAAAATGGCTAAAACAGAAGATGAAGTTGTATCTTTCTTAGAAGAGTTAGGTCATAAAGGAAAAGCTAAAGCAAAAGAAGAGTTAGAAGAGATAAAACAAATAGCTTTAGAAGATGGGATTTCTAATGATGAATTTAGATCATCGGATATGGCTTATTACTCAGAAAAACTAAAGAAAGCTAAATATGATTTAGATGAAGAGTATTATAGACCATATTTTGAGCAAGAATCAGTTTTAAATGGTTTCTTTGATTTCTTAAATAAAATATTTGATATTAAATTTGAAAAAGTTGATGCCCCTACTTGGGATGAAAAAGTTAGAGTTTACAATATCAGTTCAAATGGAAAGTTAAGTTCTAGAATCTATTTAGATTTAGAAGCAAGAAAAGATAAAAGAGGTGGTGCTTGGATGAATAATTGGCACTCACATTATACTGACTCAAAAGGTATAACTCATCTTCCTACGGCTTATATTGTATGTAATTTCCCACAATCAACTGAAACTACTCCTTCACTTCTTAGACATTCTGATGTTGTTACACTATTTCATGAGATGGGACATGCCTTACATCATTTATTAAGTGAAGTTACAGAAGCTTATGTAAGTGGAATTTCAGGTGTTGCTTGGGATACGGTTGAATTTCCATCACAATTTTTAGAGTATTTTTCTTATGATAAAGATATTTTAAAACTGTTTGCAAAGCATTATGAAACAAAAGAAGTTTTAGATGATACAGCTATAGAAAGAATAATCAAAGCTAAAAACTTCCAATCATCACTAGCACTAGTAAGACAAGTTGAATTCGCACTGTTTGACTTTAAAGTACATCAAAAGCTATACAAAAGTGAAGAAGAAGTTCAAAATGTATTAGATGAAGTAAGAAAAGAGTTTGCTGCGATTACACCACCTAAGTATAATAAGTTCCAAAATGGATTTTCTCATATTTTTGCAGGAGGATATGCTGCGGGGTACTATTCTTATAAGTGGGCTGAAGTTTTAAGTGCTGATGCATTTTATATGTTTATAGATTCAGGAAATGTATTTAACAAAGATTTAGCAATTAAATATAAAGATACAATATTAAGCAAGGGTGGTTCAAAAAATATGGATGAATTATTCTTTGATTTTGCGCAAAGACAAGCAAGTGTTGATTCTTTATTAAAAATTGATGGAATTATTAGCTAAAATTTGCCATAATACACTTTAAATTATAATACAAACAAGGATTTTATAACAATGACAAATGCAGAAACAATTTCAAAATTAAATAATGCTTTAAATACTTTAATAAAAGCGTATGAAGAACTTCAAAATGATAATGATGATTTAAAAAATAGAATAAATGAATTAGAAGATGAAGTTTTAGAATTAGAGTCTGCTAAAGAAGATTTAGAACTACAAAAAATGGAACTAGAAAGTAATTTAGAAGAGTTTAATGAAAATAAAGAAAAAGACAATTCAAATATTTCATCAATGCTTGGAAAAATTGAATCTTTATTAAATTCAGATAGTAATTCTAAAAATGATGATGAAGAAAACAAAAAAAATGATGATAAAAATGTAAACTCAAATAATAATCATAATAATTTTGAAAAGAAAAATGAGCATAATAAAGACAATCTCAACAATACCACGAATGATAGAAAAGAAGAGGGTGAAAATACAGCTTTAAACTCTTTTGATAATCTTGGATTAAAAGTTGAAGAACGTAAAGAAAACGAATCCAATGATAATAAGATTGACTTAAATAGAATGGCTTCATTGTTAAATGGATTTAATAATTAAATTGAAAAAACAAAATGACAATACTATTAAATAAAAATTCTTTGTATAATACTTTTGGAGTTAATGACTTCAACTGCCTAGAAGATGCTGTCAACAAAATGGCACCTTCTATGGTAGAGTACTATTTATCGGACTTAAGCCAATATAGTGAAGATGCTTATTTAAATAAATCTCAAATAGAAAACTCTGTCTACATAGGTGATTATAGTTTATACATAGATTATAGTGATAATGTATATTTAGAGTTAGACAATCAAAAAACAAATCCATACGAAACAGAAAGTTTCTGGTAGAATTGAATCAAAGAATAGTTTGATTTAAGTCTAAATATAATAGTTTGGAAATTATAGTTTCCAAAAGTAAATTAAATATTTAAAGGTACATAGTGAAATATCCATTAGATTGTGAATCCAACTTTAGTGATACTTATTTGTTTTGGCTATCAAGATTTATAAGAAGTAAAATTACAAGTCTTTCTAATCGACAAGTTAAAGATAAAGAAAGATTAGCACAAATTCTACAAGAATTAATTAAAGGCTTTACATCTATTGAAGATTTAAAGATAACGATAAAAGAAGTAAGAAATATTGGAATTAATAGTATTCACGTATATTACATTCCATTAGAAAAACTATATAGATTTATGATAAATTTTGGTGCTAGTTCTATGAAAGAAATTGACGAAGAACTACTAAGTGACTTTTTAGCTACAGAAACTAGTACTTTATCAGATGCGACAAAGAAAAACTATAGAATAGCTTTAGTTACTTTTTTTACTTATCTGGATAAACAAAATGAAGAAAACAATAATTACGTATATAGATATGGCATCGAACTTAAGAACTGGGGAGGTTTAGCTGGTAAAAGTGGTACAAAACTGCCCTCTTTTATGCAAAAAGATGAAGTACAAAAATTTATACAAGGTATTGATAAATATCCATTTAGTTCAAAAATTGCGGCAAGAAATAGACTTGTTATAAAGACTATTCTTTATACAGGAATAAGAGTTAGCGAAGCTATAAATATAGACTTAAAAGATTTTAATAAAGATGGTGACGCATATATTATTCAAGTTAGAGGAAAAGGTAATAAACCAAGAGTTGTTATGATAAAAGAAAATATTATAAAAAAAGATCTGGAGGAATGGTTTAGTATTAAGTGTTGTGAAAACAATCTTTTATTTTGTAATCAAAAAGGCAAAGCTTTAAGTCAAGCATATATAAGTAGTATTGTAGAAAAAATTTTATTAAGTGTTGGTATTAGAAAAGAAAAAAATGGGGCACACATGTTAAGACATACTTTTGCTACCCTACTTTATCAAAAAAATAAAGATTTAATATTAGTTCAAGAGTCATTAGGTCATGCTGATATTAATACTTCCCGAATTTATACTCATTTTGATAAAGATAAATTAGAAAAGACTACAGATATATTTTAGGCAAAAAATTTTATCTTCTTTTGCCTTTTGAGTATTCTACAATATATTGTGCAATTTCATCTAAATGAATGATATCTTTTACTGCACCTGCTTGAATAGCTTTCATTGGCATTCCAAAAACAACGCATGATTCTTTATTTTGGGCTACTGTATATGCACCATTATCAAACATATTCTTCATAGCAATAGAACCATCATCTCCCATACCTGTCATCATAACAGCCATTGCAGAAGATCCAACATTATTATTTACAGATCTAAAAAGTACATCAACACTTGGTTTATGTTGACTAACTTTTACTGTATCAAGAAGTTTAGTTTTATAATTTGAACCAACTTTTTCTATTGTTAAATGCATATTACCAGGGGCAAGATAAGCATAACCTCTCTCTAAAATTTCACCATCTTTTGCTTCATGTACATTTACTTCTGAATTGTCATTTAATCTATGAGCAAAAGAGTTTGAAAAACCATAAGGAATATGCTGAGTAATTACAATAGGGGGTAAACCACTTGGTAAATTTCTAAATACTTTTAATAAAGATTCAACTCCACCTGTAGATGAACCAATTGCTATTACTTTACTTCCTGGCATTAAAGCTGGTCTTGAAGGGATAACTTCATCAGGATGAACTTTATGATGTACTTCAACTTTTGTACTTTTTATTTGTTTTAGGGGTTTTGGTTTTTTTAAAGTATATCTTTTTAATAAAAAAGTTAAATTTAAAAGAGTATCTTTTATTTTTGCATGAAAAGAACTCATTGACTCTCCTGCTTCAGGCTTTGGTACAAAACCAACTGCACCATCATCAAAAATATCATTTCCTCTTACACTCTCACCTGATACAACAACAGCAGGCATAGGATGCAGTCTCATTAAATTTCTAAGAAATGTTACTCCATCCATCTTTGGCATATTAATATCAATAGTAACCAAATCAGGCTCATATTGTTTGATTTTTTCTCTTGCATCATAAGCGTCAACAGCTGTTCCCACTACTTCAAACTCATCAATTGAATTTATCATATCTCTAATAATTCTTCTCATTGAAGAAGAATCGTCTATAATTAAAACTGTATACACTTTCACCTACCCTATTTTAGAAAAGATCTATTTCCATTTGAGGCTCTGCTTCCTCATTATCAGAACCAAATAAGTCCACACCACCAACATATTCTTTGATAACTGGTGCTTTTGTAATTTCTGTTTGTAAAGATTTTTCCTCATTAGCAATTTTACTATCAGTTTCTGATTTTTGAGTAACTTTAATAAATGTCTCAAACTCATTAGCAAGTAAAATTAATCTACCATGCTCACCTCTTGTATGTTCACTTATAAGTTTAAAACCTTCTGATTTACAAAAATCTTTTGCAAACTCAACATTTCTATGTCCTATTGATAGAGAAGACATATTAAGTTGCATTATGTCTGCACCACCTGAGATTTTTGCTACCATGTTGTTTTTTGAACATCCTAGTTTATACATTTCATTTAACATTGCTTCAACAGAATATAGTCCATATTTCATATCATCATTTGTATTGTTTGTAGTTGGTAACAAAAAATGATTCATTGCTTTTATTTTTTTAACTTTATCATAAAACATAATTGCTACACAAGAACCTAAAAGTGTTTTAAATGCAATTTGTTCTATATCACTTCCTACGGCAAATTCACCACCAATTACTGTATGAGTCAATAAACCTTTTGTTTTTTGTGTAAATCTTACTGCAGAAGCTTTTTCAATACTACCATCTTTATGACCTATAACAATCAATTTATTTCCTTCTGCTTTACAAAAATATTTTGTCCAACTCTACTTACATAATTTATTAAATCTTGAGGATTTTCTGAATGTCCTAAATATAAAGTTCCACCTATTTTAAGATGCTTAAAAAGTTTTTTCAAAATCTTATTTTGATCTTCTGCTGAAAAATAAATCAAAACATTTCTACAAAATATCACATCAAATTGATTATTTTGATAAGGATAAGAGTCATCATTTAGATTCATAACCTTAAAAGTAATCATTTTTTTCAATTCATCTTTTACTTTAATTAAAATTTCTTCACCTGCAAGATTTTTTTGAACTCTTCGTTTAAAATATTTCTGTGGTTTAATCCAAGTTGGGAATTCTTTTGAAGATTTTGAAAACCTATAAATTCCATTGGCTGCATACTGCAATACATTTGTATCAATATCTGTTGCTACAATTGAAGCATCTATATATTTACCTAATTCTTCTTTTGCTTCTAAAATTGTCATTGCCATAGAGTATGGTTCTTCTCCTGTAGAAGAAGCAGAACAATACATTTTTATCTTACCAGCATTTTTTACAATTTCAGGAAGAACTCTATCTTTTAAATCTAAAAAATGAAAATCTTCTCTAAAAAAATGTGTTTTATTAGTTGTAAAAGAATTTATAAATTCTGTAACATAACTACCATTTTCAACTAAATCTAAAAGATCCATAATATCACCTTGATATTTTGAATCTCTTTTTAATTTATCAATTCGATTAGATATCATAATATCTTTATTGTCAGCTAATGTAATTCCAGTTAAAGAATAAAGAAGCTTTTTAATTCTATTATGAGCATCTTGAGTAGTATATTTTTTCATAAAATTACTTTCTATGAAGCTCTTTTAGCAAAGCTCATATCTTTTTCTCTTTTTATCTGAGCATTAATAATACCAACAACATCTAAAATAAGACCTATACTTCCATCTCCTCTAACTGTAGCAGCACCAATACCTTGTACACTTCTAAAGTTTTTATCTAATGGCTTAACAACTACTTGATGTTGATTTAAGAACTCATCAATTGATAATGCAACTTTTGTATTACTTGATTTAACAACAATTAACATTCCATCTTCAAGTTTGTCAAAGCTTTTCTCTATACCAAATAGATCATGAAGTCTTACTACAGGAATAAATTCTTCTCTTAACATTAATAAATCTTGTGTACCATCACCAATTTTTTTAATCATTTCTGAACTTGGTTGTAATGATTCAACAATTGAACTTAAAGGTAAAATATATTTTTTATCTCCAACTGCAATATCTAATCCATCAAGAATAGCAAGTGTAAGAGGTAACATGATTGTAATCGTAGTACCTACTCCAACATTTGTATCTAATTCAATGGCTCCACCTAATTTATGGATATTAGTTCTTACAACATCCATTCCTACACCTCTTCCAGAGATATCAGTAATTTGATCTGCTGTTGAAACTCCTGCACCAAATACAAGCATAGCTTTTTCTTTATCACTCATAGTATTAAATTGATTCTCATCAATTTGTCCATTATCTAAAGCTTTTTGAGCAACTTTTTGAGCATTAATTCCTCTACCATCATCATCAATAGTAATAATCATTTGCCCATTTGCTTGTTCAGCTGAAATAGTAATAGAACCTACTTCTGACTTACCAGCTTCTATTCTTTCTTCTGTAGTTTCTAATCCATGATCAAGTGAGTTTCTAATAATGTGCATTAAAGGATCTGTTAATCCCTCAATCATTGCTTTATCAATCTCAACATTATCACCATAGTGAATAAACTCTACTTTTTTACCAAGTTTTCTTGAAATATCTCTCACAACTTTAGGGAACTTTGAATAAATTGATTCCATTGGAACCATTCTGATACTCATAATTGAATCTTGCATATCTCTAATATGTCTTTCAAGTAGTTCTAATCTCTCAAGTACTGCATTTCTTGTTTTTGCAGCTTCTATAGTAGTAGCAAATTGAGTTAACATAGCATTAGTAATTACTAAATCCCCCACATTATTCATAAGTAAATCAATTTTATCAAGATTTACTCTAATATTACTACTTGCTGCTGCTTTTTTTGTACCTTCTTTTTGTTCTCTTGGTTTTCTTACTGCTTTTTTATCTTCTACACTTGCTTGAGCTTGTGTATTTGACTTACTTTGTTCAGTTTTTTCTTCTTTTGAAGGAACAGAAGATTCTTCTTTTTTTACTTCTTCAATAACATTGCTTGTTTCCATAACAGCATCAGGAGTAATTGAAGGAACATCATCAAAGAAACCAAAGTTTTCTCTATCATCATCTGTGTCAACCATGTCATCATCTGAATCATTTATACTTTGAGCTAATTCTTCTAAATCATCATCAAAGAAACCATAATTTTTATGTTCCTCGTCAATTGAATCATCCTCGAAAATACCATAAGCATTACTATTTCTTTGGTCATTTAAATCATCATCAAAAAACCCAATATTGTCATTATCAATTTCTATATGATCTACAGATTTAATCTCTTTTTCTGGTTCAGGAGTAACTATTTTTGCTTCAACTTTCGGCTCTTCCTTAGTAACAGGAGTATTTCCACTAGAGTATGCTCTAATTTCTTCTAAAAGAGCAGCTGTCATTTCTTCAAATGTTTCTCTATTTAAATCCTCAGCAACTTCTAAATCAAGAATCTCTCTCATTACGTCTAAACCATCAATAAGAGTACTTGCCATTTCTGGAATAAATTCTATTTCGTGATTCCTTAATTTATCCATCATGTTTTCAACATCATGAGTAAATTCAGCAAACATAGTCAATTCTACAGATGCACCACTACCTTTAAGTGTATGTACATCTCTAAATAATTGACCCATTTCATCATCAGTTAATGTTCCATTATTTTCTGCTTCTAATAATACATTATCAGCAGATTCAAAAAGCTCTTCAGCTTCTTCTAGAAACATTTCTCTGTATTTAGAAATATCAAATGACATGGCAACCCCTTTTTATTATCTACTTAAAACTATATTAACAGCTTTTAGTAATTGATCTGGAACAAAAGGTTTAACAATCCAACCAGTAGCACCAGCTGCTTTACCTTTTGCTTTCATTTCATCGCTTCTTTCAGTTGTAAGAACTAAAATAGGCTTTTTTGAATATTGTGGAAGTTTTCTTAATTCACCTATTAGCGTTAATCCATCCATATTTGGCATGTTAACATCTGTTATGATCAAATCAAACTCTTCAGCCTTAGCTTTAGCCAAACCATCGACACCGTCAACACCTTCTGTTACATCAGTGTATCCACCTTCATTTAATGCGTAGTTCAGCATATCTCTTAGCATAGTAGAATCATCTACAATTAAAAGCTTAGCCATTATAAAACCCCTTAGTTTTTTAAAAAAATTATTTTTACTATACTATCGTAAGAATTATTAATGTAAGTTTATAATTATAAATAATTCTTAGTATATTACATTTGAATAGCAAACTTTAGAATATATTGCTATTGCATAGTTGTTTATTATATCATAAAAGTTATAAATAATAAACATTATGTGTTACTTTTTATTACTATAGAGGTAAGGTTTAAAATTATTTATTGTTTAAAGAGTTAAATAAAAAGACCTAAGTCTTTTTATTTTGTTTTTATAGAGAAGCTGAAGATAATTCTATTCTATCTTTCTTTACATTTAATACTTTGATTTCTACATTATCTCCTACTGAGAAAACATCAGAAACATTGTTTACTCTTTTTTTAGAGATTTTTGAAATATGTAATAATCCTTCACCACCTTTTGGTAAAGATACAAAAGCACCAAAGTCTACTATTCTTTCAACTTTTCCAGTTAAAATATCTTCTGGTTTATATAAATCTTCAAAATTTACACTTTTTGGTTCTTTTCTTGAAGTTGCGTTATTTGAAATTGTTTTAATATGTTCACAAGCATCTAAAACATTTTGTTTAGACTCTCCACTTACTTTTACATTACCTGAATTTCTATCTAAATCAATAGCAACTGAGAACTTCTCAATTATTTCTTTAATAGTAGCACCAGCTTTTCCAATTACAACCATCATTTTACTTGGATCAATTGCAAACTGTTCAACTAAAGGTAAAGCTTCACTTGGAACAATCTCTTGGGCTGCTTCTTCCATAATTCCTAAGATGTGTTCTCTACCCTCTTTTGCTTGAAGTAAAGCTTCTTTTAATACAGAAAGCTCAATTCCTCCAAGTTTAATATCCATTTGTAAAGCTGTAATTCCATCTTTAGTTCCTGCAACTTTAAAGTCCATATCTCCATCATGATCTTCAAGTCCCATAATATCTGTAAGAACAGAATATTCATTACCTTCTACAACCATACCCATAGCAACACCTGCAACTAAACCAGATATAGGAACACCTGCTGCTTTAAGAGCCAATGAACCACCACAAACTGTAGCCATTGAAGAAGAACCATTCGATTCTAAAATTTCTGATACAAGTCTTACTGTTTCTGTATAATCTTTGTCAATAGTAGCTTCAAGCGCTTTTTTCCCTAAGTTACCATGTCCTAATTCTCTTCTACCTACACCAAACATAGGTTTCGCTTCACCTACAGAGAAACCTGGGAAATTATAGTGAACCATGAAGTTTTCCATTGATGTTGATTTATCTGTTAAAACTTCATACATTTGCCCATCTTTTAAACCTGCAATTGTTCCTACAACTAAAGCTTGTGTTTCACCTCTTGTAAATAAACAAGAAGAGTGTGCTGAGGGTAAAATATTTGTATCAATTGATATAGGTCTTACATCTTTAAGACCTCTACCATCTGCTCTTACTTTTTCTTTTACAATCATATCTCTTACTAATTCTCTTTTTACAATTGAAACTGCTTCATAAATTATACTATACTCAATCTCTTTTGAAACACAATTTTCATCTTGTGCAATAAGTTTAGCTACATCTTTAAGTTCTGTTGCTCTTTCACTTTTTGCCAGTTTTTTAATAGCTTCTTTAATATTTGAACTATAGTTATCTCTTACATAATTAATAACTTCTTCATCAATACTAAACTCTACTAATTCTACTTCTTTTATTGGAGCACACACACTTTCAAAACCTTCTTCATAAGTAGTATTTGATTCATATAATGCTTTTTGTGCAACATCGATTGCTTCTACTAATTGTGCTTCATCCATTTCATTTGCATTATGAACTTTTGTAAAAGCTTCAATATCAACTTCTACTAATTCTGATGAAGAAATTGATTTCATTTCAATCATTAATAATTCATCTTTAGAACCAGCTACATATAAATCTAATGTAGATTCCTCTAATTGTGTAGAAGTAGGGTTAATTACATATTCCCCTTCGATTCTACCAACCCTTACACCACATACAGATTTTTTTATAGGAAGATTAGAAGTATATAAAGCAGCATTAGCAGCATTTAAAGCTAACATTTGTAAATCAACATCTTTATCAGCACTTAAAACCATCACAGTAATTGTAGTAGGATAAACATAACCTTTTGGGAATAATGGTCTTAAACTTCTATCAATTACTCTTGATGTTAAAGTTTCAAATTCACTTGGTTTTGCTTCTCTTTTAATAAAACCACCAGGTAATTTTGCAGCTGCATAAGTTTTTTCAACATATTGTACAGTTAATGGAGTGAAATCCTCATCTACTGGGTTATCAAACTCACTAACTACTGTAGCTAAAACCACAGCTTTCCCTAATTTTGCTAATACAGAGCCATTTGCCTGCTTAGCAACCTTTCCAAATTCAAAAATTTCTTCTTTTTCATTTAATACAAATTCACAAACTGTTGACATACTTACTTATCCTTTTTTATTTTTTCTAAATCTTCAAACTTTACATCTTCTAAACTGTCATAATAAAAATCAATTGATATAAAATGATCTAGTTTTTTAACATAATACAAATCGTCTGCAATAGATTCAATTGTTTGAATACTTGCAGTTGGCAATATAGGTGTTGCTACTGAAATAGATTTTGCACCTAAATTAATTGCTGTTTTTATACAAGCCATCATAGTAAGACCTGTATTTATTCCTTCATCAACGATTAAAACATTTTTATATTCTAATGTAGCTATTTGATTACCATGTCTTAATCTATTGACTTTATTTAACACTACGTTTTCGTAAACCTGTTTTGATTTAGCATAGATATAGTCTAAACTAATATCAAAACATTTTACTAATTCTTCATGAATAACAACTTCTTCATGTTCAGTTACAATAGCGACTTCACACTCATCATTTGAAGGTGCATCAATTTTTTCACTAATCATTATATCAAGTTTAGCATTTAATGTATCTGCAATAATCTTTGCAATTTCATAACCACTACAAGAACTAGATATAACAGTCCAGTTTTCAAGTTTCATTTTATCTATGGGCATCACATCAAGTAATCTATAAGCTGCTACTTCTCTATTTTTAAAATAGATATTACTTTCAGGATTCATTTCTATCCTTAAAGTTATATTTCTGCTTAATCCCACCAAGAGGTTTTAGTTCAAGATTTAAATATAAAATATTTTGATTAATTCCTTCTGTATTAGTACTTGTTGAAGGAACAACTTCTTTTTCAAATTTTAAACCTAATGCCCAACATCTATCAAAAATATCAAATCCAATACCTTGCTTATTTCTTACTTCATCTTTTAAGTTGTAATTTTCATAATATGAAATTCTATAATCATTTGAAATATCATAAGAAGTTTTAATTCTATATGATTCTAACTCTTCTTTATTTGAATTAAGTGTCTCTTTTGATTTATAATAACCTAAAGATAACTTGAAATTCTCATAATTATAAGTAAAGCTTGAAGTATTTTCTGTAAAATGTTTATCTTCAACATTATAAATTATTTTATTTGTAATTGTTCCATAAGAATAGTTATATTTAACAAAGTTTTCTAAATCCATAAACTTGGCATTATCACTTTCATCATATAAAATTGACTGTGATACTTTATGATTTATAATTTGCTTAAAATTATTTTTTGAATATAAAGATTGATTCAATTGTAATTTAATATTCTTTTTCCCTTGAACTATAGGAAAAGGTTCTAAAGCATTATACTTAGAATCACCCTTTTCTACTGTAATATTATATAAATCTCCATCTTTTTGCATATTTTTTGGATATGAATATTTTGCACTTAAATTAATAGTATGCAAATAATCTTTATAAGGTTTAATTAAATCTGTACCTAGAGTAATAGATGATTCATTTTGAACTAAAGTACCGTCATCAAAAGAAGTTGCATTAGAGTTTGAATATTGATATCTACTAATTACACTTTTATTTTCTAAATTAATATATAAAAAATCATCTAAAAAATATTTAGTATAACTAATTGGCAAACTCATTTCATAAATAGTTGCATTTAAACCTTTTTGTCTTTCATAGTTTATTGCTTTAGCATCTATTGAATAAATTAAGTTTTTAAGTCCTAAATCTTTATTATATGAATGTAACTGTACTTGTGGTAATTCTTGTAATGTTGTATCATTTGAATCTAAATCTGTATCAATATAGTACCTTGCATACAAACCACCATAATACTCCGGTGTATTATAGAAATAGTTTAATTTTGACTCAACTTTTTTCTCTGTAGATATAATATTTTCTTCATCTTCAACTGTTTTGTATTCAATATCATTTAACCAATTAATTGATGCATATAAACCATCTTGATGAGAGTTTTTTTCAGAAAAAAGTTTTGTTCTTTCATAATCAATACTCCAACCATAATGTTTTTCATTTTTTAAATCAAATTTTTTTCTATACTCATCTTTTTCTTCAAAATAACCAGTTTTTAATTTTAATAAAGAATAAGGAGAATCAGCCAATCTATAATATGCATAAAGCCCTGATCCCCTTTTTGTTCTAATTTGTGGTATTAATTCAATATCATAATTTTTTGCAGGAGCAAAATATATAGGTTGAGAATAAAAACCTCCATCATTTTTTGAGTAACCAATAGTGGGTATTAAAAGACCTGATCTTCTTGTTTTATCTGTAGGAAACCCTAAATAAGGTGTATAAAACACTGGAACATCTTTTATATATAATCTTGTATTATATGCATGTAACCATTTATTTTCTGTATCAAAAGAAGCAGATGATACTTTTATACTCCAAACAGGATCTATACAATCACATGAAGAGATAATAGAATCTTCTAATTCAATTTCAGTTTTATTTTTTTTAGAAGATTTTGAATTAATCCATAAATTACTTTGTTTTTCCATAAGTAAAACAGGTGATTGATTGTATGTATCATCATTAATATCTAAAAAAGCATAATCACTTTGTGTTTGGATATTGTTATCTTTTAAAATTAATACATTATCAAATAATTCAAAAGTTTCTTTTTCTTTATCATAAATAATTTTATCAGCTGTTATATAATAACTTTTTGAAAAAACTACTACATCACCATTTGCAATAACAGTACTATTTTTTGTATCAATATTTTTTGCAAGAAGCTGGAACTTTTCATTATTTAGTTCCTTTGAATAAGAAAATACTGATAATAATATTAATGGGGCTACTACACTTCTAAGCATTTACAACCAACGTCTTACCAGTAAAATCATGAAAAGTTCTTTTTCCATCATTAAAGAATGCAAATATAAAACCTATATAAACAAACCATTCAGAGAAAACTCTACCAACAGCTCTAAGAAATGAAGAAAATATTGAAACTCTTCCTAAACTCTTATAATCAATAATTCTAATTTTAGTAATTATTTTACCAATTGTAGCACCATAATACCAAACAAAAAAAGTATGATATATAACTTTTAACATAATCAGTGGACCTACAATCTCTACTTTCATTAAATAAACCATTGATTCCATACTATTGCCTGCATTAATTATCTTATCCCAAAACATAGCAATAATTAAAAAAGTAACAAGCAAATCATCAATTATAAAAGCCATTGCTCTTGAACTAAGTGTTGCTAATTGAAGATCATTTGAACTATTTTCTTGCATTATTTAATCTCTATTTTAATGCTTGATATGCAATATCTGATCTACATTTTTTACCAGCAAAGTGAACTTGCCCACATAAATCATAAGCTCTATCTCTTGCTTCTTTTATCGTCTTACCAAAACCTACACAAACTAATACTCTACCACCTGTAGCCATTAATTTACCATCTTCATTAGAAACACCTGCATAAGAAATATGAGAATTAGCTTTTAAGTCTCCATCAATTATTTCATCTACAATTATTTCAGCAGGTTTAGAAGAAGAGTAAGGATAATTTTCACTAGCAATTACAACTCCTACTCCAAATTCATTTTTGATTTTAATATCTAATTTATCTAACTGTTTAGTTGCACCTTTATAAAATAATTCTGACACTGGCGTTTCAAGTAATGGCATTAGAATCTCACATTCTGGATCTCCAAATCTTACATTATATTCTAAAATAATTGGTTCACCTTTTACAACCATAACACCTATAAATAATACACCTTCAAAAGGAGCACCTTCTTGTTTCATACCCTCAAGTGTTGGTTTTATAACTCTTTCTTCTACTTTTTTATAAATATCATCATTTACTAAAGGAGTTGGTGCATAAGCACCCATACCACCTGTATTTGGTCCTGTATCACCGTCACCTATTCTTTTATGATCTTGTGCTGCTGGAAGTACTTTATAGTTATCTCCATCACAAATAGCAAAAATAGATAATTCATAACCATCTAAAAACTCTTCTACTACGATAGAAGTACCTGCATCACCGAAAGATGAACCAGATAACATATCACTTGCAGCTTCTTTTGCTTCTTGTTTTGTTTGTGCAATAATTACACCTTTACCAGCACATAAACCATCTGCTTTAACAACAATCGGTTCATTCATAGTATCAATAAAATTATGAGCTTCTTCTTCAGAAGTTGTTTCAATAAACGCTGCTGTTGGTATGTTGTACTTTTTAAGTATATTTTTCATATAAACTTTTGAACCTTCAAGTTGAGCTGCTGCTGCACTTGGTCCAAAAATTGTTAAATCATTGCTTTTAAATATATCAACAACACCATCTACTAATGGAGCCTCTGGTCCTACAATTGTTAAATCAATAGAATTATCTTTTGCCCATAGTGCTAATTCATTATAATCTTTAATATTAATATTTGTACCTAATTGCGAAGTTGCACCATTTCCTGGCATGAAAAATAAATTATGAGCATTTTCATTATATATTGCTAATCCAATAGAGTATTCTCTACCACCACTTCCTAGTATCAATATATTCACGATAATTCCTTGTATTATTAGTTTTTTAAGTTATGTTAAGTTATCCAAACAGCCGTTAACCATCAAATGGCCCACAAAAGCCAATAACTGCACGTAAGAATTGTACTTTAGGAGCAAAAATACCAAATGGTAAATTGCTGCACACCATACGATTACGATTACATACAAAAACACAGTATCGGACCCTCAACGATGGAAATCCCGAACTGTTTAGATATTCTTTATTTTATCAAAACTTATTAAATTTGAGTTTAAACTTATAGAGTTAAAGCTACTTTTATGCACTCTTCTACAGAAGTTTTAGAACTTAAATGTGTTTTTATATCAAAAGGCAAGTATTTTAATGTAGTTTTACCAATAGCAACTGCTTTAAAACTTTCATCCCATTGGAAATTTTTAAAAAAACATTGTACACTAGATGGAGAGGTAAAAATAATTACACTGTTTTTTTCAAGTTCCATATCTATTTTATTACAGTATGTTCTATAAACTACAATATCATCAATATCAATATTATTGCTTTTAAGAATTTCAACTAAATTTGAAACTGTTTTTTCTGCTTTTAAATACAAAGTTCTTTTATTTTTTAAAAGAGGTATTAATTCTTTGGCAAAATCATTTCCATGACCTGAATTTCCAACAAATTTTAATTTTCCATTATATTTTTCTAATATTTTTGCTGTCTTTGAAGCTATAACATAAGATGGAATATCTTTCCATTTAGAACAGCTATTTTCAAGAGCATAAATTGCATTTTTTGATGTAAAAACTAATGCATCATATTTAGTAAAATCAATTTCTTTTTTTAGATACTCAATCTTAAATACTTCAATATTTTCAACATTATCATATTTAAGATTATTAAGTAAATATATTTTTCTTTGCAAAATTAAACTCTACATTTTAAACGTTAATTATTCTCTTCTAAATACTCTTCATCACCAATTTTATCATTTTTACCTCTTGCGATTAAATGAATAGGTGTACCTTCAAAATTAAAGTTATCTCTTAAGAAATTAATTAAATATCTTTTATAAGAGAAATGAAGCATTCTTGGTTTATTCATAACTAATGCAACTTTTGGAGGTTGTGCACTAAACTGTGTTGCATAATAAATTCTCAAATAATTACCAGCAGGACTTGGAAGGGCATGTCTAATAACTGCTTGCTCAATTACTCTATTTAAAGCAGATGTTGGGATTCTTCTAGTATAGTTTTCATGTACTTCAATAATTTTATCTTTTAATCTTTCAACCGATCTACCTGTTTTAGCAGAAATTGCGATAATTGGAGCATATTCTAAAAATCTAAATCTTCTTCTAATTTCTGATTCAAGTTTTTGGAAGGTATCCATATTTTCATCCCATTTATTTAATACAATAATCGTTCCTAAACCATATTGATCAACTAAACCTGCAATTTTTTCATCTAAATCACTAAAAACATCTGAAGCATCAAGTACAACTAAAGCAACATTTGCTTTTTCTAGCATATCTTTAGTTCTCATTAAAGCAAATTTTTCAATGCCTTCAATTTTACCTCTTCTTCTAAGACCAGCGGTATCAACAAAGGTAATATTTTTATCTTTATATTCAAAAGATTCATCAACTGGGTCAATAGTTGTTCCAGCTATTTCAGATACAACTGATCGCTCTTCTCCAATTATTGCATTTAAAGTAGATGATTTACCTACATTTACTCTACCAATAATAGCTACTTTGATATTTTTCTCATCAACTTCTTCTCTTTTAGCTTTCTCTAAAGAGTCTTCACTTTTCAATGCTTCTTCAAGTTTATTTTGTTCTTCTTCTGTAAGTTCTGGTTCAATTGTTTCAGGAAGATGATTATAAATCCATTCAAACAAAGATTTAGTACCTCTATTATGAGATACAGAAATTCCAAATAAGTTTTCATCTGAAATTCCAAACTCAAAAAATTCCCATAATCTTTCATTTTCTTTGTCATTATCAATTTTATTTACAACTAAAGCTAATTCCTTACCTAATGCTTGAAGCTCATAAAATAATTCTTTATCTTTATCATCAGGTATTTTCTTACCATCAACCATAAAAAGTATTATATCAGCCTCTTTTGCAGTTTCAATAGCTTTTCTTTTTACATTAGAAAATATCGCATCATTAGTTTCATCAATACCACCAGTGTCTAGCATCATTGCAGATCTATCAAAAATCTCGATTTCATGTTTTCTAATATCTCTTGTAGTTCCTGCCAAATCCGATACAATAGCAATTCTTTGCTTTGCAATTCTATTAAAAAGTGAAGATTTACCTACATTTGGTTGACCAATTAATGCAATTTTTTTTAGTTCAGTATTCATTTTTATGAACTCCTATAATTTTAAATAAATAAAAAAAGGTATTAGCTATAGCTAATACCTCTTTTTTTTGTTGAAAAAAAGGATTAGTATAATCCAAATTTTCCTTCTTCTTTAGTTCTGTAAAGTACTCTCATGTTATCATCTTTATCATAGAATACTTTAAATTGAGCATCTGAACTTTTTAAGTCAGCTAATGCTTCTTCAATATCTATTGGTTTGTATGAAGTTAATCTAACAGGAGTAATCTCTTCTTCAAATTTTTCTAATTCATTAGCAATTTGATCTTCTATTACTTGTGATTCTACTTCAGTTAGTTTTGTAGCTTTATGTCCAGTGATTTTATCATGGTGTCTTCTTAAAACTTTCGAAACTCTATCTACTGCAATATCAATTGCAGAATATAAATCTTTATCTTTTTGTTTTACAACAATAGTATCTAAATGTGCTACATTTAATGTAAATTCAAAAGAAAATGCTTTTTTACCATGTTTTTCTTCTTGAGAAATAATCGAATTAACAGAAATAATATCTAAGTTATATTTTTTGAATATTTCTACAGAGCTATTAATATAATCTTTTATTGGCTCAGTTAAATCTATGTGTCTTCCTACAATACTTGTATTCATAACAAACTCCTTAATAATAATTTATTTATTCTAACATAAATAAAATAAAAAAAGAGTCTGTTAAAATTAAGCTATACAATAAAAATATTGGCTTATACTAAAATTTCTCTATTTCCTTTAGTATTTGCCTCTGAAAGTACACCTGTTTGCTCTAATTGCTCTACAATTGTAGCTGCTCTGTTATATCCAATTCTAAGTTTTCTTTGAATATATGAAATTGAAGTTTTTCTATCACTTAAAACAACTTGTTTAGCATCTTCATATAATTCATCTAAGTCTCCAAGTTCTGCATCTGATGATGTAGCACCTAAACTAGAAGAGTTTGAATCTTTAATAAAATTCATATCATATTCAACTTCTCTTTGGGCTTTTAAAAACTCAACAACTTCTTCGATTTCTTCCTCTTTTGACCAAGGAGCATGAATCCTTACAAGACCTGAAGTTCCAGGAGGGGTAAATAACATATCTCCTCTACCAAGAAGAGACTCAGCACCCATAGAATCAAGAATTATTTTAGAATCTACTTTTTGACCAACTTTATATGATAATCTACTAGGTAAATTTGCTTTAATAAGGCCTGTTACAACATCAACAGATGGTCTTTGAGTAGCAACTATTAGGTGAATTCCTGCAGCTCTTGCCATTTGAGCAAGTCTTGCTATTGAATACTCAACATCTTTACCACTTGTCATCATAAGATCAGCTAACTCATCAATAACAACGACAATATATGGCATTTTTTCATGTCCATGTTTTGCAGCTTTTTCATTAAAGTTTTCAATATTTTTAGTTTTAGTTTGAGACATTAAAGTATATCTTCGCTCCATCTCACTTACCATATTTGATAAGGCATTTATTGCATCACCTGCTTTTGTAATAACAGGAGTCAAAAGATGAGGAATATCATTATACATAGAAAATTCTAGCATCTTTGGATCAATCATAACAAGCTTTAAACTATCTGGTGAGTTTTTATATAATAAAGATAATATCATAGAATTAATACCAACTGATTTACCAGAACCTGTAGTTCCTGCAATAAGTAAATGTGGTAATTTCTTTAAATCAGTTACAAATGGTTTTCCAACTATATCTTTACCTAAAATCATTGTTAAAGGTGATTTTGCATTTTGGAAAAGTTCACTATCTAACATATCTCTTAAATAAATAATTTGACTATCTTCATTTGGAACTTCAATTCCTACTACATCTTTCCCTGGAATTGGAGCTTGAATTCTAATAGTCTGTGCTTTTAGAGCCATTGCTAAATCATCTTGAAGATTTAGAATTTTTGAAACTTTTACATTTGGAGCTGGTTTAAATTCAAAAGTAGTTACAACTGGTCCTGTATAAGTTCTAACAACATCTCCTTCAATTTTAAACATTGAAAGCTTATCTAATAGATCACAAATTTTTTGATCAATTACACTTTCAGAAACTTTTGATTTATTATCTTTTGGTGCTTTTTGAAAAAACTTTGTTGGAGGTAACTTAAAATCTTTAGGTTTTTCTGTTTGGCCTAGTTCAATATCATCAAGAAGCTTTTTATTTTCTTCAAGTTCATCAACTATTACGCCATGAGATTCAACTGCAACTTCTTCAATAACAGGTGGTTCTTCTATATTAGCATTATTTTGAGTTTCTACATTATCAACTTGTGCATTTAAAGTTTCATCTTTTACTTCTTCAATAACTTCATACATATCAGGTTTTACAGCAAAATCATTTGTATTAAAATCATTTTGTTTTACTTCTTTTTCTAAAGTAATTTCAGCAACATTACCTGTTTCTTTAACTCTTACTTTTTGTTCTTTTCTTTTTGTTCTTCTTTTATTTTCAATTTTTTTTGCTTCATTTTGAGAACTTCTTAATTTAAGTCTTTGTTTTATGTTTTTAACTTTTTGAAAATCCATTTCACTATTTTCAAAAGCAACCATAAATGAAATAACATATCCTACAAGTACAAAAATAAATAGCCCTGCTCTACCAATAAAAGGACTTAATGATTCTATTAGTATATTTCCTATTTTACCACTAAATTTTCCTTCAACAAGTAAGGCTTGTAGTGTCAAAGAAACAAAAAGTATAAGTAATACAACTGAAAGATTTACAATAAAATCTTTTACATCAAAATCTTTTTTGAAATTAACAACATACAAAGTATAAATAAATAAAAATAGATATATGTATGATAAAAAACCAAAATATTCTAATGAATACTTTGCGAAAGTAGATCCAAATTCACCTACTATTTCTTTACTACTAAAAAAAGTAGCATATTCAAAATATACTAAGATAAATAATACAATTAGTGAAATAATTTTTTTAGCTATTTTATATCCCTTATTTTAATAATTTTGCTATTCTTCCTTGTAATTTTAACCATGTTCTATGGTCCATTAAAGGAAATCCAGCCCATGACTTTTTAGGCTCAGTAATTGTTTTAGTAACTCCACCACGTGCAGCAATCGTTGTAAATGGTGCAATTTCTAAGTGTCCTGCTGTACCACTTTGACCACCCATTACAACATAGTGACCTAAAGTAGTAGAACCTGATAAACCAACTTGAGAAACAAGAATAGAACCCATTCCAATCTTACAATTATGTGCAATATGAACTAAATTATCAAGTCTTACTCCGTCTTCAATTATAGTTGATTTAAATACTGCTCTGTCAATAGTACAATTTGCACCAATTTCTACATCACTTCCAATTTCTACATTTCCATTTTGATAGATTTTAATATATTTTCCATCTTTAGTATTAGCAAAACCAAAACCATCACTACCTATAATAGTTCCAGCGTGTATAATACAATCATTTCCTATTTTACAATCTCTATAAACAACTGTATTAGGATATAAAACTGTATTATCTCCTACAATAACATTATCACCAATAAAAACTCCTGCCATAATAGTACAGTTTTTACCAATAGATGAATTTTTACCAATATAAACATTTGGCATTACTTTTGTTCCATCACCAATTTTAGGTTTTTCTCCATCTATTTCTATAATATTAGGTGCAAAAAGTTTACTAATTTTTGCCAATGCTAAATAAGGCTCTTCACAAATTAAAGCTATTGTACCATCTGGTACACTTGTAGCATACTCTTCTTTTACTAATACTACTGAGGCTTTTGTATTTTCTAAATCATTTATATATTTTTTATTTTCTAAGAAAGTTAGTTCATTTTTATTTGAGTCTTTAAGAGTATTTAATCCAGATATTTCAATCTTACTGTCACACTCTAACTCTAAAGTTTTCGCTATTTCTTGTAATGTCATAAGTATCCTTATAGAGTTATATAGTAAAAAAGATAAGAGAATATTCTCTTATCTTTCCATTGCTACAATACCACTTCTTACTACTTCAAGTGGATTAAATTTTTGCATAATTTTAATAAAGTTCATGATTCTTGAACTAGAATCAGTAGCTGATACAATAATAGCTTCACTAGTTACATTTTGAATAGAACCATGATAAGCTCTTGCTATTACATCAATATCTGATAAATTATTATCTAATGAAAACTTCATAATTACAGTATCTTTTTCGACAACATTTCTATGTTCGTTTACTTTTAAAACAGGTATCAATTTATTTAATTGTTTTACAATTTGATCAATTACTCTTTTATCACCTGTTGTTACAATTGTCATTCTTGAGTATTCACTTCCTTCTATAGGGGCAACAGTTAAAGAATCTATATTATAACCTCTTGCAGAGAATAGTCCAACAATTCTAGATAAAACACTGTTTTCATTCATAACAATAACAGATATAACCTGTCTGATTTCTTCTGTATCGTAATAGTGATTATCTTTAAACATTATTTTGCTCCTTCGATTAATGTCATTTCATTTAAAGCATGACCATTTGGTACCATAGGCAATACTTCCTCATCTCTTGCAACAATTACTTCAATCATTGCAGGTTTACCTTTTTCAACTGCATCATTTAATGCTGCATCGAACTCTTCTTTAGTTGTAACTCTATATCCAAGTCCTCCAAATGCTTCAATTAATTTTGGGAAATCAGGCTGTGCAGATAAATCTGTTTCAGAAAGTCTATTATCATAGAACATTGTTTGCCATTGTCTTACCATACCTAAATAATTGTTATTTAAAATGATATTAATTACTGGTAATTCATACTCTACACAAGTCATTAATTCTTGAATATTCATTAAAATTGAACCATCACCTGTAAAGTTAACAGAAACTTTATCTGTTCCTTTCATAGCTCTTGCAACACCTAAAGCTGCAGGAAGTCCAAATCCCATAGTTCCTAATCCACCAGATGTAATCCATTGTCTTGGATATGCAAAAGGATAAAACTGTGCTGTCCACATTTGATGTTGTCCAACGTCTGTTGAAACAACAGCTCTTTCACCTAGTAATTGCCCTACTCTTTCAATTGGCCATTGTGGCTTAATAACCTCATTAGAATCATTATATCTTAAAGGTTCTTTTTCTCTATAATCAGTTAATAATTCAACCCAATTAGAATAATCATTAAAATCAGCTTCATTTGCTGCTTCAATCATAGCTTCTACAGTAAGTTTTAAATCTCCTACAATTGGATAATCAGGAGTAACTAATTTTCCAATACTTGTTGGATCAATATCAACATGAATTACTTTTGCTTTTGAAGCAAATTCATCAAGTCTTCCAGTTACCCTATCATCAAATCTTGCACCTAAAGAAATCAAAAGATCTGTTTCATAAGCAGCCATATTAGCTGCAAACTCACCATGCATACCAAGCATACCAAAGAATAATGGATTATCGTGACCCATTACACCTCTAGCCATTAGTGTTTCAACAGCAGGTATATTTGCTTTTTTAGCAAACTCTCTGATTTCATATCCACAGTTAGATAAAACAGCACCTCCACCAATATATAATAATGGTTTTTTTGCTTTAGATATTGCATCCATTGCTTTTTTCAACTGTCTTTTATTGTAGTTGACAGTTGGCTTATAAGTTGGCAAATGAAGTTTAGCTGGATATTTAAAACTTGATATCTCAGCTGTAATATCTTTTGGAATATCAATATGTACAGGACCTGGTCTTCCTGTACTTGCGATATGAAATGCCTCATTAATAATTCTTGGTAAATCATCAATATTATTTACTAAATAATTATGCTTTGTACATGGTCTTGAAATACCAACAGCGTCTATTTCTTGAAATCCATCAGTTCCAATAATAGTAGTAGGAACTTGCCCTGAAATAACAACCAAAGGAATAGAATCCATATAAGCATCTGCTAAACCAGTAACTGCATTTGTAAAACCTGGCCCTGATGTAACAATAGCAACACCAACTTTTCCAGTTGATCTTGCATAACCTTGTGCAGCTATGATAGATGCTTGTTCATGTCTATTTAAAATGTGTTGAAAATAATTTTGTTTGTATATTTCATCGTAGACGTTCATAATAGCGCCTCCAGGGTATCCAAATACTACTTCAACCCCTTCTTGATGTAATGATTCTACAACCATTTGTGCGCCCGTCATTTTCATAATAATTCTCCGTTTTAAAATAAGTGGATATTATATAGAAAATTATATTAATTAACCTTTAGATATAAAAACCTAAATTATTTGTTTTATCATTTTTTTAGTTAAGTTTAAATATAATTTAAGAATTAGATAAATAGTAAGGAGTGATTATGGATGTAAATAATATTAATAACAATATAAATACCCTTAATAATACCCCTACCTCCCTTCAAAGTGGGAGAACCCACCAAAGTGAAAAGATTGAAAATGTAGAAAATGCATCTTTAGTATTATCTGTAAATCAATATAATCAAAAAAGAGATGAGTTATCATTAAATATTCAATCAATAAATGAAGGTCTTGCTATTAGTAAAATTTCTGAAAATGCTTTAAATAAACAAAATGAATTTCTTTCAAATATTCAAGATAATTTACAAAAAGTAGAGAACTATGAATATGAAGCAAGAGATAAAAATGATATAAAACAAGAAATAAATGAAGATTTAAAAAACTTCAATCAAATTGCTTATGAAACAAAATTTAATAATAAAACTTTATTAAATCAAGAATTAAATGATGAATCAACTAATATTGAAATAAATACAAGTAACAACAATTTTTCTATAGAAAAACCAAATACGCCACAAATAGCAAATGATATTTTTGGAGAATTGAATGAAGCAAATCTAAATAACCCTGAAGATTTACAAAGAGTTTCAAAACAAGTTGAAGAAGCCTCAAGACAACTACAAAGTATTACTTCTGAATTTACTGAATTTGGAAATAGATTAGAAAGTAGTGCTAAAGAAAACATAATAGAACAACAGAATTTATATAATCAAAATAAAGCTAACCAAAATAGAGATTTTGGAAAAGAATCAACAGACTTTAATAAAACAAATGTAAATGCAAACAGTGGATATTTAGCAGCATCTCAAGCGAACATAGTACAAGAACAAAGTGTAAGACTTTTATCTTAAGTCTTACACTAAACAGGCATTTATAGCTACACCTTCTCTTAAACCATCATCTAAAACAATAGATTCAGTTTTCTCTAAAACCTCATAAATAGCTTGATAAATAAAAATACCAACTTCTATAAATTCAACTCTACCTCGACCAACAAGTTTAGTAATCTCTTCTTTTGAAGAGTTAGAAAGTAAAGTTAAGCAAGTTTGTAAATCATCTAAGTTTACAATCGTTCCATTTACAATATCTTTATCATAAGAGAAAAAGTCTTGACCTAATTTTACAGCAGCAACAGTAGTAGGTGTGCCAGCTGTTGCTACAAAAGTATATTCATCTAAATTTATTTCTAAAGAATCTAAATACTTTTTTATTTCTTTTTTTCTTTTTTCTAAATCACTATTTAAATCATGATAATGTAAATACTCTTGTGTCATAGTTACAATTCCAAAATCAAAACTATGAGCTTGATAAGTATCATTTGTATTTACTATTATTTCTGTAGAACCTCCACCAATATCTAAAAGTATAAATTTTGATGAGTTAATTTTTTCTCTTTTTAAGGCATATTTTACAGCCAATAAAGTTAATCTAGCTTCTTCTTCTCCATCAATAATTGTAAAAGCAACACCAGTTTTTTCTTTTAAATATTTCAATACTTCTTGATTATTACTAGCTTTTCTCATAGCAGCTGTTGTTACTGCAACTGCTTTTTTTGTATCATATTCAACTATTTCAATAGATTTATTTATAGCATCAATTACTCTTTGCATGGCTTCATTTGAGATTAGTCCTGTATCAACTAAACCATCTGCCATACCTACTACTTCATTATACTCTGCAATAATCTTTTCGTCTTTACAATTATATTTCAAAACTCTAAAAGAGTTTGATCCTAAATCAATACTTACAATTTCATTCATTAACTATGCTACTTAAGGATGAGGAATTTTGATTTTTGAATTTAATAAAAAACCTATTATAATCATTAATATTAAAACTATAGTTTCACTTATAAATCCTGTTAAATATACAAGATATGTAAGCCATAATAAAATTGCACCAAGTGGTGTTGGAACTCCAGTAAAATATTTTGAAACTTCACCTTCATTTGAATTAATATTAAATTGAATTAATCTTCTAAGACCTGAAATTACATAATAAACAAATGCAAAAATTACTAATACAGTATTTAATTCTAACTCTTTTGTATCAATTACTGCAAAATAAATATACATTGTAGGAACAATAACAAAAGATAAAAAGTCTGCATAAGAGTCTAATTGTATTCCAAACTCCGTAGATAGATTATATTTTCTAGCAATTTTTCCATCAATAATATCAAAACCCCCTGCAAGCCATGCAAAAAGTGCTGCTGCAAAAAACTCTTGATGAGTTATAAAATAAATTGCGAATATTCCTGCTGTAATATTAAAAAATGTTACAATATTTGCTAAATTGAAATGATTGTTTTTATTAAACAAAAATGTCATTGTTCCCCTTTATGAATATGGTATTGATTTCTACCATTTTGCTTTGATTTATATAAACATTCATCAGCTAATTTATATAATTTATTAGCTGAAATATAACTATTTGCTTGATACATTATAGCTCCAATTGATACTGAAACAACATCAAGTATTTTACTACCTTTATGTTCAATTTTCAAATCAATAATTCTTCTATTAATATCTTCCAAACAGCTTTCTAAAGTAGTCTCATCTATATCAAACAGTACTACACCAAACTCTTCTCCACCTAATCTAAATACAAATTCGTATTTTTGATTAAAATAATCTTTTAAAGTACTAGCTACTTTTTTAAGTGTTTCATCACCTAAATCATGGCCATAAGTATCATTATATTGTTTGAAAAAATCAATATCTAAAATTATAAAAGCACATTGCCAGTTATTTGCATTGGCAATAAATGGCATATTATCAAAAATTGTATCAAAATATTTTCTATTATATAATTTAGTCATTCCATCTGTAATAGAATCTATTTTATATTTCTTGTTAAGAATTCTTAATTGGTTATCTTTTTTCACTACTTGTAAAATAATAAATCCGATTAATCCAAAAGATAAAATTATAATAGAAATAACACTATAAAGTAAATAGCTTTTCATACTTTGATAATCAACTAAAAACAATTTTCTTTGTTTAAATGCCATTTGAGTTTCATACTCTATTAAATAGTCAATTTTTTTTACTACTCTTTTAAAAATATGAAGTTTATTTACTTTAAATGTTTCTTTTATTGATTTATCAACACTTTTAACTACTTCTTTTTCTTTTGTATTTTTGTAAGCACTAAAATAGTAAGCCCACTCTTTCTCAATAGTTGCTTGTTCTTTTTTAAAATCACAAATATATCTTAGAGTTCGACATGAAATAATTTTTCTATAATTATCTTGAATTTTTTCTAATTTTACAATAGGTATAAAATTCCCAAAATAGATATTATCAATTTGATTTTTTAATTTATCAATATGTGAGTTAAATATCAACGATGCAGTTATTAAAGCAAACATTACAATAAAAACTAACATTATCAATTTAAAAGTAACTGATTTAAAAAAATTATATTTCATCGCATTATTTTATTGAAAAAATCATTTAACTAAGATTAAGTACATCTTAGGTATCATCGCGAATTAATACAAACACAAAGGTTAAAAATTTGTTAAACATAAAAGATACTTTTATAGGGAAAAACCCTAAAAGTGATATTTTATCTGGACTTGTTGTAGCAGTTGCATTGGTACCTGAAGCTATTGCATTTTCATTTATTGCACAAGTAAGTCCTATAGTTGGTCTTTATGCTGCATTTATTCTTGGATTAATTACTGCTTTAATGGGTGGAAAACCAGGTATGATATCTGGTGCTACAGGTGCTGTTGCGATTGTTTTAGTAGGTGTTAGTATTGCATCAAAAGAGATTTTAATTGCTCAAGGATTAACAGGTGATGCACTTTCATTTGGAATAATTCAATATATTACTCTTACAGGTATAGTTGCAGGGACTATTCAAATTTTAATTGGTGCTTTTAAAATGGGTAAATTTATTCGTTTAGTTCCTCAACCTGCACTTCATGGATTTGTAAATGGCTTAGCTGTCGTTATTGCTACTAGTCAATTTAAATTTTTAGATGGTGCTGGAATGATTATGTATGGGATTATCATCGGAACAATGGCTATTATGTACTTTTTACCTAAACTTACATCTGCTGTTCCAGGTGGTTTAGTGGCTATTATTTTATTTACTCTTGTTGTTTATTTTACAGGGGCTGATACTAAACTTGTAGGTGATTTAGCAAACTTAACAGAATTTAAAGGTTTATTACCACAATTTCATGTTCCTGATGTAATTTTAGATTTAGATGCATTTATGCTTGTACTTCCTTATGCGGTTATTGTTGCACTTGTTGGTGTTATTGAATCATTACTGACTTTATCAGTTTTAGATGAGATTAGTAATACAAGAGGTAGTGCAAATCAAGAGTGTATTGCTCAAGGTACTGGAAACATTACTTGTGGTTTCTTTGGTGCAATGCCAGGATGTGCAATGATTGGTCAATCTATTATCAACTACACATCAGGAGGTCTTGGAAGGTTATCAGGTGTTGTAGCTTCTATTGGACTTATTTTATTAGTTGCTACATTAACTGATCTTTTAAATATTATTCCTGTTGCTATTTTAGTGGGTATCATGTTCATGGTTTCAATCGGAACTTTTGAATGGAGTTCTTTTGCTAGAATTACAAAAATGCCGAAAAGTGATGCTTTTGTACTTGTAACAGTAACAGGTATTACAATTGTTGAAGATTTAGCTATTGCAGTAATTTCTGGTGTAATTATTTCTGCTTTAGTTTTTGCATGGAATCACGCAAAAGTTACAGCTAACAAACACGTAGAAGAAGATGGTTCAAAAGTATATGAATTTGATGGACCTTTATTTTTTGGAAGTGTTACATCTTTTAATGAAAACTTTGATATTGAAAATGATCCTGAAAATATTGTATTAGACTTTAAAGATGCTAGAGTTATGGATATTTCAGGAGTAGAAGCAATTGATGCAATTACAAAAAAATATGCTGATGCAAATAAAAAGCTTGTTATTAGACATTTAAGTAAAGATTGTAAAAAAATTCTTAAAAATGCTGGACCATTTTGTACTTATGAAGAAGATGATCCAAACTATAAAGTTGCTATCAACTATTAAATACTTCTCTTATATTAAGTCCCAATTAATGGGACTTAATTTCTCTTATTTACTTAATCTTAAAAATTAGCTAAAATTATTACATATATAAATTTGAGGTGTATTATGGAAATTTTTGATAGATATCAATCTGCCTCTTCTATAAATCAACAAATCGCAGTTAAAAAAGCACAACTTGCAGCAATTGATAAAAAAGAGGAGCAAAAATCATCCTTTGAAAAAAATGATACTGTTGATATTTCTGGAAAAAACTATGATGAAAATGACTATCAACGAGTATTAGAAAAGTTCAAAAGACTTGATGCACAAACTAAAGCACATGAACAACAACATGCAAGTTTAGGTGATACAAAAAGTGCAATTTCATATAACTATCAAGTAGGACCCGATGGTAAACTTTATGCTACAGGAGGTCATGTAAGACTTGATACATCTCTACCACAAGATAAAGATGCAGCACTTGCTAAGCTTGCTAAACTTTCAAGGTCTGCAGGAGCACCAAGTGAATTAAGTAGTGCAGATGCTTCAATAGCAAGAGCTGCAAACTTAAATAAAATGCTACTTTTAAGTAGCCAAGAAAATGAAGGAGTAAATGATGCAAATAACAGACAGTAATAGTTTAAATGGTATGTTAGCCGCACAGGCACAAGTAACTCAAACAGCTTCAAACCTAGCACAAGTTGCCAATATCACTGGTGATCCTGCAACTCAAGAAGTAACAGCTGATTTTATAAATTCAATAGTTAATCAAATTCCACAAGTTATAGCTTATGAAGCAAATGCACAAGGAATTGTTACACAACAACAAGTTGTAGATTCACTTTTAGATATAAAGGCTTAAATAAATGAGTAAAATAAATGTTGTATGTCCATCATGTTTAAAAGTTAATGCTATTCCAAAAAAAGATTCATATTCTAAAGCAAATTGTGGTTCATGTAAAAATTCATTATTAGAAACTCATCCAATTGAATTAAATGAAGAAAATTTTGATCATGTAATAGTAAATTCAGATATTCCAGTTATTGTAGATTTTTGGGCACCTTGGTGTGGACCTTGTAAAATGATGACACCTATTTTTAATGAAACAGCAACAAAGTATCCTCTAAAAGCTTTATTTGTAAAAGTAAATACAGAAGAACATCAAGCTTTAGGTGCAAAATATGCAATTAGATCTATTCCAACACTAGTAGTATATAAAGCAGGAAATGAAGTAAAAAGAGTTAGTGGTGCTTTAGATCCATTAAGACTTTCAAATTTAGTAAATGAGAATTTATAAAAACTAAGAATTAGTTTTTATAAATTTGTTTAAATCTTTTAATTGTGTTTCATTAAAAACAACAACGCCATTTTCTTCTAATAATCTAGCTGTTAAACCTTTACCTTCAACTAATTTATCAGAAAATGTTCCATCATATATTAAACTATTTCCACATGATGGAGATTTTGATTTTAATAAAGCCACTTTAATATCTTCATTTACGCAAAGATCTAAAGCATTCTTTGCTCCAAGTAAAAAGTTTATAGTCACGTCATCTTCTTCTTTAGTTAATACTTTAAAAGGTTTATTAGAACTTACTAATTCTGCTGCTTGTCTTGGTGTTGTTAAACCACCTGATACTTCTGGACAAAAAGAATATATTTCATTTTCACATAATATATCCATGAATAACTCTTTTTGAGAGAAGCTAAAAGAAGCACCCATCGCAATTGATGAATTACCTCCATCATATCTTACATCTTCTCCTAATAAACATGAAGAAATTAGAAGCTTCATATATTAAGCTTCCTCATCTATTGGATCTATTCTATCTAGCTCATCTTTTGTAAAAAATGTAGATAATTGGATATTATTAAATGCCGCTTTCATTGATACAAAAATTTGAGGATTATCTTCTTCTAATTTAGCTAATAACTCTTTTGTTTTTGCTCTTGCATAAGGCATTTTAACATCAAATCTAAGACCAGGACAAGCCTCATCACCAATAACGCTTATTTCATTACTATCAGCAAATGCTCTTAATTGTCTTTCTCTACAAAAAATTAAAGGTCTAATAACTTCTAATCCATTTTCAGCTTTATAAACAGGAGGCATTGATCTCATAGTCCCATTATAAAAGAAATTCATAAAGAATGATTCCATTGCGTCATCTAAATGATGTCCTAATGCAACTTTATTATATCCTTGCTCTAATGCAGTAGAATATAAATATCCTCTTCTCATTCTTGAAAAGAATGAACAAAATGAAGAGTTTTTTCTAATTTTTTCACCAGCTAATTCAAAGATTTCCGTATCAACAATCTCATGATCAATACCGTGTTCTTTACAATGATCTGCTAAAAACTGTACTTGCTCACCCATTCCATAAGTTACAGTAACAGCTTTAAATTCAAAATTATATGGAGCAACACTTTGTAGTCTTTTTAATGCATGAATTAGGGTAGTTGAATCTTTACCACCAGAAAAACCAACTAATACTCTATCACCTTCTTTAATAAGGCTATATTCAGCATTTGTTTTTCCTACTAGTTTAGATATTTTTTTACTTAGTTCAATCAAGATATATATCCTAGTTAAATTTTTTTGAAAGTATATCGAAAAAGTTCTCAAATTTTTGTTTTATATTTATAAATTTTATATTAATTATATAAATTGTCTATATTTTACTAAACATTTAGAAAAATTCATTATAATTTCAGATACTTTCACTCATTAGGAAATAAAATGACACTAGAAGAACAAGAAGAGTTTAAACAAAAAATTGCCGAAACTATTTTACCAGTTGCAGTAAATATGACAGAAGAGCAAATTAGAATAGTAATTTTAAATGTATTAAAAGACAATGAAGAGATAAATCCTGCTTTTGGTGATATGTTATTTGAACAAATCATGGTTTACAAATATAATTTAAATAATAAAAACTCAAATAATTAACTGTTAATTCATTTGGATAAAACCAAATTTAGCAAATTTTAATTATGTGTCGTTATAATTTCGCCCCAAAAATAAATTTAAAGGCTTAAAAATAAGAATTACAGTTTCAGTAAAAGACTTAAAAATATTACAAGAGCTTTGTAAAGACCATGGTCAAGCAGAACTATACAAAAAACTTCATTTAGAAGAAGAGAAGTATCAAAAAAGTTTAACTGAAAAGAAAAGTAAAGCTACTAAAAAAGCTACTAAAACTAGACAAGAAACAGCTAAACGAAAAATTGAAGCTTCTGTAAATATGATGAGAATGTTTAATCAGAAAATTACAGTTTATTCTGTGTCAAAAGAAGCACAAGTAAGCTACAACACTGCTTTAAAATACAAAGAATTTATCGAACAAAATGCAAAGTAAAATACTTTGCATTAAGTAAGTATTTTTTATTTTTTGGTAATATTTCATTTACCTATTAGGAGAATGAAATGAGACAATTTATAAACTATGATAAATCTTTAGAAATACTAAATAATATAAAACTACCACAAATCACTACAGAAAAAGAGTTTTTAATAAATGCTATTGGAAAAGTAATAGCAAGTGATATTATAGCTGATCATAACTCACCTGAGTTTCCTACATCGGGAATGGATGGATATGCTATCAAACATGAAGACCAAACTTTAAAAACAATTAAAATTATTGATAAAAACCCAGCAGGAACTGTAGTAGAATCAAAAGTTGAAAATGGTGTTTGTATTAAAACATTTACAGGTTCACTTATGCCACAAGGTAGTGATACATTAATACCTATTGAAAATGTAGAAGTAAATGGTGATGAAATCACTATTATAAAAGAAGTGCCATTTGGATTTGCCACAAGAGCGATTGGTGAAAACTATGCAAAAGATGAAGTTTTAATCAAAAAAGGTACTGTTGTTGGATTTGCTGAAGTTGGAGTATTAGCTTCATTGAATATAGCTCAAATTCCAGTGGTTGTAAACCCAACAGTTGCGATTGCTAGTACAGGAAGTGAGATTTTAGATCTTGGAGAAACACAAACTAATGCTTCACAAATTAGAAGTTCAAACCATCTAACTATTGAAGCTTTATGTAAAAAAGCAGGTGCTTCAACTCTTCAACTGGGGATTGTAAAAGATGATATTGATTCAATTACTAATATGCTAGAAACTGCTCTATCAAAATCTGATATAGTTGTAACAACTGGTGGTGTATCAGTTGGAGATTATGATTTTGTACAAGATGTTATAAAAGATAAACTTCAAGCAGAAGTTTTATTTCATGGGGTAACTATAAAACCTGGTATGCACTTACTTGCAGCTGTTAAAGATGGTAAAACTATTATTGCTTTACCTGGTTTTGCTTACTCTTCAACTGTTTGTGCTATTTTATATGTATTACCACTTATTTATAAACTTAGAGGTTCAAATGAAAAGCTTCCAATAGTGAAAGCTAGAATAAATGAAAACTTCCCAAGAAGAATGCCAAAAACAGTATTTACAGCTTGTAATGTTGAGTACACAAATGGCGAATATACTATTAACTTTGATGGTAAGAAAAAAGGAACAAGTGCTATTTTAACAAATATGCTTGAAAGCCCTGCTCTACTTATTCAAAAAGAAGATAGTGAAGATATTAAAAAAGGTGATTTAGTAGATATTTTACTTTTAAATGAACTAAAATAATAGTTCATTTAAAACTTTAAGAGCAACAAGATTTTGTTTGCTCTTTTTTTGAAAACTTATCTTTAAATAAATGATAAAAAATTAAAAGTAAAACAGCTAGTGAAGCAATACTTTCAACAAAAGAACTACCCTCATGTTCCATTGAAACTCTTAATATTTCCAAATTATCAAAAAATAAATCAAATAAAATCCCAAAAACTAAAGCTAATATAGATATTGTTGATACATATATAATAAGAGATGTTTTCCCTAGCATTTTATAAACAATACTCATAGTAACTGCACTAGTTGCAGGACCTGCTGTAAGAAAAATAAAAGCAGCACCACCACTCATACCTTGAATCATTAAAGCTGCTGCTATTGGAAGGGATGCTGTTGCACAAGTATATAAAGGAATAGCAAAAAGCATTATTACAAAATATGTTAGAAATTGATTATCAAAGAGCATACTACTATACTCTTTTGGAATAAAAGTAATGAACAAGCTCCCTAAAATAAGACCTACTAATAAAGCCTTTGCCATATCTGAAAAAAGTGTAATATAAGCATAAGTAAATACGGCTTTTATTGAAAAACCTTTTTTATTTTCATTTGTACTACTACAACAACTTTCTACTTCATCTTTTGCTTCTTTCATTGTTGTAGAGAAATTTTGGGCAAAGTTAACTTGAGACTTTGTAGTTATAGGATTTACACTAAAAGCTGGTTTTATTTTATTATTAACTTGTTCATTTTTTTCAAAAAGATTTTGAATTAAACCAACACTAATAGCTATAAGAATTGAAGAAATCACTCTAAAAGCAGTAAAAACCAAACCAAAAAGTGAAAATGTTGCTAAAATAGAATCAACACCAGTAATAGGAGTTGAAATTAAAAAACTTTGAACAGCACCTTTACTAGCACCTTCTTTTCTAAGTCCTTGAGCTAAAGGAATAACGGAACAAGAACACACAGGCAAAGGTATTCCAAATAATGTAGCTTTTACTACAGAACTTGTTGAGTCTTTACCTAAATGTCTTGATACAAAATCTGCTGGTACTATTTGTTTTAAAATACCAGCAATAAAAAGTCCTACTATTATATAAAGAGCAAAAGCATCTAAAAGTGTTAAAAAGTTTTGTGCAAAATCGTGAGCTAATTCCATATTATTCTTCTTCCAATAAATTTTTATTATCAATTTGTTTTTTAGGTTTTACTCCTAGATCTATAAACTCTTGTGATCTTTTAAGTAAATTTCCATTTCCAGTTGATAGCTTTTTCATCGCACTATCATAGGATTTTTGTGTTCTATTTATATGTGTTCCAACTTCATCTAAGTCTTTTACAAATAAAGCAAACTTATCATACAAATATCCAGCTTTTTTTGCAATAAGTAAGGCATTTTCATGTTGTTGTTCATTTCTCCAAATATTTTCTATGGTTCTTAAAGTAACAAATAAAGTTGAAGGAGAAACTAACATAATATTATGTTCAAAAGCTAATTTAAATAAATTTTCTTCTTCTGTACTAGCAAGTAAAAAAGCACCTTCAATAGGAATAAATAAAAGCACAAAATCTAAAGTTCTAACTCCCTCAATCTCTTCATATTTCTTAGAACTAAGTCCTTTTATATGTGTTGTTATTGATTTAACTAATTCTTTTTTAGCAAGGACTTTTTTGCCTTCATCTTCACTATTTGTATAATCAATATATGATTTTAGTGAAACCTTTGAATCTATAATAATATCCTTATTTGAAGGTAAATGAACAATAACATCAGGTCTTAATCTCTTTCCATGTTCATCGGTAAAAGAGCCTTGAGTTGAATATTCTTTTCCTTCTCTTAAACCCGTTTGTTCTAAGATAGAAGATAAAATCATTTCACCCCAATCCCCTTGAGTTTTGTTGTCACCTTTTAGGGCTTTTGTAAGATTTACGGCATCTGTTGAGATTTGTTGATTTAGCTCTTTTAGATTTTTTATTTCTGTAAGTAATGAACTTCTTTGTTTTGTTTCTTCGTTATAAATATCATTTACTCTTTTCCCAAAAGAGTTTAACTGCTCTTTAAAAGGAGTTAGTAACTGATTTAAAGTGACATTTGATTTTTTTTGGCTTTGTTCGAAAACTTTTGTAGCTAAAGATTCAAACTCTAATTTCATTTTTTCTTTTGATTCTTCAAGAAGATTAATTTTTTCATTAAAAGAGTCTTCTTTTATTTTATATTCATTTGCTAAATTTTCTAATCTCAATTCATAAGTTTCAATAAGATTTTCTTGAATTTGATCAGATTGATTTTGAATAGTTTTGATTTTATCTTCATAAAAAGAGCTTGTAAGTTCTATTTTTTCATTTGCTGTATTTAACTTCAAGAATATTTCATCTTGTAAATTTTGAAGTTTGTCTTCATATTTTTGTTTAATAAAATGCAAAATAGCCATAACTATTAAAGTTATGGCTATTATAGCTAAAGTAAGTGTGAGTGTATTTACCTCAATAACACTATTCATCTATATTTAATTCCTCTTTTAAGGCATTTTTTGAGCTGTTGTGTACATCATATCCCAACTCTTTAAATCTCTCCACTAAAGGTGGGTGAGAGTAATAAAAGAAAATATAAATAGGATGAGATAAAGGAAATGATTTATTTTCATTTGCAAGCTTTAAAAGTGCATTTACTAAATCATTTTTAGATTGTAAATTTGAACCAAATTCATCTGCTGCATACTCATTATGTCTTGAAATAAGAGAAATAAGTGGCATTAAAAAAAATGATAGAATTGGTGAGAAAATCATAAAAATAGCAATTATTGTTGCAGGTTCTTGATTTAGTGATAAACCTAAAAATAACTCTTCTGGTAGATTACCAAAAATACCAAAGAAAACAAACATAACAACACCCATAATTCCGATGTTTTTTAGAATATCTCCATTTTTAAAGTGTCCTAATTCATGGCCTAATACAGCTAGCAATTCATTGTGAGTTAGCTTTTCAACTAAAGTGTCAAATAATACAACCCTTTTTGTACTACCTAATCCACCAAAATATGCGTTTAATCTGTTATCTCTTTTACTTGCATCAACTGAGAAAACTCCTGAACTTTTAAATCCAACTTCATCAAGTAATTTTTCAATTTTACTTTCTAAATCTTTGTCTTTTAAAGGCTCGAACTTATCAAACATTTTATCTCTAACTAAAGGATAAACCATATTTATGATAATAATCACAGCAAAAATAAAAGCAAATCCCCAAATCCACCATGAAGGTAAATTTTCAATGATAAATGAAATTCCAGCTATTACAATTGATCCAAAAATTAAAAACAAAATACCAGTTTTTATAGTGTCTTTTATAAATAATGAACTTGTCATATTTGAAAAACCATACTTTTTATCTAACTTGAAAGTCTTATATAAATCAAAAGGTAAAGTTAAAACCCAGTTTACTATTATAAATAAATCTACAAAAACTACAGCTTTTAACCATGTTTGCTCAACAGTAACTAATGAATCTAAAAAAGATAATCCAAAACCAATCCACATAAAGAAAATAATAAAATCGTAAAATGATGAAACAATCGCTAGTTTTTCTTTTTCTACAGCATAATTTGCTGCTTCATAATATTTGTTTTTTTCTAATATAATAGGTTCTAAATTTCTTGCATTTTTAATATAACCTACTTGCATAAATGATGTATAAATATTTAATGCAAAATATAAACAATATCCCATCACAAAAATCTCTAACACGTATAATCCTTCTATATAATATAGTCTTATATTACTATTTTATTACTTTTATTTTAGTAAAGATATTCTCACTCATTATCAATATCTTCACAATATACTTCAACTCTATTTCTTCCATTCTTTTTAGCCTCATATAAAGCTAAATCTGCTTTATGTAATAAACTATTCAAATCATTCTCATTTGGAGTTAAAACACTAACTCCTATAGAAATAGTAAACTTAACTTTTGATTTATTTGAAGTTACAAACTCTAATGATTCAATTTCACTTCTTATATGTTCTGCAACTTTTTTTGCTCCCCTTAAAGAAGTATTTGGTAAAACAACACCAAATTCTTCTCCTCCAAGTCTACCAAAGACATCACTCTTTCTTAAAAGTGATTGGGTAGTTTGAGCCATAAGTTTTATTACTTCATCTCCAACTTTATGACTATAATTGTCATTTATTAATTTAAATTTATCAATATCAATCATTAAGGTACTTAAACTCTTTTTTTCTCTACGATTATAAGATATCATTGGTCCACAAGATTCAAAAAAACTTCTTCTATTTTTAACACCTGTCAAAGAATCAGTAGTAGCTAATACATTTAGTTTTACATTAATATTATTTAGCTCTTTTGTTCTTTTATCAACAGCTGACTCTAAAACTTTTTGATATTCTTTTAATCTTCGTTCTTGTGCATTTAATTTAATAGCTTCTAAAATCATTAATTCAAAATCAACTCTTTTTAAAGTACGAGGAATAATCTTATAAACAGAAGCTTCATTAATAACTTTTTCTAAACTTTTTATATCTATAGTATCTTGGAAAATTATGTTTTTAGTATTTGGTGAGTTTTTATAAAGTTCTAAAAGAAATTCATCATACTTTAAAGATGAATTATTTTTTCCATTTATGGTGATTAAAATTTCATTACCTGCAATTATATCATTGAAGCATCCTATTAAAGCCTGTTCTGCATTAATATAACTTTCAATAATATAATCACTATCTACAATCCTTGAAAGCTTATTGTAAAGCTCATCTAACATCATTAAATCATTATCAATACAAGCTATTATATATTTCATCTTAATCTCCGATTCTGAAATATTAGCTAATTAATTTTTAAAACTATATATGACTTTTAGAGTTTTTTTTTGCTTTTAATCAAACTTTTTTATAAAGCTTTTAGACTTTTGAATTATTTTATTATCTCTTGTAAATAAAATAACTTCATAGTTGTCTTTAAAAGAATCCTTTGTCCAGTTTGTACTACCTAAAACTAAAATTTTTTCATCAAAGATTGCTATTTTAGTATGTAGTTTCTTATCTGCAATTATTGTTTTAATACCATTTTTCTTTAGTAATTTATATATTTTATCATCTTTTTTTACTTTAGATTTGTCAAAAATAACTGTAATTTTAGTTTTTTCTTTTGACTTTTCTACTAATTGTTTAGCAAACTTTTTATATGAAAAATTATACATAGAAATATAAATACTATCTTTTGATTGCTTTATCAAATCTATAATTTTATCTTTTGTTTTATCTGCGTGCTTTGGTAGAAAGTAAATTTCATTTGTATCTTTTAACTCAAAAGCATCTTTTGAAAAAGCAAAACCATTAACTAGAACTAATAAAACTAAACATTTTAAAACTATACTATTTTTCATCATCTAAAACCTCGAACATCTCTTTTGGTATTTTTGTAGGTTTAAAGTTTTTTAAATAAGCCAATTTAAATGAGCCTTTAAATAAAACTTCCCCATCTCTTAAAACTTCTTGGTACATCACAACTGATGCAGCCTTTTTCTCTGTAAGCTTACAAGTAACAACTAAATCATTCCCAAATACAGCTGACTTTATATAATCAGCCTCAACATGTTTAACCACAAAAAACTCATCATCTTGATGAGGAGATAAACCTTTTTTGAAAAAAAGCTCAGACCTAGCTCTCTCACAAAACTTCAAATAGTTGGCATAATAAACAACCCCACCTACATCCGTGTCCTCATAATATACTTTTATATTTAGCACATAAACTTCCTAGTAATAATCTATAATTTTGTAATTATACATCTGTGTTTCTTTGATATATATTTTTAAAAGCAAAATATGCTAAAATCAATTTTTAAAACTTTTCATATACAAGGTGGTTTTGTGTCTATTTTTGCGTTGCAGTCTTTAGCTGGTGGGTTTCTTGATGAAGATTTAGAACATTTTAATAAATATTTTGATGATTGGTGTATTCAATTTGATAGCTATGAAGATGCTGCTTTGATTGTGGAGACTTTACAAACGCCTGAAAGTATTGATATTGTTGAAATTACTCCTTTGAGTTATCCAAAGTATTTTTTTAATTCACTACAAGGTACTATCCACGTAACTAGACAAATAAATGACAATATTGTATGTGTAGTTGAACCTTACATGGGTGCTAGTTTTAGAATTGCTGTTTGTAATCTTAAAACAAAAAAAGTAAGATTATCTAAAACCCATTACAAAAACATCCCAAATGTTGAGAGTGCTTTTGCTAATTTTGGGGATTAATTATAACTAAATCCCTAAAAATATACTAACTTTAATGCCATTATTAATATTAGATATATTAATTTTACCATTTAAATTATCTTCAATAATCATTTTTGACATATAAAGTCCCATACCAGTACCCTCACCTTGTTCTTTAGTAGTAAAGTACGGTTCAAAAACTCTATCAATTATACTATCTTTAATGCCTCCAGCATTATCTTTTATCTCAATTTTATTTTCTTTTAACTCTATTTTTATTTTTGCTTTAGATACTTTATTTTTGATAAAAGCATCTTTTGAATTACTTATAAGATTTAAAATAACTTGCTGAAATTCAGTTTTTAAACCTAAAAAGTTAAAATCTTTACCTTTAATCTCAACTTCAATATCATGATTTTTCAATTGTGCTTTTTGAATATTAATTATCTCTTCTATAGAACTTTGAATTTGAAATATAGTTTTCTTCTTATCAACTCTAAAAAAGTTTCTAAAATCATCAATTGTTTGGGACATAAACTTTATCGTATTCATACTACTTTTTATATGATTATCTATAAAATCTTCATCAATTTTATTTTTTCTATAATAGTATTTTAGTTTCTGAACCTTTATTCCTATTTCATTTAAAGGTTGTCTCCATTGATGTGCAATTGATCCTATCATTTCACCCATTGAAGCTAATTTTGATTGATTTGTAAGCATTTTATCTTTTTCTTTTTCTTTTTTATATATTTCATAGTTCTTTTTATCTAAACCAACAAATAACATTTGCTTTAGTTCTTTATATTCATCATCATTTATGTTAATATATTTCAAAATTTTAAACTCGATAATAAATTTATCTTTTATATAATTAAATTTAGCATCATAAAAAAGAGGTATTATTTTTTTTACTAACTCTTCATTTAAAGGTGTATGTATTTGAAAAGTATATTCATTTACATAAACATCTAAATGTACAATATCAAATTTTAATAATTCTAAAATTATTGTTTGAACTCTTATTGATGTCATTTTATCAAACTGCAAATATTCAACCATAGTATTAACTTTTGTTCTTGATAATAAAGAATTATTTATAGAAACAAATAAGTATTTTTTTTCTAAAGCAAAAACTTCAGATTGTGAATTTGATACATCATTAGAAGTTTCGACTATTTCTTCATAGTTTGGAATATCTATCTTTTCATTATTTATAAAAGTATTATTATGTATCTTTTTTCTTACTTGTATATTATTGCCACTATATTTAAAGACAAAACAGAGTGCATCATCATCTTTTAATGCAAAATTATTTATTAATGTATCGCTTATTGTTTTTAAATCATCAATATTAACAATTTCAGATAAATAATTGCTATAGTCATTTATACCATCAGTGGAAATTATAATACTTGTGTTATCTGATAATTTTATAAGATTATGTTCTATAGTTGAAGGAATCTCTAAACCTATAACACCATTTTGTTTTTTTAATATATTTACATGATTTTTTTTGATTAGATGAAGTTTTAGATTTCCAATACAAATATAATGTAACACAGGGAGTTCTTTATTAACTCTTCCAATAAATAAAGTCATACCATATTCTTTTACAGACTTCATAGAACTAATATGATTAAATAAATCAAATATCTTATTTTCTTTATTTAAGGTTACTTCTTTTTCTATTTTTAAAGCTAGCTCATATATCTTGAAATTACCATGTCCTCCAATATCCCCAACACAAATTAGATAAGAATCTTCACAGTCTAGTAAAAATGCAAAATCTCCACAATTTTTTTCAGAAATAAAAGGTTTTACAGATTTTGAATATTCCATCATTTAAAACTCCTTAAAACAACAAATCTTTGTCCCTATATTTGAAGTTGTAATTTTTATATCATCACACATTCTAAAAAGAGAAGGAAGTCCAAGCCCTAAACTATTCGCTGTACTAAACCCTTCTTTTAAGCTGTCTTCTAAAGTTAATGAAAAACCTTTTCCTGTATCATTTGCATTTATTATAAACATATTATTTTGTGAAGCTATTGAAAAATCTCCTAAAGGTGCAAACTTAATAATATTATATATAATCTCAGAAGATATAATAACTACTTCTGATACAATGATTTTATTTTTAGTCTTAGACAAAACAAATTTTTCAATTTGCGAAATTATAGATTGTATATCTGTCGATTTATTTAATTGAAAATGCATCAATTGCGCCTTTTACATCTAAAGTCGTAGTAAATTTTATTTTATCTATAAAAGTATAAATTAAAGATGCACTATAAGGGTTTATTCCACATACAATGGATTTTACTCCATTTAAGTGTAATGTATCAACTATTTTTTGAACACTTTGAATATCACTACTTGTTAAAACATCAATATTTTCAAAGTTAAAGACAACTTTTAAAATTTCATTCTCTGAAATTAATTTTGAAAACTCAAAATAATAATTTTGAATATATAAATCTTCAATATCGATATCAATAACAATAATATCATCAAATATAGAGGTATTACTTTTTAACATTACTTTTTCTTTACTAATTCATAACCAATATATTCATAAGCTTTTATCATCGAATCTTTTAAAGTATTTGTTGTTTCAATATCTGAGGTATCAACTCCTAAGTTAACAATATTTGTAGCAATTACAGGAGAAATACCAGATATAATTGAACGACATCCCATAAGATTAGTTGCTTTAGCTATTTTTATTAAATGTGATGCAACAGAACTATCAACTACTGTAATTCCTGCTATATCAATAACAACTACTTTTGTTTCATTGATTTTTATATTTAAAAGAATATCTTCCATAATTTTTTGAGACTTTGTAGAATCCATTGTGCCAACTAAAGGTATCATTAGTACCGATTCTGCAATTTTTAATAAAGGTATATCAAATTTAGATCCAGCCAATTCGTTTTCTAAATCATTTATTTTAGATTGTTGGTTCTTAATTTGCTGTTCTTGTGTTACTTGACTCATAGTCGCTCCTTTTATATTTTGTTATATAATACTATATAAAAGTAGCAATAAAATAATAAATAACTGTTTTTAGAATAATATTTATTAAATTTTATTAAGAAGAACAACTTACATGAGATATTCCTGCTATATCAAAAAGCTCAGAAGGCTTTAATCTATAGTATTTTTTTTCTACTTCTTTTGATTGTTCTGAATATGGATTATTCATTATTTCTTGCAGTTCATGAATTAAACTATAATCACCTTCATTTGCTTTTTCATAAGCAGGTACTAAAAACCATTCTCTTAGTGTATATTTAGGATTAATGCTTTTCATTTCCTTAGAAATTTCATCTTTTGATTTTAAAGAACTACATATATGCAAATTCCATTTTTCAAGCCATTTTTTCCATCTATCTTTTAAGCTTTGATTATCATCTATTTTCTTATAGAAACTTTTTTTAAGTGTTTGCATATCATTTGGCAAAGAAGATAATTCTCTAAAAAATATAGTATAATCAACTTGTGTTTCAATCATAAGAATTATTAATTCTTTAAATAGATTTTCATCAAACTTATCAACTCCAAGTTTTTTTGACCACATTACTTCCATCTTCTCTTGCATAATATCAGCAAAGCCTATTTCTATTTCTTCTAGTTTTTCTAAATATTTTTTATTATCTTCAAGTAAAGGCTTTAAAGAAAGACAAAACATCTTAAAGTTTTGTTTCGCTGCTTCTGGCTGATTGAAAAAAGAGAAGTGAACTCCCCCTCCAGTCCAAGGTTGATACCTTGGATGAAAATTATCTATAAACCCAAAAGGGCCATAATCAAGAGTAAAACCACCAACTGAACAATTATCACTATTAAAATTACCTTGGCAGTATCCAACTCTTATCCAATCTGCTACTAGTGAAGTAAGTCTATTTCTAAAACTTTTAGCAAATAATATTATTTTATCTTCTAAAGTTAAATCTTCACTTATTTCTGGATATTCTCTTTTAATAGAATATAAAACTATTTGCTCCAACTCTTCTTTTGCTTTTAAGTGTTCATTTTTCCTTGCTCGTCTGCCAAACAGCTCTAATTGACCTACTCTTAAAAAAGAAGGGGCAACACGTGTTAAAATAGCAACTTTTTCATCTATCATAAGTTCAGGATCTTTTGAATATGAACCTTTTGTAAACCATGGTCTTTTTACTGTTTCACTTTTAGAAGAAAAAAGACATAAAGATCTTGAAGTAGGTATTCCTAACTTATACATTTGTTCTTGTGCTAGAAATTCTCTTATACTAGAACGTAAAACTGCCCGTCCATCAGCACCTCTACAATATGGAGTTCGTCCAGCACCCTTTAGTTGCATTTCCCAGCGTTTACCATTTAAAACTGCTTCTAGAATAGAAATTGCTCTTCCATCTCCATATCCATTTCCAGTTTGAAAAGGGCATTGTTGATAATACTCAGTACCATAAATAGATAAGGCATAGCCACAAGCCCATCCAGTTTTTTTTAGAGGAAGAGGTAAATTTGAAGTATTTCCTGAAAACATTTTTATAAAATCTTCTGATGTAGCTATAGTATCATCAAAACCTAATTCTTCAAAAAAATTCTTACTATGTGCTATATATATTGGATCTTTAATTGGTGTAGGATTTACAGGTACATAATGACCATTAAAAACCTCTTTTGGAAATTGATTTTGCCCATCTTCATTTGAGGAAGGATCACTATTTAAAGTACTAAGTAAAGAATAATCAGCAAATTTGGCAAGTTCATTTAATTTTTTAATTTTTTTCATATTAACTTTGTCTTTCATATTAATTTTCTATTGATAAATATTATTGAGTAATTATACATTTGACTTTCTTTAATAATCATTGATGTATATAAAAAGTAAAAAAAATTAGAATTTGATAAGATAAAGAACACAGAAAATCTGTGTTCTAATTAATGTCCACAGTTAATCTCTCTTACTCTATTTAATAAATGAAAAACTTGATCAATATTTTTCTCTATATTTTGAGTTACTGCAAAAATCTGACCATTATCATAATCTTCTGCATATAAATCAACTGTATCTTGTACCATTGTATGTACTTTTTCATGAGCAATTTTTAAATCTTTCCATTCTTGAGAATTAGCAAAAGATGAATTTTCATTTTCATCAATCCATTTTCCTAAATTACATTCATGATGGTTTTTTACATTAAATTTAAAACCTTCTTTACATTGCGAAAAGTTTGTATTTTTAAAGACAATATGATCTGACTTTAATTTATTTAAATCAAAAATCATATCAGTATTACAGATTCTTTTTCTTGCATTATCATCAAAACTAGTTTTATTTACAACTCCTTGTAACTGCACAGCAAGAGAAGTAGTGTTTTCAGCCATCATACTAATATTTGATGCTAAAGAAGCATTTTGCTGGGTTGCTTGATCTAAAGAGTTTACTGTATCATTAATTTGATTCATTGCTAATTGTTGTTCTTTTGAAGCAGTTGCTACATCATTTATAAGTTCAATAGTTGCATTAATATTTTCATCTAGTTCATTATATCCATCTATCATTTCTGTTGCTACTGTCTTTCCTGTTTTAGCCTTATTTGTAGCACTTTCCACTAAATCTTTTATCTCTTTTGCAGCATCTGCACTTCTATTTGCTAGATTTCTTACTTCTTGAGCAACAACTGCAAAACCTTTTCCAGCTTCACCTGCTGTTGCTGCTTCTACTGCTGCATTCAATGATAGAATATTTGTTTGGAATGCTATTTGATCAATTATTGAAATAGATTCATAAATATCATTTACTTCCATACTTAATTCATCCATAGATTTTGAAGTTCTTGAAGCTAACTCTCTTCCTTTATCATTTGACTTCATCACACTTTGTGCATAATTTGCCATTTTTGCAGCACTTTGGCTACTTTTATTTACAGTTGCTGAAACTTCTTCAATAGCTGCTGCTGTTTGTTCTAAAGATGCAGCTTGAGAATTTGAAGAATCACTTAATTTTCTCGATGAAATTGTTAAATCATTTGCACTTTTTGTTAGTTCTTTATTTGACTTATCAATTAAACACATCACTTCATTAATTGTTGATTGTGTTACTTTTGTACCACTCATTAAAGAAGCTAAAATACCAGTTAAACCTTTAATATGAGGTATTTTATAATCATAGTTTGCATTTGCTAATGCAACTAAAGAATCAGATAAAATAAGTAAATTATTTTGTAAAGTTTTTATCATACTATTGATTTCTTTTACTAAAGAATCTACTTCTTTTGAATGAGCTGTTCCTTTTATAGTATCATTTAATAAACCTGCATTTACTTTTTCAATAATAAGCTTAGTTTCTTCAATAACTTTTCTATCTTGCTTAACACCTTCTTGAATAAAATCCAAATATCCATTAAAACTTTTTACTAAATCTCCTATTTCATCATTTGAAGTTATTTCAAGTTTTTTAGTTTCTGAATTTTTATTATCTTTAATTGTATCAATAGAATCTTTTAAGCTTAAAAGTGGTCTTAATATATTATTTTTCATATTTATTAGTGAAACTATCATAGTTAAAATTAAAGCTATAACTAAAATTATTAAAGCACTCCAAATTATTGATGAAGTATGTTCAACAGATTTCATTACAATATTAATAGGTCTAGCAGATAAAGCTAAACCTAAACTTTTGTTATTAAAATCTTTTATCTCAACAAAAGAGTAAAAATATTTATCAGATATTAAATATTTATTGTCTTTTAATTTTTTAAAGTCTATCGTTTTAGCATCTTGTAAAAATGCTTCATTTACAAACTTTTGAGATATTATATAATTTCCAAGTTTTTTATCTTCAGCAACTTTAGCTACAGCTAAAGAACTATCCATTAAAAGTAAAAAAGCATCTCCAATTTTATCAAAAGACTTAGCAACAGAATTTATCCCTTGCATAAACTCTAATGAACCCAAATGATTATTATCTAAGTCAAATACAGGAACAACAGCCCTGATACTAAGTCCTGCTTTCCCTACTTCAAAGGTATTTACAACTTTTTTTGTATTATTAACCTTAACAACACTATGTCTAAAAGAGTTTAAATCATCTCCAAATTTATCTATTTTCCAAGATCTTAAAAATGAGTGAGTATCTTTTGTGTGAATATGTACTTTAATGTTTTTAAAAGGAGTTGATTTTTTCATACTCTTTGATAAATTACTTAAGGCATTTATTGCTAAATCTCTGTCATTTAAAGATAAAGCTTTTTTTATTTCTCCATCATTTGATATTGAAATTGCATTTGAGATACCTACATCAAGCTTTCCTTTGATTTTGAGTTTTGATAAAGTTGTTAAATCTTTTTGTACATTATTATATACTTCAAGGGTTAAACCTTTTTTGTAATAGTTTAAAACAACATATCCAATAACTAACATCAGCAATGTAACCATTATTGTTATCAAAGAAATTTTTTTTGATATACTCAAGTCTTTCATTTAAATCCTTTATAATAAAAAGTTATATATTTTACAATTTTCTATATTAATATATGTTATATTTAATGATTATTTTACTTCATATATTATTATTTTTTATGGTTTATCATATTCATTAGCCTTTAAATACATTTAAGCTATCATAAAAAACATATAACAATTTGAAAGTTTTACCATGAAAAATGACTTGAAAATAATAGCTACAATTTCTTTTTTATTGATATTTTTATCAATAACAGTATCATTTATTAACTTTTTAGTATCTCTTGAAAGTACGCAAAAAGATTTAAAAAATTACTCCTTACCTTTATCAGTAGACAACATATATTCTGAAATACAAACTCAAATAATAAAACCAAATCTTATTTCCTCTATGATGTCAAATGATACTTTTTTAAAAGACTGGCTATTAAATGAAGAAGAAAATAGTGAAAAAATTAGACGTTATTTACAAATGATAAAAAATAAATACAGTATGTTTGTTGCTTTTTTAGTTTCTGAAAAAACTCAAAAATATTATACACAAGATGGATTATTGAAAACTTTAGAAAAAAATAATCAAGAAGATAAATGGTACTATAGATTTAAATCTATTCAAGATAAACATGAAATAAATTTAGATTATAATGAGAACTTGGATAATTCTCTTATTATGTTCATAAATTATAAAATCTTTGATTTAGACTATCAGCTTATAGGAACTACAGGAATAGGATTAAAAATCTCTTATGTTAATAAAATGCTTAAACATTTTAGACAAAACTATAAGTTTACTGTTTACTTTGTAGATGAAAATGGAAAAGTAGTATTATCAGAAAGAAAAATAGATTCTATAAAAAAGCTGAGTGATATACCTAGTTTAGCTAAGATACAAGAGCAAATCCTTTCTAAAAAAACAAAAGTATTTGAATATACAAGAAACAATGAAAACTATCTAATAAATACAAAATACGTGCCTGAATTAAATTTACATCTAATAGTTGAAGCAAAAATTGATGACTTTATGAAGACTGAATACAATACTTTTTATGCAAATTTACTTGTATCACTATTAGCTACTTTTATTATAACTATTCTTATAATATATAGTATAAAAGGTTTTAATAAAAAACTAGCATATTTAGCTCATAATGACTCTTTAACAGATTTATTAAATAGAAGATCCTTTAATAATAATTTAAATAACTTCCATAAAGTTGTAAAAAGAAATAGAAAGCCTTTTAGTCTTCTATTTTTTGATATTGATAATTTTAAAAATATAAATGATACTTATGGACATAAAATAGGAGATGAAGTTCTAAAAGAAGTTTCAAAACTTTTAAAAGAAGAATTAAGAGAAGCTGATTTAAAGTGTAGATGGGGTGGAGAGGAGTTTATAATTGGACTTAACGATACTAATATAAATGAAGCTTTAAAAACAGCAGAAAAACTACGCAAAAAAATACAAAGCAATCTTGTTCTAATTAATTTAATTAAAAAACCTGTAACAGCAAGTTTTGGGGTAACTGAATTAAAAACTAATGAAGATATTGATACAGCTATAACAAGGGTTGACACTGCAATGTATGAAGCAAAACAAAGTGGAAAAAATAAAGTAGTAGCTAAATAAAACAATAAATTAATTCTCTAAGTTTAAAATTTAAAACTTAGAGAATCAAATATTCAATTACCCCATTGGGTATAAAATCTCTTTTTGAACTTCTTCTATTTTTTTCATAAGTTCATCATCTATTTTAAAATCAAAGGCTGCTAGAGATTCATCTACTTGATTTAATGTTCTAGCCCCAATAATAGTAGAAGCTACAAAATCAAAGTGTTTTGAATAGGCAACTGCTAGTGTTACAGGTGATATCCCATACTCTTTTGCTAATTGCATATATTTTTTTGTGGCTTCAATAGTCTTCTCATTTACAAATCTATTTGCCATTGCCTGAACTCTTGGACTTTTATTTTTGATATAAGCTGTAAATCTACATCCATCAGGATATAAACCATTGTTATATTTTCCAGCTAAAACCCCTCCAGCAATTGGAGAGTATGGAAGAAGTGAGATATTTTCATTTCTACATACAGTAGCTAATTCATCTAAAAATCTTGGATTTAGTAATGAGAAATTATTTTGTATTGATTCAAATCTAGCTAATTTATTATTTTTTGCAGTTTCATTTGCTTTTGTAAGTCCATAAGCACTATCATTTGATGTTCCTATGTATCTTACTTTTCCCTCTTTTACTAAATCATCAAAAGCTCTTAATGACTCTTCAATAGGCACTATTGTATCAGGCCAGTGCATTTGGTATAAATCAATATAATCTGTATCAAGTTTCTTTAAACTTCCCTCAACTGCTCTTTTAATATGAAAAGAATCAATTGCTGTAAGACCATGTCTAATAGGTGGCACAAACCACCCAGAAGCTGCTCCTGCAACTTTTGTGGCTAAGATTATTGAGTCTCTATCTTTTGTTTTTAACCACTCACCTACCCATTGCTCAGTAATTCCTGCTGTATTTGCTTTTGGTGGAACTGGATAAAGCTCTGCTGTATCATAAAAGTTTATTCCATTGTCATAAGCTTTATCCATTATTTTAAAAGCCTCTTCTTTAGATGTAGTAGAACCAAATGTCATTGTTCCCATACAAATAGAAGATACTCTTAATCCACTTTTCCCGATATATCTAAAATCCATAATAATTCCTTCAAATTTTTAAAAATATTTTTTTATTATATCTTGAAAAGTTTAAACTATTCCATTATACAAATCTCTTTTTTACTTATATGAATAATAGTCTCTTTAGCTACTAAAAGCACTATTATAGTTGTAATAAAAGCTAGTATATAAGAAATATAAGCATAAAGTTCTACTTTTGTTAATTCATACATTAAAATTGTAGCAAGAGTTATTGCAGCCATTGGAAAAGTAAATGCCCACCATGAAATAAAAAATTTTATATTCATATAGTTTTTATACATTACAAAAACCAAAATTGTAAAAAATAGACCTAAACTATATAAAATATGAGCAAAAAAATCTAAACTTAAAGTAAGTTTTATATAAGCTATAAACCCTATAGCAGGTGGAGCTATAAGTATAAAAAGTGTTGGCATAAATTTTGCAGCAAATTGTTTGTGAAAAATTATTCTATTTAAAATAATCGAAAAAAGAATAATCCAAAAGAAAATTCCAATTGAAAAATAAAAATATAAAACCGAACTATGGATAAAGCCTTCACCTGAAATTGGTACTATTAAATTTCCAACAATAGGAATAAACCAAGCTGGATTTGAGTGGGCTATTTCAAGATTATTATTTATCCAAAATTTTATAGTATAAAAAGTAAAAAATATATGAGCAAAAGCTCCTATATAAAATAATACTTCTGAAATATCAATATCAATATGTCTAAAAAACATTGATATAAGAAGAGTAGAAATTGACGAAGCCGCAAAAAAATTAACTCTAATTGGATGCGATATCTCTGCTTTTACTTCTTTAGAATATAAAAAAATCTTGAATAAATATGTTACTACTATTATTAAAAATAAACCTGTTGAAAAAAGCCCTAAAGATAAACCAAATATTTTTGAAATAGAAAAAGCCTCACTAAATTTATAAAAAACTAAAGACAAGCCTGAAAGTCCCATGATTATGGCAAACATCATGATAGGGAAAAATTGAAGTCTATTTGATGGAATTGCTTTAATTGATTCACTATTTTGCATCTATTAAATCCTATTAAGAAAAATTTATTATAATTAGAAAAAAATTAGGAATTCTAAATGGCAAAGAGCAAAAAAACAATCATAGATTTAAAAAATATGAATCTATCTTATGAAGAAAGAAACTATAAAATAAAACTTCAAAGTTTCAAAACTTCTTCAATGACTTTAGATGTTCAAATCTATGAAAAAAATCAATTTTTAAAAAATGATACGATTGTTTTTGCCCACTTACCAAAAAAGCTTAAAGCTAAACTAAATCCTCTTTTCTAACCACAATTATAATTATATCTTATTTATTTTAAATAAACTTTACTTATGTATAAGTTTTGATTATATTATACTAAATATCTTTTTATTTTTTTTAAATTTGGCCTAAACATTGTATGTAAATATGTTCCAAAAACATTGTTGTTTTTAAAAGCTGCGTCTTTTTCATACTCACCTTTTTTCTTATATAAAGTATATTCACCTTTTATTTTGCTACTTACACTTGTATAATGAAAAGCATGACCTGTAATACCTAAATCATTATCATAATATCCCATTCGAATAAATCTTTTATTTAATGTAAAATCTAAAGGAAGCAAACCCAACATTTTCTTATCATCACAAACTTCACCTAAAACTATAAGACCAGCACACTCACCATAAACTTTTTTTGTTTTTGCATGTTCTTTTAGTGAAGCTTGAAAGTTTTTAGAGTTTTCAAATCTTTCATAAGACTCTTTCGTTTCGATATAACCACCACAAATAAACACACTATTTGCATCACTTGGAATAATCTCATCATTTACACTATTTACAATACTTACTTTTGTAAAGTGCTCTTTTAAAAACTCTAAATTATCATGATATAAAAAAGAGAAGTTTTTATCATAAACAACTGCTATGTGTTTATCTATTTTCTCTACTTTTTCAAAAGGATAGATTATTTCTTCTTTTTCATATTTAGTTATCTCTTCAAGCTTTTGTAAATCTATGTTTTTAAGCACTTCCTTTGAAAGTTCTTCTATCTTATCTTCTTCACAATCTTTTAAGTCTAAACCTAGATGAGTTGAACTTAAAGCTTCTAAGTCTTTTGGGATATAACCTAAACAAGCTACATCATCAAAATCTTTTTCAATTTGTTTTTTGATAAGTTCATAATGCCCTTGGGATGATATATGATTAAATACAACTGCTTTTATGGTATTATCTTTTCTGTACTCTTTTAAGCCTTTTATAATTGCACTTAAAGTGATATATGAACCACTTGCATCTAAAATAATGATTGTTGGGATATTTAAAAGTTTTGTTACATCATAAGCTGATGAGTTTTTATCCATTCCATCATAAAAGCCCATAACCCCTTCTAAAATAGAAAACTCTTTATTACTATAATTTGAAAACAACCATTTAACACCCTCTTTTTTACATATATTTATATCTAAGTTTACACTTGGTGTTTTAGAGATTTTTTCATGAAATTGAGGATCGATAAAATCAGGTCCTATTTTAAAAGGTCTTACACTTTTTTTGTAGTGATAAAGTAAAGAAGTTGTAAGGATTGTTTTTCCTTGGTTTGAGGCAGTTGCACTAATACATAAAGCTTTTATAATCTGTCCTTTTTATTATTTATGAAATTTTACTATTTTTTCTTAATTACCTAACTTACAAAGAACCTTCAATTTGATATAATCCAAAAAAAGTTCAAATAAGGAAATAGATGAAAATTGCTATTATTTCAGATATAAAATCAAATGTTTACGCACTAGAAGAAGTAATAAAAGATATAAAAGCAAAAAATATAGAAGTAGTTTTAAACCTAGGTGATATGTTTTATGGCCCAATAGAACCAAGAGCTACTTATGAGTTAATAAGAGAAAATAAGTTTATAAATATCATGGGTGATGAAGATAGAAAAATCCTTGAAGCTTCACTTGCACAACTAGAAGAAGATGAAACTTTAAAATATGTTTATAATGATTTAGGTGAAGATGTTTTATACTGGATTCAAGAGCTACCTTTTGAGAAAATAATTGGTGGAACTTACTATATGATTCATGGAACTTATTTTGATGACACACAATACTTACTTGAAGATATAAAAGATGAACAATTAGTTCCAAGAGAAGATGAACAAATCATAAAACTTACAGATGATATTGAAGCACCTTTTATTTTCTGTGGAAACTCTCATATTCCAAACTACAAAAAACTAAATAGTGGTCAAATTGCTATTAATCCTGGTTCAGTTGGATTACAAGCTTTTAGTAAAGATGAACCCAAACATAAGATAGAAAACAACACTCCAAATGCTTCATATATGATACTAAATATTGAAGATAATAAATTTTCTATGGATCATGTAAGAGTTGCTTATGATTATGAAAAAGCAGCCAAAAAAGCACAAGAGAACAGAAGAAAAGATTGGGCTTATGCTCTTAGAACTGGTAAAGTAAAAGAAGCCTAATGAACTGGCTTGCTCATATACTTCTATCAAAAAAATCAATTGATTTTCAAATAGGAAACTTTATAGCTGACCCATACAAAGCAAGACCTTGGGAAAATGCAAGTAATGATTTAAAAAATGGTATGCACATACATAAAATCATTGATTCATACTCTGATAAACATGAAACGTTTAAAAGAAGTAAAAAAAGACTAAAAGAAAAAGGTTTATTAAAAGGAATAATCATAGATTTTGTTTATGATTATTTACTTACTAAAAACTGGGATAAATACTGCAATATAAAACTTGAAGATTTTACGCAAGAGTTTTATGAAAGAGCTTATATTCAAAAAGATAGTTATCCTCTAAGAGCAAATCAAATAGTAGAAAATATGATAGCAAGGGATTTACTAAACTATAGTGACTTTCTTCATCTAAAAAAAGCTTTTCAAAGACTTGATATGAGATTATCCCCTAAATTAGCCCAAAGAGATAGTGCTATTTCTTACTATGAAATAGTTTGTGAAAAAATAGATAAACTTGAAGAAGATTTTTTAGAGTTTTTTCCTGATTTAATCAAAAGAGTAAATGACGAACTTATAATATTAGATGAAGAAAAACTAAATCATATAAAGATTTAGTTTCCTTCATTTGCCTTTTTGTTTCTTTTTATAAGAAGATATACAAAAAATGGCGCTCCAATAAATGCTGTTACAACACCAATAGGTAAACTTGAAGCTGTATTTAAATTTCTAGCAATCATATCAGAAACTACTAAAAATATTCCCCCGAAAAAGAAAACAGGAAATATTAATTTATCTGCACTTTTTTTATAAATAAGTTTGATTATATGAGGTACTACTAACCCTATAAAACCAATAGGTCCAACAAAACTTATACAAACTCCAACACTTAAAGAAATTACTACTAATAAAAGTAAATTTAATTTATGTACATTTAGACCTTTTAGAAAGGCAGTATCGTTACAAATCAAAAGAAGTTTTATATTTTCCTTATTTTTATAAACTATAAAATACATAAAAATAGCAACACCAAATACCACCCAAAAACTAGTAAATCCAACAGTATCTAAACTACCAAGAGTAAACCTAATAATTGAATAATTTTGCTGTAAATCACTCATATAAAATACCAACATTAAAGCAGATGAATAAAAATAAGATAATGCAATACCTATTAATAAAATAGAATTTGTAGAGACAGCAATACTACTTTTATTTATATTCTTAGAAATAAAATATAAAATAATTATAGTAAGAAGTGAACCAAAAGCAGCAGAAACTGAGAGTATCATAGTAGGAAAGAACACTATAGACAAAGCTGTAAAAAGTGTAGTACCACTTGCTATCCCTAAAGTATAAGGAGTTATCAAAGCATTTTTAAAAATAATCTGAAAAACCAAACCACCTAAAGCTAAAATACCACCTACAAAAAATGCAAGTAAAACTCTTGACACTCTTAAATCCCAAAACACCTTATAACTCATAGTAGTGCTATCTAAAAGTTCATTTAGATTTAATGAAATTTCACCAACAAAAGGAGCAAAAATTAAAGCTGTAAAACTTAAAATATACAAAACTATTTTCATAAGTTCACCACCAAATGCTCATTTACTTTTATAATAGACTTATTGTAAAACTTTTCTAGATTTTTATTTGAAAAAAACTCATCATTTTCCCCAAAAAATTCTATTTTCCCATCTTTTAAATAAAGAACTTTAAATTTTAAAGCATAAGCTAAATCAAGATTGTGAGTTATAACAATCTTTTGTTTTAAATAATCTGCTTTAAAAATATCATATACTTCTTTTAATCTACTAATATCTAAGTTTGCTGTAAGCTCATCAAAAATCGTAATATTTGCATCATGCATTAAACTAGAGCCTAAAAGAACAAGTTGTTTTTCACCAGAACTAAAAGCTTTACAATATCTATTTTCTAATCTTTTTAAGTTTAATAAATTTATAACTTCATCTACTTTTTTAGGGTTTACATAGTCTATAGAAGATAATTCTAAAAACTCTTTTAGTGTAATATATTCATCAAAAATTGATAATTTGGGAGGTATATAATTTATAAGTTTTGCTCTTTTAGCATCACTTATATCTTTTATATTTTCTCCAAAAAGTTTAACATTGTTGTTTGTGATTAGATTTGACAGAACTTTTGCTAGAGTTGATTTTCCAGCACCATTTTGTCCTAAAATAATCAAATTTTCATTCTCTTTCAATGAAAAGCTTATATCATATAAAATATCACTGTTGTAATTACTTATCTCTAACATTTTCTAAAATCTTTTTAAAATCTTTCATAAAATATATAACCCTTTGACTTGGTATACCAGCATAAAGTTTATGAACAGTATAAATATCACTATTTTTACTTGCATTTATAGGCAAACTTTTCCAAAGCCCTTTTAGTTTTTCTCTCTCTTGCTTTTTTCCATCTAAAAACGGAGTTAAAAGCACTATTATATCAGGATTCATATTTATAATTTTTTCTGTATTTACTACAGGTTGACTAGTACTTGTTGAAAAAAAAGCATTTTTATTTCCTGAGGCTTTTATAATATCTTCAAAATATAAAAAATTACCTGTTACATAAATCTGATTTGATAAGCTATTTCGTGGACTTATAACTATTAATATTTTTTTATTTTTTACTATGTTTTTTAAAGCTTTTAAAGAGTTATTGATATCATTTACTAACTCTTTAGCTTTTTTTTCTTTTTTAAAATACTTACCTAAAGTAGAAATTGTATTTTTTATATCATCAATAGTTTGAGTTTTAAAAGTAAGATTTTTAATTCCAAGATTTTTAAGATTTTGTTGCATTTTCTCATCATAATCTTGACCAATTACAACAGAAGGGTTTGCTTTTAAAATCTTTTCTAAAGAGATATTTGCATATCCCCCTACTTTAGGTATTTTTTTAGACTCTTCGGGAAAATCACAATACCGAGTATTAGCAACAACACTCTGCCCCATACCTAAAGCAAAAACAATCTCATTTATTGAAGGAGCCAAAGTAACTACTCTATGGCTCCCAAATAAATTTATACATAAAAATAGAAGTATAAATATATGTTTTTTCATATTAGAACTTGTAATTTAAACCAACATAAGCACTTCTACCTGCTGTTGCATACCCATCAACAGTTTGATAATACTTATCTGTAATATTATCAACTTTTAAGTATGTTGATAAATTTTTATTTACTTCATAATTAACTACAGTATTCCATAAAGTATATCTACCTGTTTGTCTACCTTTTTTATCATCTTTATTAAATCTTGTACCTACATACGAACCATTTACATTAATATGAGTCTTAGAAAATCCATAGTAATCAACTGCAAAGTTTAAATTTCTTTTAGCTCTTCTTGCTAAGTCTTTCTTATCTGAATCTTTAGCACTCAAATGAGTATAATTTAAAGACATTATTGTATCCTCAAATACATCTTTTTTGTAAGATAGTTCATAACCTTTTATTTTTGACTTGCCATTGATATTTCTATAGTGACCATCATTATTACTCCAATTAGAAGGTGTTGGGTCATACCAATCAATTAAATTTTCTACTTTAGTATCAAAATATGTTAGCTGAAAATTTTTATATGAAACTGTTAAATCAAAACCTTTTGTTTCTTCAGGTTTTAAATTATCATTTTTTGAACCCCAAGGATTTAAAATTCTAATAATATTAGGTGCATTATAAGCTGTACCATAATTTCCACTTAAAAATAAATCTTCATTTAAATTATATTTTAAACCAAATTTACCAGTTAATTTTGAACCAAAATTAGAAAAATCATCTCTTCTTAAAGATTGAGTTGCAACAAATTTATCAAATACATTTGTATTAGTTAAATATATAACTTTATTATTATTACTTTTAACTCCTATGTTACTATTTGCTTCTGTATATTCAACTTCATTTTCTTCATAAGATGTACCTAACAATAAGTTTCCATTATCATAATACACAATATTATCCATAATATCAAAAACTTTTGTTTCTCCATCATATTTTTCTACTCCAGATGTAACATTCATTAATTCTTTGTTAAAATCTGATAACTGATATTTTATATTAATATTATGGTTAGCATATAGCTTATTATAATTAAGTGAATATAAATTAGTTTTTGAAAAACTTCCTTTTTCTCCATTAGGATTATTATAAGAATCATATTCAACAAAAGAATTAATATGATTCATTCCAAGAGATATAAAATCAGAATCTGTAATATTAAATGTAGTTTTAGCATTAATAGTTGTATTTCTATAACTATCTTTTTCATAATCATCTAAAGTGTCTCCATAAGGTAACTGAGAAGAAAACCCATCTGATAGAACTCTATTAATACTTATTTTAGCACTATACTTGTCTGTTTTATTAGAAATATTTGCACCAAACTTCTTTGTTTGAAAACTTCCAATTTCAGAATTAATTGAAGCTGAAAAACCTTTTTTTGCTTCTGAAGTTATAATATTAATTACACCTGCACTTGCATCTGCACCCCATATACCAGATTGAGCTCCTTTTAATACTTCTATTCTTTCAATATCACTTATCATCAGGTTTTCAAACGAAGCTCCACTTGTATTTGAAGGGTCTTGATATCTTACACCATCTATTAATACTAATATTCTACTAGTATCCATTCCTCTTAAAAAAACTGATGAACTATTACCTAATCCACCATTTGAAACTATAGAGATACCACTTAAGGATTTTAAAGCTTCATTTACAGTAGTAAAATGTCTCTCTTCTATTTCTTGACTTGTAATAACCTCAATATTTGAAGTAACGTCTTTGATTGATTGTTCAGATTTTGTAGCACTTGTAACAGTTATCGCATCTAAAGTTTGATTTGCAGTTAAGTTTGTTGCTATTAGTAAGCTTGCAACTAAGCTTGTAGTTAATTTTTTATTCATTATTTTCCCTTGTTTTATTTCTATATGTGATTTGTTAAATTTATTTTGATTGGTTTTAATTGTTTACTTAATAGTAATTTTGTAATTTTTGGTAAATCTTTGCTTCGCATTGAGCTTACAGTACAGTAAAATGAGTGCATTTTTCTATCAACAGTAGCAGCTAAGACACCAAAAAACGTGAAGTATTTTTTTGATTTACTAATCATAATATTCCTCCTTTAAAAAATTTTGTAGTTTTAAAATGCGGAATTATATAGAATTTTTGTTAAAAAGTAGGAATTATATGCTTATATTTGTAAAAACTGCATTTGTATCTATGTAAAATTGGTATCCTAAGTACATCATATAAAAACCAAAAGCTATCACTAAAATTGAAGCAACTTTTATAAATATATCTCTTAAATTAGATTGTTTAAAAAGTCCTATAAAAAATCCAAGAGAAAAAAGAGCAGGTAAAGTACTAAGTCCAAAGATAAACATCACAACAGCACCCCAAAAAGCACTAGCAGTTCCAGCAGCTATAATGGCAAAAGCATAAACAAAACCACATGGTAAAAGTCCATTTAACATACCAAGTAAATAAAAACTTATTAAAGAATCAGAACCAAGTAGTTTCTTAAATGTTTTTTGGTAAAGAGTTGACTTTGAACAGGTATGTTCTAAAATAGTCAAAAATTTAATTTTTCCAAGTAACGATAGACCAACTAACACCATCATAACACCTGTAAAAACCAATAGCATAGAGTTTGTTAAATTATTAAAAGTTATAACACTTCCTGCAAAACCTATTACAGCCCCAATTAAAGTATAAGTAGTGATTCTTCCAAATGAATAAAAAAGATGAGCTATCGCTTGAAGCTTTTTTGACCATTCACTTCTTATTTTTGTACTTGAATATGCCATTACAATTCCACCACACATTCCAACACAGTGACCAAAAGAACCTAAAACTGCAATTGAAATAATTGCTAAAATACTAACTGTTTCCATATAATCTAACTCCAAGGTAGTTATTATATTCATTTAATAATAAATTTTTCTTTTAATTGATAAAATTAGGGCAAAAAAAAAGCTTCACAAAGGGAGTTGTGAAGCTTTTGTATTATTCAAATTTATTTTAATATTTAATAATAGGATACTAATTAAAATATGATTAGTAGTAGGAGGATTTAATATAAATACCCTATATGTTTAAAAGTTTATCAAAGGATATGTTAATTAATTGTTAAATCAAGATACTTTTTGTCCTCTTTTTAAAAAATTTCTTATAAATTGTAGAAAAGTAACACTTTTTTATAAAATCACCTATTCTTTTTTAAGATTATAATCATATAATACATCAAATTTTAACAATTATATAGGAATAAATTTATGAAACTAATTATGTTTGATATGGATGGAACACTAGTTGATAGCTCAAATGCAATTACAAATACAATCAACTATGTAAGACAAAACATAGGCTTAGAAACTTTAGAAAAAAATTTTATTTTAGAAAAAGTAAATGATCCAAATATAAATTCTTCTGAATTTTTTTATGGAACAAAACATTTTACAGATGAACAAGTAAAACTTTTTGAAGAGTATTACAATGAACACTGTTTACTAGATTTAGAAATTTATGATGGGATTACACAACTACTTGAAGATTTAAAAGGTGATTTTACTCTAGCAGTTGCCACAAATGCTAGCTCTGATTTTGCTAGAAAAATGCTTGATCATGTAGGAATAGAAAAACACTTTTCAAGTATTTTAGGTTTTAATGATGTAAAAAATCCAAAACCTCATCCTGAAATGGTTCATAAGATATTAAATGAGCATAATATTCTAAATAATAACGCACAACTTATTGGTGATTCACATAAAGACATTATGGCAGCTACAAATGCTGGGGTTGATTCAGTACTTGTAAATTGGGGCTTTTCAAATCATGAAAAAGATGCAATTCATACAGTGAAAGAATTGGAAGAAAAAATATTTGAGAAGTTTAGAGTATAAAACTCTAAATTTCTAAAGATAACTACTTGGACTTCATCATAGTTGAGTGATTATGTCCACCTTTTTTTGCTCCATAAGTTTGAAAAACATATCCAGTATAAAACTTCAAGCACATATAAAATATGATTAAAGCACTAGCAAAAGGAAATGCTAAAACTTTTAGTGATGTTTTAGTATCTATTAATTTTAATCTTCCAATCATAATAATAAATGCCCAAATATAAGCTATATGATTAAATAGTTTAAAAATATGTACCCATTCATCTCTTCTACTAGCAAGAGGTTTTATATATTCATAGTTTAAAGAAAAAGCTTGAATAAAACCATTTACAATATTTGAAGCATAAGAATAAAAGAAAAACTCTCCAATATGAGATAATCCACCTATTATAAATAAAGGTGCAAAAGCATAACCTAAAGTATAAAAAGTTTTTTCATAAGAGACTTTCATAATTCTTGAGGCTACAAACATACCACTTATGCTTAAAAACACACATATTATAACTGCATAAAATAAAGCAGATAACCCTACCGTGTCAATTGAACCAAAGTTTATAAAACTTTCAAAATATCTTGCAGTCTTAACCCAAAAGAACTCTTCTACTATTGCACTCCTTCCAAGTGCATGATGAAAGCTCATAGTTACAGAAATAACTGCTGTTATAAGTATCAATGCCCAAACCTCAGCTTTATTTGTTTTAAATTTACCAAATAAATTTGAAGAAGGTTTTTTTAAAGAAAAAGCTACATTTTCACATGAACTTGCACAGTCCATACATAAAGTACAGTCTTGCATAGAGTTTTTTTTATCAAACGTAAAAGGTTTTAAATCATAATTACAGGCACTTGCACAATCAAAAGTTTTACAAGTTGCACAGCCTTTTTTATATGTCTCTAACTTTGTAAACCCAACTTTTGAAAATACTTTAGTTAATGTTCCAATAGGACAGATATATTTACAATAAGACATATTTTCATACACATAAAATACAAATACAGCAATTATAGTCATAACCGTAAACATAATAGCTGTTGCTATAGGTGCTTTAAGTAAACTTGGATACATATAGTAAACTAACCACCATCCAAAAAGTAAAATTCCTAGTCCGATAAAGGGATTTGCTAAAAACTTAGGCATTTTTTTATTTAAACCTATTTTTGTAATATACTTACCTAAAAACCCATGGGGACAAATACCACAAAATACTCTACCTAAAGTAGCTAAACTAACTACCATAAAGAAAGGCCAAAATAGATTCCAAAACAGTCCCGTTGTAAATCTATTTTCACTTTTAGTTTCATATATAAAACCAAAATAAATAGCATATATAAACAATGAAAAAACAATAAACTTTAATACAAACAAAAACTTAGCATTTTTTAACATAAACCCTAAAAGAGGAAATGAAAAAATATCATTTCTTTTTCTTTTTATAATCTGCTTCATTTTAAACCTTTTAGAATTTATATGTATATGTAAGCATTGCAGTTCTAGGAGCTGCTGCTTTGTAAGTGATATCACCATCTAAGTCTTTTTGTGATGACATTGCATAATGCTTATCAAAAAGGTTATTTACATTTAATTGAATATTATGATTTCTTTTTTTATATCCAAGCATCATATCTGTTACAAACTCATAACCTTCATACTTTTGTGAATTTGCATTATCCATATAATAACTACCCCAAGTTCTAAACTGTACTCTTGCTTTAAAACCTTGATTTTTATACATAGCAAACATTGAGTATTGATGTTTTGGGACATAAGGTAAGTAGTTACCATTTCTATCATAAGTTCCCTCTTCTTTAAACTCTTTGAATTTAAAATTACTATAAGCATAAGAAGCACCTAAAGTGATGTTTTTATTTAAGATATATGCTGTGTTAAGTTCTAAACCTCTTTTTTGTGTTTTCCCTGCATTTTCATAAGAGGTAGTCCAGTTTTGTTTTACAGCTGTAACTTCATCTTTTACATCATTTTGATAAATAGCTAAATCGTAAGAGTATTTTTTTGTTCTTGACTTTAAACCTATTTCATAATTTCTACTTTGAGTCTTTTTTAAACTTGCTTTATTCTCAACTATGTTTGTTTTAAGTTCGTTATCTGTTGGTGCTTGATTTGCAGATGCAATAGAAGCATAAAGGTTAGTAGTGTCATTTATTGCATAAGAAAAACCAATTTTAGGAGATACCAAAGTATAATCTTCATCAATAGAGTATTTCCCATCACCTGCTTTATATGTACTTCCTCCAAAACCACTCCAATTATACTTTAAGATTTCATTTCCATCTACATCAAACTTTACTTTATCAATTCTAAGTGATAAATCAACCAAAGTTTTATCTGAGGGTTTAAAACTTTCTTGGAAATATATTCCATAAAGAGTAGCTTTTGAATCTTCTACTTTTGCTAAATCTCCTTTTTGTTCGGATAATGTCTTTTTAATACTACTTCTACCCATACCTACTACTGTATAATCTTTATAAGTATATTTTTTAGAATTTTTACTTACATCTTGTTTTGCTGTAATTCCTGCAACTAAAGTAGCATCATTTGAAAATAGCTTATGTTTGTAGTTTAATTCTAAATCTGTACCATAGATATTATTATCTGCACTATCATTTATCATTGAAGTTACAGGATGAAAATGCTCCCATGTATTAAAATAAACTCTAGGCTTATAAGTAATATTGCCTATTGTTTTTTCATATTTTGCATTTAAAAATAGTATTTTAGAATTTCTTGCATTATTTTGCCAAGGTGAGCTTGTGTTTTTTTGTTTTCCTGTTTGTTTAAATTCTTCAAACTCACTTTGTGTCATGGAAGCAGGTAATTGCATATTTGATTTAGTATATGCTATTTCACTCTCAAATACTGAATCATTTTCAAATAAATAACCATATTTTAAACTTAACTGTCTTGAATCAATATCATTATTATCTCTCCAACTATTATCATTTTTAGTTGTACTTGCATTTATTGAAATATAGTTTTTATCATCAAGTGCCATTGAATACCTAAAGTTTGATTGACTTGCCCCATAAGTTCCAAACCCAAATTTTAATCTATTTTCATCTTCATCAAAAACAGATTTTGTGATAAGCTGTATCACTCCACCAGTTGCATTTGCAGCTTGAATAGAACCAGGTCCTTTTTGAACTTCTATAGATTTTACATCTTGCATATCTATAAAATCAAATCTTGTAAAAGCATCAGGATCAGTCATAGGAACCCCATCTTTTATAATCATGATTTCTCTAACCCCATATCTTGCTTTAAGTCCAGCACCTCTTATAATAAGCCTAGGACTTGAACTATTTGTTGAGCTTTCTACATTTACACCTGGTATTGTATTTATTGCATCTGATATATTAATGATGTTTTTATCATCTATCTCTTCTTTGCTTACAACTGATATACTTTGAGTTACTTCTTTTGTAGCTCTTTGAACTTTTGTTGCTGTAACTGAAATAGAATCAAGTGTGATTGTGTCATTTGAATATGCAAATGACGTAAGACACGCCATCGCAAAAAGTGAGTGTTTTATTTTCATATTTTCCCTTAAATAAAGTCAAAGGGGATAATAGAATGCTTGTGTTAAAAAAAAATTAATTTTTTGTTAAGTTTTTGTTAAGTTTGTAACATTTAACTTTTAAGGATTTGTATAATAAAGAAAAAAGCCAAAACCAACAAAACTAACTAATACTCCAAACCCTGAAATAATTGCAGAATCAGAAGATATCATTCCTGGATCATTTACTTCATCTTGCATAAAGTCACTTAATGAAGGATATTTACCTAAAGTTATAATTTTTAAAATAATAAACCCTACTAGATAAAAAAATAAATGTGTTAATTTACTTCCCATTGTTTTTCTTCCTAATTTTCGCAAAATTTTTATAAGTTTTTATAACTTCTATTTTTTCACCCTCTTCAAACTCTTTTTCATCAATATCACTATCAATTTCCCAGTAAGTTCCTTTGAAGAAGACTTTTTGATTTTTGATTTGTCCTATTCCACCTTCTTGTAAATAGTTATCATTTATTTTCTCACTAGAATTCAAAAACTTTTCTAATACTTTTTTTCTAAGTACTAATATAAATAAAAGTGAGATTATAGATACACTTGCTAGTTGCCAAATTCCATCTGTAAAGTCATAAGCTAAACTAATAAATGCTGTTATTAAAAATCCTAAACCAAACCAAATAATAATAAATGAAGCTATCACAGCTTCAAGTCCTATTAAAACAACCCCTATTCCTAAAAGAATATAAGGGTTGATTACATCAAGAAGCATTATTGTTTGTGTTTCCATTGCTTACACCTTTAAAAAACGCATCACCTAGTACACTTGTACTTCCAATCATTTGTGATACTTCATAAGGAAGAATCATTTTATCATTAGAATCAGATTCTGCTAAGGCTTTAAATGCTTGTATTCTATCTTTTGCTAGTAAGAATTCTGCTGCTTCTTTATTTTCTGCCATGGCTTCATTGATAAGTTTCATAGCTTCTTGCTGACCTGCTGCTACTTTTTCTTGTTCATATTTTTTAGCATCTGCCATTCTTTCAATTGCTTCTGCTTTTAAGACTTCTGATTGTTTAAATGCTTCTGCTTCTCTAATTTGAGCCTCTTTATCAGCTCTTGCTTTTGTTTCAATAGCTCTTTTTTCTCGCTCAGCTTCCATTTGCATATTCATAGCTCGCTCAATTTCAGCTGGAACAGAAATATCAGAGATTTCAACTCTTGTAACTTTAATACCCCAGTTTGCTGCTGCACTACCAAGTTCAGTTTGAAGTTTTGCATTTAGAGATTCTCTATTTGATAAAGTATCATCTAAATCCATTCCACCTATTTCGGCTCTTAAAGTAGTCATAGCAAGATTTGCTATTGCATTTTTAAAATTTACCACATTATAAGTAGCTTCTTTTGCATCATCTACTTTACAAAATACAATACCATCAATCGAAATATTTACATTGTCTTTTGTAATTACTGATTGTTTAGCAATATCTACAAGCTGTTCTCTTGATGTAAGTTTTGATCTTACTTGATCAACAATAGGAATAATTACATGAAAACCACCATGTAATATTTTCTGGAATTTCCCTAGTCTTTCAACTACGTATAAATCTGATTGGGGTACTATTCTCACCCCTTTTGCAATAATAATCAAAACAAAAATGATAATAGCAAGAGGAAAGACAAGTGTTTCATCTATCATGAAAATCCTTTAATTAAATTTCTATTATAATATAATAATTCATTTAAAAAAGAATTTAAATTATGATAAATGTTATCAATTAGTTATAAGAATTTTTTTTAGATTAAGATTAAAACAGTTTCCATTTTCTAAAGTATCAATATTTATAATGATTTTATTTTTATCACAAAACTCTTTTACTATATTTAAACCTAAACCAAAGCCATCATTTTTAGAGTTTTCTTGGTAATATTTATCAAAAATAATAAATAGATTTTTTGTATTTATATTCTCACCTGTATTAAAAATACTTAAAATAGAATTTTCAAAAGATATATTTACTTGACCTTGCTCTTTAAGATTGTATTTAATTGCATTTGAAAGTAAGTTGTCTATTACTTTTTCAAAACCATTTATATCTGTTGAAATATTTATATCTGGGATATTTGAGTTTATTTTTATATCTTTTTTTATATCATCAAACTTTGAAATAGAATGATTAATAATCTCTTTTAAATTTGCTTCTTGTTTATCTATTTTGTCTATTTGCTTTTTGATATCATATTCCATATTTTCATAAAGTTTTAATAAATCATCACTTGCTTGTTTTATTCGCCCTAATCTTTTTAGACTTTTTTCATCATCTATTTTCTTTTGAAGCATTTGTGTATTCATCTGTATAGTTGATACAGGAATATTTAGTTCATGAATTGTCTCTTTTATACTTTGTTGTAAGACTTCATCACTTTTAAAAAGTGGTTTTAAAATATTGTTTGTAAAACTTAGAAAAATTACTAAACCTAGTAAAACTAAAGGCAAGATTATTAATATAAAATTTTCTTGATTTAATCCAAATAAAGAAATAAACATAAAATTAAAATATAGTACTAAAACTATTGTAATAGTGAAAACAATAGATATTGATATTAAAAAATCTCTTTTTTTAGAATTCAATCTTATACCCTACACCTTTTATATTTGATAATGACTCTTTTCCTAAAAGTTTCTTTATTGAGTTTATATAAACCCTAATAGAACCTTCACTATACTCTTCTCCTGCACACCAAAGCTTAGAGATTATCATTTGTTTAGTAACTATCTCTCCTCGATGTTCTATAAAAAGCTCTAGCAATTCTAATACTTTAATAGGTAAATTTAAATCAGCTCCATTTTCATAAACTCTTTTTGAGATACAATCAAATTCTAAAATATCGTTTAATTTGATAGCTTCAAAACTTTTTTTATTTCTTTTAAATAAAGCTTTTATTCTAAGTATAAGTTCATCTAAATCTACAGGTTTTTTTAGATAATCATCACAACCTTTTAAAAAGCCCTCATGTAAAGTCTCTTTATCTTTGTAGGATGTTAAAAAAATAGAAGGTGTTGTATCTCCTGAGTCTCTTAGCTGTTTTAATACATCAAGACCATTTATTTTAGGTACGTTTATATCAAAAATATATAAATCATATTTATTTTCATAGTTTAGATCTAAACACTGCTCTCCATCATAAGCAATATCAATTTCAAAACCTTCATCTTCTAAAAAGTCTTCAAGTGTAGATGCAAAAAGTTTATCATCTTCAAGTAGTAGTATTTTATACAATAATATTTCCCTTAATTTTATAGGTTTATATTATATTATGTAATAGTTAAAATTTTGTTAATTTATTTTTATTAGATAGGATTCTTCAAAGATTATTTAAAATCTTTGAAGTTTTGTCTTAGTGCTTCATAAGCTACAATTGATACAGAGTTTGCGATATTTAAACTTCTTGCATCATTTGTCATAGGAATAGTAATACATCCTTCTTTATGTTTATTCATAATACTTTCAGGTAATCCAGCATCTTCTCTTCCAAAATAGAAAAAATCTCCTGTTTCAAACTTAGCGTCAAAATAAACTTTTTCAGTTTTTGTAGTAGCAAAGAAGTGTCTATTTGAAATTGGATTCTTTTCCCAAAACTCTTCTATATTTTCATACTCATAAACTTCTAAATCATACCAATAGTCAAGTCCAGCTCGTCTTACTTCCTTTTCTGTAATCTCTCCAAAACCATAAGGTTTTATAAGGTGAAGTTTACAGTTCATAGCAAAAGCTAATCTCCCGATAGTTCCAACATTTCCTGGGATTCTTGGTTCGTGTAATACTAAATTAAACATTATAAAATTACCGTTTTATTTCCGTATACAAATACTCTATCTTCTAGTAATAACTGGAAAGCATTTGATAATACGATTTTTTCTACGTTTCTTCCTGCTTTTCTCATATCTTGCCAAGAGAAAGTATGATCAACTGTTACAACATCTTGAGAAATAATCGGACCTTCATCTAAATCATCAGTAACATAATGAGCCGTAGCACCAATAATTTTCACACCTCTTTCATGAGCTTGCTTATAAGGGTTTGCTCCAATAAATGCAGGTAAAAATGAGTGGTGAATATTTAACACTTTTTGTGGATATTGTTGTACAAATTTAGGAGTTAGAATTCTCATATATTTTGCTAAAACAATTACTTCTGGTTCATATTTATTGATTTCTTCAATCATTAAGTCTTCATGAGCTTCTCTGTCCATTCCTTCGGCACTAATACAAGTAAATGGAATATTAAATTTTTCAACTAAATCTCTTAAATACTCATGATTACCAATAACAGCTTTTATATTTGCATTTAACTCACCATCAATATATCTAATAAGTAAATCACCTAATACATGAGACTCTTTAGTAACTAAAATAACTACATCTTTTTTAGCTTTTTTATTTAGTCTAATTCTTGAGCCTTGTGGTAAAACCTCTTTTAACTCTTTTAATAAAATGTCTTTTGAGATATTTCCTGAGATTCTAGTTCTCATAAAAAATTTGTTAGTTTCAGGGTCAACATATTCAGCATTTCGCTCTATGTTTAAGTTGTTTGCAAAAAGTACTTTAGAAATATTGTATACTAAACCTTTTGCATCTTCAGTATCAATTAAAAGTATATACTCTTCCATTATCGTCCTATAATATTATTCTCATTTAAATTAAATGAGAATAATACCTTTTTCTTAATTAATAGATAATTTAACCTATACCATGTGAGAAAGTTTTTCTCTATATGATTCTAAATCAAACTCTTTTATTCTTGCTACTCCTGTTTGCACTGCTGCATTGGCAACTGCTGCACTTACTTCAACCATAAGTCTTTTGTCAAATGGAATAGGAATAATATAATCAGGACCATAAGATAAATCACCAAACATAACTTTCAATTCAGGATATAAAGGCTCTTTTGCTAAGTCTGCAATAGCTTTTGCTGCAGCCATTTTCATACTCATATTGATTTTTCTAGTTTGTACATCTAATGCACCTCTAAAAATGAAAGGGAATCCAAGTACATTATTTACTTGATTTGGGAAATCACTTCTTCCTGTACCAATAATTGCATTTGGTCTTACTTCTCTAACTTCTTCAGGGAAAAGTTCAGGTGTAGGGTTTGCTAATGTAAATACAATAGGTCTCTCACTCATAAGTGAAATATGCTCTTTTGTAAAAGTTCCTGGTCTTGATAATCCTAGAACCATATCAGCATCCGTAAATGCTTCATTCATAGTAATAGCATCATCAATCATAAAGTCTTTTTTATATTTATTTAAATCTGTTCTACCTTTATGAATAACGCCTTTTGAATCGCACATAATTAAGTTTTTAACACCTAATTCTTTGTACATTGTAGAACAAGAAATAGCCGAAGCCCCTGCACCTACAACTACTACTTTCATGTCTTCTGGTTTTTTATCCATCATTGAAGCTGCATTCATAAGTCCTGCTGTTGTAATAATAGCTGTTCCATGTTGGTCATCGTGCATAACAGGAATATTTAACTCATCAACTAATCTTCTTTCAATTTCAAAACACTCAGGTGCTTTAATATCTTCTAAATTAATTCCACCAAATGTTGGAGAAATTGCTTTTACTGTTTCACAAAACTTATCAATATCTTTTTCATCAACTTCAATATCAAAAGAATCTACTGCTGCAAACTTTTTGAATAATACAGCTTTACCTTCCATAACTGGTTTTGAAGCTAATGCTCCAATATCACCAAGTCCAAGTACAGCTGTACCATTTGAAATAACTGCAACTAAATTTCTTTTTGATGTATATGTATATGCAGCCTCTGGGTTTTCTTTTATTTCTTCACAAGGGTATGCAACTCCTGGAGAGTATGCAAGAGATAAATCTCTTTGTGATTCTAATCTTGTAGTAGTAGCAATAGCAACCTTTCCTGGGTTGGGAACTTTATGGTAATCTAATGCTTCATTTTTTGTTACTTTAGTACTCATTCTAATCCTTATATTTTCTGCTTTCTTTAAAATGTGGTAAAATAGTAACAGAAGAAAGCTTAAAAAAGATAAATTTACAAACTAATTTAAAAGCCAAGCTTCATTTAAGCTAGTTATGTAAAATTTATGTAAACTACTATAAGTAATTACTTTTTTTAATACAACTTTAATAATTACTTTGATGTATTTTTGCTTTTAATATATTGTTTTTATGGTACTTTTTATAAGATTATAAAATACAAACTTAAAAAGTTTTTTATAGGTTTTAGATAATTTTTAATCTTAAAACTCTTTAAGTTTTGCTTGATTTTTGAGTAATTTTGTAATATGTTATTTTAAAGTTTTATAATACCTGCAAATCTACCAGTTTTTGGGTCTTTTCTATAAGAATAATGTTCAGTTTCTGAACATTTTGTACAAATTTTTGAAATTTTAATATTTTTTACTTGATTTTGTTCTAAAATTGAACGATTTATTCCTTGAAGATCAATATTTTTTCCTTCTATAAACTCTTCTCCAAAGTTTTGTTCTACTATTTTTAAAAGCTCATCATTTACCTCATAACAACACTTTTGAATACTAGGCCCCATAATAGCTTCTATATTTTCACCTTTACATCCAAAATGATTTTTCATAATATCAAGTGCCACTTGTACAATCTTTAAAAAAGTAGAGTTTCTTCCTGCATGAAGTGCTGCTATGACACCTTCTTCTTTATCATGTAAAAGAATAGGAATACAATCAGCAACCATAACCATAAGAGGTAAGTTTTTTTCATTTGTTATTAAACCATCACAATCATCTATACATTTAGGAGATTCATGTGTTACAATTGCTACTTTATTTCTATGAACTTGATTCATATATCGTAAATCACTAAATCTATAACCATGTTTTATAGCTAAAGCTTTTTGATTTTTATCTACATTATGTCTTTTATCGCCTACATGATAAGCTAAGTTTCCATCACTTTTATCTGTAAAAACTGCTAATATATTCTTCATAAGTTTCTACCTTTTAATTATTTTTCATAATTGTACTGTAAAAAGTTTGATTTTGATATAATATTATTTTTAAACAAAGGATATAAATGAATAGATTTGATGAAGCAGCAAAAACTTGGGATAAAAAACAATCAAGTATAGACAGCTCAAATGCTTGTGTAAAGAATCTTCTTGAAAAAATAAGCTTAAGACAAAATGCTGATATTTTAGACTATGGTTGTGGTACTGGATTTATTGCATTTGCACTTAATAATAATACTAATAACATTTTAGGTATGGATTATTCTGAGGGAATGGTAGAAAAATTTAATGAAAAAGCTGAGCAATCAAACTTTGATAATATTACAGCTGTAAGACATAATATAAATGAAGAAGAACTTCCAAAAGAACAATTTGATTTAGTAATCTCTTCAATGACAATGCATCATATAAAAGATACAAATATGTTTGCTAAAAAATGTTTTGATGCCTTAAAAAAAGATGGTATTATATGTATAAATGACCTTGAAAAAGAAGATGGAACTTTTCATAAAAAACACAACAATGATGGAGTTGAGCACTTTGGTTATGAAAAAGAAGAAGTATGTAAAATCTTTGAAAAAATAGGCTTTGAGATTATTTCGTCTGATACTGTATTTATTCATGAAAGAAATGATAAGGAGTATCCACTTTTTAATCTAATCGCAAAAAAAGGTAAATAAACTTACCTTTTAATGCATTGCACTACATGGACTCATACCAGTCTTAAAAAAGTTAGCTGTAACAGTATCCATAGTTTGAATATGATTTACTAACCAACTTAGTAAATCCCCTTCTAAATAAGAAATCAAAGAATCAATATCATCACTATTTATAAAACTATTCAATATATAAGCCATATTTTCTAAACATCTATCATGTTCACCTTTATGCATCATATAAGGAGGAAATCTTAACTCAAGCATTTTTGCTTCTTCCCCCTTAAAGTGGTTAACTGTATGATTATACCACTTTTCATAACAAGCAATAAGATCTTTTCTATCTTCATCTTTTTTCGTATTTTTATAAACTACTGCTTTTTCATATAGTTCATTTATAATATCAACATCTTCAAAATGTACATCATTCATAAAATCTTCTGCAACTAATGGTAAGTTATTTTTATCTATAAGCATTATCAGCCTTTTTGTTTTTTATGAATTTTTACATAATTTGTATAAATAATCATTGATTGATATCAATAGTTCTTGTATCAATTATCTTAAATTTTTCAATATCAATATTTGAACTAAAATATTTACCATCTTTTTTATAATGAACTATAATCTCTGAGCCATCTATAAATCTCCATGATACAAAACTTTGTAGCTTTTCAAATAATTCGATATATTTCTTTCCAGAAGGAGTTGATAAAACTAAAGAAAATCTATCTTGAATAGATAATCTTGCGTCGTTATTTGTATCTTCTTTTACTACTAAATACATCAAAGCCTTTGTATCTTTTGATGTTGATATTAAATTATTTTTTTCTAATCTAAATAAATCTAAAATAAGTTTATCATTTTTTTTGAATAACCAATAAGATTTGCTATTTTCTAAATCTGTAAATAAATAGTTTTTTACAGAATAAGTATGCTTTGAATAATATGATTGTTCATAATCTTGCGTTAAAACAAGAGGTGTTACTTGATATTTGTCATTTAAAAACTGTGCATTTGCTTCAAGCTTGTAATTTTCTTTTGAATCTTTATTATCTTGAATATTTACAATATTACTTACTTCTTTATAACTTTGATTTTGAATAAACCCATAAGCCAATAAACTCACTCCAAGAAGACCAATAGCCAAAATAATCAAAGAGTTTACTCTCCATATAAATCTAAAAAAACTGTTCTTGTCACTCATAATAATCCCTATATTTTTTATTTACTTTAAAATAATTTTGTGTATTTAAAGTGAATATACGAATATATCAACAGAGTTTTGATAAAATCATATTTTTAAATTAAGGAAATATATATGTCAAAAGAAAAATTCGTAATATTTGGAAATCCAGTAGCTCACTCAAAATCACCACAAATGCAAAATGCAGGGTTTGAAGCACTAAATTATGATGGTGTTTATGAAAAACACCACTTAGAAGATGGAGCAACTATAAAAACTACCTTTTTAGAAAACTCATACAAAGGAGCAAATATCACAGTTCCACATAAAGAGTTTGCATATAAAAATGCCGATGAAGTAAGAGGTTTAGCAAATAAAATCCAAGCAGTAAACACATATATAAATGAAAATGGAAAAATCATAGCATACAATACAGATGCACCAGGTTTCTTAAAAGCGATAGAATCTTTTGGAGTGGTAAAAAATGTACTACTTTTAGGAGCAGGAGGAACAGCAAAAGCAATTGCGCTTGCCTTACAAGAAAAAGGTATCAAAGTAACAGTACTAAACAGAAGTGCAAGAAAACTAGAGTTTTTCAAAAATGAAGGTATCACTTCATACTCATGGGAAAATTTCAAAGCAGAAGAGTATGATCTAGTAGTAAACTCAACAAGTGCAGGACTAAAAGATGAGTATCTTCCATGCGACAAAGAGATCCTAGAGCCAATTTTAAAAAAAGCCTCTTATGCTTTTGACTGTGTATATGGAAAAATCACACCATTTTTAGCATTAGCTAAAAAGAATGGCTGTGAGATAAAAGACGGTGAGGATATGTTACTTTTCCAAGGGGTTTTAGCTTTTGAATACTTCACAAAACAAAAAGTTGATGAAGATGTGGTTGAGACTATGAGAAAAGGGTTAAAAGGAGAGTAACTTACTCTTCTTATACTTTCTTTTTTATAGAACTATTTAAAAATATTGAAGAATAAAATAAATTATAAATTAACTGAAAAAACAAAACTATATAAATAGAAAAACTTATAATGAATAGTTTATTATTTTCTACTAAAAAGAATAATGTATCTTTAGTTAAATCTGGGATAATCATAAAAGTTAAAAATATACCAATTATTGAAGTTAACAATGATATTTCTACATTATAAAAAAATAAAGAACTTCCTATTTCTCTATAAGTAAAGTTTGTATTTTGAGACTTTTCTTCGAGCTTTTGATTATTAATTGAAATGAAAATTGCAAATGATGCAATACTAAAACCTAAAATTATTCCAATTAAGCTGTTCATTTGTTTTATTAAGTCCAGTAATTTAAGATTATCTAAATTTAAATACTTTACTATAAAGTAAAATAATACTATTGATAAAACAGGGAATAAATATCTTAATGTAAAAAAAGATGCTCCTATTCCATCTTTATATATTTTCCTTATTTCAAATCTTTTTTTTGTTAATTCAAAAATGATTTTATGGATTTGAAAGTTCATACTTTATCCTTTTATATAGTTTCGTAATCTCCAGTATTGATAACATTTATAAACTTATCAACAATCTCCTCATGAATATCCTTATTAACAGACTTTATGTAAAATGGTAATTGAAAGAAAGGTACATACTTTGTAGAATCAGTATGTAAAGGAATTTTCTTATTTTTAGTCTTTCCATCATCAACAATCAGTAAAACATCTTTATCTTCATGAGATTTTGGATTATTTATCAAAAAATTTAGACTGTTTAAAAATTTAGCTCCATTTTCAAACCTCGAAATTTGAGTTAATTTTGTTTCTGTTTTTTGTTTTTCGCTATCAGGTAAATCTATTATCGCCTTTTTTGTTTCATTAATAATTATTTGTTTCCCTATTATTTCATTTTCTAAAAGTTTTTTAATATAATCACTTTGTAAAATTGAACCAATAAAAAGTTTAGATTTCTCTTTATCATCTAAACTCTTATAACCTATTATTCCTCCAATTAGTTTTTTTATACTTCCTATTTGTATTCTTTGATTTTTTTCTACTAATAAATAATGACTATTACCTGTTTTTGAAATTGTTTTCCTACTTATAAATATATGTGTATAGTCACTAATATGCTCACTTTCTAAAAAATCAATATCTTCACTTTTAAATGTTTTAGTATCGAATTTTGTTTTACTAACTTCTTCATTTGTTCTTCCAATTAAAAAACAATAACCATCATTAGTTACTTTATAATTAGAAATAAAAAGTAATTCGCCTTCTTCATTCCCTAATCTAATAACTTCTTTATTTTTCTTACTTTCTTGTAAAGACTTAATTACATTTTCATATTTAAACTTATTAAAAATTATTCCGTAAACATGTCCCCAGTTTGAGATACTACTCATTTTATTCCTTTTAAATTTCTCTTAATATTTCAATTAATAAATTTCATATTTAGTAACAAAAATATATAAAAGTACATTATAACTAATGATAATTATTTTTTTATTAAAAAATTCTACTATCTTTTTATATCAGTCCTTCTTTTTCAATCTCTTTGTTATAAGCATCAATAGCTTCTTTATTCTCTTTATACCACCGTTCTGCTTTTTTTTCTTTTGAAGCAATATTTAAATAACTAGTTAATGCTTCTGTAATAATCTGACTTTTCTTTTTCCTTTGATTTAAAGCTACATTATCTAGTTATTTTAAATCCTTTAGTATATTTTACCATACAAGTTATAGACTTTATTATTTTCTCTTTTCCAAGAGCCAAAACTAAAACAACTATCTCTTAACCTTTTGATACTTTATTAAAATATAAGTCAAAATAAATGATTATAATATAAAATATAATATATTAAAAAACAAAAAAGGATTATATATGTCATACTGTACAAACTCAGATACTATTGAAAAAAATGATATCCCAAAAACTCAAAAAGCACAAATTGCTGTATTAACTCCAAGTGTTGATAAGGATTTCTTAGTTAGGAAAATCAAGCTTACATCAGGTGGTTCTATGCCAAATCATACAAATAAAATTCAACATCAACAGTATGTTTTAAAAGGTGAAGCAAAAGTTGTTATAGGAAATGAAGAGTTTCATGCTAAAGAAGGTGATTTTTTATATATTCCTGCTGGAATAAATCACTATTATGAAGCTTGTTATGGAAGTGATTATGAGTTTTTATGTATGATTACTACTAAAGAAGATGAAATTACGATGTTATAAAGATAGAAATTATTCTATCTTTATTTTGATTTTTTCTTTGGATTAAATATAAATTTATTGAACTTTATTCCATCTGGATAATGTCTATATTTTGAAATATTGTTGACTATTAATGCAATAATTAATAATATAAATGAACCTGAAGCAACAGGATATAAAATATAAAGAAACCCAAGATTATGTATATCTTCACTTCCTATAACAGCTATTAAAGCTGTAGCACCACCTGGTGGATGTAAAGTCAATGTCAACTGCATCACTAAAATAGCAGTAGCAACTGCAAAAGCAGAACATAAAAGTAAATTATCAAAAAAAAGTTTATAGGAAACCACTCCAACAACTGCTGATAAGATATGTCCACCTATAAAGTTTCTAGGTTGAGCTAAAGGTGAATGAATTGCACCATAAACTAAAACCGCACTTGCACCAAAAGAGCCAATAACTAAAGCTAAGTCCTTATCTCCTAAAATATCTCTATGAAATAATGTAATGCTTAATATACCAATAAATGCACCTATCCAAGACCAAATAAGATTTGAACGCTCTAAACTTTCAGTATTAATTTTTTTAAACTGTTTAAGAAATTTTTTCATACTAATTATCCAATTTTTTTTCAACTATATCAATACATTCACAACATCTCATTGATATATATCAAGAAACTTAAAAAAAATTTTGACTACAATTATAAAAATACTTTAGGATATTTAATGTTTTTTAATCTATTTAAAAAAAAAGAGTGGCAAAAAGAAAAAAAGCCAATATATGTATGTAAACATTGTAAACTTACATGTAAATCCTGTGAAACTCTATATTGTTTTACTTGCTATAGAAATGAATCTAATCCATGTCCTAGTTGTGGAAAAAGAAATATTGATTATAAAAAATAAAGCTGAAAAAAAACTACATATAAATCAAATTTTAGATATACTTACATTCTAAATTAAAACGAAAGAGAAAAATTGAAAAAAACGTTTAAACTTGAAGATGGGAAAAGACATCCAGATAGAATTATTGAAGCAATAAAACACGAAGTTAGAAAATATATCAAAAGAGAAAAAAAGAAAAAACTACCAGAAAACGTTGACTTTTGGAAATTTGATTGTAAAAGTTCTATAAATGGCGAAGAAGCACAACATTTAGAATTTATAGATATTACAAAAGCAATTGATGAGGCAGCATCTTGTAAAGCTGAAACTTTATATCTTGAGATTATAGCAACTCATGGTATTAAAGAGAAAAAAGAAAAAATTCAAGAATCACAAGAAGAAACTACAGAAGACTTATCAAAATAATTAACTAACAATTAATTTTAAAACTAAAGACGAAAAAAGATCAAGACTTTTTTTGTCTTTCTTCATCTTTTTTATAGCAACAATTAAGTATCATATCCTAAAAATTTATTATTTTATATAAGTATAAAAGGATTACTAGTTTGAAGAAAAGAAATCATATTAAAAAAATATCAGATTATGCTATGGTTGGAGGACTTGGTGCTATTTTAGTTACAGGACTTGTAGGTTGTAGTGATGGTGGAAATAATAACCAGCAACAAGGTCAAAGTGACGCATTTTCACAAGCTTCTCAAAAGCAAGGTGCCTTTGTAGTTATTGAACAATCAACTGATGGAAGATATGCTATTGCAGATGAATTTCCTGCTTCAAAAACAACAATCGTTTTAAGAAAACCTGATGGAAGTGAAAGAATTCTAACTAAAGAAGAAATAGATAAATTAGTTAAACAAGAAGAAGCAAAAATCGATGCAGGTACATCACCTCTTACAAATCCAGAAATGTCTAATGGTGGAATGGGACTAGGAGGAGTTTTACTATCTTCTATTGCAGGGGCTATGATTGGTTCTTGGTTAGGAAATAAACTATTCAATAATCAAAACTATCAAAATCAAAGAAAAGCTCAATATAAATCACCTCAAACTTACAGTAGATCGCAAAACTCATTTAGTAAAAATGCAACTAGTTCTAAAACATCTAGTTCAAGTAAAAAAAGTGGTTTCTTTGGAAGTAAATCATCTAGTTCAAGTTCTAAAAGTTCATTTGGTTCTTCAAGATCGTTTGGTGGATGATAAATGAAATTACAAAAACTAGAACCATTAACAGATGAATATTTAGAATCTATAGGATTTGTATGGCATACAGATGAAGATAATACTTCTTATGTAGCAGATGAAATAGTAGAAATAACTCCTGAAGAAGCAGAGGCTTACTATGAAGCAACAAATGAACTTTATGATATGTTTTGTGAAGCTGGAGAGTATGTAGTCGAAAATGATTTATTCCATGAATTAAATATACCTTTTAATCTTGTTGAAATGATAAAAGAGTCATGGGAAAATGATGTTCATTGGCATTTATATTCTAGATTTGATTTAGCAGGAGGGATTGATGGTAAACCTATTAAACTTATCGAATTTAATGCAGATACACCAACTTCACTTTTTGAAACAGCTATTATTCAATGGGCAATGTTAAAGAAAAATGGACTTGATGAAGCAAGCCAGTTTAACAACCTATATGATGCACTAAAAGACAACTTCAAAAGAATTATTACACTTGATAGTGACTTAGAAAAGTTTGATGAATACTATTCAAAACTTGGATGGAAAATATTATTTACATCTATTTCAGGACTTCCAGAAGACGAAAATACAACTAAACTTCTACAACATATAGCAACTGAAGCTGGTTTTAACACAGACTTTGAATTTATAGACCAAGTTGGATTTAATGATGAAGGTATTTTCAAAGAAGATGAACTATTTGAGTTTTGGTTTAAGCTTATTCCATGGGAAGATATAGCTATTGATGAAGGTGAATTAGCACTTATCTTAACTGAAATCATTAAAGAAAAAAAAGCAATCATTTTCAACCCTGCTTATACTTTAATGTTCCAATCAAAAGGCTTTATGAAAATTCTTTGGGATTTATATCCAAATCACCCACTTCTACTTGAAACTTCATTTGAACCACTACAAGGTAAAAAACAAGTTGAAAAGAGATGTTTTGGTAGAGAAGGAGCAAATACTAAAATCATAAATGAAGATGGAAGTATAGATGTAGAGACGCAAGGTGATTATGAAGGACACAAAGCTATTTATCAAGAGTATGTAGAACTTCCAACAGATAGTCAAGGAAACTCATATCAAGCAGGAGTATTTTATGCTTATGAAGCTTCTGGTTTAGGTTTTAGAAGAGGTGAAAAAATCTTAAATAATATGTCAAAATTTGTAGGACATGTTATAAAATAACTAAGGCAATGCCTTAGTTATTAATTAATACTTTCTTAAAATAATTAAATTAAGCTATAATATAAAAACCTAAGCTTTTTAACATATTGGAGCCTTTATGAATAGTATGATAGCCCTTGAAGAAATGATAAAAGAAGAAGAAAAAAGAGTAAGTTTACTTCAAAAACAATTATCAAATCATGAGGCAGGAGAAAATAGGCTTTCACGTTTAGCCCTAGCTTCAACTGAATCAACCTTAGAAGAAACAAGAGAAAAACTAACTAAACATAAAGCCATGTATGAAGAACTCTTAAAACAAGACTTAAAAGAACTTGAAGAAAAAGAGAAACTTGAAGAAGCAATAAAAAGAAAAAAATACTTTGAAAATCAAAATCTAAGAATAAAAAACAATAATCAAAGAAGTGATGATCAAAAACTTGAAGCTATGATGATTTTAGATGAACTTCCCCAAGAAGTTAATTTTGAAGACGATGAACTGTTTGAAGTAGCAGAAAAATCCCTAGAATTAAACCTAAGAGATCATAAAGAGCTAAAAGATGAATTAAGTCAGATTAGAAAAGATTTTGAAAACCATCTAAAAAATTGTAAAGATGAAAAACTAAAAGAAATAGAACTATTAAATTTTAGAATCCCTATTCTTATATTACATTTTAGTGTTTTATTAAAAAATATTCAAAATAACTTTGTTCTAAATGAAGATAAAAAAAAAGAAAATCAAAAAAAAGAAAAAATCAAAAAATTCACAGGTTTTCCTAAATATGAGGACTGGTGGATTCAAGAATTATGGAGTAGTCATCAAGCTTATTTTGCTCTTTTTAAATTCAAAGCCATTATTATGAACCTTTGTAAAACAGGTGAACAAAAAAGATCTTGGTCTAAAATTTTTGATAATTGGATTTTTATAAAAAAAGTACTAAATGATAAAGGACAGTTAGCCTATGATTACCATTTTGCTTTAGATGCTCTATTACATAAATATGCTAACTTAGATGAAGAACTAGAAAGTAAAAACCTAGAGTCTATGGAGATGATTATTAAGAAGATTACAAAAAAAGAAGATTTCTCTAAAATGGCAAGAAACCATACTATTATAACACCTTATTTAAAATTTAAAAAAGAAAAATTAAATAGTATTAAGTAATACTTCAAAATTAGCTTGTATTTTTTTTAAATCCCTTAAAAGTAAAATAGGATTATGATTTAAATAAGGACTTTTCTTTCTTAAATCTTTCACTCTAATATCAATTTTACCATCAATTAAAACTATATCATAGAACATATTAGAATCCGTAAAACTAATACTTAAAGGTAAATAATACTCTTCTTGATCATCTGCTAAATACCACATAGTTTCATTATTTATACTTACATAAGGCAAGGTAGCTTCTATTTTCATTTGGTTTAAACCATTTTTATTAAATAATATTTTTTTAATATTTTTAATATTTAATATTGAAGTGTCAATATTTTTACAAACTCGTTTATACATTATTCTCCAAATAAACGAATTTAATCTTCTTGTACTATCAAGATGAGCCAAAGGCTCATCATTTATATAATGTATGTTATTCATCTGATTTTATATACTCTTGCATTATTGAAAAATCTATATTTTCATCAAATTTTATATCTAAATCCATCAAATATAAATCTTTTATATTAAACTTTTTTAGTTTTACTAAGTCTTTGCCTGTTGTAATAATACTATATTCCTTATACTGTTGATAAATATTATTAATATCTTCTTTTGTAAAAGAATAATGATCAGGAAAACTCACCATTTTAGTTTCTTTTGGGAGAAACTCTAATAATCTTTTTGGTTTAGAAATAGCTGTTAGCAATAAAAGTTTTGAAGGAAGTTTTACTTCTTTAGTTAAGTTATTTGCCTTTTTAAAAGTAATAACTCTTTTAAAATCCTTACCTTCTCTAAGTTCTAAATCTGCATTAAAATAAAAACCTTTAGGCTCTCTATAACATCCACTTGGCAAACAAAACATATTTGTAGGTTCTTTTTTTGGTCTAAGTAAGATATTAAATTTTTTTATATGATATTTAGAAAACCCATCATCTAAAAAAACTATTTTACAACCTAACTCTTTTGCTTTTTGTATCGCTTTTACCCTATTTTCACTTACAATTATTGTAGCTTTTGGTAAAGAATTTGCTAAAAGTATAGCTTCATCACCTGCTGTTTCCACATCTTCTAAAAGTTCACCATTGTGAGAAACTACATATAAGCCTTTTGAAGATCTTCCATAACCTCTCAAAACTACACAAACTTTTTCATATTTGGAAGCAAGTTTAATAGTAATAGGTGTTTTACCACTTCCACCTACAATAATATTTCCTATAGATATTACAGGAATACCCAAATTTATTTCTTTTGCCATTACTCTTTTAAATAATATTATTAGCATATAAATAAAAGTTAGCGGTAATAATAAAAATGATATAAATTTTTGGAAAGTATTTGGATAGAAGAGGTATTCTTCTATCCATGTATAAAGTTTTTGTTTCAAGTTAGCTTATATCCACTCAGATGCAACTTCAATTACTTGGTCACAAACATAGTTTACTTCATCATCTGTAAGACCTGCATACATTGGCAAGGAAAGTATTTGTTGATAGTTATTAAGTGCATTTGAAAATGCTGTAATTTTAATAGAATATTTTGTTTTATAATAAGATAAAAGATGTAATGGAATATAGTTAAGTCCAGTAGCAACTCCTCTATCTTTTAAAGCCCTAGCAAAAGCATCTCTATTTCTTGATATTTTTACTATAAATTGAGTGAAAATATGCTCATCTTTATGTGGTGGAATTGTGATGTGTTTCACACCAGTTAATCTTTTTTCATATAAAGCTGCAATTTCTTTTCTTCTTTTGATAAATTTCTTAGTTTTATTTAATTGAGCTAAAGCATAAGCTGCATCTAGTTCAGATAAATCATATTTATGTCCAATATCTACAACATCATATACATAGTCTAAGTTTCCATAATTATCATAAGTAGTTGTTAAAGCATGTGTTCTTAGAAGTTTTGCTCTATTAGCAATATCCTCATTATTTGTTACAATAATTCCTGATCTTGAAATAGCATATTTAGAGTTTGATGGGTTTGTAGAAAAGATAGTCATATCAGCTCTTAAATTACCTACTGATTTACCCTTATAAGTAGCACCTAAAGAAGATCTACAGTCTTCAATTAAAATAATTCCATACTTTTTTGCGATATCATAAATTCTATCTAAATCAGGAGTTTGTCCACCTACAAAAGTAATTATTGCCCCTCTTAACTTTTTAGAACTATTTTCTTCTAATGCTTTTTCAAATTTATCAACATCAATATTCATATCTTCCTTATTAATATCAATAAAAACAGGTTCAGCATCAAAATGTCTAACACATTCAGGTAAGTTAACAAAAGAGTTTACAGACATTAAAATTTTGTCTCCTCTTTTAAGTTTTATAGCACTTAAAGCAAGGTGAACAGCAGCTGTAGATGTTGCAGTAGCAACAGCATATTTAGCTCCTACAAAATCTTTTATACTTTCTTCAAACTCAAGTACTTTTGATAAATCGTCTTTTGATTCTAAAACACTTCTAATTTGATTTAACTCTTCATTATCTAAAGATGCTTTATAAATTGCAACTTCTCTTTTCATAAATTTAACTCCACTTAATTTTTGCTATTGTAGGTAGTTTACCTTTAAAAGCATTTGCTTTTATTCTATAATCTAACATATCTATTAATTTCTCATCAAAACCTAAAGCTATTAGTTCATTTTTTGATTTATTTTCATCAACCATAGGTTTTAGTACATCATCCATTTGTTTATATGAATAACCTAATTCATTTTCATCACTTTGACCTTCCCATAGGTCTGCACTTGGAGCTTTATTTACTATTGCATCAGTTACACCTAAAAACTTAGCAAATTCAAATTCATCACTTTTATACATTTCACCAATTGGATTAATTGCACAAGCAATATCTCCAAAAATAGTCCCATAACCTAAAAGTAACTCACTTTTATTTGATGTCCCAACAACAATTGATTTTTCTCTTGATGAAATATCATAAAGCACTGACATTCTCATTCTTGCACTAAAATTTCCAATTCTTAATTTGTCATCATCCATGTTATCAATAAAAGCTTCTATCATAGGAGCTATAGAAACAATTTCATATCTAATATCAAACTTTTCGCATAATTCAACCGCATGATCAGTTGAACTTTGACTTGAAAATTGTGATGGCATTAAAACACAATTCAAATTATCACCAAAAGCCTCTTTACAAAGTACAGCAACAACAGCTGAATCAAGGCCTCCTGATAAACCTACAGTAACTTTTTTTAAACCTGTTTTTTTTACTTCATCTTGTAAAAAAGTAATTAATTGTTCTTTTACATTATCCCAATTTATCAATCCATATCCTTTTGTGAAGATATATTATAACTCATCTTTTTTTGTTTTCTCATAAAGTTCATCTAAATAACCAGCATTATCAATATTTACTTTTTCTTTTTTTTGCATAAGTTGATTTTTAATCTCTTCTAATTCTTCTTGTTCAAAATACTCAAGATAGTTTGGATTTATTTCTATACTATCTTCTTTAGATGTTTTTATAAGCTCTTTTATTTCTTGTATTAATTCTTCTTTCATTCAACTACTTTTTAAATTTTTCTAAAACTTCAACTAAATAAAGTTCCATTTTATCAGCACCAATATCATCTTCTGGACTTTTACAAGATTTACAACAAGTACCAGCGTCTGTCAATTCCCCAATCTGTTCTAAAGTATTAGCTCCTCTTTCTTTAATAGAGTGTATTAACTCAGCTAATGTTACATGTTTACATTTACATACCTCATAAGAGTGATGGAAATTTCTTGCCATTAAACTAATCCTTTTTCAGTTCATTTAAAATTTGTTTACAATAAATACTCTTTTTTATTTTTCCAAAATCTCCTTCTGGAAAAATACAATGTCTACATTCAGTACCCGCTTTAGTCATATCTTGAAGATCTCTTAAAGTTTTAGCATTTTGATTATTTATTACATTTTTTATATCATCAATTGTAACATTTTTACAATTACATACTTCATAAGAGTCATCAAAACCAAACACTAAATTCCCCTATTTTTTTTGATTAGTTCATAAGCTTCATTTATCTCTTGTAATTTTGATGTTGCTTCATCTATAATATTTTGAGAAGCTCCCTGCCCTGCAACTATATCGGGATGATATTTCTTTACAAGTTTTCTATAGTTTTTCTTAATAGTAGTATCATCATCATTAACACTAGATTCTAAAAGTTCATAAGCTTTGTCAATACTAAAAGCCTCATTTTTAGCTGTATTTTCATAAAAAGCTTTAAAATTACTTACAAGATTTTCAAAATCATTATTTTTGATTTTTAATGCGTTAGAAATATCTTCTGTAATCATTTTTTCTGTATCTGAAAAATCTTTATCTATAAAAGCTAAATTTAACAAATACTCCATAATTTTAACACGCTTTGTATAATCATATTTTGTTAAGCTGTATAATTTTTCACAAATATTAATAGTATTATTAAAACTCTTTTTCTGTTCATTGTATAATTGTTTTAATCTATCTCTTATTTCTTCTTGATTTTCAAAATGTCTTGAAATATCATTTAATGTATGCTTTAAAAGTTCTGCTTCTAATTCACATACTTTTCCATCAGCTTTTGCTACTTTTGCCATTAAAGCAACTAAAAGTCCTGCTTCATGAGATAATAAATCTCCTTCAAATTTCTCTTTTATATTTAAATTAATATTTTTAAATTTTTCTGTTTTATAATTTCTTGCTATTAAAAATAGAATTAACCCAATCACTAGTAAAACTATTATTTTCATCATTATCCTTTTTATTGTTTACAGTTATTTTGCTAGATTTTATCAAATTTTAGTTAAAATCTTAACCTTAAATATACATTGGAGTTATATTATGTTTGGAATGGGCTTTATGGAAATACTACTAATTGCAATTATTGCAATTGTTGCGCTAGGACCCGATAAACTACCTACAGCAATGGTAGAAATAGCGAAATTTATGAAAAAATTCAAATCAGGTGTTGAAGATGCAAAATCTACACTTGATAGCGAGCTAAATTTAAAAGAGATGAAAGAAGAAGCTCAAAAATTCAAGGCACAAATTGAAAATACTAAGTCAAGTGTAAATCTTAATAATCATGTTGATTTAGGTTTAGATAAGTTAATAAATGATGACCTTGATTCTTCATCAAAAAATGAAACTCAAAGTATTGAAGAAAACTCTTCAAGTGATGAAAAAGTATCTTTCAAGAAAAAAAAGAAAAAGAAAGAAAAAAATTCACAAGAAACTGTAAATGAAGAAAAAACAGTTGAGCAAAACAATGAAGAGATTATGCAAAATGCTGCAAATAAATTTAAAGTAGATTTAAATGAAAAAAAAGAGGATAACGCTTAATGTTAGATGATTTAAAACCGCATATAGCGGATCTTAGAAAAAGGTTAATGATTTCAGGAGCATGTTTGATTGTTATGTTCTTTGGATGTTTTTTCTTTTATGAACCAATTTTAGGTTGGATGATGGTACCTGTAGAGGCAGTTCTTCCACCAAATTCACAAATGGTTGCAGTTGAAATTCAAGAGACTTTCTTTACAGCTTTAAAAGTAGCTTTCTTCTCTGGTTTTTTACTTTCATTACCAGTAATTTTTTGGCAAATGTGGCTATTTTTAGCACCTGGTTTATATGATCATGAAAAAAAATTAGTTGTACCTTTTGTATTTTTTGCAACTTTAATGTTTTTAAGTGGTGCAGCATTTGCTTATTGGGTTGTTGTTCCTTATGGTTTTGAATTCCTTGTAAACTTCGGTTCAGCTGTTGTTACAGTATTACCAAGTATTGGTAAGTATGTAGGTTTCTTTACAAAATTATTATTTGGTTTTGGTATTGCATTTGAATTACCTGTAATTACATTTTTCCTTGCTAAGATTGGTTTAGTTGATGATAAAATGTTAAAAGATTTCTTTAAATATGCAGTTGTATTGATTTTTATTTTAGCTTCACTTTTAACTCCGCCTGATGTATTAACACAATTCTTAATGGCAGGACCATTAATTATACTTTATGGTGTATCTATTTATATAGCAAAAATATTTAACCCTGCACCAAAAGAAGAAGAGGAAGAAGAGTAAAATATATGCTTGACCCATTAAAAACTTCGAGCTATGATTATAATTTACCAAATGAACTCATAGCAACAAAACCTGTAAGCCCAGCAGACTCTGCTAGGCTTTTAGTTTATGATAGAAAAACTGACACTATAACTCATACAACTTTTAAAAATCTAATGAACTTTTTACCTAATAAAATTTCTGTATTTTTAAATGATACAAAAGTAATCAAAGCTAGAATATATGGAAAAAAAGAATCAGGTGGAAAAGTTGAACTTCTTTTAAATAAACCTTTATTTATAGATAGATATCTTGTTATGACAAGAGGAAGAGTAAAAGTAGGAACTGAGATTTTTTTTGATAAAGACTTACAAGCTCAAGTATTAGAACTAAATGAAGATGGAAGTAGGATTGTAAAATTTACTAAAAATGGTGAAAAAATAGACTTTTTAGAATTAGTAAATATCTTAAATGAAATAGGACATTTACCTCTACCTCCTTATATGAATAGAGAAGATAATCAAGAAGATGAAAAAGATTATCAAACACTTTTTGCCAAAAACTATGGAGCAGTAGCAGCACCTACAGCTTCACTTCACTTTACAGAAGAGTTACTTCAAAAAATAAATAACAAATTTGATGTAAATTACCTCACACTTCATGTAGGTGCTGGTACTTTTAAGCCGGTAGATGCAGATGATATTTTAGAACACCCTATGCATAGTGAGTATTTTGAAATAGGAACTAAAGCTAAAGAAGCTTTAGATAAAGCAAAAAGTGTTTTAGCAGTTGGTACAACTGTTACTAGAACAGTTGAATATTATGCAAGGACAAACAAAATACAAGGTGAATGTGACTTGTTTTTGAACCCAGCAAACAAACCAATAAAGGTAGATCATCTACTTACAAACTTCCACCTTCCAAAATCTACACTTATTATGCTAATTGCATCATTTGTAGGTTTAGAAAAAACACTTGAAATATACAATACAGCCATAAAAGAAAAATATAGATTTTATTCTTATGGTGATGGTATGTTAATAATCTAAAAATTTGAATATATTATAAAGGAAATACAATATGCCACATTATGTGTTATTTGATACAGAAACAACAGGAAACCAAGAAGAAGATAGAGTAATTCAATTTGGAGCTATGATAGTTGACCAAAGAGGACAAATTGAAGCTTATGATGAGTTTTGTCATAGTGATATTGAAATAAAAATAGAAGCTATGGAAGTTCATAATATCACCCCTGATTTAATTGAAGGTAAGCCAGTAGCAACTGAAACTACTTTTTACAAAAGATTAGAAGAATTAAACACTCCTGAGAACTATTTAATTGCCCATAATATTGCTTTTGATATGGGAATGATAGAAAAAGAAGGCTTTAAAAATCAATATAAAATTATTGATACTTTAAGATGTGCAAAACATTTATTTCCACAAATGCCTTATCATAGACTACAATATTTAAGATATGCCCTTGAACTATACAAAACAGAACAAGAAGAAGCAGCAAGACATAATATAACAATCAAAGCACACGATGCGATTGGTGATGTATTAGTAATGAAACTTTTCTTAACAAAACTTGTAGCTAAGTGTAGAGAAGTTTATCCAGACTATAATCCCATGGAAAAATTAGTAGAACTTACAAAAACTCCTGTTTATATAAAAACTTTTAAATTTGGTAAACACAAAGGTAAAGATATAGCAGAAGTAGCAAAAGAGGATTCAGGTTATTTAAACTGGATGAAGTCAAACATGGATTTAGACGAAGATTTAAAATATACATTAGATAAAGTTTTAGGTTCTACTAACACATATTAATAAACAAAGTTTTTACAAACTTACTATACAATATTCTCATAATAAACTAAAAAGGTTTTATTATGAGAATAACTTCAATAAAAAAAAGACTTAAGATTTATCAAATTACTTCAATACTATCTATACTTTTAACTCTTGTTGGTTTTTCATATAATGTATATAGATTAGAACAAACAGAAATAAATAGTAATATTAGAACTTCTAGTTTTGAAATGCTAAAAGAATTAGCAAACTTAGAACAAATAGTTTATGCCTCACACTATGAAAAAGATGACAAAATTGGAAACCCTAGAATAGGATGGGTAAAAGTTGGAATAATTCAAGACTTAAGTATTATATCTTTTAAAGAAAAAAATAAAGCTGTTGAAAATTTATTAAAAATTTGGAAAAAAAATTGGTCTTTAATGAAAAATGATAGACAAGCAACTAATAGAATAATTAAGAGCATAGATGAAATAAGAAAAGAAATACGTATTGTACTTAAAAATCTAAATTAAGATATAAGTTACAATACATATAAATAATAAAACTATTTTTTTGACTCTAATTCATCTAAGGCTTTTTCTATATCATCAAAAGATATATCCTTTAAGTCCTCTACTTTCATATCCCACCATTGAACTTTTTCTAATCTTTGAATTGTTTCTTCATCAAATCTGTATTTTAAAACTTTTGCAGGGACACCTCCTACTATAGCATAAGGGGGTACATCTTTTACAACAACTGAACCACCAGCTACTATTGCTCCATTTCCTATTGTTAAGCCTCTTTTTACTACGGCTAAAGAACCAACCCAAACATCATTTCCAAAAATAGTCTCTTTTGGTCTTACAATCTTTTTTTGTTCAAAATCATCAATATAATCTGGAAAATGCAATTTTAAATTATATTGTATAGCAGAAGAGCTAAGCCATGTTGTAGGATGATCAAAAGCACCTAATTCACAATTTTTTCCAATTGAACAGTATTTACCCATTTTAGTTCCTGGGAAAAGTGTTGTTCCACTATTTATAAAAGTATAATTTCCAACATTACAAGAATGCTTAACATTTGCAGTTCCTACAAGCCTAACTGGTGCATTTAACACTGTATTTTTACCAACTTTTGCTTCTTTTGAAATATAGTTAATATCTTTACTCATTGTATTCCTTTTATTTTTTTATATTTTTAATAAGACTGTTTCTTTGAATAATATATTCAGAAATTTTATTTATAAAAGTTTGTGTACTTTCACCTTTTTTATATACACCTAAATAATACTCTTTAACTTTTTTTCTTTTTTCTTTATTTGAATCGATTGTTAATTCATTTGTTAAAATATCACCAAGGTTTTCAAAATTTTCATCATTTATTGTTTTAAAAGCTTTCGCTAATTCATTTATACTTTGATCTTCAAGTATTTCTAAATATGCAGCAGCTTTATTAGTATGTAAATAATCAATCATCACAGAAGTATTATCAAAAAAAGCAAAATCCACTAAAGTGAATACATCATTTATATTTTCCTCTTCCATATAATGAGCTTTTTGAGAACTATTTACTATTTTCTTGATTTCATCATGAGCAATTTTTGCTTTCTCACATCTCGTACCTAAAGCAGAATGAGGTTTATAAATCAGAATATAATTATCATTTTCTAAGATAGTATTTACTAAAAACAAACCATACTTTGCAACTGAGGTATAGTTCATTGAAGGATGTGTAGCCTCCCAAGTAGGGGCATACAAAATCACTTTTTGGTTTTCGCTTTTTTTGATTTTCATTTGATTTATATAATCAAGTTGTGGTCGTCCAACTTGAATAAATTTGTCTGCATTAAAATTAAGTAAATACTCTTTGTATCTATCAATACCTCTTTGCCCTACTGTAAATACATAATCATAAGCCTGTGATTGATTAGAGCGCATAGACTCTTTTTCACTTTCTCCATGATTTAAATGGATATGATAAGCTCTACTATTTCTTAAAGATTGAAAATTTCTAAGAGAATTATTTATATACAATATAACAGCAAACTCATTTAAATCATAAAATTCAATTAAATTAGTAAAAGATTCTATATAAACAACTTCAATACTTTGTTCATCATTTATATACTTATTATAAACTTCATAATCTGTTATGACGTATAAAACCTTTTCTTTTTTATCTAACTCTTCAAAAGGCATTTGCCATTGTTTTATTTGGTAGTAGGAATTAATCCCTCCACAAAAATATACTATTACTTTACAATTCTTATAATTCAAATTTACCTCTTATAATGTTTTAATTTTTTCTATTATTTCTGTAGTTGAAATATCAGGAGTTCTAGGAAGATACATAACTTCACAAATATCTTTAAACTCATCAAACTTGCCTGTCCAGTCACATCCCATAATCAAACAATCAGCATTGTGTTTAAGTAAATATTCTCTTTTCAATTCCAATGACTCTTCTAAAAATACTTCTGTAACAAAATCCAAAGAAGAAACTATTTTCATTCTTTCATCTTGTGAGTAAATAGGTTTTCTTCCTTTTTTACTAAAATTAAGGTTATCAGAAGAAACACCAACAATCAACTCATCTGCATGTTTTGCTGCCCTTTCAAGTATCTTTAAATGTCCATAATGAAAGATATCAAAAGTTCCAAAAGTTATAATTTTTTTCATTTATTCCTACTTTAAGTTAATTTAGTTTTTAAGTAACAAACAATATAACATATTATATATCTTGAAATGTTAATATTATATAAATCAAACACATATTTTATTACTATATAACAGTTAATATTTATAAATTCTTTTTTATTTCATTTAAGTTTCATTTAATTTCACTATAATTACATAAAATTTTTTAAAGGGTTTTAGCTTGAACAAATTTTCTAGAATTGGATTTATTCTAGCAGCTGCGGGTTCAGCTGTTGGTCTTGGTAATATATGGAAATTTCCTTATGTTACAGGAGAGTATGGTGGGGGAGCATTCGTACTTGTATACCTTCTTGCCATTTTATTTATTGGTTTAACAGTATTCTTAGCAGAAGCAGTTATTGGACAAAATGCACAATCAGATGTAGCAACTTCATTTGTTAAGACTTCAAAGTCTAAAAATGAAAATTGGAAGTTTGCAGGTTTTATGATTATAAGTGGATTATTAATCTTATCATTTTATTCAGTTGTATTAGGATGGATTTTAGATTATGTTATTACTTCATTTTCAGCATTGCCAACAGAAGCAAGTGTTGCAGGAGCTGCATTTGAGAAGCTTATTAGTGATGATATTGGAAATTTAATAGTTTATCATACACTTATTGCTGGTTCTGTTATTTTTATTGTATTAAAAGGTGTAAAAGCAGGAATTGAAAAAATCAATTTAATCTTAATGCCTCTTTTAGGTCTTATCTTAGCTGGATTACTTATCTACGCTTTAACATTAGATTCATTTTCACAAGCTGTGTCATTTATGTTTAGCCCTGACTTTAGTAAAATAAATGGTGATGCTCTTTTAGCTGCCCTAGGTCAAGCTTTCTTCACATTGTCACTTGGGGTTGGTACTATTATGACTTATTCTGCATCATTACCAAAAGAAGCAAACTTTGTAAAATCTTCATTTTATGTAGCAGTTGTTGATACAACTATCGCTATTGTAGCAGGTCTTATAATTTTCTCATTTCTTTTTGAAGCTGGAGCTCCAAGTGCTGCTGGGCCTGGATTAGTATTTATATCACTTCCTGTAATCTTTTCAGGATGGGGAGTTTTAGGTCAAGTTATTGCTATTTCATTTTTTGTAGCTTTAGTATTTGCAGGAATAACTTCTGCTGTATCTATGATTGAACCATCTTTAAAGTTCTTTATTGAGAGATTTGGCTTTACAAGAAGAAAAGCTACTATTCTTTGTGGTTCAATTTTTTACGGTTTAGGAATAGTTGCATTACTTTCAATGTCAAAAGCTTATGGGGCTGAATTAACATTTTTTGGGAAAAATGCTTTTGATTGGATGGACTTTATGACTTCATCAATTATGATGCCATTGGCAGCTATTTTAACTTGTATTTTCTTAGGATATTTTGTTGATAAAGATATGTTAAAAGAAAAGTTTACTAAACATACAAATGAAACTATTTTTAATATTTGGTATATATTAATTAGATATATTGTACCAATCGCAATTATAATACTATTTTTAAATAAATTAGGAATTCTTTCATAAAACAAAAAAGGGGAAAAAGATTAAACTTTTTCCCCTTTTTGATATTATCAAGTTTAAGAATAAACAATCTTTGTTTATCTTAATCACTATGTAGTGAATGTTTATTATTTTAAGTTTGTTACAACAATACTAAGAATGATAATCCTTCGTCATTTACACCTCCATATTGTTTCGGATAATGTAATTATAACATCTTTTTAACTTAAAAGCAACTTAAAAGTGGTTAGTTACTTTAAAGCATTTAATGTTTTATATTCATCAAGAGCAAAATCATCTGTCATACCTGAGATATAGTCAATAAGTAGTCTTGCCCTTAAATACCACTCTTCTAGCTTATATTTATCACTATTTTTACTATGTTCTATATCATCTAAACTATTTTTATAAGCTACTATATGTTTTGAAGATAACCGCTTTACTAACCTCTGAGAAAGAAAACAAGGAATATTTTTATCACTAATTAAATCAAAAAATTCAGTATTTGATAATTTTAATAAGGGTGTATATATATCAAGTAGTGAACTTAATATCTTATGCCCTTTTAATTCTAAAGTTTGTTTATCCTTATTACTATAAATATACTTAACAGATATTTCTTGTAAAATATTAATAGCTTTTGTATATTTACTATTTTTATCAAACTCTAAAAGAGCATCATTAAATTCACCATTAAAGATTTTTTCATGATTTTGAACATAAATATCTGATACATGTTCAACTAAAGCATGAGTAAGTTTTGCTCTTGTTAAAGTTAAGAAAAGATTGAATTGATAAGGTTCATCTTCATTCTCTTTTGCTTTTTTATAAAAGCCTTCAACTAAATCATGTAAATAAGTCTCCCCTATTTTCTCACAATGCTCTTTTATAAGTCTATAAACATCTTCAAATTTTAATATACCTTTATCAACTGCATCTTCCATATCTGCATTTAAATAAGAAATATCATCAGCAGCTTCCATGATATAAGTTATTGGAAATCTACAACCTTTTTTTATATTTAAAGTCTCACATATTTCTTTTACTATATCTTTTTCAGAATAGTAAAATCCAGGTTTTTTCATAAGATAACTATATGGATGGTCTTTGGATGGTCTTTTTTCATAAGCTGCTCTTGAGTATTTTAAAATTGCTGCTATTTGAGTATAAGATAGATTTAATCTTTGAAGTTTAGTTACAACTCTTATAGCTTGGGCATTTCCATCAAAATTACAAATATCTTCCACTAACATCTCTTTAAACTCTTGATTTTCTTCTTCTACATCAACTAAATCATCAAGAAGCTTTACACCTTTATTTCTCATCCAATCATTTATAGCAACTTCTGCAAAATGTCCAAAAGGAGGATTACCTATATCATGAAGTAAACTAGTCATTTCAGCAGTTGAAACAAAAGCATCACCTAATTCATCTAAACCATGTTTTTTATCAAGTTTTTTTATAATAGTTTTTGCTATATATCTTGATGTTTGAGAAACTTCAAGGGAGTGAGTAAGTCTACTTCTTACAGCTGCATTTAACTCTAAAGGAAAAACTTGTGTTTTTTTCTGTAATCTTCTTAAAGCAGGAGCTGATAATATACGTCCTCTATCACTTTCAAAAGAATTATTTATATCTTTTATTGGATACATTTGCCTATGTATTGTAATTTTATTATTATAATCAATCATCTTTTTCTCTTTTTTTATTATGTTTTTTTTCATTTATTTTCTCTAACAATGCAGATGTAAAAATACTGCCAGGAATTGCATAAAATGCTATTCCTAAAAAGCTCACTATTGTAGTCAAAATTCTACCCATAACAGTAACTGGATACATATCTCCATATCCTACAGTTGTAAAAGTAATAACAGCCCACCACATAGCAGTAATCATACTTGTAAAAACCTCAGGTTGAGCATCTTTTTCAAAATAGTAAACCAAAGGAGTGATAGTTAAAAGTAATACAAAAAGCACTACTGTAATAAATAAAAACTCTTCTTTTTTCTCTTTTATAATTGAACTTATTAAATTATCAAATTCACCAAATTTTGCCAATCTAAATAGTTTAAATATTCTTAAAATTCGTAAAGCTCTTAAAAATCCAAAATCAAGATTAAACATAGACAAATAAAAAGGCAAAATCGCTATTAAATCAATAATCATATAAGGTCTAAATAGGTATTTTACTATTTTAGCTTTATAGGAAATACTATAAACTCTTAAAAGATATTCTATACTAAAAAGCACTACATTTATAAAGTTTATCGTACTTAAGATATTAAAATATTGGGATAAACTTTTTTCAGTTTGTAAAAATAAAACTGCAATACTTATAAAAATATTTAAAAATATAGCTACTTGTATAATCGTTCCATATTTATGCTTTCGTGGATTTTCAAAAATGATGTATAATTCTTGTTTTAACTTCATAAGTTCTTTATTTTTTTGGATTTTAGTAATAATTTATCTTATCAGCTTCCAACTTACACTTTGGTTTATTATTTTTTAAAAAAACTAATATATAATTGAATTTTTAAAGGATATATAATGTTTGAAAAAATCAAAGAGTTTTTTAAAGAAGAAGAGAAATTTCCTTGTATTATTTGGGATGGTAAAATGATGAAATACTTAGATTTAAGTCAAAAAGAAATTGATAATATAAAAAACAACCCAAAATATAAAAACTGGACAGTAACTAAAAAGGATGAGTGCTAAAATAAATGGAACTATTAGACAAAGAATATGGAATATACTTACTAGATTTAAACAATTATGAGTTTCCAACACTAAGCATGATGAAGGATGATTTAGTTGCTGTGGGAGGTGATTTTCATCCTCAAAGACTTATAAATGCTTACTCAAATGGACTTTTTCCTTGGTTTATAGATGAATACAATCATATTCATTGGTATAGTCCAAATAAAAGAATGATACTTTACCCAAGTGAAATGAAAGTATCAAAAAGCCTAAAAAAATCCATAAAAAATAAAGGCTTTATAATAAAAACAAATGAAAACTTTGAAGAAGTTATAAAAAACTGTGCCCAAGCAAAAAGAAAACATGAAGATGATACCTGGATAAATGATGATTTTATTCAAGCTTATACAAATCTATATAAATTAGGTTATGCCTACTCTATTGAGACTTATTTAGATGATGAGTTAGTTGGTGGTTTATATGGGGTTTTAATTGATGATGTGTTTTGTGGAGAGAGTATGTTCGCTAAAGTAAGTGATGCTTCTAAAGTTGCTTTTTATCACTTGTGCCAACAAGCCAAAGAAAATGATATAAGACTAATTGACTGCCAAGTACATAATGACCACTTAGCAAGCCTTGGAGCTTATGAAATACCAAGAGAAGAGTATTTTAAACTTTTATATAAGAAGGATTAAACCTCTTTGTCATCTAAACTTTACTTTTTTTAAAGTTTGGTGAAACTTATTGTCCCAATATTTAAAATCTGTTTCAACCAAGTTATTCCATGATAGTTTATTATCTTCCACAATTTGGATTTTTAAAATATCTAAAACTTCTTCTTTATTTTGTAACTCACTACCATTCCAAGTTTTGAATCTTTTTAAAGCCTTTTTCAGTTGATTTTCTGTGAAAGAGGTTAAAGTTTTATACTCATTTGCTAAAGCAGCCGCACTATCATTTGGAAATAGAACTTTACCTTTATCAAATTGCTTCCAAATTTTTCTTGATTGGCTACTGGAATGTCTAAAATAATGTTTTTCAACTCCAAAAATATTATCTAAATTAGTGCCTTTACTCAATTTCAAAACACTTGCTTTTTGTTCTTCTGGTCTAGGCAAAGGTTGCCAACCTAAATACTCTAGTTCTATGTCATTATCAAGGGTTTTTATAGCAGGAGATAACATCATCTCATTTATTCTATATATTACTCCATGTTTTGAAGAATTCAATATAGGATAATATTTTCCATCTACATATTTGCATGTAGCAAAAAAAGAAGCTACATCAAAACTATTTGTAATATCTAGATAATTTGTATGCAATTCGTAGTGTTGTGCAAGACCTGTAAGATTAAGACAAAGAGAGTTTTCACCAAACGGAGGTAACGACTGAATATATTTTATAAAGGGATGCACTTCTAAAATATCTTCAAATGCAATAGTTCTACAAATACTTAAAAACTGTTCTGCATTTGATTTACACCTATCTAAAGTTGTATTACACACTCCAAAATCCTCAATTTGTCCTCTATATTGAAACGTAGCAAAACTTATTCCACTTTTAAAATGTAAGCAACCATTTATTCCTACCAAAGCATATAAGCCTTCAATATCACTATATTCAATCCCTCTATAGTTGAATTTTTTACCTGTATTGACAGGTTTAACTCTCAATTTTTGCTTTAAAGATTTTAAATTAGGATAAAAAATCATTTTCTCACTTTACTCTAAGAATATTAAAAATACATACTATCAAATAAATGATTAAATAATTTATTATAAAGTATTGACATCAATAAATTCTTGGTCTAAAAATAGCTTTTTCTCTTTTAAAAATGGAATCAACTCATCATTTGTATACTTACATAAAGTGCTTGTAACTAACTTTTGATTTTGTTTATTTGTATCTTCACAAAAGTGTGAGTTTCCATCTAAAGCTTCTTTTATCATCAAATCATAAGCAGGAATAAAAGCTTTTAAAGAAGTAAAGTTTCTTTGAAGCTTTTCAAGTATTGAAATACCCTCAAAATCTAAATCTCCCCAAAAGTAAACCTCTTTATCATTTTGATTACTATAAAACCAAGATATAAAATCATCTTTTGTTTCTTTGTTTAATTTACAACCATTATTAAAAAAGAGTTTTGAACCATCTTGAACTCTTAACCTTTTAGCTGTAGCTTTATACCCATGGGCATTTATCAAAATACACTCATCAAAGACTTTATTTTTGCTTTCTATACAAGTAGTAAAAGTTTCTAAGTTTTCTATAAAAAGGATTTTTGAAGCACTAACACTTTTTCCAAAAACTTGAAGAAGGACTGGTTTTTCTTTTAAATCAAAATATTCACAGAAATCTGTTTTATTATCAAATATTTTTGACATACCCCAAAAACATTTGGCTGATTCATGTCTTTGAAGTTTTGTTTTATCCCTAGTTTCTACCCAAACTTTTAGTTTTTCTAAAACTTCTTTATTTGTTTTTTTCTTTATAAAAAAAGGTGACTTCTCTAAAATTTCAAACAATCTACTATTTTCTTCAAAATAGTTTTTTAACTCTTCACTCCATAATTGTTTTTGAGACTTTAGTTTTGGTCTTTTATAAATCTCTCTTAGTAAATCCTCTTTTTCATTTTTGAAAATTAATTTAGCATTTCTTTTTTCAACTAAAGGTAAAAATTCATCTTTTTTTGATGCATTTTTCAATTCAAAAATATCATTGTCTAATAAAACTTTTATATCAAATTCTAAATCAATATCTTCATTAAATTCAGTAGGAAAATATAAAGCTAAAAAGTTTTTCTCATCTAAAGTAAAAGAAATTTTCTTTACTCTTTTTGCTTGTTTATCAAACTTATCTAAAACTTCATTTAGTATTTTTGATATATGTGGATTCTCAAAAGCTTTTAGAAGATTATTGTTCATATACTTTTTCTGCTTTTTGTTTTGCTATTTCAAATAAGTCTTTTTCTTCCTCTTCAAATAGCTTTTTTACCATAGAATTATTTCTTACTTTAAACTCTGCGTAAGTTGTATAATCAAGTTCACTTAAAGGATTTGATTTTCCTGGATGATGAACAAAGTGATAGTTTGTAGATTCTATTTCATAGAAAGTCCCTACATTTTTTGTAGGCATTGCACATATTACTTGGAAACCTAAACTCTCATTTAAGTAACTTAAAATCTCTTTTGATCTTTTTTCATTTGATTTTAAAAAACTCTCATCAATAATAATTGACTCCAAAGAACTAATTGCAGGTTCAAAAGGTTTTAAAGCAGATTGTAGGTTTATTGATCTGATTATATAGTATGAAGTTTCACCTTGACCACCTGAATTTTTACCATTTCTACTTAAAGAAATACTATTTCCATCTATTTCTTGGTAAATATCATAATTGTTATAGTTTCTATAATCAGAAATTCTAATAAGCTCATTTATATGCTTTTCATTATCCATAAACTTATCAAGAAGTGCTTTTGAAATATGTTCAAAGCCTTGCTTATCTAAAGCCTCAAAAAGTGAGTTTTCATCTAAATTAGTTTTTGTTTCATGAATTGCTTTAAAATACTCTTCATACTGCTTCAACTCTTCATCAGCAGGAAACCTTCTAATCTTGTATGTTTCATTTCCAAACTTATGCTTTCTAAGAGTTTCATTTAACCTATCAATAGAATTCTCACCTTGTCTTATATTTGAATAAATAGCATTACAAAAGTCATTTAGAAAAATATTTTTAAACTGCTTATCTGCACTTTCAATATCTTTTTTATATTTAAAAGTTAAAGAGTTATTTTTAACATCAATTTTTTCAAGTAAATCTTTTCTAAAAGTAAGTAATTCATTAAAATGCTCTTCACAAATTATAAGTTCATCAAAACTCAAAGGCTTGGGTAAAGCCACTTTTCCTAACAGGTTTTGACTTGTAAAATAGTTATCAAAATTATGATGTAATTTCTTTAAACTCTCAGAAATATTTTCAGATAAATTATAATCATTTTTTATATCGATTTTATCTAAGATATTTTGTTCATAATTTTCAAAACCAATATTAGTTTCTACTACTAATTTATTATAAATTATTTGAAACATATATCTTGAAGCATCTAGTTTTTTGATTTTATCTTCTAAATCTTTTTGGTTTGTTTGCTCTACTCTATTTTTTTCATTTAAAGACCTAGTATTAGCTCCTAGTTCTTGATTTAGAGCATTTATTTCGTACTTTATACTCTCTTTTCTTTTATTACACTCTTGAATTTGTTTTATTATTTCATCATAATCAGAAGTATCTATTAAAGCTTTTAACTCTTTTGTTTCATGATAAATCTTATGATTGTAAGAAATATTTGAAATATCTTCAAGATTTACTAGTTTATTCTCACTTTTTAGTGTTGATAATACTCTTTTTACTTTATTTAAAATATCAATTTTACTTGTAATCGAATCCGAGTCATTTTCTAAAAGTTCTAACTCATCTTTCATTTTCATAAGAGTTTTTCTTTGGGCTTCTTGTCCAAAAATAAATCTTTGATCTTTTAACTTACAAGTAAAAAGTAAATTAGAACTAGCAGCCTTACAATCTTGTGTAATTCCTCTTTTTATCATAGGTAAAATAGAAGCGTCATTTACTTGTAAAACTTCTGAATATGTACAAATCAAATATGCTAAGGCTTTTTCATCTGATACATCAAGTAGATTAATTATAGAGTCTTCATGTACAGCTTTTCCTCTAAAAGATAGTTCCTCAAGAACCTTTTTGCCTTGAATAATCTTAAGTTTTAAATCATGTTGTTTTACGACTTCTATAGCTTGACTTTCATATTGGCTTGATACAATTACTGCAAACCTATTGTTCGCTATATAACCTTCTATAGCTTCTCTCCAAGTTTCATCTTTAAGCTCAATAAATTCATAAAGTAAATGAACATTGGCTTTTGGAAGGAGTTTTCTTAGGTTTTCAACTGAGTTTTGAATATGTTGAGGACAATAATATCTTGTTTCTTCTAGTGTCTTAATCTCACTTTTTAAAGTAGTTATTTTTTCATCTAAGTCATTATTTTTTACAATAAGGTTTTTATACTCATCTTCTAGTTTTTCTTTTTGTTCTTTAAACTCAAAAGATTCAACTAAACTTGTATAACTATCTTCTAATTTTTCAAGCATAACTCTAAAGTTCGTGATTTCATAGTTTATATCAGATGTATCGATATTACTATTTATGAAATATGTATTAAAAGAGTTATTAACAAACTCTTCTAAAAGTACTTTAAATTCAGATAACAAAATACAAAGTTCTTCAAACTGTTCTGGATTTTTGAAAACCATATTTATATCATTTGATATACTCTCAATTTTTCCAACAAGCCTCATGCTATTTGAAAAAGCTGTATTGAAATTTTTTCGTGCTTCATCAAGTTTAAACTCTAAACTTTCAAGCTCTTTTACCTTGTCATTGCTTTGTTTTGAGATATTTAAATCAATAAGTTTTTCATCTAAACTTTTTTGTTCTTCATCTAGCTTAGTTAAGGCTCTTTGGGATTTTTTGATTTGTTTTTCAAGTTTTTCATATTTTTTTTCATCTTGTATAATCTTATTTTTCTGTTTTAAAACATCATAATGACAAAAAGTAAAATGCTCTTCCCCTAGAACTTGCCATTTTTTAACCAAAGCATAAAGCTTTGAGTCCAACTTATTTAAAACCTCTATTGAGTCTTCAATTTCTCTTGCATCTTTTTTTAACTTATCTAAGGATCTAATAGTATTTGATAAAGAGTTTACTTCTTCTTTCATATTTTTTGGAGATAAAAACTCATTTCTTACAAAACTGTTGATATTTTCAACTGGTCTTGCATGAATAAAATTAGCAAAAGCTTTTGCAGCTTTTGTAGACCGTGAAGATATAGTTTTTAATCTTCCCCATAAAGTGCCATATAAAGTATTTAAATAATCAATCTTATCTGTACAATGAATCACATTGTCTTTGTCATATTTATTACAAAGACTTTTATATAAATCTGTATGATTTAATAACTGCCCTTTCTCATTTGAAAAATCTTCTTTTACAAGTTGAGTATTTCTAATAATATAAAACTTTAAACTATCAAGTTTTGGTTTTTTTTCACCCTTTGATTCTTCAAAATCTACACTTCCCGTAATCAAAGCAGAAAAACAAGCCTCTTCTTCTTTAGGTGAGTTTTGAAAAGTCAAAGCAATAGTACTTCTACAACCAGTTGGTCTTGAAAATTTAAACCTATCTTCACCTGCAAAATAACCTTGAAGAGTTCTATACTCTTTATTTCTCTTTTTATTTTGAGCTTCATCTTGCCCTGCATTGTATTTTACAATTCCATTTTTTGAAGCTGTCATCAAAGTTTGAATTGCATCAAGCATAGTACTTTTACCTACACCTGTTTCACCTGTTAAAAAAACTAAATCAGATAAATCATACTCTCTATTTGGAATATTTGACCAATTAGCAAGAATTAATTTATTCATTTTCATTTGAGATATCCTTATCTTCTACTATTTTTGTTTCTTCTAAAAAAGGTTTTAGCATATCAGGTAAAATAACTTGTTTGATATATGGTCTTATAATCAAAGGAGCGTCTTCACTTTCAAAAACTCCTTTTGCATAGTTTAGAACCTTTAGTCTTCTTAATGTTCTTAAAGCCTCATCTCTTATAGATTTATTTTCATTTGCACTATATGAAAGATATGAAGCTAAAGCTGTATTAAACTCTTCAAGTTCTACTTCTACACTTGCATCATCTTCTATTTGTCCTTCATTGAATTTTTGATTATATAAAATTGCCAAAGCTATTAAATATGCACTCTCTTCACTACTTAAAGACATTGACATATTTGATTTTATATCATCATCCAAATAAGATTGGGGAAAATCAGAACCAGGAGCATAAAGTCGTATTGATAATAAATCTTCATCATGTACTACATTTATATTTATAAGATTTAAATAGTCTTTAACAATACTTTCTAATCTTAAAAAATTATCATAATACTTCTCTTCTTTTTGCGAATCTTCTCTACAAATCACACCATTTTCTAAAAGATATGATGTAATATCTTGAAAATCTTCTAAATCAAGTCCTGCTTCATTTATAAGCTCTACAAATTCATTATAAATACTACTTGCCACTATTTTCCTTTTTTGTGATTATATATTCATCTGTTTCAAAATATATGTTTTTACTTCTATTTTTTGTATATCTTACCTCAAACTTTTCATTATCATGTTTGATTATGTCACTTGCATATAAAGAAATAAGTAAATCTTTTACACTATTTATTTCAAATGCATTATTTGATATTTTTGTTTTATTTGCTTCTTTGAAGTGCTTATTTAAAAACTCATCTATTTCTTTTTGAGAAAATGAAAATGCTAAATGTTTTTGTTGTTCAAAAGTACTTTTTATATAAGCTTCTTTTGGCATAGTAAGCTCAGGTGATAGAAAACTTACTATTTCATTTTTTTTAGCTTTTCTTCTGATTTTTACATTTGAAAGATTTAAGATTTTTAGATTTGGGAATTTTACTGCTTTTCCAATATCTTCTAAAAGTTTCTCTTTTTCTTGCTTGTTTTTAGTTTTTATAATTTTAGCAACTTCATTTATTTCTTTGTTTTTGTTAAAAAATAAAGAGTTCGTTTGTCGAAAGATTACAGTTCCTCTTTGAACATAAGAAGATACTTCCCTCTTTAGTAAAGGAAGTTTCGTATCACAAGCATTTTTAAGTCTAAAATCAATTGCATCTAAAATGTTTTTTAAAGCATTTGGATTATTTTTGTACATAGGAAAGTGAGCCAATAATTTTCTTTGTCTTTTTTCTAAGCCTTCAATACTTAAATCTCTTACAATATCTTCAATATCTAAGATATATCTATTTGCTGAATCCTTACCAAACTTTACAGCAATATCAGAAGCAAACTTTTCTTTTACAAAATCTATAAACTTCCCACCTGCAACTTTTACATCTTCCATGGCAAGCTTCATAAGAAGATTTTTTTCTTCCCTTACATCATTTATATTATCAGTTAAATCTGAAACTATATATTTTGAGAAATTTATAGCATCAATTAAATCAGCTGGATCATCTGATTTTTTATAGGATTCTAAAGAGGCTTTTGTAGCTCTTACATTTCTTTGTCTTGTTGAAATATTCTCTTCATCACTTGCTGCATATAAAGTTTGAGCAAATTTTTTGCCATTTTTAGTAAAATTAAAAGTTTTGATTAATAAAGCTCTATCCATAACAAAATCAATCCAACCACAATCTTTTAGTCTTCTTAAAATATATGAAGCTTTATCTTTTTCATTGTCAAAGTTCGAATCAGTATTATCATTTTGCCAAGGGTTTTCTTGAAGAACTGAGTATATAATATCTCTTGCTTTTTTTCGACCTATTACTTCATCTACAATAAAATCATTCCCATACAAAGAAGAGTAAAGTCTTATTATTGAAGCCTCAACTATATGAGCATTTGCACCTGTAAGAACATTAAAAAAATCTGGATTATTTTGGGTTGTAAGCATAAAAACCTTTATACAATTTATATATTATTATATAGTAATTATATTGAATAAAAGTTAAAGGCAAAAAGGCTTTTAAAAGCCTCTTTTTTTAGTTTTGTATATCTTTAAACATATTTCTTATTTTATAAATTTCATCTAAGTTTTCAAAGAAAATATCTATTAATTTTGGATCAAAGTGTTTTCCTTTTTCTTCTTTAAATAACTCAAATATTCGCTCATCTTCCCAAGCTTTTTTATAAACTCTATCACTTCCAAGAGCATCAAAAACATCAGCAATTGCCGTGATTCTTCCGTAGATATGAATATCTTCACCTTTTAAGCCCCGTGGATAACCACTTCCATCATATTTTTCATGATGATAATATGCAACTATAGAAGCTGCTTTTAAAATAGGTTTTGAAGAATACTTTAACATATCATAACCTAACTGGGCGTGTGTTTTCATAATCTCAAATTCATCAAATGTTAATTTACCTGGTTTATTCAAAATACTATCAGGAATTCCTACCTTTCCTATATCGTGCATAGGAGAAGCTAATTTTAATAGTTCAGCTTCTTTTTCATCTAAACCATATTTTAAAGCTAGCACTTTTGAGTATTCTGCAACTCTTTTTACATGGTTCCCTGTTTCTTTACTTCTAGTTTCAGCAATTTCACCCATAGTATAAATCACTTCTTTTTGAGTATTTGTAATCTCATCATTTAAAGACTCAATTTGATTTATCCCCTCTTTTATTGAAGTTGACATATCTTTTATAGCATAAGATATTTCACCTAATTCATCAGGTCTATTGATTGTTTTAGTATTTGTAAAAGAGCCTTCTTGCACTGATTTTATATTGTTTATAATAATATTTGTATCTTCTTTTAAAACTCTACCAAAGACTACTGCTAGAATTATTGATGACACAAGCATTAGCACACCTATATAAAATACTTCTAATGTTACATGGTTATCAACTACTCCATCTAAATTAAATCTTCTTACTACTAATAAAAGAGTAAGAATTGGTGCTATTGTAAAAATCAAAAACGTCTCAATAATTCTTCTTGATAACTTCTCATTAAAAATAGTATATTGTAACTCTTTACAGATTTTTTTATATCTTTTTTCAAAAATTATATATTCCAATTGGGCTAAAATAGCTGCACCCAAAGTAATATAACTAGATAATATCTTTAAATGACTTGATATAGGAAAATCTGGATACAAAAAATTATGAAGAAAAAAAGCAGTTATTCCTGCAAAAACCCAAGAAATAACACTTAAATAATAAGCTTGTCGTGGTAAAGAGATATTTTTCCTAGGTTCTTTAAATTTATAATATAAAAACTCTCTATAAACTATATGTAAAAGAAAAATAATGAATAAATTTCTAAATAGTTTTTCTGGCTGCAAACCATCAATAAAAGGACAAACATTAGTACAAAATGTTTGTAAAAAAGCCAATGATGTCAAAGAGAATAAATATAAAATTATTCTTGTTTTTTTATCTAATAAATCTTGAACTGTAAGTTTTTTAGCTGACAAGGAAATACCTTTTTAAATAAAATATAAACAAATTATAATAAAACTTTGTTTATAAGCTGTGTACTTCTTAAGTTTTTTATTTATAATTCTATAATATTTTCAAACATTTCTTTTATTTCTATTTCATGACTTATCAAAAAGATTTGTCGATATTGTTCTTTTATTGTATGAAAAGCTTCTAGTATTTCTATTCTTCTATTCTCATCTTGGCTTCCAAACACCTCATCAAAGGCTAAAAATCCTATTGAGTTATTTCCACTAAGTTCAGTCAAAGTCTTTGAAATAGCTATTCTTAAAACTAAGTTTGCCAAATCAACCTCCCCACCACTAAACCTCTCAATAGGATACTTTTTACCTTCATCGTAAATATAAAAATCAAAATCATTTGACACTTCTATATGCTGATACTTTCCTTTTGTGATTTGAGAATACATACTTGAAGCAATATCAGAAATTCTAGGTGCTACTTTTGCATTTAGTTTTGTTTTAAAACTTGCTAGACTTATTTTGATTTTGTCATAATCTTTTAAATCATCTTGTTTAGTTCCTAGTTTCTCTAACTGTTTATTATTGTTATCTAAAGCTTGATTTATGTTTTTTATTTGTTCTTGGATAGTAGCTACTTGAACTTTTATATCATTTAACTCATTTGAAATCTCATCTTTTGATTTTAGTATTTGTTCATACTCTTTTTTCTTCTCTTCATGCTCTTTTATATCATAGGTTACACTTTTATATTCTAACTCTTTTTCATTGTAGTCAAGTTCATATTTTTTTATATTTTCATTTGTACTTGCCAAGTCTTCTTTTACACTATCAACTCTTTTAAGCATAGCTTCTAAACTTAATACATACTCATACTTTTGTTTTAATAGTTTTTGTCTTTCAAGTAATAAGTTATGTTCTTCTTCTACATAGTTTATGTTTTCTAGTTTTTCCAACTGTGCTTTATTTTTTAAGCCCTGCTCTTTTACTTTCTCAAAATGTTCTTTTTCACTTAATAAATCTCTTTTTTGATTTTCCATAAGATTTATCTTTTTTGAAAGTTCTAAATTTTCCTCACTTAAACTCTTATAAGCTTCATCAAACTCTTTTAGCTGAGCTTCAAGTAAGTCTTTTTGCTCTTTTAAAAAATCAATCTTTTCTTTTTCAGTTTTATTTACTATTTGCTCAAGTGAATTTAGTACCAAATCATACTCTTCAAGTAAAGGTCTTGTACAAGTAGGACAAGCTGAGTCTTTTCCTAAAAGCTGAATCTTTTCAATCTTTTTATTTATATCTTCTATTAACTTTTGCTCCCCTGCTATTTGTGAGCTTAGTTTATTTATTTCTAGTTGGTTTTTCTTTATATTTTGAGATAAATCTTCTAAAGTTGTTTCCATACTTTTTTGCTTTTCAACTGCTTGCTCATAAGAAGAGGTTTCATGCTCTAATCTTGAAATAGTATCTCTTGATTTTTTATAGTGCTCTCTTAAATTCTCTTGTTCTTGTAAAAGTGACTGTTTTTTAATATTAGCAGACTTTAACTCTTCTTGTATTTTAATAGCCTCATGAAGCTGTGTGTACTCTTGTTTTACAGACTCTAAGCCCTTTAACTCTTTTTGTTTTAAAGCCAAGTTATCTAACTCTTGCTTTAGTTTATTGCTGTTTTGAATATGTGAGTTTATAGTAGATTTTAAAAGCTCACATTTAGAGAATAAATCTTGTTTTTTATCTTTTGTTTCTTGCAGGAAATCTAAAGTTTTTTTAATATCAAGGCTTTTTAAAGTAGTTTCGTCAAGCTGTTTTATTTTTATATCTTGCTTTTGTTTTAACTCTTTTTCTAAAAGCTCATACTCTTCTTTTTGTTTTTTCTTTTCTTCTACCTCATCTTGTGGCATTAAAAACTCAGCAAATGCAGTTATCTCTCTTTTTAACTCTCGGCTTTTTTCAATTAGTTCTTTTTCAATAAAATCTATCTTTTCTAAACCAAGAAGCTTTCTAATCATCTTTTTTCTATCTTCGTTTTTTAGACTACTTAAACTAGTAAGCTCTTTTTGTGAAGCAAATAGTGTATGTAAAAAAGCATCTTTACTCATCTTGATTAGATTTACTATAGATGTAGTTACTTCTTTTGCTCCAGAAGTTATAAGCTCATCAGCTTTAAAAAACTTAGCATTAGCACTTAAGGTCTTTCCTCTAAACTCTCTTCTTACACTATAGTCAACACTTTCATACTCAAACTCTAACTCAACTACAACTGGGTCTTTTGAAGTCGCGTTTGCATTTCTTACTACTTCTTTATAACCTTTTGTTTTAAGCTCCCCATATAAAGCAAAGAAGATAGCTTCAAAGATAGTAGATTTTCCACTACCATTTTTTCCTATTATTCCTACTAAACCTTGGTTAAACTCTAAGGTAAACTGCTCATATCTTTTAAAATTTTCTAGTTTTAGTTTAGTTAATATCATCACTTACCTCTTCTTCATACTTAGCAAATAACTCTTTTACTTTTTGTTTGAGCCTATCACTTTCTATCTCATCTAAACTATCCTCTTTTATATGTTCTATAAAAAACTCTTCAAGGCTTATGGCTTCTATCTCTTCTAAGTCTTGTGTATTTGTATCTTTTTTAAACTCTCTTTTTATAGTTACACTCATAGCTTCACTAAATAGCTCTTTTATATCTTTATTTGATATATCAATAGACTGCATTGGTGTCAAATCTTTTAGTACTACTTCTACAATGGCGTCTTTTATATCACTTGTATCAAGTTTTTCTATACTTTGCTCATAGTTTGTACAATCAATCTGTTTTGATAAAATTGATCTTATATTTATCTCTTTATATTCAACTTGAAGTTTCTCTTCTAAAGTTACTACTACAAAACCTTTTGAGTTTCTTTTGTCATTTAGACTAGTTCTCTCTGTACTTCCACTATAATAAACATTTTCATGTTTTCCAACATTTCCAAAACCATGCCAGTGACCAAGGGCTACATAATCCATTTTTTCAAAGATATACTCTTTTGAAGCAGGATATACCCACTCTCCAAACTCTTGCATAAGATACCAAGCTCCCACACTACAGTGTAACATCATGATATTTTTTCTATTTTCATCTATGTTTTGCTCACATAGTTCTATTTGGTTCTGGGCTATTGTCTCATCGTTCATGTGTGGTAAGGTGTGAAATACAATATCATCAAATTCTATTTTTTTATACTTTTGATTATATGAAACATAGATGTTTTTATAGTTTTCAAATATCTTTAAAATAGGACTACTTAGATTTGTTCTAGGTGTTGAGTGATTTCCTGCTATTAAAACAAAAGGTATATCTAAAGAGCTTATTTCTCTTATCTTTTCTAATGCAAAAGTAATAGCTCTATTGCTAGGACTTGCTCTATGAAACAAATCTCCTGTATGGATTATATAATCAGGTTTTATTTGTTTTATTTGCTCTACTACTTGTGTAAATGCATCATAAAAATCTGCTTCTCTTTGGTTTACATTATTTTCATCTAATATATCTAAATCATTGTAACCTAAGTGAGTATCTGAGAAATGAACTATCTTCAAAGTTTCGCCTTTTTTTGATTTGTAAAATTATATCTTAGATATATAAATACACAGTAAAAGCAAATAATAAAATATTTAACAAATAAAAAGCCTTTTTATTAAAAATCGAGTAAAAAGAAAAAAACATAAAAATAAGCAAAAACCAAAGGCTTGTTATTTTATCAAAGGGTTTAAATTCATAAGATAAAAACATTAAAATATACTCATCTAAAAAACCACCAAAAGAAAAGATGTGAGCAAAAAGCTCCAAAGGATAAAATAAAGTAAAAGCCATAGTTACAAAAGGTGAAAGCATTTGCTCATAAGTAGTCAAAGGAAAAAAGTAATGCACCAAAGGATTCATAGCCAAATAAATCCAAAAATTAAAAAGAAGCAGATGTAAAAGTTTGTTTTTTATATCTTTGAAATACTGTATATACAAAAAGATATAAAAAACTCCAAAAATAGAAAACCATAAAGAAAGTGAAAATATATACTTAGGAAATAGTGAAAGCACAAAGGCTAAGACTATAAACAAGGTAGTAAAAGAAAAAAGCTTGATATTACACCGCAGAAGATAAATACCCATAGCCATCATCACAAAAGCTCTTGTCAAAGAAGCCACAAAACCCGTAAAGATGAGGTAAAAAAATAGTAAAGCTAAAGTAATAAGCAATATATCAAACCTTTTATTTCTATACGGAAAATATCTTAAATGAAAAAAAGCATAAGGATAATAAACAATACCATAGATTATAAAACTTAAAACAGCAAGGTGAAAACCGCTCAGAGCGATGAGATGACTAATACCATAATTGGTACAAACCTCTCTTAACTCTTTTGAAATTGGCTTAGCAAAAAACAAAGCAGAAAAGAGTTCTTGTATCATTTCGTTATGATGTTGTGAAGTTGTATAGTCTATAAGTCTTGATGAAAAACCATCTTTTTTTTCTAGTTTATCAAAATAGACACTCTTTACATAAAAACCTTTTAAAAAATCTATAAAAGTTATATCTATAGTTATAAACGCCAAATTTAAAATATCATACTTCAAAACTTGTGTATTTTTGTCAAAATTTGTAAAAATTGTAAAATTTTTATTTTTCAATTTTAGTACATCATAGTTTTCTTTTTCATAAATATTTTGAACTTCAACTTTTGACTCATAAATTTCCTCATGGATTAACTCTTGGTATTTTGCATACTCAATAGATAGATTTATAAAAAACACAGATAGTACAAAAGTTGTCAATACTATATAATTATAGTATTTATATTTATAGTATATAATCATAAATATTATTATACAAAAACAAACTTATATGCTATAATCTTAATTCTAGCTTTAACAAAACACAAAAGGAGCCCTTATGAGTGAAAAACTAGTTTTAGGTCCTTTATTATCATTAGAAAATGATAATAAATATGTTGTGTGTTTTTTAAGTAAAACAAACCAAAAATACTCTGTTTTTTTTGATGAAAAACAAGTACAAGCCAAAAAACTTGGAAATCTAAAGTTTGGCTATCTATATAGAGCTGAAATTACTATACCCTTAAGTAAAGAAGCCAATAATATTACATATATTATAAAAACAAAAGAAGGTTTAGTAAGTGATAATCATAAAAGAAAATGTTGGTCATTTTATATTCCCTCTTCTAAGAAAAAAGCAAGACTTGGAATTGAATCTTATGAAAATTTTTTAAATACAAATCTACTAGAAGAAAAAGATATACCATACTCAATGCTTATTTTAAATGAATTTAATCTAATAGATGATGAGGTTCTATCTCAAATAAAAGAAATACAAAACTGGTCAAAAGATAATCTTGATGACTTTTTTGAAAGACTATATATAGAAAAACTTGGTGATGAAAAAATGTCTTTAGCCCTAGCAAGTATCCCAACTATGATAATGTGGCATGAACCCCAAACTCTTAAAAATGAAGCTTTTAACAGTACTTCTAAAAAATACTTTGAAATTTTTCAATTAAGAACTATAAAAAACAACACTCTACTTACAAAAGATAGAACTCACTTCTCTTTTGCCTTAGAATTTGGAGGAAATGAAATACTAGCTCTTGATAATAAAAATAATAGTAATACAAAACTTATAGATGATTATTTAGAAAAGAAAAGTGATAACTCAAACTTAATGATTATATATAATAACTAAAAAAAAGGAAGATTTTTCTTCCTTTTATATAACTCTAAAACTATAATTGATAATATAATAAATATTTTATTTTAAAGGATTTATTTTGGAAGTAAGTTTTGATAAGACTAAAACTATCTCTTATAATGCAGCAGGACAAGAAGTTGTTGAAGAAAAAAATCCAACTAATTCAACTTTTGCTAAAGATTTAGAAAAAACAAAAAACACATCAGAAATAACAAATGAAGAGAAGAAAGAGGAAGATATAGCTGATAAACTTTTAAAGGATATTATGTCTTTATTTAAAACAGGTCTTACAGTTGAAGAGTTAGAAATGATTCAAAAACTTCTTGAGGAAATAAAAAAGAAAGTTTCAGAATCTAAACCTCCACTTAGTTCTGATGAAATAAAAGAGATTGATTCTATGATGGAAAAATTAGAACGTATGATAAAAGAGCTTCAAAAAAGAGCAAAAGGTGAAGCTGTGATAGATATGGAAAACTCACACGTAAATAATATCTCAAAAGAGGATAAATCAGATACGAGTAAAAGTATATCTTTAGATATAGCAGGCTTCCAAAAAAGAATCCAAAAAGCCCAAAATGATATCGATGAACTAAATAAAACTATAAATGAAGCACAAGTTAATGAGCTTAGAAAAAATCATGAAGAACTTGAACTTTTACAGGCTTTGAAGCAGTAGAGATTAAGTAGTATCAATAAAAAGGGAAAGAGTCTCTTCCCCTTAAACACTAACTTCAAAATATAATTTTTAATTATATCTTTTCAGGGGGCATTAATTCAGGAAATAACTGTGATGCGAAATGTGCATTAAATTTTAACTTTATAGGTTTTCTAGGACCATCAGAAGTTAAATAATATCTATCTAATAATTCTGAAACTAATTTTGAACTATAAGTTTTTTTCTTCCCAATTATAGCTTGTACTTCTTCGCCCCTTTGAACCTCGCCTTTCAACAAAAGAGCTTTAAATAGTTTATCACTACCCTCAGGTAATGGGTCTATTCTTAAGAATGTAGCATTAGCACTATTGCAGTAGTTTTCAATTCTTTGAGATAAACTATCTAATTTTAGACAAGTTCCCATATAGTCAACTTGATCTAAAGCTATTTTAAGTAAAAACTTAACAAAATTCTCTAATCCTCTATTTGAAAGATAACCTCTACCATCCTGACTACCTTGCCTTGTCATATCAGCGTATTTTAGATTTAATTTATAATTAGTTATATCCCTTGATAATCCTCTTGATATATTCCATAGACCATAACCTTTTAATCCAATATAATTTAAAAATGAATCTAAAAAAAGTCTTGAAACTCTACCATTCCCATCTAAGAAAGGGTGTACCCATACTAATCTATGATGAGAAGACAGTACATATATTAATTTTTGGCTAATAGTCATATATGGATAGACCTTATATAAAGTTTCAAATTGATTCATTAAATAATCTACTTCTTCAAACACTGGTGCTATATGATCACCAACTTGTACATTATCATCCCTTAGTTCACCAGGAACAATATCTACTATCCTATTTTCATTCGATACAGTTAAAAAATCTTCCATTCCTTCTTGAGTATAAAACACCTTATGAATATCTTTTATATACTCTTTTGAAAGGGGATTAGCACCATCTTTTATTGATTGTTCTAATAACTCTTGTGTTTTAATATGTGAAAGAGAAAGCATTTGAAGTTTTCTTTGTTTATCATCACTTGAGTACTCTTTTCTCATTGCTTTTTCTGTATCTATAGGATGAGTACCTTCTGATTCAATTTGATTTGAATAAAAACTATTAACATTTCTTAACATATCACGAATAGCATTTATTACAATTGGATTATAATTTGCTTCAAGCATTGCACTTTTTATTACAACTTCTTCTGCTAGAACTAAAAGTTCTTGCTTAATTTCATTAGTTGAAAGCTCTGTAGGAATTATTGGTGTAAAGTTCATATTAAAACCTTTTTATTTTAGATATTATAACAAAAAAACATAAATTTTCCACTATTATGCGAACTAATAAATGAACTTATTTTTTATAAGAAAATGCCTATAATATCGAAGTTAAAGTATTATAAAATAAATTATAGTAGACATTTTTACGGACTAAAGAATGAACTTGAAAGATTAGACTACAATACATAAGCTATTGTTTACAAATACACTTAACATCCTATTTTATTCTAATACTCACTTTTTGTCTTCAACAACTCAATTTGACTTTGTATATCTAGCCAACAATTTGAAATCTCTTCTTCATCAAGTCCTACTGCTTGCGCAGTCTCTTTAAAAGTTTTCACAACTTCAATACAATCATCAATAATCTTTTTTGCAATTGATAGTCTTATAGTTTGTCTTTTTGCTATTTCTAATACATCTGCCCTTGTAATATCTAAAGCTTTGCCAGCAATAGTAGTAAGATGTTGTCTTGCTTGTCCTTTTGAATATGTAATATCATAAGCTGGAGATAAACTCCATTTTCCTTCTTTATCCATCAAATAAGCAAAATTCTTAGCATGATCATCAAAGTTAAAAATCAAGATATTAAATATCATTCTTTTATAAAGTTCCTCTATATCTTTTTGATTTTTACATAACTTTCTAGTAAGTATAAATAAATACTCATACGATGTTGCTTGGGGAATACTTATGTCAATATGCATTAAGCCTGAGGCTGTACACATATGTATTTTTTCATCATCTTCATCTCTATCAAATCTTTTTACTAAAAGATGTTTAGCTTTATTTTCAAAAATAAGTTCAAATTGGGCTGTGTTGATACCTGCTTTTTTTGCCATTGTCATAAAAATATACTCTAAAGTAGTAAGCCTAATACTTCCTACACCTTCATATATCTCATCAAATTTTATAATAGCTCTTGTGAAATCTTTATATAAATTAGAACTATTTAGTCTTATTTTATTTGTTTTATAGTTATATTGAATTAGCATTTTGGGTCTTCCTCCACCTATAGGAGACACATTATCTCTTATATTCATAAGAGATTGAATTGAAGAGTTATTGCTCTGTATATTTTCTTTCATTTGTTCGTATGCTTCTTTTGCGTTTACTATAAAATCAGATGAAATAGTGTCATCTTTTTCTTGAGGAATATACTCTATAGCTCCCATTCCTCTATTGCCAATGAAAGCTAGTTTATCTAATAAGTTTATCTCGTAAGGTTTTTTATCTTTTTTTTCAAAGTATCTATCTATAAAAGGCATACCATGTTTATCAGGCAAGGAGTCAAAAAAAACTCCAAACATACCTTTATATAAATCTTTATGTTCTTGGTTTGTTTGAGGTGTAGAAAACTTTTTTGTTGGCATTTTAATAGGAGATATTTCTAAACTATCAAGTTTAAACTTCTTATCATACTCAAACCAGATGAAACCATCATATTCAAGCATAGTCCCAATTTTTTTACCATAGATATAAGCATCAATCTCTTTCATATTTTACACCTTATTTTCTAACTCTTTTTTTTGTAATTTTTGAGTTCTTTTTTCTAATCTCATCAAGAGAATTAAATGATTCATTTTTAATAAGCTCTTCTAGTTTTGCTGTTAAATCAAGAGCAATTAGAAGATTTATGATATTCACAAACTTAGTACTTTTTGTTTTGATAAAGTTTGCATAAGATCGCTGAGTCATACCAGCAGCTTTATACAACTCTTCTTGAGTCATATTTTTTTGAACCCTTGTATTTTCAATCATATCAACAAACTTTTCCATAATATCATAAGGAGTCATAAACTCAATCATAATTATACCTTTTTTACATATTAAATTGATTATTTAGCTTTAATATTACTTTTATTACATATTATATCAGAATTTATCTTTTGAAAATCTGTTCTATACATATATTTATTTAGTTTTGATTTTATACTTAAATTTTTTGTGAGAGCATTAGAATTTCAACCCATTGATTTTTTATTATACGAACTAAGAAATGAACTAATTTAGACTCAATAAAATAATTCTATTGTGGAAGACAGGGTGTTATTAAATAAATTTTATTAGACTTTATTGTGAACTAAAGAATGAACTTAATATTAATTGAACGAAGGTCAAGTGTTGAATTGTTAATTTGATTTTTTTAGTGGAAACTGATGACCTGACCCTTATTTTACTTATTTTATATTCTTGATGCTTTTATCAAGTTAGCCTTTATTAATTCTTTTAAGAAATCATTTAAATTTCTAAATTTAACTCTTTCTTTTAGAGTTTTATATGTTATTTTAGTTGCTAAAATTGTAGTAAGTTGTTGAGAAAAAGAATCAGTACAAATGTTAACGTCATTAAAATCTAAAATAATCACTTCATCTGACTTTTCTATATTCTCAATAATTTTATTTTGAATTTTTATTCCAACTTGGTGACTATTTAAAGGTGCAAATTCTTTCATAAAAATTGTTTTCATTATATTACCTTTCCTTTAATCAAAAAAATCTTCTAGCTCATCATTATCTTCATAATCACTTATATCTGTATTGAAAATTGGTTTCGTATCTATATCACACTTACAACCAATTTTAATCTCAAAATGTGTTCCTTGTACTGGTTGTACTGATTGTATTCTACCTTCAGGAAAATCATTATTGAAAAATATTATAAACTCATTTGTTCTGCAACGAATACTTCCATTACTCGCTAATACAAATTCTTTTAATTTAGCTAAACCATTTCCTCTTGTAGGCATTATCTTCTTGTGCCTTGTAGTATTTAATTCAAATGCTTTAAACAAAATATCTTTTCTATCTAAAAGCAAATATTCAGACTCTGAAGACATTGTATCTACAATCCCCTTTCCCATATCTGATATTCCTATTTCTACAATATTATTTTTAGTATAGTATTGAGCTGATACATAACCTGGAATATCAAGTGATCTATTTGAAATAACAAAGTCATCTCCCATACTATGTTCTAAAATATTATCAACTATTTCATATGTTGTCAATAAGACACCCAATACCAAATTTTTTTTTCCATGTATATGACTTGTTAATATTTTTTCTAATTTACTATCTATTAAATCTGGGTCACCATCCTGTTTAATTGTTGTACATTCTAGCATATTAGCTGTAGCATCATGTCTTCTAAAATCTTCTTCAATCTCTATATTAAGATTTAAAAAGAAATTATTTCTTAATAGATATCGAATAAATTTAATATCAGTATAATTAAATACAAGTAAATCTTTTTTATAATTAGCCAAAGAGCTAAACATAGCTATACCACTTGGTGTACAAAATATATTTTTGTTAAAGTTAATTTCTAATTCTGTGTTTAGTTCTGTAATTCCTAATGCAATAGTATTTACATTTGAAAAATCTAATCCATGTTCAACATTATGTTTTTGCAAAATAACATCCTAAAATTTAATAAATTATATATTAGCTAATAAATAATTAATGTTACTAAAAAATATTGCTACCTAACTAAACATTTTTTTTAATTCTCATCAGTAGGCTTAAATATATCTCATAGTGGTTTTTATATCATGTAGATACGAGGTGTTGAGTTGTGAATTTGATTTTTCTAAAAATGGAAATTCATGACCTTACCTTTATCTTTTTGTTTTATTGATTTTAAATATTTATTTAATTGCTTTGATTTGACAGTTTTGTTATACAGCAATTAATCCACTGTATTTATATTAGTTTACTACATATAGATCAGAAAAAGTATTTAAATTTAAGATATTAAAAAAGACAGGAAAACTCCTATCTTTTTTTCCAGATACTCATCTGAGATACTGTATGTTGGTACTTTCTATTTGTTTCTTTTATCACAAAAGGAACATCTATAGTATCAAGTAGTTCGAACCTATCTTCTAGGTTTTCTTTTAGTGTGTCAAGTGTTTTTACTTCTTTATTGTCTTTGATATATCCACCAAGCCAGTTTTTCTTTGGTGTGTACTCTTCTAGCCATGTATATGGTGAAAGTAGTACTAAAAGTCCATTGTCATTTACTCTATTTGGTACATCATCTAAGAACTTTTGAGGATAATAAAGTCTATCTATTAAATTTGAACAAAATATTAAATCATATCCTGTATATAAGTCTTTTAGATTACAAGCATCACCTTGCATAAATGTAACTCTTTCTTTTGTATCTTCTAAATCAAACTCTTTTAAAGATACGCTTTTTTCATCAAAAAGCTCACCCTCTGTTTTTACTTTAAATACAAGCGAGTCATACTTTTTAAGCTTTACACCTACATTGATAAAGTTTGCACTAAAGTCAATACCTAGAACTTCATCAAAAGTTTTTGCTAACTCAAAAGTACTTCTACCTACACTACAACCTAAATCCATAGCTTTTTTTGTATCTACACCATCTAAATAAGGCTTGATTAAATCCACTGAGTTTTTAGGGAAGTTTTTAACTCCAAAGTTCTCTTCTCCATAGTGGAACTCACAATACTGAGAGATTAAATCATCTGTTTCATATACATTGTCATTTAGTTTTGTTCTGTATTCATTGTCAGATTGTACATATCTAAAACCTGCATGTTGGAAGAAGTGCTTTCTAAAAGCATATCTTGCACTCTTTAGAGTTTCATTTCCAAGTGAGATAAAAGACCCACCTTTCATAAGAGCATGTCTATCATCAAAAGTAGGAGTAGTAAAATCATCATAAATAGGATGTGTTTGGAAATCATCATAAGGATATGTAGGAGTTATACTCCATTGCCATACATTTCCCTTCACGTCATAAAACTCATCAAACTTATACTTATCTACAGGTGATTGATTAAACTGTTTAAGTCCAATATTTGCTTCTTTTTGCCCTGCATTAGTGTAGTCATAAAGTCTGTAGTATTCATCTTCACTTGGAAGTCTTACCTCATATCCAAGTTTAGAACTTAGGTATTTACAGAACGCTTCTGCCTCATAAACATTTACATCAACTGGATAGTTTAAAGGTAAAGGTATAACTCTATTTATTTCTCTAAGATAGTATCTACCCTCTTTTTTTAGCCAAAAAGTAGGATGTTTAGCTTGGGAGAAGTCTAACCACTCTTTTCCTTCTTCTGTAAATAAATCAGGTTTATTATATCCACCCTCTTTTACAAACTCTAAAAACTCACCATTTGATACTAAATATTTTGAAGCTTTGAAATCTTTGATGTTTGCTTTGTGATATGAAAACTCATTATCCCAACCATAATAAACAGGGTTTTGTCTATCTTTTTCAAGTACAACTTCTCCACCTTTTACCCCAACTAACTCATTTGTTGGATAGTCATGGCTTTCTTCATTTTTATACTCAAAAAGCTCATCATCACTCATATATTTGATTTTAAGTTCTCTTAAAAGTACAGATGAAGTTTCTATATGAATATTTTCATGTTCAATTCCCATCAAAATAATCCACATAGGAGACTCCCAGTTAATAGGCATAGTAAACTCAATATTATCTATTAAATCTAAAACTATTTGTTTTACTTTGTCTCTATAAGCTTTTGTTTCTTCAAGTGTTGGCCAAGTATAGTGTTTCTCTTCTAAATCATCCCATGACATTTCATCAACACCAATAGCAAAGATAGATTCATACTCTTTATTTACTCTATTTGACAAGATATTAGCAAGTACTAATTTATTTATAAAAAATGTAGCAGTATGTCCATAGTAGAAAATCAATGGATGTCTAAGTCTATTTGGTTGTTCATAAATACTTTTTTCATCTTTTAGCAAATCAAACAACTTTTCATCTAATTCATAAGTTTGAAGAAAATAGTTTTTTATCTCTTCTCTTTTTTCCTCAACAGAACCTTGGCTTAAATCAATAGTATTCCTTATATAATCCATTTTTTTCCTTTTATTAATTATGTATTATCTAAAAATTCAATTCTCGCTATCTTATTGGTTTTTATAAACTCTTTGTATAGGTTTTGTATCTGTTTAGACTCATTCTCATCAACTAATAAATAGTGTTTTGATAATCTTTCAAGATTAGATGAAACGTCCAAACCTAAAAGCTGTTTTGAAATAATATTTTCAATTAAAAGCATCCCAAGTCTTTTTATAGATTTTGTCCTATCTAAAATATTTATTGCATCATCAGTTATACAAACAATCTCTTTCAATGCTTTTTCATCTATACTACTATAATTCATTTTATATAAAACATTTAAGGCTTGATTGTGAAGAACAACAGGCATTTCATCCCTATCTCCCACTGACTCTTTTAATAATACTCCAAGTTTTCCAAGTTCAATAGACTTATCAATATTATCAAAGTTTTGTGTATTATCTGTTAGGTACATAAACCTATATGCTATTGCCATATTTACAAAAGTAGCACCATACTCAAATGCACCTAAAGCTGGAATAGATAAACACTTTTTGTAGTTATTTACTGCACCTAAATAGTTTTCATTCCATTCTTCATAGTTAGCTTTTATATTATAATAGTGCCATAACCATAAAGGCTCATTATCATCATTATGAGAGAATATCAACTCATGTAGACTTTGAAGTGCATCTAAACCTTCTTGTTTAATGTCATCTTTTCTTTGACTTACAACAATCCAAGCTTTTCTTTGAAAATATCGTACTTCTATATCACTTGGCTTTTTGTTTTTCCCTATATTTAGGCTTTTTGGTAATGAGTTATAAGCTTTATCAAACTGCCCTGTTCTTTCATATAGTGAACAAATAGATACAGAGTATTTATTTGGATTAATTTCATATAAATACTTAGCAAGTAATAAAGCTTGTTCAAAGTGTCCATTTCTTTCAAATAAGAAAATTAGTTTATTTAAAGACTCAATAGAAAGCTTTCTATAGTAAGAATTATTTGACATTTCAAAAGAGTTTATATCTAAAGGATTAAACATCTGCCCTGCTATTTGAAACCAAAACTCATCTATTAATTCATATTGTTGTTTTTTATATACTGATAAAATAAATTTTTCTAAAATAGCGATTGTTCTTTTTTCATCTAAAACCACATCTCTTACATAATAGTATAAAATAAGTAGTGAGATTGGATTATCAAAGTAATTCACACACTCTTCTATATGATTTCTAAGATAATAAGAAAGTCTTCTTTGTTCATCTTCAAGCTCTTTTATCTTTGCTTGTGATGTAAAATATATTTGCATAGATTTTTCTTGTGTTAAAAATCTAAAATCATCAAAACTTCTATTTACAAAGTTTTGAAAACCTGAAATAAGCTGACTTGAAGTAGTTTTTTCATTTTCAAAAAAGTTTCTACCACAATATTCGAAAAGCTCTAAAGATACAAATATCTTATTATCTTTTCTTTTTACAATATTAGTTGAACTTAATTGCATTAAAGAATAGAGTCTTTGTTCTTTTGAAGATAAAAGAAAATCAATATCACAAGTATTATTTTTTCTTTTTTCTTTTATAATTTCAATATTTAAAACATCTAGTTGCTTTAATCTTTTTTCGATAGTTTTAATCTGATCATTTCTAATATAAAGATTTAGATTTGAAAATCTTTTTACTAAAACTTTCAATAACAACCTAAAAACCCAATGCCTCTTATCTACTAAATCCAGATTATAAATATGAATAGGTATTTTTTTATCAAATAGTGAAAAAGCTAGTCTTAGTCTTTTTAGTTTTTTGATATCTTTATTAAACCAAGAAGCTAAAATACTTTTAAATTCACTTCCCTCTCCATCTAAAATAGATGGCATCATCATCAAACCTAAAAAGAAAATTATCACAAAAATTATAGAAACAGTATCTGAAACCTCCCAAGAAAAAGGAAGCTCAAAAATTACTTTTTTTAATAAATCCTCATAAATAGAAGCAGATATCAGTGCAAACATGATAACTACAACAGAAACAATTGAAATAAAAGTATTAGAAACTCTTTTTTTTAAAAAATATAAAAAAGAGTTTCCAGTAAGAGTGTTTAAATCCTCTTCAAATTTTTCTAAACTATCATTTTCGCAAAAAGTTATATGAAGTTCATTATTATGTTTAGAAATTATGTTTTCATCAATACTTCGTCTTTTTGTATTACAAAGTTTTGAGGTAAAAATACTACAACAATTCTGAGCCATCTATTTTCTTATTCCTTGTTTTGCAAGCTTTTGCTGCATTGGGTCACTAAAGCTATAAGTTCCTTGTTTTAACTCAAAAGGCAAATTCTCTAAACACTCTTTTTTGAATTGCTTAACAAAACTTTCATCATAGTTTTCAAAAGCATTCGTAAGAATATCTATATATTTTGCAGGAATAAAACAGTTCTTATCCCCTACTTTAGCAATTTTTTCTTCATTTGTTGTCATAAAAGCAACTACATCTTCATCAAGTGAAGCACCTACTACATCACAAGCTTTTATAATAACTTGAGAATAGTTTTTTTCTCTAAGTTTTAAAACTTCAAACTCTTGAGGTGTAATTTTCACAATAACTCCATTTGTTGATGTATTTTCATCTTTTTGAAGATTTAAAAATACTCCATTTACATCAACTCCATCAAACTGTATATGCTCAATACTATTCCAAACTTTTTTAAAACCTTTGATTGTTACAGGAATTAAATCCTCATAACTAAGCTCTCTTTCAAAAGATTTTTGAGCACTGTTTAGGTTTATAAGTGAACCAAATCCAAAAAGATACATTATACTAAACTCTCTTTTGAAACGACAATTCCATCATGATCAGCATAAATATAATCACCCTCATTTATAGTAACCCCATCAATAACAACAGGTATATTCATTTGCGCATTTTGTTCTGGTATATATTTTCTAGGACAAGTTCCTTTTGCTAATAAACCTGTTTGAAACTCTTTTGTAGTAACAGTATCTCTTACATAACCATTTATTATAAGACCTTCAAATTTATTATCATTTGCATATTTCATTAAGTTATCACCTACAACTGCAAAATACTTTTCTTCTACATCAACTACAACAACCTTTCCAAAACCATCATTTTGTTTCAAAAACACTGCTAAATCTTTATTATTTTTATCTAGTTTAAAAGTAATTGCTGTACCTGAGAATTTTTTACTTCCCCCATAAGATTTGAAATTTGGTCCTAAAACTTCTGTTTTTTCACTATAGTTATCACATAAATCTGCTGTAAAAAATCCCATATTCCATCCTTGTTTTTAAGTTAATTAATTAAAGTTTATATTATCTCATTTTACTATTAATTTATTCTTATTTAGCACTATTTTTTCACTATTAAGGTATAATATAACTCTTTTAAAGGCTTAATATGAAGAAACTTTACAATATAACCTTGTTAATTTTTATTGCATTAATACTTAGTGCGTGTAGTACAAAACTAACAATAAAATCTATTCACCCTTCACAAATAGATGAGAAGATCCATACTGTTTTTATAGATAGATTTACAAATGATAAAATTAACCAAACAGATGAAATTAAAGCAAAACTATCCTCAGCTTTTTTAGAAAACAAAAAATTATTTAAATTAAAAACAAATAGCTTTAATACAGATGCAACAATAAAAGGCGAAATACTAGAATCATCTTTAAACTACTTCATTTATTATGAACAAAGTATTAATAACCTTAGATGTCTTACTTATGAAGTAGATAAAAAAACAAAAAAAAGAACCTGTATAGAATATGTAAAAAGATATATACCTTGTGAAAAAAGAGATTATAAAGTAAAAACAAAAATTGAAGTTTTAAAGAACTCTTCAAATGAACTACTTTTTTCTAAAATCTATACAAAAACTAAATTTGAAGATGTATGTTATAGAGATTATGGCTACCCTTACTACAATAGCTTTCATAGGAATGAAAATAGTATAAATAGTTCTTTAGCAAGACAAATTGCTTCTGATTTCTTAGATGATATTTCAGTTCATTACAAATACTTTACTTTAGAAGTTATTGAAAAAGTAAATAGTCTTAAACTATCGAAAACTCAAGAAGACTCTTTTGATATGGCTATTGACTTAATAGATGATGGATATTTTAATGAAGCAAAAAATAAACTTGAAGAGATAAATAAAGCTTTAAATTCAAAAAGCTGGGAAATTTTATATAACCTTGCCTTACTTCAAGAAAAGTTTGAAAATCTTAAAAATGCCCAAAACTATTATTTAAAAGCGAAAGAATTAACAAAGAACTCTAAGGATTTAAGACAAATTCAAATCTCATTAAATAGAGTAAACACTAATTTAAGTGAAAAAATAAAAGCAATTTCACAATTACCTTAACGTAAAATTTTTAGATTTTATTTTTTGTTAATCATGCTATGATAAAATTTTAAAGAATTAAAATAAAGGTAAAAAATGCAAAACAAAAAAGTGGTAATTATTTTAGTTGTTGCACTTTTAGCAATATTTTTTGTTTCTGGATATGTTTATAAAAATATGCAAGACCAAAAAGAGTTGTCAAAAGTTCAAAACAACTATTCTGCGCTAGTGAGAGAACACTCTTATATTGATGGAAATAAAGACGCAAAAGTTGAACTTGTAGAATTCTTTGACCCTGCTTGTGGAACTTGTGCACTATTTCATCCTTATGTAAAAGAAATGAAAAAACAAAATGAAGGCAATATCAAAATTGTATATAGATATGCAGCTTTTCATAAAGGTTCAGACAAAGTTGTAAAACTATTAGAAGCTGCAAAAGCTCAAGGTAAATTCAATGAGTTTTTAGAGTTATTATTTATTACTCAAAAATATTGGGTAAAACACCACGAAGTTCAATACAATATAGTTTGGAAAATTGCAGAAAGATCAAATCTACTTGATATGGCAAAAGTGCAAGAGTTTATAAAAGATCCTAAACTTGATGAAATAATCAAACAAGACTTAGCTGATGCAAAAACTTTAGGAGCAAATAAAACTCCATCATTTTTTGTAAACTCAAAGCCTTTAAAAGATTTTGGATTAGAACAATTAATAGAGCTAGTTAATTCAGAACTTTAATATTTTAAAACAAAGAGTGTTTCTTAAACTCTTTGTTTTTTAATGTACTCAATTCTTTATTTTAAATTGTAAAATTAATGTTGCTATCAAAGAAATAGTAATTGCTATTATTACAGGGGAAGAAAGAGTAACTCCATCTATAAAATACACAAAAACAGCAATAATTGCAGGTGTCAAATAAATATAAGACATAACACTTTTAGGACCTAATATAATAGTAGCTTTTTGATATAAATATAAAGTAATAATTGTAGTTGCGATAACCAAATAAGCCATATAAAAAATCATTTCATCTTTTACTAATCCCCAATTCAAAGGTTCATTTATAAAAGCTAAAATTATAGCCATCCATAATGCACCTCCAAGTAAAGTACAAAAAACTAATAAAATTGGATCATCTTGTTTATATAAAGTTTTCATAGTAATAGAGTAAAAAGTCATAAATAAAATACCTACTAAATATATCAAGTCTCCATTATTTAAACTCAAAGATAAAAACAAAGAAATATCAGCTTTAAATACAACTCCTAAAGTCCCTACTATTCCTATTAGATATACAATCCATTGAAATAAAGTAATTTTGTCTTTAAAAATAAAAATACAAAATATAGCTGTAACTAAAGGTACTAAAGTATACAAAGCCCCTGTATTTAATGCTGTTGTTGTCTCTAAAGCAACAAACATTAAAACAAAATACCCTGCATAAAAAAAACTAATTACCATAGCTCTTGGCATAGTAGATAGTATCTTATCTCTATATCTTTTTTTTATAAAGATTAATGGTGCTAAAATTATTGCTGATGCAAAGAACCTTAATAAAATAAGAGAAAAAGGACTAATTAATCCTGCAAGTTTTTGAGTAACGATAAAAGAGCCTGCGACCAAAATAGTTGCTATCATTACAAAAATATGCGCTTTTAAATGTAAAGTATTCAAAATATACCTTTTATTTGTTTGCAGGAATAATAGTCAAAAAAACTACAGATAAAATTAAAATTTAATTTTTAATTACTCTTTTTATTCAAATACTTATTATATTGGCTCATAGAAATAAGTAAAAATCCTATCCCAAATAATAAATATATAGCATATAAAATATCTTTATAATCACTTATGGCTATTTTAAATACCATCATCAAAGATTCAATTGCTAATGCAATAATTATAGAAATTAAAAACTTTATCAATAAAGAATTACTTCCATGTGCTTCATTTGTATGATTTTTAAAAATAACCTCATGATCCAGTAGATTTTTGGCTAAATCAAAAATTGCCAACCCTAAAGTTAAACCAATTGTAGATTTGAAAATAGATTGAAATATATTATCAGCTATTCCAAATCCATGGCAATAAGTCTATCTTCAACTTTTTTAACAAAAGTAACGATATATTTATTAGTTTTATCTGACACGTAAGGTGAACTTATAAAATACTCTTTATTCTTTAAATTAGTATTTGACTTTAATGTATTTTTTATTTTATTGACTATAAACTCTTTCACCTTTAATTCTTCTAATAGTGACCATTTTATAAAACAGTCACTATTATTCCTCCTCTTCTATAAATATAAAATCTTTTTTTACCAAAGCCTTTTAATGCCATTTCTTTAAAACTTTCAATATCCTTTACTTCTTTATTCTCTACTTGTACGATAATATCACCTGCTAAAATACCTGCTTCATAAGAATTACTTTTATCCTCTACTTTATTAACATAAACACCTTTAATATTTTGAGAAATACCTAACTGTCTTTTTAGTTGATTTGTTAAAGTTTCTATTTTCATTCCTTTATACTCATAGCCATATCCTGTTGAATTAAAAGTTCTATCTTTTATACTTTTTAATCTAACAGTTCCTTCTTTAAGTTTTTTATCTCTTATATATTTAATAGTAACTTGTGTTTTAGGTGTCATAGTTCCAATAATATTTCTAAGTGAAGAAGAAGATTTAACTTCTTTATCATTAACACTTACTATTAAATCCCCTCTTTTTAATCCTAACTTATCAGCAGCAGTTCCACTTTCTACACTTGTAACAATTGCTCCATTTTTTCTACCATAAAAGCTTATTAAATCTTCACTTATATCACTAATTCTAACTCCTAAATATGCCCTTGTAAATTCTCCATCATTTATTATAGCTTTTGTGATATTTTTCACCATATTAGAAGGAATAGCAAAACCAATACCTACGTTACCACCATTTTTACTTACTATTGCACTATTAATTCCAATAAGATAACCAGCTGAGTTAACTAAAGCCCCTCCTGAGTTACCTGGATTTATGGGAGCATCTGTTTGTATAAAATCTTCATATTCAACTATCCCTACAGAAGATCTTCCCTTTGCTGAAACCATTCCTTGAGTTATTGTTTGCCCTACACCAAAAGGATTACCTAAAGCAAATACAATATCTCCAATTTTTACTTTATCAGAATCATAAAATTTAATTGCATTTAAGTTTTTTGCATCGATTTTTATTACAGCTAAATCACTCTTAGGGTCACTTCCAATAACTTTTGCATCATACTCTTTTTTGCTTTCTTGAATTGATACTTTTATCTCATCTGCACCATCTATAACATGATGATTTGTGATAATATATCCATCTTTAGTTACTATAACACCTGAACCAAGAGAACTTTGAACTCTTTCTTTGGGGAAAAATAAATTAGGCCCATCAAAACCTCGAAAAAAGTTATCGAAAAAAGGATCTCCAAAAAAAGGATTAGCATAAGAACCTAATTTCACTCTTTTTTTAGTAGATATATTTACAACTGATGTTTTTAAGTTTTTAAGTACATTATTATAAGATAGTACTACTTCTTTATTAGTGGGGAATTTTCGTTCTAATTGATTTTCATTAGTTAAAAATTCAACATCTTTATCAAAGAAACCTGCATTTAAAATAGTACTTAAAAGTACTACTAGCATTAAATTAATTTTTAGTTTCATAATACACCTTCCTTTTAATCTAATTTAATCAAATAAAGTAAAGTTTTTTACGTCTTCTAATAATCAATTTTAATCATAATTTATGATATTATTTTAATAATTTGAAACTTAAAAAAAAATAAAATCACTATAAATAAACTATTATTTATAATTAATATGAAACTTTTTAGAAATAAAAAAGCCATTTATTTATTAAGTCTATTTATATATAAATACTAATAAAAATGTAACCACTTTTTAGATAAGATATTCACCTTTTTAAAGAAATAAAACTATAAAAAATAGGCACAAAATATGAAAGTAGTAACTGGCGTAGTGGGAAATGATATCCACGTTGTAGCAAATAGATTAATTGATCTTTCACTTCAAGCAAGAGGCTTTGAAGTATTTAATTTAGGCGTTAATACATATTTAGAAGAATTTGTTGATGCAGTAATTGAAACAAATGCAGATATATTATTAATCTCATCCTTAAATGGTGAAGCTGAGGGTTGGGCAAGAGAACTTAAAATTTTAAAGTCTCAATACGGTAATTTATTAGATGGTGTAGTATTTATGATTGGTGGTAACTTAGTAGTAGGAACAGGAAGTGCAGATGATATTGTTCCTAGATTTAAAAACTATGGCTTTGATTTAGTATTTCATCAAGTAGATTTAAATACGGGATTAGATGAGCTAGAAAAGTTTATGGAAGGTAGAAAAAACTAATGAGTTTATTACAAGAAGAAAGAAATATTATATTAAATAATGAACATGTAGATAACTTTGATTTTGCAGAAGTTGAAGAGTTTGTAAAAAATGCTTCAAAAGATCTTTTTATCTCTCATAACTTCAAAACAAAAAATAAAATGCTAGTTCAACCAAGAGGTGGATTTCCTACGTATGACAAAATGTTTGCCTTATATGAGTTTTTTAATAAAGCAAATGTAGATGTTCTTCCATGTACGATTGATTCAAACACAAGATTAAATGACTATGCAACTGCTAAAAAAATGCTAAGACTTAGTGAAGAAAATGAAGTAGATATGTTAAATGGTTATCCATTAGTAACTCATGGATATAGAACATCAAGAAAAATGATGACTCATTTTAATAAACCTATTTCATTAAGACACGGAACTCCTGATGCAAGACTTTTAATAGAAACAGCAATTGCATCTGGTATTTTTGAGATCGAGGGAGGACCTATTACATACCTTCTTCCTTACTCTAAAAACTTCCCACTTGATAAGGCATTTTTATATTGGAAGTATGTTGAGAGAGTTTGTGCTAAATACTCAACTTTAAATGAACCTATAAATAGAGAATCTTTTGGACCTTTAACTGCTACTTTAGTACCGCCTTGTATTACTATTGTAATTCAATTATTAGAGATGTTATTATCACTTGAAGAAGGAGTTAAATCATTCTCTGTTTCTTTCTCTCAAACTGGTTCTATGAATCAAGATATTGTAATGGGTGCAGTTATCAAAAAACTAGCACGTCATTATGCAAATGAGATTAACTGTGGAGATGCTGATATTCATTTAGTTTATCATCAATGGATGGGTGCGTTCCCTATGGACTCAAACTATGCGTCTGAACTTATTTCTATGAGTACTGTTATTGCTGCAATGGTTGGAGCAAATAAGCTTATTACAAAAACAAATCAAGAAGCCTCTGGTATTCCTACAAAAGAAGCAAATGCTGAAACAGTAGCAAATACACAATATCTTCTTAGAATTTTAAATGGTCTTCCAAATGTAGTAGATCAAGAAGAGGAAGAAAACCTAACAGCAGAAGTTATGGCTATTATGGAAGCTGTATTTAATGACCCTGCTGATACTTTATGGAGAAAAGTATTTAACTCTATTAAAAATGGAACAATTGATGTACCATTCTCTCCTCATATAATCAATAATAATGAAATGATTACAATTAGAGATAAAAATAAAAATATTAGAATTATCAAAAGAGGAAAAGTTCCAATTCCAGATAAATGTTTTGAGTATGAAAAAGCTCAATGTGACTTAAAAAAAGATACTACTTCCATAGTAAATGATATTATCCATGATATAGGAATTATGCAATGAGCCAAGTAAAGCAAAATACAAATAACAAACTTTTAATCGATGTAGGAAGTACTTATTTTAAACTAAGTACTTCCAAAGGTGTGGAGCAACACTTTAGAGATTTTAATAAAGATATTTATGATGACTTAACTTATAAATGTGGGGAAACGATAAATAGTTATAAAAAAGAAGATGTGTATATCTGTTCTTCTGCAAATGGAGGTCTTACAACTCTTATTATAGGTATTACTAACTCTTTTTCTCTAAAATATGCCACAAATATCGCTTTTAATTCTGGTATTAATATCATTGAATCAATATTATATAGAGATATTGAAAAAACTTCTATTCCTAGTGATTTAATTGATGTAGTAATTATAGTTGGTGGAATAAATAGTGTATCAAATGTCTTTGATGAAAGACTTTTTAAATTCTTAGAAAATATAAACTACTCAAATGTAGTATATGTTGGAAATGAAAAGGATTCTTCTTTATTAAAACAAAATATAGAAAACTTAACTATTCTACCAAATATTATTACAAATAAACTTCATGTTGAAGAAGAACATCTAAAAGAGTATTTAACAAATCTTTATCAGGCTGATATTATGGGTAAAGAAGATATTAAACACTTATATGAGATTACATCAAATCAAATATATTCTACTCCTTTTATAGTAAACAAAACTCTTCCTTATATTGGTGGTAAATTTAAAGTTGCAGATCCTTATATCTTGATTGATATTGGAGGAGCAACTACTGATATTCACTACTCAAAAGACCTAGTAGATGAAAATATGGTAACTGAAAATGAATATGATAGACTTGTATTTAAAAAACTTGGAGTTTATAAATCAAAAGAATCACTAATTTTTGCAGCAAAAAACAATGAATTTGTATATGAGTTATTGGCACATTTAAAAGTTACAGAAAATATATTTGAAGATTCATCACAAAAAGCAACTACAATCTTAATGCAACTAGCAATTTTTTTAGTACTTTGTAAAGTTTCAACATATAGAAAAGCCTATATAAATTTAAAATTACTTGCTTTAAATTCAATTGTATTTACTGGTGGAATAACTAAGGTATTAAAGCCAGAAGATATTGAAGATATAGTATCATTTTTTTATCAAAAAATAATGAATTCTCAACATAATCCAAATATTGTATTAGATAGCAACTATGATATTTGGACGCTTGGCGTAAAAGAAAAATAATAAGGAAACAAAATGTCTATTAACAGTATTAGAACATTATTAGAAGATTCAGCAGTTTCACATCCTAGTAAAACTGCTATTGTTTTTAATAATAAAAGTATTACTTACGAAGAGTTATTTAAAAAAGTTAATCAAGTTGCCTTTTATTTAAAAGAATTAAATCTAAAAAAAGGTTCAAGAATAGGATTATATTCTAATAAAGGAATTGACCAAGTTATCGCTATTTTAGCTATTCTTTCTACTGATTATGTACTTGTGCCTTTAACAAGACTTTTAAAACCAGAACAAGTTGAATATATAATCAAAGATTGTGATATAAAATGTATTATCACAGATAGATTAAAACTTGAAAGTATTGAAGAAATCAACTTTGATGGGCATATCATTTCTTATGAAACTACACATAAAGAAATCCCATCTTTTGAAGAAATTTACAAATATTATAATAAACCTTTTTATCATGATGTAAATGGACATGAAAATGCGGTTATCACATATTCATTTGGACTTACAGGTCAACCAAAAGGTATTGTAATCTCTCATAGAAATTTAATAGATTCAGCAAGAGTTGTATCACAATATTTAGAGTTAAAAGAAGATGATGTTATATCTGGAACATTGATTTTTAATCTTGACTATGGATTAAATCAAATTTTTTGTTCACTTTACAAAAGAGCTACTCTAGCCTTACATAGATTTATTTTAGCTGGAGACTTTTATAATCACCTAATAAATGATAAAGTAACAGTAGTTCCCTTAATGCCTGTAACTATTTCAAATATGTTTGATGAAGATGAACATAGACTACCAAGTGCTGATTTACTTTCAAATGTAAGAGTACTTACATCATCAGGTGGAAATGTTACTGCTAAAATGTTAAAAGGTTTAGATAAACTTTTCCCTGACGCAAAATTTTACTCAATGCATGGTTTAACAGAAGCATTTAGATCAACATACTTAGATCCATCACAAATTTGGATTAGACCTGATTCAATTGGAAAACCAATTCCAGATGTTGAACTTTATGTAATAAACGAAGAAGGAAAAGAGTGTAAACCAAGAGAAGTTGGTGAACTAATCCATAGGGGCGGTTATATCTATAAAGGATACTGGAATGCTCCAATTGAAACTGCTCAAAGATTTAAATCTATTCAAATTTTAAAAGATGTGATAAATCTTGAAGGACAACTAACAGATGAAATTGTTGTAGCAACTGGAGATTATGTATATAAAGATGAAGAAGGTTATTTTTACTTTGTCTCAAGACATGATGATATGATAAAAACTAGAGGCTTTAGAGTAAGTCCTTATGAAATCGAATCAGTTGTAAAACAAAATTTACCACAAATTGAACAATGCGCAATTTTTTCTATTCCAAATGAAGAAATAGAAGAAGAAATTGTAATGGTTTATTCAAGTAGAAGTGAAATAGCACCAAAAGAGATAAGTTTTGAACTTAAAAAACATCTAGCTTCTTATATGATACCTTCAAAAATAATTTATAAAAAGTCTTTACCACTAGTACCTAGCGATAAAAATAAGATAAACAAAGAAGAATTAAAGAACTCTTTACTATCAAAATAATCAAAATATAGCTTTTTTGCTATATTTTCGATTTTTTTTCCACAATTATTGACTAAAATCAATTACTTCTAATACAAAATTTATTAGAATAAGTAATCATAAAATTGTAGAAGGATTAAATATGAAAAAATTAGTAGTAGTAGCATCTTTATTAACAGCATGTGTTGCATTTGCAAACCCTTATGCTAAATGTGTTGGTTGTCATGGTGCAAATGGAGAAAAAGCAGCATTAGGTAAATCTAAAATTATTAAAGATATGTCTAAAGCAGAATTTATTGCAGCAATGAAAGGTTACAAAGATGGATCTTACGGTGGACCAATGAAAGGTTTAATGAAAGGTCAAGTTTCTTCATTATCTGATGCAGATATCGAAGCTATAGCTAATAAAATAGCTAAGTAATCTTAAAACTAGAGTTTAACTCTAGTTTAACTATTTATAGACCTAGAACCTTAAATATTCAATAAAATATTTTATGTTTCTAGTTTCTTCAAAACTTTATTACAAATTCTTGCAATCTCTTCTTTTTCATTTTCTGTAAGCGCAATTGTACACTCCATACTTTTGAAAATACATGAGGTTTGCTATTTCACTGTTTTTCCAGCAACTGCTATTTTGTTCTTTATGATTAATTCAACTTTCAAATAAAAACAATAGTATCTCTACCTCTATTTTTTGCTTTATATACAGCTTCATCAGCTTTTTGAAGTAATAAATCTTTATCTTTAAAATCATCATAAAAAGCAACTCCCATACTAAGAGTAAGAGATATATCTTTATTTTTATGATAAACTCTTTGTGATTTTACATCAACTCTTAAGTCTTCCACTTTTTTTACAATCTGTTCTTTAGGTAAAAAACATAATATCACAAACTCTTCTCCTCCATATCTATAAACTTCTCCATTTAAATAGCTTGCATGAATTTGAAGTTTATTTGCTAAATATTGTAGGACTCTATCACCTGTATCATGACCAAAATTATCATTGATACCTTTAAATCTATCTGCATCAATAAAAATAGCACATAATAAATTTGAGTTATTTTGATTTACAAATTTATCTAAATCTTCTTGCATTTTTTTTCTGTTATAAACTTGAGTTAAATGATCTCTATTCATTTTATCTTCTAAAAGCTCTTTTTCTTTTAAGAGTTGTTCTATTAATGTATCTTTATAATCTTCTTCTATTTGAGTGTTTTTTTGCTCTATAACTTTTCCTAAAGTAAACTCAAATCTATCAAATGAACTTGAATAATCTATTTTCTTACATTCAACTACTAACTGAGGCTTATCATCACCTAAACCATTTGTTATTGTTAGTTTATCAAACTGTTTTATAGAATATGTTATTTTATCATCAATTATTTTAGGTTCAAGTAGTTCTTTTTTCCAATACTTTGAACTTTCTTTTGTAAGCAAAGAAGTTTTTTTTAATAAAATATCTTCAAATAAACTTTTAGAAACAGAAATTTTATACATAAACCTACCCTATTTTTAGTAAAGAACTATATCAATAAATCCCTTAGTAAGCCATATTAAAAAGTATTATAAGTATTATTTATATACTACTCATAAGATTTTAATATAATTTTAACTAATATTATAAAACAATTTATTATAAGGAAAACAAATGAAACTAAGAGAAAAATTCACACCAATGTGTTTTTTATCTGCACTAGGAGCAGGAGGATTATCTGTATCATTTTTTATGTATTTAATGTTTCTAGTACCACATGAAGGTGTCCCTATGGCAACCTTTGATTTTATTATGCCTAAACTTTTAGAAGGAACGTGGCTATCTTTTGTAATTGCATTCTCATTAGTATTTATATTAGTATTTGCATATTTTCACTTTAAACTTTTAATTTGGAATACAAAACAATTTAATCTTTTTAAAAAAACTGATAAATATAAAGATTTAGTAAATTCAAATGCTGAAATAACTTTAATGACTATGCCATTAACTTATGCTATGACTATCAATGTATGCTTTGTTTTAGGTGCTGTTTTTGTTCCAAATTTATGGAGTATAGTTGAATATATGTTCCCATTTGCATTACTTGGCTTTGCTATTGCTGGGTATTTTGGTCTTAAAATATTTATGAACTATTTTTCAAGACTTTTAATCAAAGGTGATTTTGACTTTACAAAAAATAATAATCTTTCACAAATGATTTCAATTTTTGCTTTTGCTATGATAGCGGTAGGTTTTGCAGCACCTGGTGCTATGAGTCATAATATAACTATAAATGCTATTGGTATTTTTGCAGCTATATTTTTTGCTTCTGTGAGTATTTTACTACTTATTATTAAACTTACTATGGGGTTTAAAAATATGTTTGAACATGGAATTTCAATAGAAGCTAGTCCTTCTTTATGGATTATCCTACCTATTTTAACGCTTTTAGGAATTACTGCTATTAGAGTTACTTTTGGTTTACACCATAACTTTGAAACAGTTCTAACAAAATCATCATTATTTACTCTTACAGCAACGATTGTTTCATTACAAATCATTTTTGGTTTATTAGGATATAAAGTAATGAAACAACTTGGATATTTTGAGAAATATGTACATGGAAATGAAAAATCACCTGTATCTTTCGCACTTATTTGTCCAGGCGTTGCATTTTTTGTATTTGGTATGTTCTTTGTAAATTTTGGATTAACATTTAATACTGTTATTGCTAAATACTCTCTTGCATACTTTTTATTAATGCTTCCATTTATTTATATTCAAATAAAAACAATTGTTTATTTCTTCAAATTAAAAACAAAATTTGAATTTTAAAAAGAGGTTTAAAACCTCTTTTTTACTCTATATTTTTTAAAACTAATTCATATTTTAACTTATCTTACAATCTTATTTTAATACAATCCATTTATACAAATATAATAAAAGGACTATCAATTGAATAAAATTATATTAAACTATATTTTAGTAATTTTTATAACTATATTTTTTTCAGCTTGTGCAAGTAAAGATATTAAAAAAATTGAATTATCCCAAATAAATATTAATGAAAAACTTGCAGATGATAACTTTATGAACCAAGAATATGAAGCTCATAAACTATTAGAAAAACATTTTTCACCCTGGAAACAAACAGAAGTTTCATACTCTTACCTTGAGGCAATATGGGGATTAAACTATAAACTTAGGGAGGTTTATTTAGAAAACTATAGAAAAGCTTCTTTATCTTGGTTTGAAAAGCAAGAAATAAATGCAAACTTTGAAAACTATAATACCTTAAAGAAAAAAGCAATTACACTAAAAAATACAAATGTAAGAGTTTTACCTACAAATCAACCTATGTTTTTCAAGCCAACAAAACCAGGAGAAGGATTTCCTTTTGACTATAATCAAAACTCACTACTTAAAATAAACTCACCTATTATAGTCTCACACTTATCAAAAGATAAGGCTTGGGCCTATGCTCAAGCTTCTAGCTTTGGTGGTTGGATTAGCACAAAAGATATTGCTTTTGTAGATGAAGAGTTTATAAATGAGTTTCAAACAAATGATTATTTTATAGCAACAAAAGAAAAATTCCCTTTATATGAAAATGGTTTTAGAGAATATATAAAGGTAGGTACAATTTTTCCTAAAAAAGATGATAAATATATAGTAGCAAAAAAAGTTCAAAACCAAAAAGCAAAGATTTCTTTGATTGATATAAAAAATGAAGAAGTATCAGCCTTTCCAATAAAATACAATACAAAAAATAGAATCAAAATAGCAAAACAACTTCTAAATGAACCTTATGGATGGGGTGGATTACTGAACAATAGAGATTGTTCTTCTTTTACTAAAGATTTTTTTGCGCCTTTTGGTAAGTATTTAAAAAGAAATTCAAAGGGTCAAACAAAAAATGGCCTTTATAAAGACATGTCAAAACTATCAAATGAACAGAAAAAACTATTCTTAATGAAACATGGAGTGCCTTTCTCAACTTTAGTATATTTAAAAGGTCATATTATGCTTTATGTAGGTATCAAAGACAATGAACCACTTGTAATGCACAATGTTTGGAGTGTAAAACTAAAAGATTCAAATGGCAATGAATACAGACATATCATCGGGAAAGCTACTATAACACCTCTTGATATGGGTAGAGAACTAAAAAACTTTGATGAAGATAAAAGTATTTTGAAAAAAATTCAAGGTTTAGTAATTCTATAAAAACAATTCCCAATGAACACTAAAAGAGTTTTCAAACTCTTTTAGCTTCTTTTCTAAAAATAAAATTATTCTTTCATCTCTACATAAAAAGAAAAATACCCTTGGAGAGTATGGTTTATGTTTTATAGCAAACACTTTTCTATACTCTTTTTCAAACTTTGATTTTAAAATCTCTATTTGTTTATCATGGCTCATAGTTCTGTTTAAATGATGGTATATTATTAAACACTTGCAGTTTTTGTATAAGTGTTTAATCTCTTCATCAAAGATATATTTTCCTGCTTTACTTTTTGTTTTAAAGTCTTCAAAACTTTGAACTTTTATATCTTTTAGTTCATCTTTTTTGATGAGTTTTGTAGCTACTCCATTATCTGGATCAACTGCAATAAAATCACTATTTTCACTAAACTCTAAGGCTTTTTGAAACCAAGCTTTTCTATAAAGTAACTCATCTTTTGCATTTTCATTTACATATAAAGAAAAGTATTTTGTATTTTTTACAAGCTTTGCTTCTTCCAAAGCTTTTACACATCTGTTTGTTTGAGTGATTTCTAAAAGTTTTTCTTCAAGTTCATAATCAAACTCTTTTACTTTTTCAAAATAATTTATATATAGACCATCATTATTATGAGTTTCATCTGGATACATATACCAAATTTGAGAAAGATTATACTCTTGATTATTTAGTAAAAATCTAAGTAGGTGAAATTTTCCAAAATCACCTACATCCCCACTATATCTATTTTGCATTTCTTAAATATATAAGCCTATAAACCATAGGTACATAATAAAGATTAAGAACAGTAGCCCATAAAATACCAAAACCTAAAGCAACTGCCATTGGTTGAAGGATTAAAGCTTGTCCAGAAGCAAAGAAAATAAGACTACTTAATCCTAAGATTGTAGTAACAGAAGTTAATAAAATAGGTCTTAATCTCATTTTTGCATAATGCTCTAATTCTGATAAGTTTTTAGCTTTTTTAATGAAGTCCATCATAATAATCCCATCATTTACAATAACTCCTGCAAGCCCTACCATACCAATCATACTTGGCATTGTAAGATTTATATCCATTACAACATGCCCTATTAAAACTCCAAGCATTGATAAAGGAATAGTACTTATAATAATAAAAGGTTTTATAATTGAATCAAACATCCAAACAAGAGCTATAAAAATCAAAATTACAGCTATTAAAGCTGCCTGCCCCATCTCTTTTTGAACTTTCTCGTTTTCTTGTTGTTCACCTTTTATTTCAAGTTTAACTTGTTTTTTTAAAACTTCTAACTCACCTTTTAGCTTTTCAAATACCTCTGCTGATGTAATGTTATCAAGAGAAGCTGTTACACTTATAATTTGAGCATTATTCTCTTTAAAGATTTGAGAATAAGCTGGTATTTTTATAAACTCTACTACTTCTTTTAAAAGTACTTTTTGATTTGAAGGAGTTGTTACTTCAAAACTATCTAAACTACTTAGAACATCTTTAGAATTACTTTGAAATACAATCTCTACTATTCCTTGTTCATCAAACATTTTTGAGTAACTACCTTTAAAATAAAAAGGTCTTAACTCATTTAAAATAGTTTGTTCAGTAATTCCTAACTTATTTCCATAAGAGTTTACTTTTAATTTAAGCTCATAATTTCCAGTAAGAGCATCATCAGCTATGTTAGAAACTCCTTTAATACTACCAAGACTTGATTTTAATGATTCAACAGCCTTAATTACTTTTTCATTTTCACCTGATACTGCTATTTCCACATCATTTTTAACAATTCCAGCTTGAGGTACAAATACTTTTAACTCATCAAATCTACTTGAACTAATATCATCTTTTAAAACCTCTTGTAGCTGTTTTACTACAGTTTGAGCATCAATAGTTCTTATCATATTTGTATCATCATATTTTGGAGAAAGATAAGGATTTATATACTTTTCAAATACATTTACAGGAGCTCTTTCATTTAAGTTTATAAAAATATGAAAATAAAACTCTTCATTATGTGGTTGGTTTTTTCCATCTAACTTCATTCCTGTAACAGAAGTTACAGAACTTAAAGTTTTATCCATATCCATACTTTCAAGTATTTTTCTCTCTAAAGCATAAACTTCTTTTTCTGTTTGTTCTATTTTTTTACCAACTCCAACAGATCCAGTTATATAAACTTGAGTTGAATCAAAGGCTGGCATAAACTCAAACTTTTGAGTTTTAAATATAAAAATTGTTCCAAAAATTATAGAACCTACTAATACAAATAAAGCTATAAATCTACCTCTTAATAAAAAGTCTAAGATATTTCCATAAAGTCTATAGTTAAAATCCCAAACCTTGTGAGATTTTCTTTCATCTTTACTTACTTTTAAAAGCTCTTTTGCATGAAGTGGTAAAAAGAAAAAGGCTTCAACAAGGGAGCTTATAAGTAAAATAGTAATCATGATAGGAAGTATTTGCATAAACTTCCCTACTTCACCTGTCATTAGAAGTATTGGTAAAAATGCAAAAACAGTAGTAGCTGTTGCTGTTAAAACAGCTGGATACATCTCAATAGCACCATCTTTTGCAGCTGTAAATCTATCTTTACCCATTTCTAAATGTCTGTAAATATTCTCACCAACTACAATAGCCTCATCTACAAGCATACCTAGAGCAATCAAAGCACCTAAAAGTGAAAGCATATTTAAACTATATCCTAAATAATCAGCTGAGATAAGTCCTATCATAAATGAAGTTGGAATACCAATAGCAATAACTAAAGCGATTCTAATATTTATAAAGAAAAAAAGTGCAATAAATAGTAAACATAGACCAAATAAGATGTTTGAAACTACTGTATTAAGTCTATTTTTAATCCAAATAGAAGTATCTATATAAGTGTCAAAATCAAGATTTTCATATCTTCTCTCGTAAGCTTTTGTAATTTCTTTGATTTGTTTTACAAGCTCAATTGAGTCACCTTCAAAACCTTTATTAATACTAATAGCAATATTCTCATTTGCATTATAGTGAGAAATATTTGCTACATCAGCAAGTGTAAATTTAATAGTTGCTATATCTTTTAAATATACTCTTTTATTATCTACTTTTAAAATAGTATTTCTTATAGAATCAATATCTTTTGAGCCATTAAATGTTGATAAATAGTAATGCCTACTACTATCTTTTATAATTCCTACAGGAAAAATAGTACTTATTCCTTGAACAGCATTTATTACAGATATTTTATTTAAACCATAAGCTTCTATTTTCTCATCGTTAAAAGTAATCAATAACTCTTTATCACTTTTTCCTAGTACTGTAACTTCTGATAAATCTTTTAATTTCATAATTTCTGATTTCACATCTTCGGCTACATCAATTAAATACTCTTTTGAAGCTTTTTTATCCTTTGAGTAAACAGCAACTGTAATCAAGGGGAAAGCGTGTTCCATAGTCTTTACTGTTGGTTCATCCATATCACTTGGAAGGTTTGGTTTTACCTTAGCAACTATATCTTTTACATCATTTACTACATCTTCTGGTTTTTCACCATCTTTTAAATCTACTTTTATATTAAAAAAACCATTTTTAATTGTAGATGATATTTTACTTGCAGCACTTAATCCTAAGAGTTCATCTTCAATATCACTTACAGCTATTTTATCAAGTAATTCAGAACTAGCTCCAACATAAGAGCCACTAATAGAAACTGCTTCTAAAGCAGATGGTGGAAATATCTCTTTTGGTATTTTAAAATAAGCAAATACAGCTAACAAAAATACAAAAAGTAATAAAAGGTGATTAAGAATGGGTTTTCTTAATGAAAAGTCTATAATACTATTTATCATTTTCTAACTTTAAGGGATTAAAAAGTAGTGAATCAATAATTTGATTTTTAAACTTCATATCTTCTAATTGTTGAGATAAAAACCTATTTTCTTCTTGAAGTGAAATATAATGTGCATAAAGCTTATTAACATCTTTACTTACATAATATATATTATTTCGTAAGTATATTTTAGGGAAATATACTACTACTGCAAAAATTAATATGGTAAATACAATAATTAAAGAATTTGTAGCATTAAGTTTAATCAAATTTAAAAATCCTTAGTTTAGAACTTCTACTTCTTGGGTTTTGCTTTATTTCTTCTTTTGTAGGAATAATAGGTTTTTTTGTAACTACTTTTCCTAAAGCATGATTGTTTCCACAAGTACATCTAAAAGCTTCAGGAGGACAAATACAAGATTTAGTCCATTTTTTAAAATAGTTTTTTACTATTCTATCTTCTAAAGAGTGAAAAGAAATAATAGCCACAGTACAATTTTTTGGTTTTGAAGCCTCTATTGAATCAAAAAGTCTAGTTAAAACTCCTAATTCATCATTTACTTCAATTCGAATACCTTGAAAAGGCAATGTTGCTGGATGGATTTTACCTTTGTGCATTTTTTTTGATAAAAACTGTGCAAGTTCTTTTGAAGATGAAAAAGGTCTATTATTTACTATCAAAGAAGCCACTTTTTTATACTCACGCACTTCCCCATACTCTTTAAATACTCTTTCAAGTTCATTTTGAGAATATGTATTTACAACAGTTGAAGCATCTAATGCTTGCTCTTGATTCATTCTCATATCCAAAGTATCACTCTCAAAACCAAAACCTCTATCAAGTTTATCAAGTTGCAGTGATGAAACTCCTATGTCAGCTAAAATACCTCTAATCTCATAATCTTTAAACTTTTCAAATACGTGTTCAAAGTTACCTTTATTAAAAGTAACCCTTGAACTAAACTCTTCAAGTCTTTTTTTACTAAAATCTAAAGCTTCATCATCTTGGTCATTACAAATAAGATTTACAGTGTCATTTTGAGATAGTAAACCAAAACTATGCCCACCAAAACCAGTGGTACAATCTATTATAAAACCCTCTTTTATATCATTAAAAGCTTCTAATGTTTCATTATATAAAACAGGAATATGTGGAATTTGCATTAAAACAGTCCTTATTAAAATTAATATATAATATCCAAAAATATATTTAAGGCTTTTTAAAATGATTGATAAAAATACTGTTAAGCTACTTAAGAATTTATCTTTAACAATGTTTAGAAAAAATTTCTTTGGTATTTATCATGGAGCAATCTCAGCAAAACTTGATCAAGAAAATTTTCTAATAAACACATCCGATGCTATTTTTGATGAAATGAATGATAAATCTTTTTGTGAATTAAATTTAAATAAGCCTGATTATAGATGGAATATCGCAAGTATTGAGTCTCATATTCATGCTTCTATTTATTCAAACATTCATGAAGCAAAATATATAGCTTTTGGAATGCCAATTTATACAACTGCATATACTTTTGAACATGATCATATATTCTTTGATGACTTTTTTGGAAAAACTGAATTTGGAGAAATCCCTATTTATGACCCAGGAGATTTTAATACTTGGTATGATAGAAACGCTTTAGAAATTACAAAGTATTTAAAAGAGAGTAATAACAACCTAATGGTTGTAAAAGGCGTTGGGACTTATGCTTATCATAGGGATATAAATGAACTTGTAAAGAAAATTGCCATACTAGAAAATTCTTGCCGTCTTTTAAGTATAAAGACATCTTTTGATTAAAAAAATCAAAAGAAGCTTGTTTTTTTAATTATTTTTCACTCAAAAGCCCTAGTTTTAGCTATTCTAAAGCTTAAATACTATAAAGTTTATGTAATTTAATTAAAAACAAGGAGTTCTTCTATGAACAAAGCAGAATTTATTGATGCAGTAGCAGCAAAAGCTGGTCTATCTAAAAAAGATGCAAAAGGTGCAGTTGACGCTGTATTAGATACAATCACTGAAACTTTAGTAAAAAGAGAATCTGTAAGTTTCATCGGATTTGGTACATTCTCAACTGCTGATAGAGCAGAAAGAACTGCTAAAGTTCCTGGTACTGACAAAACTGTTAAAGTTCCAGCTACTACTGTTGCAAAGTTCAAAGTTGGTAAAGCTTTAAAAGAAGCTGTAGCTAAATAATTTAAGTTTTCAACATTTAAAAAAAAGGGTTCATTTTGTGAATCCTTTTTTTTTACTTTTATTTTTCCAAGACTAAACTAAAAACTGCTTTTTTACCTATATTTTTAGCAATAATGGAACCTTTCATATTTTGTTCAATTATAATTTTTGACATATATAAACCTAAACCTGAACCATTTAAATCTTCTTTTGTAGTAACATAAGGTTCAAATAATGAATTTGAAATATTTTCATTTATTCCTCCTGCATTATCTATAAAATCTATTTTTATTTCTTTTTTATTAGAAAAAATATTTATTTGAATTAACTTATTATCTATACTTTTTAAACTAAAAGCATCAATAGAGTTATTTAATAGATTAACCACTACATTTTTAAACTCATTTTCAAAGCTTTTGATTAACAAGTCACTATCATTTTTTACTTTATATAAACTCACTTTACATTTTATATTATATTTTTCTAATCTTTTTTCTATCAATTTAATTGATTCTTGAATTGCTTTATCAATATAAAATTTATTTTTTAATTTATTTGGTTTAAAAAAGTCACTAAAATCATTGATTGTTAAAGACATGTGAGTCAAAGTATTTTTAATCTCTTTAGTATTTTTGAAAAATTCTTCATCTTTTAAAATTTTCATCTCTTTTTTTATTTCTATTTCTTGAATTAGACTACTAATAATATTTAAAGGCTGTCTCCATTGATGGGCAAGCATTGATATCATTTCACCCATTGCTGAGTGTTTTGATTGTTGTATTAAAAGTTTTTGCTGTAACTCTATCTTGTCAAAAAGCTTTTTAGGTATATTAGAAAGAACTTTTGCAAGAAAAAAAGCAATAATTATTATTAGAAATATCAAAAATATTAATTCTGTATTTAAGTATTTATAAAAATCTATTGTATTTTCTTTTAAAGTGAAAGCCATATATATTTTTTCTTTGCCTTCATTATGAAATAGTTCTTTTTTTATCAAAAACTCTTGATTCTCATCTATTTTATTTTTACCTAAATACCGTGACCAAGAGTTTTTATTTTTACTACTAACTAAAACGTATTTATCTTGATCAAAAATATGGACATCAAATAAAGAAGATTCAAGAAGTTTTTCTAAAAAGTCTTGCATAAAAAAATTTACTATTAAAACACCTTTTTTTATATCATCTAAATATATAGGAATAGCAAATCGCCAGACTGGTTTATAAGGAATTTCAATCTTATTATATTCAATATTTAAATCAATTTTTGATAAATAAACACTATTTTTTTCTAAACTAAGAACTTCTTTAAAATAATCTCTATGAAATTTGTTTTGTAACTTCTTTTCATAAACTACATTTATAATATCATTTTTTACTTTTCTTTCTAATCTTAATTTCTCATTGCCATTAATATCAAGATATCTTAACTGTGTAACATCATTTTCTTGGGACATTAATGCAGTAAATAAAAATGTTAAATTATTTTTATTTGTAAAATTTGAATTTTCTAAATAATTAATGAAAAGCAAATTATTTTTTATAGAGCTTAAAAAACTGTTATATTCTTGATACTTTTTATTAAAATCATTGATTTTTGCTTTAATTTCAGTATTTGCACTTTTTAAACTCTCTTTTTTGTTATATTTTTCTAGTTCAAAAAAAGTAACTGCTAAAATTAAAATAGATAAAGACGTGCCAATTAAAATAAAAAGATATATAAATTGCTTTAAATAATCTACTCTTTTAGTCATTTATAATCTTCTCAAAAGGTAATGGTTTTTGGAAATAATATCCTTGAAATAAATCCACTTCTAAATCAACTAATAAATTAAATATCTTTTCATTTTCAACAAATTCAGCAATAATTTGAATATCAGATTTTTTACAAAATTTTATAATTGATTCTAATAAAATATATCCTTTATACTCAGAAACTTTTTTAACTAAACTCCCATCTAATTTTACAATATCTATAGGTAAAATAAAAAAGTATTCAAAATTTGAATACCCTGAACCAAAATCATCAATTGCTATTTTTACACCAAAACTTTTCATAAGATTACAAAATCTAATTGTTTTTTCTATATCTTTTAAACCTTCACTTTCTAGAAGTTCAATAGTTAAATTTATAGAATACTCTTTTACACAATACTCAATATAATCCACAATTTCAGGATTTATAATATCTTCAAAAGACAAATTTATTGAAATTGCTTTATCTAGTAAACTTGCACTTTCAAAAGACTTTCTAATTATTCTTTTTGTAAATTTTGTATAATTTTTTGAATTTTGAATATTATCTAAAAATTCCCCTGGTGTTAAAACTCTATTTTCTTCTTCATCATATACTCTAGCTAAGGTTTCATATCTAATAAGCTTTTTATTTTTATCAACAATAGGTTGAAAATAAGGAAAGATATTGTCTTTATCAAAAGCTTTTTTTATTTTTCTTTGAACAAATAAATTTTTATAAAAACTTTCTCTTACATCTTTTATATCATCAAAGAAAAGATATGAAACTTTTTTACTAATAGCTATATCTTTAGCTATTAAAGCCTCAACAAGCAAATCTCCTTTTAAATTTAAACTTACTCCTATTGTAAAACTTAAGTCTAAATTTAAATGAGAAGAAACTTTGAAAATATTACTATCTAAAAATTCGATTAACTCTTCTAAAAAAGCCTTTAGTTTTACTTTCTTTATTTTATTTTCTTCTATAATTAAAATACCAAATTTATCAGAATCAAGTTTATAGACTTCATAAGAGCTAAAGGCTACAATTTTTTTAGCTACTTCTTTTAAAATATCATCTGAAATACTATAACCATACATTTTAATATATTTCATATAATCATCAATATCTATTACTAATAAAGCGATATTATTTGTATCTAGCTTACTCAATCTTTTCAATAAAGAATACTTATTTTTAAGTTTAGTTACTGAATCAATAGATAAATTTCTTATTATTTCATCTTTTTCTTTTACTACCGGAGATAAATCTTTTAGTAGCACTTTTATAGTCTTGATATTTTGATTATCAAATTCAGAAGCAAAGGCAGTAAGATTAACAGTAAATGATCTATCTAAAACCTTAATTACTAAAGTTTTAGTAAAAATTTTATATTTTTTAACTTTTTTTATTAACATCTCAACATATTGAAAAGGAAGGATATCTTTAATATGTCTAAAATCAAACTCTTTTAAATATACTTTTAAATAATCTAATAACTTTTTAGAAACATGTTTAACTTCTCCCTTTAAATCTATTGAAAACACTAAATTAGTCATTTCTATAGCTTTTTTATATTGTTCTAATTCTATTTTCTTTTTATTTAATTCTTTAGTAGAAATTATTTTTTCTGCAATTTTTATTATCTTAAATTGTAAATCTTTAAAATCAATAGGTTTTTCCATAAAAGATTCTATATGTAATTCAATAGCTTCTTGTAAATATTCTGTTTGAGTATAAGCAGAAGTAACAATAATTGGTATTTCTATATTATTATTTTTTAATACTTTTGAAAATTCTAAACCATTCATTTCTGACATTTTAATATCTGTGATAATGATATCTATTTCATTCTTTTTCAAGAAAGCTAATGCATCTTTACCATTGGTTACGGTATAAACATTTTTCATTGAGAGTTTAAGCAATCTTGTTATTGTTTCTCTTGTTGTATCATCATCTTCTACATATAATAAACTAATATTTTCTAAAGTTGAAGTTTTCATCTTATACCTTGAAATTAAGTTTGATACTACATAATTTAATTATAACTTCTTTTTTTTAGAAAAGCAAAGATAGTTTAATTTATAAAAATTAAATAAACTATTGAGAAAAATTTATACAGATTTATAAAGTATTATTAAGATATAATTTAATATGTTGAAACTCAATAATAAAAACAATATTTTGAACATTATTAAATATGGCCCATTGTTTTTTGTACTATTTTTATCTATAAGTATCACTATAATTCTGATAAATGAAAAAAACAACTTTTTTAATAATGAAATAAAAGAACTAGAAAAAAACTATCTAAAACAGAATGAAGAAAGAATAAAAGAAGAAGTTAACAAAATATATAAATATATAAAGATTAAAAAAGAAAGTTCAGAAAATCTTTTAAAACAAAGAATTAAAAATAGAGTTTATGAAGCTCACCAAATAGCTACAAATATTTACTTAAATGAATCGCAAGAAGATCATATTCATTCAAAAGAACATATTTTTAAAACTATTAAACATGCACTAGAAGGTATGATTTATAATAATGGAAGAGGATATATATTTATTGATAATCATAAAGGAGTTAAACTTTTACAACCTTTAAATAAAGAACTAGAGGGTAAAAATTTTTATGAATTTGAAGATACAAAAGGATATAAGTTTGTAAAAAAAATTACTAAAACTATAAAAAATAAAACAGAAGCTTTTGACTCATACTATTGGTTTAAAAATAAAACTGATAATGAAGCCTATAAGAAAATAAGCTTTTATAAATATTTTGAACCTTTTAATGTTGCTATTGGAACAGGTGAGTACATAGAAGACTTTGAAGAAGAACTTAAAAAAGATATATTAAAATTTATACAAAGTATAAGATATTCTAAAAATGGCTATATTTTTATGTTAGATTTAAAAGGTAATATTTTATCCCATTATGAAAAGACTTTTTTATATAAAAATGGTTTAAATAAAAAAAATAAAGATGGTGTTTATACAATCAAAAATATATTAGATTTTGCAAAAAAATATAAGGAAGGGTTTATTAATTACAAATCAACAATAAAACCCTCATTAAATTTAACTTCAACTAACAAAATATCATATATCAAAACATTTGAAGATTGGGGTTGGGTTATTGGTACAGGTTTTTACTTTGATGATTTGAACAAAAATATTGAAGAAGCAAAAAAAGATTTAATTGCATCAAATAATAATATTATTAAAAAAATAATAATTGTTAGTCTCTTATTAACTATAATTTTTATAATAATTTCATTTTATATAAGTAAATTAATATCTAAAATGTTTATAGCCTATGAAAATGATTTAATTAAACAAACAAATAACTTGATTGAAAAGGAAAACCTATTAGTACAACAATCAAAAATGGCAACTATGGGAGAGATGATAAATAACATTGCACACCAATGGAAACAACCTTTAAGTTTAATAAGTACTTCAAATGGATTACTTGAATTAAATCAAAAATATAATAACTTTTCACAAAAAGAAATAGAAGAAGCAATAGAAGCAATAAATCTGTCTGTTAAAAATCTTAGTCATACTATAGATGATTTTAGAAACTTTTTTAATCCTGAAAAAGAATTAAAATCTTTTAGTATAAGAAAATCATTTGAAAAAACTTTTAAATTAATTAAGTCTGAATTTAATAATAACAATATTCAAATCATTCAAAATATTGAAGATATAGAGTTGTACTCTTATGAGAATGAATTACTTCAAGTATTAATCAATATACTTAAAAATGCAAAAGAAGAACTCATAAAGCTAGAGAAAGATAAAAAAAGAGTTTTACTTATTAATACTAAAAAAGAAAACAACTATCTAATTATAGAAATACAAGATAATGCTAATGGGATAAATGAAAAGTATATCAATAAAGTATTTGATAATCATTTCACTACAAAAAAAGACAAAGGTGGTTCAGGGATAGGACTATATATGAGTAAACAGATAATTGAAAAAAGTATAAAAGGGAAAATCACAGTAAAAAATAACTACTTCTCTTTTGAAAATCATAACTACAAAGGAGCTTGTTTTATAATAAGCTTACCAATAAAATAAAAAAGTATTTAGAAACTTAAAGTTCTAAATACTCAATTCTATTTCTACCATTTTCTTTTGCTTTATATAGTTGATCATCAGCTTTTTTATAAATATCTTCTATCTTCATATTTTTATTTTCACTTATAGTTATTATAACTGTTCCAAAAGATGCAGTTACAACATTTAATGGAGGATTTTTTTCATGTTTAATATTTAATTTTTCAATATTATCTCTTGCTTCTTCAACTAAATCCATTATATTTAATTTAGTTTTGGCATTTAACAAAATCCCAAACTCTTCTCCACCTAATCTAAATACTTGATCATCATCTCTTTTGAAAGTATCTTTTAAACAAGCTGAAACATTTATTAAAACATCATCTCCATCTTGGTGTCCATAAGTATCATTATACTTTTTGAAGTTATCTATATCAAGTAAAACAAAGGCAAAAACATTGTTGTTTCTAACTGTTTTAAGTACAAAATTATCTGCTGTATCATTGAAGTACCTTCTATTAAATAAAGAAGTTAATCCATCAGTTATTGATAATTCATAAATTCTTTTTTTATCAGTAATATCTTCTCTAATAGCAAAGTAACCTATAATTTCGCCACTTTTATTAAACTTTGGTTCTATCACAGCTTTTACCCAATAAGATGAACCATCTTTTTTAAGATTTTTAATTTCACCTTTCCATGATTGTCCGGACTTGATTGTTTTCCAAAGTTCAGAATACAATGAATCTGGCATATCTGGATGTTTTAATATATTATGATTTTCACCAATTAATTCATCTTTAGAATATCCTGATATTTCACAAAATGCTGCTGAGACAGTTTGTATTATTCCATTTTTATCAGTTGAAGAAGAAATAATATTTTTACTAAAAATTTCATTAAAGCTTTCAATATCTTCTATTTTTTTAGTATTTAAAAAAGTATTTAATACTTTTGATTTTAATTCTTCAATTAAAATAGGTTTGGTTAAAAAATCATTTACACCATTTTTGAATAATTTAATCTTTTCTTTTGTACTATCAATAGAACTAATTATAATTATTGGTAAATAATCAATTTGCTTGTCTTTTCTAATATACCTTGTCAATTCTAATCCATCCATATTTGGCATATTAAAATCACTTATTACCATTGATATATTTTTATTATTTTTTAATTCTTTTAATGCTTCATCACCATCACATACTGTTTTAACTTTTAATAAAAGTGTTTCTAAAATAGATTTGATTTGTGCAGCAACAACTTTAGAATCTTCAACAACTAAAATTTCTGTTTTTTCAATATATAAAATAAGTTCTGCTAATTCTACAACTTGCTGAAGACCGTGGATAGAGTCTTTTGAAATATAATCAAGAATATTTAAACTATCAATTGTTTTCATAAAATTATCATCAATTTTAGAACTTAAAACAATAGTTGGCACATTCGCTTTCTTAAAAGTTTCTAGTAATTCCCCATTTAAAGCATCTGGCAATACAAGGTTTGAAATAGCTAAAAAAAAGTCATTAGATAAAATTAAAGTTTCAACTTCTTGTAAACTATTTGCTTTATATATTTCAAAATTATTTTTTTCTAAAAACAGTTCTTCTAGAACATTAATAATTAATTTAGAATTATCTACTATTAGTATTTTTTTCAAATTATTTTCCCAAATTATTTTTGATTATTATAACCAATTAAGTTTTAATGAAAATAAATCTTTAATCTAATTTTTTTCAAGTAATTTTTTTGTTATTTCATGTCTATATTCAAACATCTTTGATAAATCATTATATACAAATGGTTCAAAAAAATCGCCTATTATTCCAAAAGGCATTTCATAACTTACTATATCTTTTAACTCAGTAAAATTCTCATGTTCAATAAAAATATGTTGGTGTTCCCAATATTTAAAAGGAGATTTTAAAGCTACATCAACCAAAATATTAGGTCTTTGAAGTTTCTGTATTTTTACAGTCCAATTAATAGGAATAAAATTTTTTATACTTTTAATTTTAAGTATTTCTCCTTCTTGAGCTTTAAAATTAGGCGTAAGAAGTTCAACTTTTATATTAGGTGGAGTTATTGCTTTTAAGTTATTTGTATCTGTATGAAAATCAAAAAGTTCTTCAACACTACATTTAATCAGTGTACTTTTCTCAAACTCTTTCATAATAATCTCCTTTTTATTTAAATTTTAACATTCAAATAAAATATTTAATATATAGAAAATGTTAACTTATAACAATCTTCTCTCTAAATACTCCCTAAACTCTTTTGCTCCATCTTTTGAGGATGTTACTACTTCATCAATATCATCAAATGAGATTTGAAGTTTTGATTGTTCCACACTTTGCATTGATTTAATTTTGTCTACATTTACAATATAAGACCTATGTACTCTAAAAAAGTTTTTATTTGATAACAGCTTTTCTAAGTCTCCAATTTTTTTCCGCACATAAGCATCTGTTTCTTTTATTTTTATGATAACTTCATCTAAATCTGCTCTTATATAATAGATATCATCCAAATCAATTAAATATATTTTGTCCCCTCTTTTGGCAATAATCTTCTTATCTTGCATTTTATTTATAGAGTTTTGTGTATAAGTTTCAATTTTCTTCAATTCATTTTTTAAAGCTTCACTATCAATTGGTTTTAATAAATAACCCATTCCACCATTTTTATAGGCTTCAAGTGCATACTCATCATAAGCTGTTTGAAATACTACAAAAGTTTTTGGTTCTAGCTCTAATATTTTATTAGCTAATTCTAAACCTGTAATTTCAGGCATTGAAATATCTAAAAAAACAGCATCATATTTTGCTTTTGTACATTGTTTTAAAGCTTCATAAGGATTTGTAAAACTTGTAATATCCTCTAAACCCTCTTCATTTAACAACCTTTTTAATCTACTAATTGCTAAATTTTCATCATCAACTATCAATATTTTCATTATTTAACCTTATAATAAACTTCATTTTATCTTCTATTTCATAATCTAAACTACCTATTTCTAATAACTGTAGTCTTTTATCAAGATTTTTTAAACCAGTTCCATAATTTACATTATCACTTACTTTCCCATCATTACAAACTTCAATTCTATCTTGCTTAATTTCTATAAAAATATTTAAATCAATTCCTCTATAGCCGTGTTTTATTGCATTTTCAACTAAAAGCTGAATAGAGAATTTTGGTATATATTTTTTCATACTAGAATTATCTGAGGTAATAAAAAGTTTTATCTTGTCTTCAAATCTTGTATTTTCTATATTTACATAAGTTTTAACCATTTCAAGCTCATTTTCACAACTAATTAAGCTTTGTGTATAAATTGCATTTCGTAAAAATTTTGATACATTAATTACTGATTGTTCGGCTTTTTTCTTATCAATATAAATAAGTTCACTAATAGAGTTTAAAGCATTAAATAAAAAGTGTGGATTTAATTCACTCTCTAAAGCCTTTAGTTTTGTCTCCAAAATTTCACTTTTTATTGATTCATTTTTATACTTCATTGAAATAAACTGATGTAAAATAAGCCCTATTAAAAAAGTAAGAAAACCTATTGTAATACCAATATACGTTGCATAAGGTTCAATAAAATCTACTATTTTTATATTAAATTTTGAAAAGAAAATATAAGAAAATAAAAAACCTAAAGCCCCTGATAAAAAAGAGAAAGCAAAACTTATTAAGTACCAAAACTGCTTACTTACTTTAGGAAGAATAAAATTATTTGAAATAGTTATTAAAACAGAAGCAAATATAGAAATATTAATAGCACTAAAAGTACTAAAAATTATAGTTGATGCTCTTTGTAAATTTTCATTTAAAAAATAAAAAACTAAAGAGATTAAAAATCCAAAAAATGCAGCAATTACAATTATATAAAGCCAGTCTTGAAAAGATACTTTAAGTTCGAAACTCTTCATTTAACTCCTTATTTAAAACCTGTACACCCAAAGCAACACCAGGCCAACCTTGTCCTGCAAAAACTGTATCTCCTACATTATAAAGCCCTTTAAAAGGTGTTTTACAAGAAGGAAGACTAAAAGCATTTTTTATACTAATAGCACTACCACCACAATTAAATCTATTTATATAACTATTAAAAGTAGTAGATGTTGCACTAAAAAATGATTTAATATTGTTTTTATTTATCATATCAAAATTATTTAAAAACTCTTCTATAATATAAGTCATTGTTTCAAATTTTTTATTTTCATACTCTTTTGTATTAAATTCTTTCCATAAATTAGCTTTTGTATGTGTTGAAATAGTTACACTTAAACCTTTTTTACTTAATACCTCATCATTCACATCAGAAAATGATACAAAAAAAGAGTTTGAAATACAATTTGGAATATTTTTATCTAAAATAATTTGATAATGATGTATAAGCTCTGGCTTTATATCTAATTTTAAATATACAACAAAAGCACTTTGATCATTGAACTTAAAAGAATTATAATAGTTTTTTATTTTTTCATCTTCAAAAAAACTACTACTATCAAATACTGTAGAGTTTAAAATAATGTTTTTACTTAAATACTCATCTTTATTTGTTCGAATTAAATACTCATTATTTTTTCTTATTATTTTTAATACTTCCTCTTTAGTGTGAGTATTTACACTTTTTAATATCCCATCAAAAATATGTCCCATTCCTTTATTTACATAGTAAACATCATGAAAAGGATAGGATAATCCCAATGCCATTGATAATAAAGGAATATTTTTTGAAGTTGTTTGAACTGTAATAAACAATTGAGCATCTATAAAATTTTGATACTCATCACTTATATCACCTAAAGTTTCTTTTATAAAGCCTTTTGCACTTTTAAAGATATCAAACTTAAACTCTTTTAAAAGTTCAGCTACAAAAATAGCACTTTTTATATAAGCCTTTAAACTATACTTTGCAAAGTAAAGTTTTTTTAAATTCCAAAATTTTTCATCAATTTGTTTTAGTTTTTTCCAAAAAACCTCATTGTTTTTATTTGGATAAATTTTATTTATATCTTCTAAAAACTTATCAAAATCTTTTGTTCTATCTAAAATCTTTTTATTTTGAACAGTTCTAATAGCAACTTGACTTTTTAATAAATCTGGTTTAAAATCAATTTTATCAAAAATCTCTTTTATAGGATGATTTTTTTCATAACCCACAAAAGTAGTTGCTCCTGCATTAAAATAGCTTCCAAATCTTTTAAAAGTACTTGCACAACCACCAAGATTTCTATCCCTTTCAAATAGTACTAAATTTTTATCACTATTTAGTGAAGCTATTAAACTACCCCCTATTCCAGAACCAACTACAGCGATATCAAGCTTTTTCATTTTTGGCTCCTTTGAAAGATTCTAAGGCTCTTTTTCTTGAAAATTCAATAGAAACTATAGGTTTTATATAATCCACAAATAAACTGTTTGATAAAGCACCTTCTTTATGGAATAATTTAGGATCAATATCTTTAAATTTTGGCATTACACTTTTTATAAATAATCCTTCTTTATCAAATTTTGCACTTTGAGTGTAAGGATTAAAAATTCTAAAATACGGAACACTATCAGCACCTGTACTAGCTGCCCATTGCCATGAACCTATATTTGAACTTGCATCATAATCCAAAAGCTTAGAGGCGAAATACCTCTCTCCTTTTTTCCAATCAATCAAAAGATTTTTTGTTAAAAAAGAAGATACAATCATTCTTAATCTATTATGCATTGTTCCTGTTTTATTAAAATGAATCATTGCTGCATCTATTAAAGGTACTCCTGTTTTACCTTCACACCATTTTTCAAAATCTTCTTCATTTTGATTCCAAGAAACTTCTAAACCATTGAAGTTTTCAAACTCACTTTTAGGAAAATGAAAAAGAATATAGTTATAAAATTCTCTCCAAAAAAGTTCTCTTATAAAAAATTCAATATTTGCATTCTTTAGTTTTTTGATTTTGTTAAAAACCTCAACAGGAGAAATTAGTCCAAATCTTAAATGCACAGCTAAAGATGAAGTTGCACTTTTATAAAAAATATCTCTATTTTTTTCATAATTATCAATTTTTAACGAAAATTCATTTATTAATTCATCAGCACTTTTTTTTAAAAACTCTGGTAATTCAGCTGTCTCAAAACCCATTTGTTTTAAAGTTGGAATTTGCTTATAATCATAAGAAAAAAGCTTTAAATCTCTATTTGCTTTAAACTCTTCTAAGGCATCACTTTCCCAAAGAAAAGAGAGATTTTTATAAAAAGGTGTAAATACTTTGTAAGGTGTGCCATCTTTTTTTAAGGCATTCCAAGGTTTAATAATATATGAATCACTATATTTTTTAAGAGGTATTAATTTTTGTACTTCCTCATCCCTTTTCTTTGCATAAAAATCAAAATCAGATGAACATAAAACTTCATCAAAACCTAAATCCTTAAGCTTTGAGAAAATCTCTAAAGGTTTTCCATAAAAAACTGCTAAATTAAGACCTATACTTTTTAATTTATCTTTTAACTCTAAGACTGATTTATATATAAAACTCACTCTTTTATCATCTTTTTCAAGTGAGCTTAAAATATTTGTATCAAAAATAAAAATAGGCAACACTTCATCTTTTGCTTTAGAAAGTATTGCACTATTAGTTATTCTTAAATCTCTTCTAAACCATAATACTTGTTTCATTACTTATATGCCTTTAAATCAGATCTTAAAGCTAACTCTTTTGGATATGGATTTAAGAATACCTGTGTTTTTAAATAAGTAACATCAAATCTTCTAGTATAAACATTAATGATTTTAATTACTGCGATTAAAGGAATTAATTTTTGTCTATAATCTTCAATTGATTCTAAAATTTCTTCTTTCTCTTCTTTTGAAATAAGCTTTTTAAAATACCCAAAGATATGTAAGAGTACATTATATGTTTTTTTGATATTCCCTTTTTCATTTATAGCTTTCAAAAAAGCCAATTTATAGTCTCTTAGAATATCTTCAACATCTTTTTTATCATGATTTGCTACTATGTTTCCAAGTTCTTTATATGCTTTAGTTGATTTTGCATAAATCAGATATTTATAATCTGTGTGGAATTGAACTAAATCTTTAAACTCTGGCTTACTATCTATAAATTCATGTAAGTTTTTGTATGCAAATATCTGCATCAAAAAATTTTCTCTAAGCCAAGCATCTTTTAGTCGACCCTCCTCTTCTATGGGTAAGTAAGGGTACTTTTCTTTTATCTTAGCAGCAAACCTTCCAACACCTTTTTTTTCACTTGGTGCATTTATTTCTTTGTAAACTTTAACTCTCTCTAAACCACAAGTAGGTGAACTAGCTTTTAAAATAAAACCACACAAATAATCATTTTCTATCCTATTTGCATTTTTTTCACATGATTCATCTAAAGTATCAGTTAAATCTTCTTTATCGTAAGTAGTTACAACTCTTATTTCATTATTTCTTTCAACTAATCTTATTGTTGGTCTTGGTGTTCCAAAAACCTCTGCTTCAGGACAGTATGGCTCAAAATCAAAATAAGTACCTAAGGTATTTACTATAAAACCATCTTTTGAATTAGTCCCATCATATCTACACATGCTCCCCATTAGACAAGCTGATACCCCTAATTTCATAATAAATCCTTTTTTTTATTTATTTTATAATAAAAAAGAATTAATTAATAGTATTTATATATCAGTTCATACTACATATTTTTCTTTATTTTATTCGTAGGCACGGCTTCATAAGGGTTTTGAGGCCAATAATGTTTTTTGTATTTTCCTCTTAACTCTTTTCTTACTTCATCATAAGAGTTATTCCAAAAACTTTTTAAATCTTGAGTTATTTGAATAGGTCTACTTGCAGGGCTTAGAAGATGTATAGTTAAAGGTATTTGATTATCCAAAATTTTAGGGCTAGTATTTAAAGAGAAAACTTCTTGTATTTTTACAGCTAAAATTGCCGTTAAATCTTGCGAATACTCTATTTTTATTTTAGAACCACTTGGAACAGTAAAATGTGTAGGTAAAAGTCTTTCTAAATCCTTTAAAATGTCATATTCTATGCTTGATACTAGAATCGTATAAATATCAAGCTTTTTTAATTCTTCTAATTTTCTTATATTATTTAAATAAGGTTTTAACCAAATATCTACATCTTTACTCAAACTTTCATCTGAAAAATCATCTAATTCTAAATCACATTTATAATTTTGTTTTTGTGCTTTATTATAAAAATTCACTCTATTTTGTAAAGATATTGCTTTTTTATCAAAAGTTAAAACCTCTTTTACACCTTTTGTTTTTATAAAATCTAAAAGCGCTTGAAGATAATCTTCTTTTGATATATTTGAAGTTTTTTTATAAGAGATTACAAGCTCTTCAAACTTTAATATTTCATATAATTCAAAACTATCTTTATTAATTGTTTGGATAGTAGTTTTTAGATGATTAGACAAATATTTTTTAACTTCTTTCAAATCTACACTAAGAGCTTGATTTACATAAGAGTTTGTTTGTTTAGCACTTAAATTACAAACTACTATATACTCACTTCTTTGAAGAGTTTCATCTTCTAGTATTGCAGCTTTTTTGTTACTTAAAGCATAAATATTGTCACTATTTTCTCTTTTCTTAGCTAGTCTATCAGGATATGCAAATAGTAGTATGATTCCTAAAAGCTTTTTATCAAACCTTTCTTGCTTTTTTATTTCTTTTAAATTTTGAAGTCTTGAAAAAAACATATTAGCTTGTTTTTTTACAATTTTTAGTCTAGTTATATTCACACTATTTAAATGACTTTGTTCATTTACAGCCTCAAACCTTGTCATAAAATCTTTTGTATTATTTTGTAAAACATCATTTTCAATTAAAAGTGAAGCTACAATACAAGCTTCTTTTGCAAAACCTAAACTATTTGCTTTTAGTATCATAAACCCAAGTCTTGGATGAATACCCAAAGATAAAACATCTTTTCCTAAATCAGTGATATTTTCGTTTTTATCAAGTAATTCTAAACTTTTTAAAAGTTTTTTAGAAGCATTTTGTAACTCTTTTTTAGGTTTATCTAATAAAGTTAACTCTTCTAAATTATTTACACCCCAAAGTGCAGTATCTAAAAGAAAAGAGCTTAAATCAAGTCTTAAAATTTCTGGAGTTGTGCTTGGATTTAATATTCTTTTTTTATGCCAAAGTTTATAACAAACACCCTCACTTAACCTTCCAGCTCTACCAGCTCTTTGAATAGAACTATCTTCACAAATAAAAGAGTATTCTAAATGATTCATTCCAGTATTATAATCATATCTTAAAAGCTTTTCTAAACCTGAATCAATTACTACTTTAACACCTTGAATAGTAATTGAAGTTTGGGCTATATTTGTAGATAAAATCACTTTTCTTTTTTTATTTTTATTTATAGCGAGATTTTGTTCTTTTTGTGATAAACTTGAATGAAGTGGTGTTATTAAAATATCTTCACTTAAACTATTTTCTAAAAGCCTCTTTAAATTATCTATTTCTTTAAATCCAGCAAGAAATACTAAAATATCCCCTTCATTATCTTCTAAAGCTTTTAAGACGTACTTTGATAAAAGTTCATCTAATTGATTTAATGAAGGATGTTTTATATCCAAAGGAAGATAAATATCTTCAACTTCATACATTCTTCCTTGACTTTTTATAAATTCAAAATTAGTTAAAATATTTTGTAAAATATCTGTTTGAAAAGTTGCAGACATTAAAATTATTTTCAAATCTTCTCTTATTAATTCTTGAGACTGCAAACTAAGAGCTAAACCTAAATCACTATTGATACTTCTTTCATGAAATTCATCAAAAATTAAACAAGCACAATTCTCTAAAGCTTGATCAGTTTGTAACATTCTAGTTAAAATCCCTTCTGTTACAACTAGTATCTTAGTTTTTTGACTTTTCTTTTTTTGTAATTTGATTTGATAACCAATAGTTTGCCCTACTTCTTCACCTAAAAGATAAGCCATTTGTGTAGCAACTGCAATAGCAGCAACCCTTCTTGGTTGTAAAACAATAATCATTTTATCTTCAATCCAAGATTCATTTAATAAACTAATAGGAACAATAGTACTTTTACCAGCTCCAGCAGGTGCTTCAATAATAAGATTTGATTTTTTTTGTAATACCTCTTTTATTTGAGGTATTACTTCATTTATAGGAAAGTTTGTCATAGAGTTATTATATTAAAAAGTTTATACTACTTTACTTTTTTCTTTAATTTTTTTAATATTTCTAATTTTTTTTCTAATTTTTCTTTTTGTTTCTTAGAGTGTTGATTTTTTAATTCTTTTTTTGTTTTATAAATTTTAGATTCAATTTCTTTTTTTATATCTCTTTTTTTCTCTCTAAAATTTGTAGTGCCTAAAGATAAATCATATAAATCTTTTATTTCATCAAATATTTTTTCTACTTTCATATTTTCTCTCCTAATTCTTGGATGTCTTTACTATCTATAAGTAAAATACTCATTGCTTCAATTATGTTTTTAGAAATATCATGGGCAAAAGATGCATCATTGATTAAAGATGTTGCCATTTTTTTATCAATTTTATCCTCTCTAATTAATTCATCTATTTTTTGTGTTCTCAAAATATCTAAATGTTTTAAACTATCTTTTAATACTTCTAATGCTGATAAAATCTCTATTTCATCTGTTTCATCTTTTATATCATAGATTGTTTTCAATACAGTTACAATACTTAGCCTTATATCATTATACTCTTCTTTAATATATTCATTTTTTGATTTTAAATAAATAGTAATATTTTTATGTAAATCTCTTATATCTTTTGTAGATTCAACAATATTTCTTGCAGCAATTTTTAAATCATAAACCCTTTGTTTATCTTTTTCATCCATACTTTCTTGGGCATAAGCAGCAAACTTTACTATTTCTCCATATAAACTTTTGATTTTATTTGTATAAAAAAGATTAACATCAGTATTAATATCAAGTTTCGAATTTTTTACAATTTTACTTAAAGTATCCACATGAACACCTCTATAGTTATGCCTGTGTAAATAAATACCATGAGATAACACTTCTTGTGCATTTTCATAAAGATGAAAAATCTCTTTTTTTATACCAATTAAAGCAGCATCTGGAATTTTTGTTAAACCTATATCCAAAAACTTAGGTTTTGATTTTGATGTTTTTTCATTTTTAAATAAGCCTTTTAAAAAATTCTCTAACTTATATGTAAAAGGTGAAACTACTAAAACTCCAATAATATTAAATATGGTATGAAATAATGCAAGTTTCATACTATAATTTTCTTGTGCTATTAAAAGTTTACTAGCTAAGAAATCTACTATATCAGCAAGTTGATATAAAAAAACTATAGCAATAATTCCTGTGGTTATATTAAAAATAAAGTGGGCAACGGCTAATCTTTTTCCATTTGAGTTAGAAGCTAAAGCAGCAATTACTGCTGTAACTGTAGTACCAATATTTGCTCCAATAGCAAGTTCAAGGGCATTTATATATATAATTTGTCCTGTTGCTAAAGCTGTGATAATTAAAGCCATTGTAGCACTACTTGATTGAATAACAATAGTGGCAATTGCACCTAAAGCAATATAAACTACAATTCCTAAATAACCTTCTATGGCAAATTGTGATAAATCAAGAGCAGCTTTTAGAGTTTCAAAACCATCTTTCATATAAGAAATACCTAAAAATACAAAGCCTAAACCAACTAGAACATTTCCAAAACCTTTTAAAGTATCTGATTTTGAAAATCTAAATAAAACACCAAAAATAATCATTGGCATAGCATAAGCTGATATTTTTATTTTGACACCAAAACTAGATACAATCCAAGCCGTTGTAGTAGTACCTATATTAGATCCAAAAACAATACCAATTGCACCACTTAAACTTATCAATCCTGCACTTAAAAAAGATATTACTATTACTGAAACTAAAGAAGAACTTTGAACTATTGATGTCGATAAAAAGCCTGTTCCTATTGCACGTGGAATACTACTAGTACTTTTTTGAATAACTTTTTCTAGTATACCTCCACTAAATAGTTTAAAACCATCTTCCATAAAAACCATTCCAATTAAAAAAATCGCAACACCTGAAATAATAACTTTTGCATCTTCATTTGAAAACAACAAATATACTAAAAATATCAACATCAAAGGATAAAGAATTCGTTTTGCCATGTAAACTCCTAAAATATAGGTAATATCTATATTTATACCAAAATAACATTTAATAAGTCATTTAAGTTTAAATAGAATATAATTTTAACTTATAGCAAGAAAATATAAGGATTAGTATTGTTTTCAAAAATTATAAAAATATCTTTGTTTTTTTTATTGTCTTTAAATATAGAAGCAAAAGAGTATATTATAGGCTTTGCACAAGACACTTTAAAAAATGACTGGAGATTAGCACAAACAAATGAGCTTAGAAATGAAGTAAAAAAATATAAAAATTTAAAACTACTAGTACGAAGTGCAAATGCAAAAATAACAAAACAAATAAGAGATATTGAATATTTTATTGAACAAAATGTTGATTTTATTATCACAAGTCCTATAGAGTCAAATATTACTAGTCTTGTTTTAAAAAAAGCAATTGACAAAGGAATAAAAGTAATACTTCTAAGTAGAACTGTTAATAGTAATAACTATACAACCTTTATTGCTCCAAATAATAAAAAAATTGGACAAGAAGCAGGAGAACTTCTAGCAAAAGAATTAGACTACAAAGGTACAATTTTAGAACTTCAAGGAATTAAATCTGCTTCATCAACACAAGAAAGAACTAAGGGTTTTGAAGAGATAATAAGAAAATATCCAAACATAAATATTATAAAAAGAAATGCAAACTTCTTAAGAGCTAATGCAATTAATGTTATGGAAGATATTTACAATAATAATATTAAATTTGATGCCATATTTTCTCATAGTGATAGTATGCTAGAAGGTGTTAGAAAAGTTATGAAAAAATATAATAAAAAAATAAATATTCCTATGGTTGGTATTGATTATATAAAAAGTGCAAAAAATGCTATAACTTCGGGTCAACAATATGCAAGCTTTGTCTATCAAACATCTGCTAAAGAAGGTATTCATGCAATTATAGATATAATAAATAATAAAAAAGTAGCAAAAAACATAAATTTAAACACTATTAAAGTTACAAAAGAAAATGTACATAAAATTGAACCATTATTTTAAAGGATATTATTGTTAAGGAATAAATTATTTATATTAATATTTTCGATTTCTTCACTTAGTTTACTTCTAAGTGGTATTGTTTACTACAAAAACATAAATGCAGTTTTTGAAGAGCAAGCTATCTTAAGCATAAAACATGATAGAAAAATTTTCAAGTTATTTTTAACTCAAAAAAAAGAACAAATAAAAAATCTATCTCAAAATATCTCAAAAAATGAAGATTTAAAACTTACATTAAATCTTATTTCAAATTATCAAAATCCAGCTAATTATTCAAATGTAGTATTTGATTTTGAAAAAGAAAAACTATTAGATTTATCTTCACAATGGATTAGTTTAAAAGAAGGTATATCAGTAAAAATTTTTGATAATGATAAAAACTTAGTTTTAGTAAATTCAAAGATGCAAGACAAAAGACTTCTAGGATATACTTCATATAAAAATGGTAAAAAAATATTTGTTAATAAGCTAAATTCTCAAGATAAAGAACTACCTAAAGCAATTAGTATTAAAGGTTTAGAACTTAATAAATTTAAATATATTTCAAGAAATAACTCTATTGAAAACTGTTATTTATCAAAAGTTTATGTAGATAATAAAACTGTTGGCTATATTAAGATGTGTTTTGATATTAATTCAACTTTATTAAATAATTTGAAAGAAAACTTTATTAATCAAATAATTATACAACTTGAAAATGGCCATTATATTTTTACAAAAAATTTAAACAAAAAAGAGCTTGATAAGATCAAAAAATCAAAAGATTATTCTATAAAAAAAGTTACTTTCTTAAAAGATAAAAACAATGTATTTTTACTAAATATATTAAATAAAAAAATTATCAATGAAAAAGTTGAAAGCACTATAAAAACTATTATTTATATTTGGTTACTTATTTTAAGTGCAACATTATTTTTATCATTTCTATTTACGAATAAATATATCTTAAAACCAATAAATAATCTTCAAGATATGATAAAAGATATAAAAAAGAAAGTAAAGTTACCTATTTCTATAAACTCTTTACAAAATAGTAAAAATAAAGACGAAATACAAATTATTACAAGTGACTTTGAGATTTTATCAAATCATTTAGAAAAAAATATAGCTTTTTTAAATAGTTACCAATCTATTATGGATGATGCTGCTATTGTAAGTAAATCAGATATAAATGGGAAAATAACTTATGTAAACAATAATTTTGTAAAAATATCAGGTTACACAAAAAAAGAAGCTATTGGCTCACCCCATAGTATAGTAAGACATCCAGATACACCAAAAGAGGTATTTAAAGATTTATGGGAAACTATTCAAAATAAAAAAACATGGAAAGGTACAATAAAAAATAAAAGAAAAGATGGTACTTATTACTGGGTAAATTTAATTATTAGACCATTACTAGATGAAAATAATAACATTACTAAATATATTGCTTTTAGATATGATATTACAGAATTAGTTGAACAAAGAGAAACAATTAAAAAAGCTGCAAATACAGATAAACTTACAAACCTGAAAAATAGAGCAAAACTTATAAATGATATAAAAAATATTGATATTCCAGCTTTATGTTTTTTAAATATTGATAATTTTAGACAAATAAATGATTTTTATGGACACTTCTTTGGAGATAAGCTTATTATAGAAATAGCAGATTTTTTAAGAAATAGATTTAATAGTAATAAAAACTTATCTATATATAGAACACAAGCAGATGAATTTGCTATCATAGCCAATTTAAGTGAAAATTATGAAAAAGAGTCTTTTTTTGGGGAGGTTTATAAACTTATAAGAAAAATAAATAATACTTTATTTAAAATAGAAAATGAAGAAATGAGTATTAGTATTACAGCTGCAATTTCTTATGAAGAAAATCAAAAAATATTATCAACTGCAAATATGGCATTAAAACATGCAAAAAAGAATGCTATTGATATTTTAGTTTATAAAGATGACTATAGCTTAGATAAAATATATGAAAATAATATTAAATGGACAAAAAACTTAAAAATTGCTATAAAAAAAGATAAGATTGTCCCATTTTTCCAACCAATTATAAATAATAAATCAGGGGAAATTGAAAAATACGAATCTTTAGTTAGGTTAATAGATGAAGAAGATAAAGTTATATCACCTTTTTTCTTTTTAAATATTGCTAAAAAAACAAAACACTATAGTATTATCACAAAAACGGTAATTAAAAAAAGCTTTGAAAGATTTATAAATAGTAAATATGAATTTTCTATTAATCTTACAATAGATGATATTTTAAATGAAGATATACAATCATACATATTCTTAATGCTAGAAAAATACCAAATAGGTTCACAAGTAGTATTTGAAATAGTTGAATCTGAATCAATAGAAAACTTTGAAGAGGTATCAAGATTTATTTCAGAAGTTAAAAGATATGGTGTAAAAATTGCTATTGATGATTTTGGAACTGGGTATTCTAATTTTGAATATTTATTAAAACTAAAAGCAGATTATATAAAAATTGATGGTTCTATGATAAAAGATATACATAAAAATAAAGACTCAAAAATGGTTGTATCAATTATTGTTGATTTTGCTAAAAAAATGAAAATGAAAACAATTGCTGAGTTTGTAGAAGATGAAGATATTTTAAGAGTTGTAAATCAATTAGATATTGATTATTCTCAAGGATACCATTTCAGTGCGCCTAAAAAAGATATTGATTAAAATTATCTATTTTTAGATATAATCGCGATTATAAAAAGATATTAAAGGAATTATCATCAAAGCATTTAATTCATTAAATTTAGACCCAAGTATTATTAAAGCCTTGGAAGATTTAAATTATGAACAACCAACACCAATTCAAAAGAAAAGTATACCCGTTGCGCTAAAGAAAAAAGATATTATAGCAACTGCTCAAAGTGGTTCAGGTAAAACAGCAGCTTTTGTACTACCAATAATTGATGAAATACATCAAACAAATAATCAAGGACATCCATTAAGAGCTTTAATTATAGCTCCAACAAGAGAACTTGTAAATCAAATCAATAAAGCTATTGAAGATTTTAGTAAATATTTAGATATTAGAAAAACTGTAGTTTTTGGTGGAGTTTCATCAAAAGATCAAGAAAGAAAAATAGCAAAAGGTGTTGATATTATTGTAGCAACACCAGGAAGACTACTAGAGCATATCAAGAACAAAACTGTTAATTTATCAACAGTTACAACTCTTGTTGTAGATGAAGTTGATACTATGCTTGATATGGGATTTTTAGAAGATATTGAAAAAATCTTCTCAAATGCAAGTATGAATAGACAGATTATGATGTTCTCTGCTACATTAAATCAAAATGTTAAAAAACTTGCCAAAGAGTTTTTAGAAACTCCATCAGTAATAGAAGTTTCAAATCAAAGATCAAGTGTTGATGTAATTGATCAACAAGTTGTAAAAGTTGATGAAATTAAAAAAAATGAACTGCTATCATATCTTATTGGTTCAAGAAACTACTCTCAGGTTTTAGTTTTTGTAAATACAAAAAAAGAAGCTGATGGACTTGTAGAACACTTAGAATTAGATGGATTAAAAGCTTCATGTATTCATGGAGATATCAGACAAACAGCAAGAGCAAAAGCTTTAAGAAAATTTAAAAGTGGAGACATTAGAGTTTTAGTAGCAACTGATATTGCAGCAAGAGGTATCGATATTCAACTTTTACCTGTAGTTGTAAACTATTCACTACCTGAAACAGTTGCAGACTATACTCATAGAATAGGAAGAACAGGAAGAGCAGGAAATGCAGGTATTGCTATTACACTTTTAAGCATCAAAGACTATAAAATGATGATGAAAATTGAAAAAGACTTAATTTTAGACTTGAAAAAAGATATTATTGAAGACTTTGAACCAACAGAAAAAAAACCAAGAGGACTTAAACCAAGACCTAAACAAAAACTTAGTCAGAAAAAAGCTGTAAGTAAATCTACATCCACAAAACAGCCTGCAAAAAAGAAAAAAAGAAAAACTACAAAAAGAGATTCAAATAGAAATTTTAGAAAGTAATTAATTACTTTTTAAAATTCCCATTTTTTTTAAAACTTCAAAGGTTTTACTTACATCATAAGTTGCACTATGATGTGAGTTTTCATCAAAATCAATCCCATAAAACTCGCAAACTTCATCTAAACTTGGATTTTTAATATTACCTTTACTATTTAAAGATTTAACTAAATGTTTATTATCTTTCATAGTACATATATGTTTTTGAAAATTCGCAAGTTTATCTATATGTCTTAATTCAAAACTAATATTATGAGCTACTAAAGTTTTTGCTTCATAGCAAAACTCTTTAAAATCCTCATCTTCATTGAAATATGAAGGATAATCTTTATCTTTTCTATAATCTTTTATTAACTCAGGTGTTAATCTATGAACAGCATAAGAATAAAAATTCACTGGATATCTTGATAAATAATACCTATGAAATTTATCTACAATTTTAAAACTATTTTCAACTATATCAAGTTTTACAGCTGCTACTTCTATTACATCACCAATATTATGTGTATTTGTTTCAAAATCTAATATTATCACTTTATAAACTCTTCTCTTTTCTTATATATTAATTGTTTTATTTCTTGATATTTTGTACTATTTATTGTTTTAAATTCATCAATTAGATATTCATATTTTTTATAAGTACTCCAAACATTTATACTATGATTTATACGTTTCATTTTATAAAGTTCAATACATACAGTACCATTTACAAAAGCTTTTAAAATAAAAGACTCTTTTCTTGTCTTTTCATCATTTTTATATTTTCTCCATAAGTCTTCAAATAAGTCATGGGCTCTTACAAAGTCATTATTATTTATAACATTGATTATTTCATTTAATTGTGTTTGTAAATTCATTCTATACCTTATTAATTTTTAATTATATCAATATAGCCTCATTTTCTAATTAACAATATGTTTAATCTTAAATTAATATTAATAGCTATAAAATCATAGTATAAGGAGTTTATCATGGAAATACCTTACTTCAAAATAGTTCTGAAAATCAAGGAAAAAGTCAAGTTTTACAATTCCAAACTTCTGATGAAGAAGGAACACCAATTCAAACAAATAGTGTTCAATCAAATACTCAAGGCTTAAATTTGGATTCTCTTTTAAATGAAGATCCAAATAGTTTTACATCAGATGATGCTAGATCATATCTTGATACTTTAGACACGGCAATAAATGATCTAAATGATATAAAATCAGAATTTGCTTCTGTACAAAATCAACTTGAAAGTAGTACAAGAAATTTATTAAGTCAAAGCAACTCTACTTTAGGTGCTGCTGATGTGTTTAATACTGATTTTGCAGCAGAGGTTGCTAGTTTTTCAAAACAAAATATTTTAGCTCAAATAGGAGCATTTGGAGCTGCTCAATCAAACAATATAAATCAACAAACAGTGACAAGACTATTGAGCTAAACTCTTAGTCTTATCACTTTTTGAAGTACTATTACCACAAGAATCGTAGTTATATCTAAAAGTATTGTCTTCTCTTAAACTATTTGCTATTGATAAACCAATAACACCTCCTGCAACAGCAGCAGCTTCTTTACCACTACCATCTCCAACTTGACTTCCAGCAATTACACCTAATGCAAGTCCAACAAAACTATCAAGTCCAAAATCTTTTTTATCATAGGCCTTAAACTCTTTTTCATAAATATTTGATGTAGCTACATCTTCACACTTCGTATATTCTTTATTATAAAAAAAATCATCTTCATTTGTAAATTCATTTTCTTTTGTAAACTCATCCCCATAAGATAAGCTTACAGCTACATAAATCAAAAATAAAATTTTTTTCACTTATTAATCCTTATCTATTTTAATTTTCCAAAGACTTTATATTTTTCCCAATATATATCTAAGGCTTTTTGTAATTGTTTATTATTTAATTTTGTTGGTTTTTTAAGTCCAAATCTTTTTATAAAAGCTTCAGGCATTATAGTTTCATCTTCTTTTGGCTTTTTTAAAAAAGAGCTCATTGCTTTTTTTACTTCTCTTTGAGAACTATACTTTAAAAGATATCTATAAAAATATTTATCAATAGAAACAGGAAGTTTTTTATGACACTTTACACAATTTTGTTCATAGATGTTTAACTCTTTTGAAAATAAAGAGATAGTTAGAAAAATGACCATTATAAATAGTTTTACCATGATATTTCTATTTTTGTACCTATTTTTAATTTTGAACTTACATTTATTTTTAGATTATACTCTTTTGCTATTAAATAAACAATATTTAAACCTATACCAAAACCACCTACACTATTATCAAATCTACTATATCTTTCAAAAAGATTTTCTAAACTTTCTTGTTTCATTCCTTTTCCTGTATCTTCAACAATAAGTTTATTTTTGATTAATGAAACTTTTATTATTCCTGCTATTTTATTATATTTTATTGCATTTGATAAAAGATTGTCTAAAAGCTTTGAAAACTTTTTTTCATCACACCATAAAGTACTATTTTCTTGTATATTCAAGTCAAATTTAATTCTTTTTATTGTTGCTAAACTTCTAAAATATTCTACTCTTTGTCTTATAATTTTTGATAATTCTAATTGTTTATTTTCTGAAATAATTTTATTATTTAAAGTTAAAAAGGTTAAATCCTCATAAATATTTGAAATTGTTTTTGCACCAATATCAATACGATTAATTTTCTTTAGTGTTTTTTCATCAAGTAAACTTTTATCTATCATTTCTATATTTGTTACAATTGCTGAAATTGGAGTATTTAACTCATGAGTCGTATCTTTTATAAATCTATCAAGCAAATGTAAAGAATCTCTCATTGGTTTTAAGAACAATTTCGCAATAAAATATCCCAAAATAGACATAATAGCAAAAGAAATTAGGCTAAACATCATAATTTCACTCTTTACTTTTGTGTACCATATCTTGTCATCTGATACTTCTACTATTATATATTTTGCTCCTAAATAATAAGATTCTGGTTTTTCTATAAAATGAATTTTATCATTGCTTATATAAGCTACTTCATCAAATTTTATTTTATTTGATTCCAAAGTTGAAAAAATTTCTATTTTATCACTATCATAAATAGCTGAATTAAATTTTTCATCTCTAGGATAGTATTTATATTTATCAAAATTTACATGAAGATCTTTTAATCTAAATACAAAATCATTTGAGTATTCTTGAAGAATTTGTCTTTTTTCTTGAAGCATTAAATCTTTTTGGAAAGTATAATAAAGATAAGATACAACCCCAATAATTATTAAGGTTAAAAAAGAGTATAGAAAACTAAAACCTAAAAGTGTTCTAGTTTCACTCTTGGTTAAATCGATATCCGAGCTTTTTAAGACTGACAATTTTATCTTTTCCTAATATTTTTCGTAAATTCTTTATGTATGTTCTTAAAGAGTTATCACTATATTCTTCTCCATAATCCCAAACATTATCATATATTCTATCGTGTACTAATAGCTCATTTGGATTTTGTAAAAATAACTTTAAAAGTTTTAATTCTTTTAAGTTAAGTTTCATATTTTGTTCATCTTTTTTCAACTCATTAGAAGTTAAATCAAAGTGAATATTATCAGATATCTTAATAATATCTGATTTATTTGAGTACTCTCTTTTTATAATTGTTTGAACCCTTAATAAAAGTTCTTTTAGTTCAAATGGTTTTCTAATATAATCATCGCAGCCACAGTTAAAACCTTGTTCTAAAGAGTCCATCGAATTCAAAGAAGTAATAAATATTGCAGGTGTATTATTTTCGTCTTTTCTTATTCTTTCTAAAACTTCAAAACCATTTACTTCTGGAACATTAACATCTAATAGTAGTAAATCAAATGAATTTTCATAAATCAATTCTATTGCTTCTAAACCATCATAAGCAGGAACTATATCAAACCCCTGTTCTTCAAAATAATCAATAACCGTTTCACTTAATGTTATATCATCTTCTAGTAATAATAATTTTGTTTTCATTTTAATTTACTTATATTTTTTTTATATTCTTCTTTTTCTTTTGCACTCATAGTTGGAATTCTCGACTGAAGTTCTTTTTTAAATTTATTTATATTTTGTTTTTCAACATATCCTATAATTGCAATTAACTCTTGTGTACTCATTTCTGAATAATCAACTTTTGCAAAAGAAATATTAATTATAAAAAAAAATAATAATAAAACTTTCTTCATTTATCTTCTCTTTACTTTTTATAATTATAACATAACAAACGTATAATAATTGTAAAGCACCTTACATAGCAAGTGTAGCATTTTAATTTGAATTATATAGCACTTTCATAGCAATTAATGATATTTTACAAAAAAAGTACTTTTTTTTAAGAAAACATACTAAAAATAAGTTTATATAAGGTATTAACTTTAAGCTTCATCTGTATAATAGGATTAGATTAAAAGATTATATAACAGGACTTAAAATGACACAAGTAGGTAAACTATTTAAAACAATTCCTTACCTTGTAAGAGATATAAAAAAAATCCATAAAGACTCTAAATATGTTGAGGATTTAATTAAAACTCTATTAAATAATGAAAAAATAGATATAACAAATATTGTAAATATTCAAACAAATAATAGAGATAATATTTTTCATTTTCATCTAACTTTGAAAGATAGTATAAATAAACAAAATCTAAACCTTAAATATAAAGGTAATAATATTGAATTTACATTTCAATATTTTGAAGATCCAAGAAGTAAAACAAATGTTGTAAACTCTTATTTATTTATAGAGACTTTTCTTCATTTAGAAGAAAAAGAATTAGCAAAAGCTTTTAATGAAATGGTTACTTGTAATGGAAAGGAACTATCTCTTTCAATAGAACAAGAAAATCTTATGCTATTTAATCCTTATGAAGCACAGTATCATTATAGAAATATTCTTCTTGATAAGAAAGAATTAGTTATTGATACTTGTATTTCATTTAATATTTCTTATGAAAAAATATATACTGAATTAAACCCTAATCTGATTAAACAAGTTTGTAAAGATTTAAATCTAACATATAAAAAACTATCTTATGAATTAGGATACAAGCCAGATACTATAAATAAAGCAGCCTCAACAGCAAAAGTTAGTGAACAATTAAGAAAAGCAATAACTTTGTATTTAGAAAATCTAAATCTTAAACATAAAATAAATAATATAAACTTAATAAAACAAACACTACATAACACTGTAATTTAACTCTTTATAACTATTTTTTGACTAGAATCTTAATAAAAAGAGAGTTATGGATGATTAAAAGTATATTATTAGCAATATGTGTTAGTTTAGTTTTAAGTGGTTGCTTAGGAACAGAAGAAAAAAAGATTGAAAAATGGCATTCTTTTATATATCCAGATAAAACAAACACTAAAAGAAATTTAAAGAGTCCAATGACTTTTGATTCTTTAAAACAATGTAAAGAAGAGTCTATTAAACAACTTGAAACAATGGGTATTTCAAAAACAGGCACTTTTAAATGTGGCTTAAACTGTAGTTTTCATGATGGCATGAAATTAGAAATTTGTGAAAAGATGTTAGCACCTAGTGAAAAGTAGTTACAATGCTACTTTTTACCTCATTTATATATTTTAAATAACTTTTTAAAAGACTTTTTAATTTTTTTATGTTATAAAACACGTTATAAATAATTTAGAAGGTAATTTATGAAAAGATTAAGACATTTAAACATACTTTATATATTAAAAAGTAAAGATTCAGAAGTTCTAAACACTTTACAAGAAAATGCAAATAATCTTATTGTGAAAAAAAACATAGAAGAAATCAAAAATGTTTTAGAACAATCAAAAATTGACATTATTTTTAGTGAAGAAAAAATATCAAATAATATTTTAAATATCATTAGAACAGAATACAAAAACATTCATATTATTATTTATACAAACTCTATATCAAAAAAAGAATACTTTGATGCAATTATGCAAACAAATATAAAATACTTAACAAATACACCAAATAAAGAAGAATTAGAAAACATCATTTTAAGTGTTATTAAAAACATTGATTCTTCAAGTTCTAACATTCTTTATTTAGAAAATGATTTTATTTATGATAAATATAACAATACTTTATTGAAAGATAAAGAGATAATTTCTCTATCAAAAAAAGAAAACATGTTCTTAAACTACATATTAGAAAATAAAGATAGAGCAGTTTCTTACGAAGAAATAAATGAAAAACTCTGGAAAGGTGAAATGACACATAATGCCTTAAGGTCTGTAGTAAAAGAAATAAGAAGAAAAATATATAAAAATCTAATTAAAAATATTTCTGGGGTAGGATATAGAATTTCAATTTAACTAATAAAGTATTTAAGGTTAAAACCTTAAATACATAAAATATCAAGATAAATACTAAACTTTTTTCAAAACTAACTTCAAAATTAAATTTTAAATCACTACCATACTATAGCGTTTATATAGCATTTTAATAGTTACAAACAATTATTTAAATTCTTTTTTTTATGATTTTATACTTTAATATTCCAATTTATAGTATTTCTTTGTTTTTAATAGTATAATTATTTACATATAAATAATAGCATATTATGCTATAAAAGGAAAGATATGTTTAAGAATCTATCTATAAAAGTAAAACTTCTCATTCTAGCTGTTGGTACAATTTTTGTTATATCTACAGAATCTATAATAGATTCTATAAATAGAATTACAAAACTAAATGAAATAAATATAAGTGACTTTAGAGAAAAAGCTTATGAAACAAAGAAAAATGAACTCAAAAACTATGTAGAACTTGCATATAAAGTTATTGAATCTTTTTATAAGCAAAGTAATAGTTCAAATGAAGAGCAAATGAAAAAAGCTGCTATTTTTGCTGTAATGAATATGCAATATGGGAAAAATGGTTATTACTGGATAAACGATTCTAATCATATAGTTATTGGGCATTCTGCAAAACCTTCACTTAATGGTAAAAATCTTGTTAATTTAAAAGATAAAAATGGTGTCTATATTTATAAAGAAATTGTAAAAAAAGCAAATAAAAGTAATTCAGGTAGCTTAGTAAAATATGTATGGACAAAACCTGGAAAACAAAAACCTCAACCTAAATTTTCTTATGTTAAAAGATTCAAAGAATGGGATTTTATAGTTGGAACAGGTGCTTATATTGATAATATAGAAAACGAAGTTATTAATATGCAGAAAAAAGCAAGTGATCAAATTAATACAATCGTTTACAAGAGTATTTTAACTAGCCTTATTATATCAATATTAGTTGCACTTGTTTTTATATTTATTTTAAATAAAATACTAATTAAACCCTTAAACAACTTCCAAGATGGATTACTTGACTTTTTTAGTTTTTTAAATAAAGAAAAAACTGATACAAACCCTTTAAAAATAAAAGCAAATGATGAAATTGGCGAAATGTCAAAAATAGTAAATGAGAATATAAATAAAACAAAAAAATTAATACAAGAAGATCATGATTTAATAATTAATGTAAAAGAAATTGTAAAAAACGTAAGTCAAGGTTATTTAGATAAAAATGTCCAAACTTCTACTTCAAACGAAGCTTTAAATGAATTAAAAGACTTATTAAATGATATGTTAAGTAATTTAAAACAACAAGTTGGTGAAAATATTAATAATTTAAGTAAGGTATTAGATTCTTATGCAAATAGAGATTTTACTAAAACTTTAGATGAAAAAAACTCAGGTAAAATAGGAAAAGAAATTATTAACCTAAACAGTATGATTACTCAAATTCTAAATGATAATTATAAAGATGGTAATATCTTAAATAATAATGCTCAAGAGTTATCTTCTAGTGTCTCAACACTATCATCAAATGCAACAAGTCAAGCAGCATCTTTAGAACAAACAGCTGCTTCAATTGAAGAAATTACAAGTAATATAAAGCATACAAGTCATAAAGCCCAAACAATGCTTGAAATTTCATCACAAACTAAAGAAGCATCTTCTAAAGGGAAAGATTTAGCTTCAAAAACAGCTAAAGCTATGGATGATATAAATGAAAAGGTAATCGCAATTACAGATGCTATTACAATGATTGATCAAATTGCCTTCCAAACAAATATTTTATCTCTAAACGCAGCTGTAGAAGCAGCAACAGCTGGTGAAGCAGGAAAAGGTTTTGCAGTAGTTGCACAAGAAGTTAGAAATTTAGCAAGTAGATCAGCTCAAGCAGCTAAAGAAATAAAAGACTTAGTAGAGAGTGCTTCATCAAATGCAACAGAAGGGAAAGAAATAAGTAATAATATGATAAATGGCTTTGAAGATTTAGAAGATAAAGTTCTACAAACAAATCAATTAATTGACGATGTAACAAATGCCGCAAAAGAACAAACTATAGGTATGTCACAAATATCAGATGCAATTAATCAATTAGATCAATTCACTCAACAAAATGCACAAATTGCAGATAAAGCGAATCAAGTAGCCATAAAAACTGATGATATTGCAAAACATGTAGTTGAAAATGTAGAAAAAAACAACTTTCTTAAAATCTAAAATATACACCCATTAAAATTATGGGTGTATTTGAAGATAAAATACTTTTATTTAACCCTTAATTTAAGCTATTTATTGTAAAACATTTCATAATAAAAAATTGAAAGACTATTATGAAAAAAGAAATATCAGTAAAATATATATTTAAACTACTATTAGAAAATAAAAAAAGTTTAATACTTGGACAAATAATTACTGTAATTGCTATTGCAATTAGTGTACCTATACCATTAATGCTTCCTGTATTAGTTGATGAAATACTACTTAATAAACCTGCTTTATTTGTAAATACAATTAACTCTACTTTTGGTGAAGGAAATGCTTTTTATTATATAAGTCTAGTAACTTTTGCAGTAATATTTTTAAGACTAATACATTTTATTTTTATTGTAGTAATAACCAAAATTTTTACAAAAATCTCAAAGTATGTTACTTTTAAAATCAGACAAAAACTCTTGAATCATTTAAAAAATGTAAATATGAATGAATATGAAAGTTTAGGTTCAGGTGCTATTACATCAAACCTTATTACAGATATAAATACATTAGACAATTTTATTATCTCAATTGCTAGTAAATTTGTAGCTTCTGTTTTAACTTTATTAGCAGTAGCAATTGTAATTATTACAATTGATCCTATTTTAGGAGTAATGATACTTTTTATTCAACCCATTGTTATGATTTTATCTAAAAAAATATCTAAAAAAACAGGTATTTTAAAAAAAGAAGAAAATCAAACAATAGAATCTTTTCAAGATAGTTTAGGAGAAACATTAGAATTATTCGGACAAATAAAAGCAAGTAATAAAGAGTCATACTTTTTTGAAAAAGCCATAGATAAAGCAAAAGATATACAAAGAACATCAAATGAATTTAATTATAAAAGTGTAGCTTTTGAAAGATTCTCATTTACTATTTTTCTAGTAGCTTTTGAAATATTTAGAGCTACAGGATTAATTTTAGTTGAATATGATTCTTTATCAATTGGTATGATGTTTGCTATGTTTGGTTATATTTGGTTTATTATGACTCCCGTTCAAGATATTTTGACAATTCAATACTCTTATGCAAGTGCAAATGCTGCTTTAGTTAGACTAAATAAAATATTAGATTTAAAAACTGAAAAATCAGGGAAAGAAGAGTTTTGTGTAAAAGATAAAAAAGTAGATATTTCCTTACATAACTTATATTTTTCATACAATGAAGATAAAAATGTACTTGAAAATATAAATTTAGAAATAAAAGCAGGAGAAAAAGTAGCTTTAATTGGTGCAAGTGGAAGCGGGAAAACTACTTTAGCTCAAATAATTTCTGGATTTTATTCTAAAAAAAGTGGTGATTTAAAATATAATAATCATAGTATTGATAAACTAAATAGACAAAGTATAAGAGATAATATATTTTTAGTCTTACAAATGCCTATACTTTTTAATAATACTCTTCGATTTAATATTACTATGGGAAATGAAAATATAAGTGATAAAGAAATATATAAAGCCTTAGAAATTGCTCAACTATATGAAACTATAGAAAAAATGCCAAAAAAACTTGATACTATAGTAGGAAGACATGGAGTAAGATTAAGTGGAGGACAAAGACAAAGATTATCTATTGCTAGAATGATAATAGCTAATCCTGCAGTGGTTATTTTTGATGAATCTACATCAGCACTTGATGTGTCAACAGAAGCAAAACTATTTAATGCTCTAATTCCTATCTTGAAAGACAAAACAGTAATTACTATTGCACATAGACTAAGTACAGTAAAAAATGCAAATATGATATATGTTTTAGATGAAGGAAAAATCGTACAAAGAGGAAATCATGACGAACTTGAAGAAGTTGAGGGTCATTATTTAGAATTTGTTAAAAATCAATTGATATAATTACAATAAAAAAGGAGAAAATTTGGATGCAGTAAATTTAAGAAATTACTTTTTTTATCTTGCAACATCAGTAGTAATAATTGCAGGATTAAAAGTAGCAAGTGAGATAGTGGTATTACTATTTCTGTCCATTTTTATTTCATCAATTATCTCATCCTTATTACAGTTCTTACAAAAAGGTAAGGTTCCTAAGTTTATTTCATATTTAATAGTATTATCAATTATTACAATTGCATCACTTTTAGTATATTATATTATAAATATTTCATTAAAAGATTTTCTAAGTAACCTTAGCTCTTATGAAAAAGGATTTAATGATTTAATAGTAAATAGTATTCATTTAGTAGAACAATACGGATATACAGTAGATAAAGATCAAATTCTAAAAACACTTAATCTAAGTTCATTTTTTGGATTTACTACAAATATAATAGGAAATATAGGAAGCTTTTTATCTAAATTTTTACTTATTATTATAGGTATAGCATTTATATTAGCTGAAAGTAAATCTTTTGAAACAAAGTTAAAAATAATATTTAAATCAAATGCACAAAAGTTAAAACATTTCAATTTATTTTCTCATAATATTCAAAAATATTTTTTAGTAAAGTCTACAACAAGCTTTCTTACAGGTTTTATTATTACTGTAACTTTAATTTATTTTGATGTTGACTATCCTGTATTATGGGGAGTTATAGCAATGCTGTTTAACTTTGTTCCTGTTGTTGGATCTATCATAGCAGCAATTCCAGCTGTACTTTTATCACTTTTAAATGCAGACATAAATACAACTATTATTTTGATAGTTCTTTATATGACTATCAATATTTCAATTAGCAATATAATTGAGCCAAAACTTATGGGTAAAGAATTAGGGCTTTCACCTTTAGTAATCTTCTTTTCTCTTATTTTATGGGGATGGGTTTTAGGAATAGTAGGAATGTTCTTAGCTGTACCTATTACAATGACTTTAAAAATTGCTTTTAATTCAAATAGTAGTACTCATTGGCTTGCGATTTTAATGTCAGATTTATCAAGAAATAAAAAAGGATAAAGACTAACTTTTAGTCTTTCTTCTTTTCATTATTTTTTTTATTAAGATTTTCATCATATTTTTTTTCTATAAAAACTTTAGAAATAATAAGTATAATTAAAACAGGTATTGCATACCATTCATTTAAATAGCCCTCTTTTGTAAACTCTTCAAAATCAAACAATAAGAGACCTTATACTTTTTGTTTTAATGTTAAATCTAAATTACTATTATAAGATAATACATCAGAATTAAAAATAGCAATTTCTTCATCTTTAAATTCAGACATTATGTTTTTTGCCCAATTACTAATACTAACACTATATGCATTACCTATTTTACTTGAATTAGCTTGTTCAACTTGCTGAGTTGATCTAACTTGTCTATTAAAATCAGCTTGATTTGGTGTTGATATAGTATTATTATTTATTCTCATATATTATCTCTTTTTAGGCTTTTGATAGTTTTGATTATATATAAAGTTTTATTAGAAGCTTATTTTGTAAGTTTGTTTTAGTTTTTTTCTTCTTCCATCTGTTCAATTATAAATCTTAAATCTTTTATAATCTTATCTTTTTTATCTAAATTATTTTGATACTCTTTTATTTTTCCATGAGTAACATCTAACTCTTCACTTTTAACAGCTAAATCATTTTTTAACATATCAATTTTAATTTTAAAACTTTGAATAGAGTTTACATGATGTTCTACTTCTTGTTTTTTTGATACAAGCATATTATTATATTTATTATTTAATTCTGTTATTTGTTCTTCATAACTTGCAATTTGTTTTTCTTTTGATTTTATTTTATTAGTTAAAACATCTAAGTTTGATTGGCTATTATCTGACACAGAAGCTCTAAGCATAAATAATTCATTTCTTAACTGATCAATTTCTTTTTTAAGACTAAACTCTTTTCGATTAGCTTCTTTTATATTTAGTAAAACTTTTTTTTGAAAATCTCTTTTTTTCAAATTTTCTTGAGTAGTTAAAAATGCAATTGTAATATACTCTATACTATCATCAATATTTCTAATCTTAAAAATTGTATTATTTAGATAAAAAACTTCATCATCTTTACTTATAAATTTAGTATTACCTTTCCAAAGTTTATCTTCACGTATATCATGCCATGTTTCTTCAATATGTTTTTTTGGAATATCTGGATGAATTAAATCATTAAAGTTTATATTTTTTATCTCTTCTTTTGTATATTTTGAGACATCAAGCATTCCTTCATTCATATAAGTAATATCTCCATTATCATTCATCTTATAAATTAAAGCAACTTTATCAACTGCTTTTATATAATTTTTAATCTCCAATCGCTTTTGTTCAAATCTCTTTTCAAAAAGTTTCTTTTCTCTTAAAATATCTACTTTTTCAAGTAGCTTTTTCATATCAACAGGTTTTGTAAGTATTGAATTTACATTTAAATCAATAGCTTTTAAAAGAGTTTTACTATCTATACTTGCAGATGTAATAATAAAAGGTACATATAAATCAGAAAGTCTAACTAGCCTTAAAAGCTCTAAACCATTAACCTCTGGCATTTCTATATCTGAAATAATTATATCAATATTAGGATTTTTTTTATACAGTTCGTAGGCAGTTTTACCATTATTTGCTTCTATAACATTTTTAAAATACTTATTAAGTATTTCTGATAAAAGCTTTATATGTTCTAAGTTGTCATCAACTAATAAAATCGTTATGTCTTCAAAATCCATATTCAAATATACCTTTTTATTTTTTCTAAAAAATATTATACTTATTATAGTTATAAAAAGCTTAATACATAGGTGTTTTATGATTGATTTAAAATTAATATATTCAAGATAATGATTTTTTAATATGTAGTTTTTTTATTGCTATTAAATAAGGTAAACCAATAAGCCGAGTTCTGTTTTTAAGACAATAATTTATCTAGTTAGCAAATTACTTAGCTAATCTTGCAAAGACCAAAAATGTGAAGTTAAATACCGGGTCTTTTTGCTGCTGGTTGGGTTTACAAAGCACTTAAGATTGCTCAAAAGTCTGGTGAGCTCTTACCTCACCGTTTCACCATCACCGAAAATTCGGCTGTCTACTCTCTGTTGCACTATCCCTTAGGTTACCCTAGCCATTCTCTAAATGGAACCATACTTCACTGCAGCCCGGACTTTCCTCTTGAATATAAATTCAAGCTATTGTCTGGTTTACCTTAAAGAGGCGAAATTATATCTAATTTTACTTAAACTTTATTTTCTTATAATATCATAATATTCAGGAGCTGTAAATTTAAAAATATTATCTTCTATTTTAACATTTATTTTTGAATCAGTAAAATTTATAGTAACACTATTTTCTAATTTATCTTTATAAGAAATAGTATCAATTTTATTTTCTTCATTTGAAGTTTTAATAATATAGTCTACATTTTGATAATTTGCTAAGTAATTATTCTTTTCAAGCTTTTTAGCCCCTTCTAAAAGTTTAATAATATTTACTTCTGTTTCTAAAGTTGTATAAATTGCTTGTTCTAATTCTGGTTCATCTATTATGACAAAATTATTTAAAACATATACATTTTTAATAATAGGTGTTTTATACTTCCAAAGAATTTTTCCATCTTTTTTTATAAAAACTGCCCCTTTATACTCTATTGTTTTGCCTGTTGTTGATTTAATACTTTGTGTAAAATCTGATTTGTATGTATCTAATTTTTCTATATTAATTGAAGCATTTGAAACTATTAAGCAAGCAATTAGTAACAATCCTGTTTTATAAAACATATTTTAACCTTTTTTTCTATATAATCTTTTGGATTATAACAAAAAGGAATTAATTTTATGTTTAATGTTTTTTCAAAGATTTTTGGCACAAGAAACGATAGAGAAGTAAAACAATATAGAAAAAGAGCTGAAGCTATTAATACCTTAGAAAGTAAATACGAAAGCTTAAGCGATGAAGAATTACAAGATAATTTTAACGAATTAAAAAAACAAGTACAAGAAGAAAATAAATCACTAGATGAAGTACTTAATGATGCCTTTGCTATTACAAGAGAGGCTAGTAAAAGAGTTTTAAATATGAGACCTTATGATGTACAGCTAATTGGAGCGATGGTACTTCATGAAGGAAGAATTGCTGAGATGAAAACAGGTGAAGGTAAAACTTTAGTTGGTTCTCTTGCAGTTTCATTAAATGCACTAAGTGGAAAAGGTGTACACGTAGTAACAGTAAATGATTATCTTGCATCAAGAGATGCAGCTGAACTTGAACCTTTATATAATTTTTTAGGATACAGTGTAGGTGCTATTACAGGAGATATTAGGGATGATGGTTTAAGAAGAGAGCAATATCATTCAGATATTACTTATGGAACAAATAATGAGTTTGGATTTGATTATTTAAGAGACAATATGACTTTAGATATCAATGAAAAAGTTCAAAGAGAACATAACTTTGTTATTGTAGATGAAGTTGACTCAATTTTAATTGATGAAGCAAGAACACCTCTAATAATTAGTGGGCCAACAAACCATAAAAACTCTAACTATCTTAAAGCAAATGAAATTGCTTTAAAATTAGAAAGAGGTGAAATAATTGAGCCTAAAGACCCAAGCCAAAAACCTACTACAACTGGTGATTATACGGTTGATGAAAAAAACAGAGCTGTTTTATTAACAGAACAAGGTATTGAAAAAGCAGAAAAACTTTTTGAAGTTGAAAACTTATACTCTTTAGAAAATGCTATGTTATCTCATAGTTTAGATCAAGCTTTAAAAGCAAACTTCATTTTTGAGAAAGATGTGGATTATGTTGTAAAAGACAATCAAGTTATAATCGTAGATGAGTTTACTGGAAGATTAAGTGAAGGTAGAAGATTTAGTGAGGGACTACATCAAGCTTTAGAGGCTAAAGAAGGTGTATCAATTCAAGAAGAATCACAAACATTAGCAGATATTACATTCCAAAATTACTTTAGAATGTATGACAAACTTGCAGGTATGACAGGAACTGCACAAACAGAAGCTACAGAATTTGCAGAAATTTATAACTTAGATGTTGTATCTATTCCTACAAATGTACCCATTCAAAGACTTGATAAAAATGACTTAATCTATAAAAGTGAAAGAGAAAAATTTGAAGCAGTGTGTAATAGAATTAAAGAATTACACGAAAAAGGACAACCCGTTCTTGTTGGAACTGCCTCAATTGAAAAATCAGAAGCATTACATAAAATATTAAAAGATAAAAAAATTCCTCATACAATCTTAAATGCAAAGCAGCATGAAAAAGAAGGTAAGATTATTGCAGACGCAGGACAAAGAGGTGCTGTAACTATTGCTACAAATATGGCAGGTAGAGGTGTTGATATTAAATTGTCACAAGAAATTCTTGATTTAGGTGGATTAGTTATTTTAGGTACAGAAAGACACGAATCAAGAAGAATTGATAATCAATTAAGAGGTAGAGCTGGACGTCAAGGTGATGTTGGTGAATCTCAATTTTACTTATCGCTAGAAGATAACTTACTTAGAATCTTTGGTTCAGATAAAATTGCTGGAATCATGGAAAGAGTTGGTATTGAAGAAGGTGAACATATTGAATCAAGAATGGTTACTAGAGCAGTTGAAAATGCACAGAAAAAAGTAGAATCTATGCACTTTGAAAGTAGAAAACATTTACTTGAATATGATGATGTAGCAAATGAACAAAGAAAAGTAATTTACGCATTTAGAAATGATCTTTTAAAACCTGATTATGATATTGATTCAAAACTTGAAGAAAATAGAGCTGAGTATATAGCAAATGTTTTAGCAGATGCTGAAATTATTGATGGTATGCCTTCTGAGGACTTTAATTATGATTATATAATTACAAAATTCAAAGAAGAATTACATCTAGTTATAAAACTAGAAGATATTCAAGCTGAATCTTATGAAGAATTAGAGAAAAAATTAATATCTATAATCAAAGAAGTTTATGAGCAAAAAATGTCAATTGCAGCTCCTGAACAAAAATCAGAAATAGAAAGAGTACTATACTTACAAATTTTAGATAATGCATGGAGAGAACATTTATACTCAATGGATACTTTAAAGACAGGTATTGGACTTAGAGGATATAATCAAAAAGACCCACTTGTTGAATATAAAAAAGAGTCTTACAATATGTTTATTGAATTAATTTCAAATATCAAAACAGAAATTATTAAGATTTTATTTACAGTACAACTTCAATCAAATGAAGATGCCCAAAAAGAGCAAGAAGCTTTAGCTAAAATGAAAGAGCAAATGGAAGAAGCAAATGAAGGTGCTATCACAAATGTGGAAGAAGATAAAATATTTGCAAATGAAAAGAAAATAGCAAGAAATGATCCTTGTCCTTGTGGCTCTGGTAAAAAATATAAACAATGTCATGGAAAAAGCGGACCTAAAAGAGGTTTAGCAGCAGGTAACTAATTTTGAATAAAAAGTTAGTAAACTTTATAGTAAGAAAATACCTAAGATTTGATAAAAAAAATCCTTTTATATCTATAAGTGCCATTTTGGCATTTATAGGTGTAGCTATTGGAGTTATGGTTCTTATTTTATCTATGGCTATTATGAATGGAACTGCAAAAGAGTTTGAAAAAAAACTTTTTACCATGAATTACCCTTTGACAATTTATTCTAAATTTCAAAATGGTTTAAATGAAAATATTCTAAATCAACTTCAAAATAAATATCCAAACTTAATGTTTTCTCCTTATATTTCATCACAAGCTATTATTCAAAGTGGTGACTCTATGAGTGGAGGTATGATATTTGGAGTAATTCCACAAAAAGAAGCCAAAATAAACTCTATTTATAAAGAAGCTTTAGGTGATTTAAAACTTAGAAAGTATGATATTATCACAGGACAAGGAATAAGTGATAAACTTTATTTAAACAAAGGTTCAAAAGCTACTTTATATTTCACAGATTTAAATCCTACTGGGTTTTCTATGATTCCTAAAATGAAAAGATTTACTTTTCAAGAGTCATTTAAATCAGGTTTAAATGCTTATGATAAAGCATATATGTATACATCCATAGAAGCCTTGAGAACTCTATTAAAAAAGGATAAAGAAACTTATGATGGAATTCATGTATATTCAGATAATGCTTTTAAAGATATAAAGCTTATTCAAAAAGATTTAGAAGGTACTGGTGCTGGTGTTATTGGATGGTGGCAACAAAATGGAAACTTCTTTGCAGCAATGAAAATGGAAAAAACAGCCTTATTTATTGTATTAATGCTAATAATTTTAGTTGCTTCTTTAAATATCATATCTTCTTTACTTATGACTGTTATGAGTAGAAGAAAAGAAATTGCCCTACTTTTATCTATGGGAGCTAGTATTAAAGAGATTAAATCTATATTCTTAAGACTTGGTACAATTATAGGCTTTTCTGGTATTATAATTGGTATTGCTTTAGGATTTATAGGATTATGGGTTTTAGATACTTTTGAAATAGTATCTTTACCTGCTGATGTATATGGAACAGCAAAATTACCTCTTGATTTAGCAACGAGTGATTTTGTTTCTATTATTGTAGGAGCAGTTGTAATTGTTCTTTTATCATCTTACTACCCTGCTTCAAGAGCTACAAAAATCGATGTTATCGATGTATTAAGAAACGAATAATTCTATTCGTTTCTACTTTCCTAAATCTTTAATAAAATCATAAAGTTTAACAGGAGATTCTAAGATTCTTTTTCCAATATTTACAGGAACAGAAAAGGCATCTTTTGTTAAATTTGTAGAAATTTTTGGATTTGATAAATCTCCAAATATATTAACTTGAGTTGCTACTCTTTTATTCTCACCCAATAAAACATAATTTACAACAGGAATACTTCCTACAATAGCCGAATAATCTTTAAAGAAAATCAATTTAATTTTTGAGTCTAAAGTCATATCATTTAAATTTACTTTGCCTTTTCCATCAAAATCTATACCATTACCTACTGTAATCAATTTATTTACATCTAAAATTTTCTTTTTATTATCATAAACAAATTCTAATACTCCATCTATTATTTTATATCCAGTAAGATTAAAACCTTTATTGGAAGCCATTGAAACTACAGAAGGTACTGCTAATAAAGGATTTATTAAAGCAGGTGAACTATGTATAAAAATAAGTAGATTATTAATAATTGCTAAATCTTTAATTTTAACATTTGTCAATAATACTTTTCCTTTTAGATTATCTTCAAAACCATTAGCAAGAAACATTAACTTACCATTTTCAATAATTTCTTTATTAAAAATTGTATTTATAAATTCATCACTCACATTATTTGCATAAATATCAATTTTTCCTTCTTTTGAAGCTTTATAAGTTATATCAGTTTTTTTATGTTTTAAATGTAAATATTTACTATTATCTTCTTTTAATCTAAATTCATAAGTATCAGCTAAAAACTTAAACTCATTATTTATAATAATTGTAGAATTTTTACCATTTAAATTAATTTTTGTGAAATCATTTTTTTCTTCATCTTTTAAATTAACTAAAACATCATAATTACTTATATCTAAGTCAATTTTATTTTTATCTTTTATTCTTACAAATAAGTCCTTATTTAAAGTATTTATTTTTATTTCATCTTTAAAAACTAGACCCTGAATATTTAAAGAAGTTACTTTTTTTCCATGTTTAAGTAAAGGAAGTTCAAGATTGTTTACAAATGCTTCAAAATCTATTTTATCCTTATTTATTTTAGCCTTAAAATTTTTTAAATAGTATTTATCATCTTTTGTTTTTAAAACAATATCTTCACCTTTTATAGTCAATACTTGGGTTGAAGTTTTAGAATTCTCTTCTTTACTTAAATCAACAGTGTAATCTTTTAAAAATATTTCTATATTTTCTTTTTCTGCAAAAAGTTTTAATTTATCATTTTTTGAGCTTATATAGACTTTACTATCTTTTAGTTTTCCTCGTATTTCTAAACTTTCGACAAGATTTGATTTTTCATATATTGGATAATTTAAACCTGAAATAGAACCCTCAAAACTAAGATTATCTTTATCAATAATATTAAGACTTAAAGCTCCATTTTTAATAGAATTTTCTTTCATTAAAGAAGAGTATTCATATATTTTTGATAAGTCTTTTAAAATCACATTTATGTTTTCCTCAACATTAATACTCAAGGCTAAGTCTTCTAAAGAAACTAATACTGCTTCATTAAAATCAAGTGCTAACTTACTTTTTTTATTAGTAATATCCACAATATTAGTATCTGTAGTTTTTACTACAAACTCTTCTATTAATATATTACCTTTAGCTTTTAAAGTTTTGGTATCCAATTTTAAATTATTTATTTTTGAGTTCAACATATCTAAGTATGCAAAATCAGAATTTTTTATTTCTACGATAGAACCATCTAAAACTATATTTGCATTTTTTGTAAAAAACTCAAACTCATTTGCTTTAATTTTTGCATTTTTTACAGTAAAAAAGCCTTTTGTTGTCATTTCTTTTTTTAAAGAATATGGAATTTTTAGAATAACAGAGGCATTGGTTATTCCAGTTTCTTGAACTAAAGGAATATGTACATCAAATACTTTTAATAAATCAATTATTTGAGCATTTAATTTTGTCTTAGCTTTTATATTAACTTCAACAACACCATTTTTTTCGCTTGCTAAATTTCTAATTACAACATTACTTCCGTTTATACTTATGTTTTTATAAGTAGGTTTATTAAGATTTATATATAAATTACCTTTTTTAAACTCTAAATTGATAAGTTTACTTTTTACAGGAGAGACTCCTTTATGGAAATTTACTTTTGCATCATATAGTTTTGCTGTTCCTCTCAAAGATTTTTCTACTACTGTTTTTCTTTCTAAATCAAATTGTCCGTAAAAATCTTCTAGCTTTAAGCTGGCTTCCACATTTTCATACATCCAATCCTCTGCTTCATTTGGTAAGCGGAAAAACTGTTTTAAAAATTTTAAACTTTTAAATTTATTTGAATTTATATAAAAATTAGCTAATTTGTCAGTCATTTCAAGTTTTAAATCTCCACTAACTTTTGGATAATAATATTTTCCAAAATAATCTAATTTTTCATTAAAATAATCAACTCTTACTTTTCCATCAAGTAATAAATCCACATCTTTTAAATAAAGTGAATACATATCAAATACTATTTGTTGAGATAGAAATTTAATATTTGAAGAAAAATTTATAAACTTATTATCTAAGTAAATAGACTTATTATTTAATGAGATTGTAAACTCATTACCATCGATCTTTAGTCTTTCTACATGAATTCTTTCAAATATTTTTAATATATTAGGCAATAGTTCAATATTTTTCTTTAAATCATCATAAGAGCTCTGAACTTGTGATTTTTTTGATTTATATTCTATATTTTCGACATCTACAATAAGCTTTTTATCTAGTTTTATATAGAATTGCGTGACATTTATATTACCAAAAGAGAAAGAGTCTATTTTTATGCCAGATAATAATACCAAAAACGCCGAAAATATAAGCAAAAGAAGAAAAACTAATAAAAGTTTAATTGTTTTTAACATTATTGAATTATTCCTTATTATTTCTATTATAGGTTTATTTTATGTAACTATACCAATGACATCAACAAAAGTTTTGTATATCCCAAAAGGTAGTACTAATTCTATAGTATCTTATCTAAATAAAAGTGGTTTTGAGCTTAACATAATAGATAAAGTTATATTAAGAAGTTTAGGATTTATTCAAAGTGGTTGGATAAATATTGATGAAAATAGTTTAAGTAAAATGGATTTTTTATATAAATTAACAACTTCTAAAGCTGCATTAAAAAGTGTTACTTTAGTACCTGGTGAGACTACTTATGTTTTAATAAAAAAGTTAGCAAAAAAATTTAATCTTTCAGAAGATAGATTATGGGAAGTTTATAATAAACATGCATATAAAGCCGATGGGAATATTTTAGCAGATACATATTCATTACCTTATGGAATGAGAGAAGATCATTTAATGTTATATTTATTATCTCAAACTAGTAAGAAATATGAAGAATTTTCAAAAAAAATATTTGGTATTTATGATAAAAAGAAATGGTATTATTATTTAAGTTTAGCTTCTATAATTCAAAAAGAATCTGCAACTATAGATGAAATGCCTATAGTTTCAAGTGTAATTCATAATAGATTGAAAAAAGGCATGAAACTACAAATGGATGGAACTTTAAACTATGGTAAATATGCCCATATTAAAGTAACTGCTCAAAGAATCAAAGAAGATAATAGCTCATATAATACATATAAATATCCTGGACTACCTAAAAACCCTGTTTCAGCAGTAGGCTTAAATGCCATAAAAGCAGCTATTTTTCCTGTAAAGAGCAAATATTTATATTTTGTAAGAGATAATAAAACAGGTTTACATAAGTTTGCTACAACTTACAAAGAACACGTAAATAATATAAAAGCAAATAGAGGTGTTAAAAAAAGTTACACTAAAGTTAAAGCTGTTGAAACACAAATTGATAAAGAGGCTAAAACCATTATGGAAACTGATGTTAGCGAACAAAAGCCTACTTCTATAAAAGATTTATGGATGAATATAAAATAATAATTGTGCAAAATTGAAACAAACATATTTTTGACATATTTTTAACTATAAATTTCATTTATGATAAATTTAATTAGTGATAAGATATTGACATCATAAAAATTAAAATTTAGGAAAAAACATGTCAAAGATCATTTACACAAAAGTTGATGAAGCACCAGCATTAGCAACATACTCTTTCTTACCAATTATCAAAGCTTTTACTAAAAGTTCTGGTATTGAAATGGTTACAAAAGATATCTCACTTGCAGGAAGAATTCTTGCAAACTTCCCTGAGAACTTAACAGAAGATCAAAAAATCGGTGATCACTTAGCAGAACTTGGTGAATTAACACAAGATCCAACAGCAAATATTGTAAAATTACCAAATATTTCTGCTTCAATTCCTCAATTAAAAGCAGCAATTGCTGAATTACAAGAAAAAGGTTACAATGTACCTAATTATGACGAATCAGAAGAAATTTCTGCAAGATACTCTAAAATTTTAGGTTCAGCTGTTAATCCTGTATTAAGAGAAGGTAATTCAGATAGAAGAGCTCCTGGTGCAGTTAAAAACTATGCTAAAAACAATCCTCATAGAATGGGTGAATGGAAAAAAGACTCTAAAACTGATGTAGCACACATGAGTGAAAATGACTTTTATGGTTCAGAAGTAGCAACAACTATGACTGAAGCAAATGACGTTAAAATTTCTTTCTTCAACGAAGCTGGAGAAGAGACTGTATTAAAACAATCAACACCATTAGAAGCAGGTGAAATTATTGATGCAACAGTAATGAGTGCAAAATCATTACAAGAATTCTACCAAAAAGCAATTGATGAAGCAAAAGAAAGAGGTGTATTATTATCTCTTCATTTAAAAGCAACAATGATGAAAGTATCTGATCCAATTATGTTTGGATATGCTGTTAAAGTATATTTCAAAGATTTAATTGCTAAACATGGTGAATTATTTGATTCATTAGGTGTTAATTTTAACAATGGTTTAGGTGACTTATACTCTAAATTAGATCAAGTAGATGCTGATAAAAAAGCTGAAATTGAAGCTGATATTGAAGCTGTTTATGCAAATCAACCAAAATTAGCGATGGTTAATTCTGATAAAGGAATTACTAACTTGCATGTACCTTCTGATGTTATTATTGATGCATCTATGCCAGCTATGATTAGAGGTGGTGGTAAAATGTGGAATGCCGATGATCAAGAAGAAGATACATTAGCAATGATTCCAGATAGATGTTATGCAAGAACATTCCAAGCTGTTATTGATGATTGTAAGCAAAATGGTGCATTAGATCCAAAAACTATGGGAACTGTTCCAAATGTTGGACTTATGGCTAAAAAAGCTGAAGAATATGGTTCTCATGATAAAACTTTCCAAGCACAAGCTAATGGTCAAATCAAAGTTATTGATAAAGATGGAAATGATGTATTTACATTTGACGTTGAAGAAGGTGATATCTTTAGAATGTGTCAAGCTAAAGATGCTCCAATCCAAGACTGGGTTAAACTAGCAGTTACTAGAGCTAGATTATCTGATACTCCTGCAATTTTCTGGTTAGATGAAAACAGAGCTCATGATGCTGAAATGATTAAAAAAGTTAACAAATACTTACCAGAACATGATACAACTGGTTTAGATATTTCTATTATGGCTCCTGTAGATGCAACTAAAAAATCTGTTGAAAGAATGAGAAAAGGATTAGATACTATTTCTGTAACAGGAAATGTTTTAAGAGATTATAATACTGATTTATTCCCTATTTTAGAATTAGGTACAAGTGCTAAAATGTTATCAATCGTTCCATTAATGAAAGGTGGAGGATTATTTGAAACTGGTGCTGGAGGATCTGCTCCTAAACACGTTCAACAATTCCAAAAAGAAGATTACTTAAGATGGGATTCATTAGGTGAGTTTATGGCTTTAGCTGCTTCTTTTGAACACTTAGCAAATACACAGGACAATAAAAAAGCACAAGTTTTAGCTGATACTTTAGATAAAGCAACTGGAACTTTCCTTTTAAATGACAAGTCACCAGCTAGAAAATTAGGTTCTATTGATAATAGAGGTTCTCACTTCTATCTAGCAATGTACTGGGCTCAAGAATTAGCAGCACAAGATGTTGATGCTGATTTAAAAGCTGAATTTACACCAATTGCTGAAGCAATGACTGCTAATGAAGATAAAATTGTATCTGAATTAGTTGCTGATCATGGAAAACCTGTAGACATGGGTGGATACTACTTACCAAATGATGAATTAACATCAAAAGCTATGAGACCATCTGCTACTTTAAATTCAATTATTGGTTAATAGCTAAATCTACAAAAAGAGAAGTTTTAAACTTCTCTTTTATCTCACAAAATAAACAATCTCAAATCCTACAAATAAGTACCAATTTGATATAATTATTTAAAATATTTTACTAAAGGTTTCTATTTTGAATAATAAAAAAGTCGGTATTATTGGTGTTGGAAATGTTGGTTCAACATTAGCTTTTACACTAGCTTCTAAAAATATATGTTCACAAATTTTGTTAAAAGATATAAGAGAAAATATTGTCCAAGCCATGGCTTTAGATATATCACAAAGTGCAAATGCAGCTAAATCAAATACAATTGTAAAAGCTTGTATTGAAGATAAAGAGTTCAAAGACTGTGATATAGTAGTAATAACAGCAGGAGTTGCTAGACGTCCTGGAATGAGTAGAGATGATTTACTTCTAACTAATGCAAAAATTATGACACAAGTAATACAAAGTACAATTACGTTTAATCCAAATGCAATAATTATAATAGTTTCAAATCCTCTTGATGCAATGGTTTACACAGCATTAAAAGCTTCAAAATACCCAAGAAATAAAATCATTGGAATGGCAGGTATTTTAGATAGTGCTAGAATGTCTCACTTTATTTTAGAAAAACTAGGATATGGAGCAGGACAAATAGAAGCTTCTGTAATGGGTGGACATGGAGATGATATGGTTCCTCTTCCAAATTTCTCAACTGTTGCTGGTGTTCCTTTATCAGAAGTATTAAAAGAAAATGATATAAAAGATATAGTAGAAAAAACTAAAAATGGTGGTGCTCAAATAGTTAAACTTTTAGAAACTGGTTCTGCTTACTATGCTCCTGCTTATGCAACTTCTTTGATGGTAGAAGCAATTCTTGAAGATAAAAAAGAGATTTATCCTTGTGCTATTAAACTTGAAGGAGAATATGGACATAAAAATATTGTTTCAGGAGTTCCTGTAATGCTTGGAAAAAATGGTATGGAAAAAATCATTGAGTTAAACCTAACTAATATACAAAAAGAAGAATTTAATAAATCAATATCATCAGTTCAAGAACTAGTTGATACATTAGAAAATAAGTTTTTCAAATAATTGAACTATAAAGATTTTTGTATATAATATAAATTAATTCCATATAAAAAGGTATAAATATGAAACAAACATTTGAAGTTTACAATGTAAAATGTGGTGGTTGTGCAAATACTTTAATAAACTCTTTAAAAGATGAATTTGGAGAAGTTGAAGTAGATTTAGAAGTAAATCCACGAAAAATCACACTTGATATAGAAGATGATAAAAAAGAAGCCTTAAAATTAAAACTAAGAAGTCTAGGCTACCCATTAACTAGTGATGAGTTATCTGGTTTAGATAAAGCCACAACAACTGCAAAAAGTTTTGTTTCTTGTGCAGTTGGAAAATTTAATGTAGCTACAGGGAAATAAATATATTTAGAGGATATACTCCTCTTTCCCTAAAATAATATAAATATAATCTTATTTAAGTAGTTGTCATATAATTGTCGTAACCGACAAAGCCTAAAAAATGGTAAAATTATCATATATTAATTTAGGAAGTAAAAATGAGTATAAAAGACTTAAGAATAAAAAAAGGCTGGTCACAAGAGTATTTAGCGCAATTAAGTAATCTAAGTTCAAGAACAATACAAAGAATAGAAAAAGACAATAAAGCAAGTTTAGAATCACTAAATGCTTTAGCAAAAGCTTTCGAACTTGAAGTATCACAACTACAAAAAATAATAGAAGAAAGTAAAAACCCAATAAATCAAAAAATAAGTAATTCAACAGCAGATAATAGTTTCTTTAGTTTTTTAAAAAAAGATACAAGTGTCATAACTTTTTTATTTGTAAATACGATTCTTATTCTAATAAATATAATTACAAACTTTGAGATTTTATGGTTTATTTATCCTTTGCTTGGATGGGGAATACCTCTTTTTTATAAAAAATATAAAAAGTACCATTTACAGAAGTATTGATTTTTAGTACTTCTTGCAAATTTTTTATTTTTTTAATATACTATACCCCACTATATTATATTAAAGGTTCTTTATGTCAAGAGAAAAAAAGATTTTGCTTATTATAATTGTAAATATCATTATTATTGTTTCAGAAATAATATTTGGTATTTTATCAAATTCATTTGCACTTATTGCAGATGCACTTCATAATGCAGGAGATGTTTTAGCAGTTGTTGTAACTTATATAGCACTTGTATTAGGAAGTAAAACTACAACATTTAAACAAACCTTTGGCTATGTAAGAGCTGAAATGATGGCTGCTTTTGTTAATACTCTATTTTTATATGTAACTATGATATATATGATTTATGAAGCTATTAATAGATTTTTCAACCCTGAAACTATTAACCCTATATATATGATTGTTGTAGGTTTAATTGCTGTTGTAGCAAATGGTATAAGTGCTTATATTTTAAATAATATTGGTGTAAGTTCTTGCTCACATAACCATGATCATAATCATAGTCATTCACATAATCATTCACATACTAATGATGAAGATGCAAATATTAAATCAGCTTATTTACACATGTTAAGCGATGCTTTAATCTCAGTAGCCGTAGTTATTGCTGGTATATTTATTTACTTTTTTGAAGTTTATTTTATTGATTCAATCTTAACAGTTTTATTTAGTATTTATATTTTATATCATTCATATCCTTTATTAAAAAAGAGTTTTTTATCTTTAATGGATATAAATATAGTAGAAGTAAGCCAAGAACAACTTAATAAAATAATTAAGAAAAATGAAAATGTAATACAATACCATGATTTACATATTCATAAACCAAGTACAAAATATAATTTTATTTCTTTTCATTTAGTAGTAAATGACATAAATTTAAAACTTGAAGAGATTGAAAAAATCACAGAAGAAATAGAAGAAAACTTAAATAAAATAGGTTTTAATCATGTTTTAATTCAAGTTGAATCAGAAAAAAATATACAAAACCATAAAAATTGTATTATATAAAAGGGTTAAAATGTATCAATGCGATGTAGAAAATAAAAAGTTAATTAACAGAATAAACAGAATTCATGGTCAAGTAAATTCCGTGAAAAAAAAGCTTGAAAATGATATTGATTGTAAGGATGAACATTTAGATCCCTATGAAGTTATAAGACAGCTTACAGCAATCAAAGGAGCTGTAAATGGAATGATAAACTCTTATGTAGAACATTTTGCAAAAGGTCATTTAGTAAAAGAAATCCAAGAGGCAAAAACTCAAGCTGATGCTATGGCAAAAATGGATGAGCTTGTAAATATTATGAAAAGTTATAGTAAATGAATTTACTATAACTTTAAAGATAAAGCTTTTAAAATAGAAGTTTTTTCTAGTTTTGATATTCCTTTTTGCATAGCATCAAGCTTTACTTCACCTTCAAAAGACTTTTCAATACTTCCATCTTTTTGTACTTTATAAACATAATATTTATTTTGTATAATACTATTTAAACCAAGAACTCTTACAAAATCACCAGAAGAATCATTTATAAGCTTATTATTTGTATCTTTATATAATTCTTCAAGTTTTCCATCTACTGCCAATTTTTTTATTACCCATGGAGTTTGTGATACATTTGCTACAAGTATAATATCTTTATTTGTATATTTATCCAGTTCATTAAGAACAGCTAAGGCATCATGATTTAAAACAATTATAGTTTTTTCTTCACCTTTTGGAAATAATACTTCTTTTCTAAAGTAATTACTTTCACCTATAATCTCAAAATGACTAGATAAATAAGCAATATTTTTTGAAAGCCTATTTTCTTGTTTTTGTATTACTCTTTCTTTAGGAGCAGTTAAATAAACTAAAAATGCAAAACCTATAACACCTAAAAATACAATTTTTAAAACATTTGTAATCATCTTTTATTCCTATTTCTTATTTTTTAATCTTTTTGCCCATCTTAAAAAAAGCCTATATGTTTCTATATCTTCACTTAAATTTTTTTTATTTATAATATGTTCAACTAACTCTTTAGCTAAATAAGGAGATAAAACAAATCCTCTTCCCCCTACTCCATTTAAAACATATAAATTATTAATCATTTCTAAATTTTCTTTTTTTATAAAACTTCCATTCAAAATATGAGGATATTTTTCAATACTTTTTTCTGAGTCAACTAACTTTCCAACCATTGGAAAATAATCTACACTTGAAGCTCTTGCTCCTATTTTTACATCTAAGAGTTCTACATTTTTTAAATGCTTGATATCATTAGCTAAAGATAAAAGCTTTTTAGTATCATCTTCCATAATTTTTAAACTTTTTTCATCTGGCTTTATATAGTTAAAATCTGCTTTTTTTAAATCATAACTAGTTTGGCTCATATCTTCTTCAAATCTATTATGTGTAGCACCTATGCTTATTAGATTTTTTGAACTATTTTCTATACTTCTTGATTTTGATAAAGAACACTCTTTATGATAATTTATATCTATTTCTGTAGAAGAAGAAATATTGATTCTTTGCCCCCAAACAGCTCTTATATTAAAATACTCTTCCTTAATCAAAGAAATATCTGCTCCTGTAGTTAAGATTAGATTTTTTGTTTTAATATCGTTATTTATGTACCAAAATTCATTAAGTTTTTCTATTTTAGAAACTTCATAAGATAATAGTTTTTTTATATTTTTTGTTAAAGCCTTGCATATTTCATAGGAGTTTACTTGAGAACCAATAGGAAAGAAATATCCATCTTCAAACTCTTTATATTCAAAATCCATATAAGGTTTATAACTTTCAAACTTCTTTCTATCTTCATCATTTTTAGGGATTCTACATGTTCCACAATTTGTAATAAGAGAAGGGAAATTATCCTTATAAAATTTTGTTGAATAACTTAAAGCTTTTGAAATAAGAGTTTTAAACTTATTATCTTTACCTAATAAAGGTGATAAAAAAGCCCCTGCAGCACCACTTGCACCAAGACCTACATCCTTATTTCTATCAATTATCAAAATATTTTCATTATATTTGGCTAATTCATAAGCCAGATGACAACCTGCAACTCCTGCACCTAAAACTATATAATCATAAACTTTTTCAGACATTTTTTTCTAACTCTTCCATAAATTGATAATTAGGTCGCCAATAACCTCTTCCACCTCTTAAACTAATACATCTATAATCAGGGAATTTTGACTTATAAAATTTTAGTCTCTCTTTTGTAGATTTCCCTGTATCACAATAAAAAACAAAAACCGTTCCTTTTGGATATTCATTCATTTCAAAAGGATTGTAAGTTATTGTTTCTATTTTATCTAAAGGCTTTAAAATAGTGTCTATAAGTACTACTTTAATTCCTTGTTTTTCTAGTTCTTTTGTATATTTATATAGTTCTTGCTGTGTCCACTCATCTTTTTCAAACATTTTATATTCCATTTATATTTATTAATACTATAGTTAAATAGACTCAACATAATACCATACTTAAGGTTAATAGTGCTAAATATAGTTTTAAACTTGATTGACTTAGACTCAAGTTTATGCTATAATTATATTCTTAAAAATATCTTAACAATTATTATAGGACGGGAAAATGGCAAAAAGTTTATATGAGACACTAGAAGTAAGTGAAAATGCTTCTGTAAGTGATATAAAAAAAGCATATAGAAAATTAGCAAGAAAATATCACCCTGATGTAAATAAAGATCCTGCTGCAGAGGAAAAATTTAAAGAAATAAATGCAGCTTATGAAGTATTAAGTGATGCAGAAAAAAAACAACAGTATGATCAATATGGGGATTCAATGTTTGGAGGTCAAAACTTCCATGATTTTGCTAGAGGTCAAGGTGGAAATGTTGATTTAGATGAAATACTTAGACAAATGTTTGGTGGAGGAGCAGGATTTAGCTCTTCTGGCTTTAACCAAGGTGGTTTTGGAGGATTTGGAGGTTTTGATGAACCAGATTTGGATACAACTGCCCAAATAACAATACCTTTCACAACTGCTATTTTAGGTGGTAAACAACATATTGCTTTAAACAATGATTCTTTTGATGTAAAAATTCCAGAAGGAATTAAAGATGGTCAAAAAATTAGAGCAAAAGGAAAAGGTAAATCATATCATGGACAAAGAGGTGATTTAATTTTAAAAATCAATGTAGCCCCTTCTAATGAATATGAAAGAGATGATTCAACTTTAATCAAAACTTTTGATGTTCCATTAAAAACAGCACTGTTTGGTGGAAAAGTAGAAATTGAAACAATTCATAAAACTATTACTCTAAAAGTTCCTCAAAATACTAAACAAAATCAAAAGTTTAGAGTTAAAGAACTTGGAGTTTTAGATAGAAAAACAAATACAAAAGGTGACTTACATCTAAAAGCAAATATTGTTCTTCCTAAAGTTGAAGATTTAGATGAGAGTTTAGTAGAGTTACTAAAAGATAAACTTCCTGAATAAAAGGATTTATTATGGAAACAAATAGCTATATAGAACCTGTGTATTTAATCTCAGCAGTTGCTGAGATTTTGAATATACATCCTCAAACACTAAGACAGTATGAAAGAGAAGGTCTTATTAAACCCTCAAGAACAAATGGTAAAATAAGACTTTATTCACAAAAAGATATAGACCACATAAAATATGTACTAACATTAACAAGAGAATTAGGTGTAAATTTAGCTGGAGTTGATATTATACTTCAACTAAATAAAAAACTTGAAAAACTTGAAAATGAAGTACAAGAATATAAAGCTAAAATGAAAAATATAAATAATTTAGCAGTAGTACCAGACACAAAAGCTCTGGTTGTTCAAAAAACATCTTTTGATATAGTTATTGTAGAAAAAGAGGATTAAAATCCTCTTTTTAAAATTGGTATTTTACTACGTAATCTCGCATTAATGGTGGAATATCTAAAAAGTTCTCATCATCAGATGATAAATTTTTATTTGCATCATCTTCATGTGAGTCTTCTTTTCCATTATCTAAATCTTCTTTTGATTCAAAACCAGTAGCAACAATAGTGATTTTTACTTCATCTTTTTCAAGTGTTCTATCTGATGTTGTACCAAATATAATTTCAGCATTATGATCCATTCTATCATTGATACTTCCCATTACATTATTAATAGCAAATAATGATACTTGTGGATGAATATTAAAGTGAATTAAAATACCTTTTGCCCCATTTAATGACATTTTATCTAGTAAAGGTGATTCAATTGCATCTTCTAAGGCTCTTTGTGCAGCATCTTCTCCTTTTGCCTTACCAATACCCATTAATGCCATACCTCTATGCTGCATGATAGTTTTAACGTCAGCAAAGTCAGTATTAATATCTGAATTACCTGGATTTAAAATAACCTCAGACATACCATTTACAGCTTGATATAAAATATTATCAATAATTTTAAAGGCATCTTTCATACCAACATTTTCATCAATAATCTCTAATAGTCTATCATTTGGTACAACTATAATTGAATCACTTACTTTTTTAAGTTCTTCAAGCCCAAGACTTGCCAGTCCTGCTCTTTTTTTACCTTCCCAAGTAAAAGGTTTAGTTACAACAGAAACAGTTAAAGCACCTGCTTCCTTTGCAGCTTTAGCAACAATAGCAGCAGCACCTGTTCCAGTACCTCCACCAAGTCCTGCAGCAATAAATACAATATCAGCACCTTTAAGTGCAGATTTAATCTCTTCATAACTTTCAACAGCTGAATCTCTACCAATTTCAGGTTTCATTCCAGCACCAAGTCCTTTTGTTAACTTAACACCTAATTGAATTTTTTTAGGTGCTTGAGAAATATGTAACACTTGTAAGTCAGTATTAGCAGCAATTAAATCAACTTTTTTACAACCTTCTTTTATCATGTGGTTAATCATATTACAACCACCACCACCAATTCCTATTACAGAAATTTTTGCTACATTATCTGACAACACTTTGTTTGGCATTTCTTCTTTGATATCGTCCACCTTAAATAAATTATCCATTTTAAAACCACTCCGATATTTTACTCCAGAACTTAGAAACACCTTTTTTCTTATCTTTTTCTAAAGGTGTTAATACAGCTGAAGTGTCTCTTATTTCCTCATTTGGCTTATTCATCTCATTTTCAAACCCTCTTCTTGTATCACTCATAGAGGCTTGTGAATTTTCAATAACTTTATTTTCAATTCTTGGTTCTTTTTTTATTGGTTTCACAAGTTGTTTACTTGAATCTAACTCGTAATTTCTTGTCGCACCTAAAGAATATTCTAATAATCCAACTATTGTAGACATACTTGGATCATCAAAATTTAAATACCCATTTTTAATATTTTTAGGGTTAGAAACAGAAATAGGAATACCTTCATATATTTTTTCAGCTAAAGGTTTAATTCCTTCTAAACTCGACATTCCACCTGTAATAACTACTCCTGAACCTACATTATCTAAAATTCCACTTTTTTTCAATTGATTTCTTACAAGAACTAATACTTCTTCAACTCTTGCATGAATGATAGTTTGAATATAATCAAGGGCAACCTCTGAGTTAGTATCCTCATCACCTATTCTTGGAATTTTAACTTTTGTAACACCTAGTTCATTATTAGGTGTATAATCTTTTGTTAAAGACCCATATTCAGTTTTAATTCTTTCTGCTGCTACAGGAGGAGTATGAAGCATTACTGATAAATCATTTGTGATATGGTTTGACCCAACAGGAATAAATCCATTATAAATCATAGAGTTACCCTTATAACAAACAAACTCTGTAGTTGTTGCTCCAAGATTTATTACTGTTGTACCAAATCTTTTTTGTTGATTATCTAAAATAGAAATAGCAGAAGCATAACCATCTAAAACAAAAGTAGTCATATCAATACCTGATACTTTTAAAGCCGATTTTATATTTGTTAATGCAGTTCTTTTTGCAGTAACAATATAAACAGATACTTCAAGTCTCGAACCATTCATATTAAGAGGGTTATCAACATCAACAGAATCATCAACCTTGAAAAAAATCGGTATTACATGAACCACTTCATATTCAGGAACAATAGTTGCATTATATAAAGCCATTTGCATTACTTGATTAATTTCGGTTTCAGTAATAAGTCCATTTGGTACATTTACAGAACCAGAACTTCTTATGCTTTTAGTATAACTTCCTGAAACAGAAACTATTGAAGTTTCAATTGTTTCTGTTGTATTTCTTTTTGCTAATGTAACAGCATTTTTAATAGCTTTAGATGCCTCTTCAATATTAATTATTAAGCCTTTATTAACACCTTCGCTATTTTGGATACCAGTACCTAGAATACTAATATTATATTCTAAATCATGTTTTGCAATAACTGCTGTTATACTAGATGAACCAATATCAATTGCTAAGATAGTATTACTCAATTATTATTCCTTTGTTTGGATTGAAGATTGTATTTCGTAAGTATTTTCTAAAGCATTTACTAAATTAGTCATTAACTCTTGTGATTGTAACTGTGTTAATGTAGACCTAACAGCATTATCTCTATCTTTATTATAAGAACCCAATTTAGAATTATTAACTCTGTATAATACTACTTTATCATTTAGTTTAATAAAACCTTCTTTTTTAGTTGATGAAAATAACTGATTTAAAAATTGTGCAGCTTCTTGTGCTTCTAATAAAGTGATTTTATCAATTGATTCTCTTGTAACACCTTTTATTTTAATACCTTTGAAAGATGAAGCTTGTTTTTGAGCCATTTCTTCAAGATTTTTTTGTTTTGTTACAAAAATATAATCTTTCTTAGCCATCTGTTTTGCATCTTCAAAAGATAAAGGTTTAGCTTTTTCAATTTTAACTAATTGAGTAATTACAAACTTATCATTTTCAAAAAATGGCTTATTTAAAGAACCTACTTTTGAGTTAATAATTTCATTATTATTCTTTTGTGAATAAGGCATAGTTGAAGTTGTAAATGTAGCAACATTTTTTAACTGCTCGTCACCTTTTTTAATTTTAAGATACTTTTTAAGTGCTTCTTTTTTAGTAAACTTTTCATCTAATTTTTTAATAACATCAGCTTTAGCTTCTTCAAAAGATTTTATTTTTCCATCTTCTTTTTTGAAATCTAATCTAAATTTATCATAATAGTTTTTAATTTCTTCTTCACTTGGGTTTGATGCTTGAAGTGGCATATCTAAAGACATTACTTGATATTTAACTTCTGACATATAAGCATTTTTGTTCTCTTCCCAGTATTTTTTGATATCTTCTTCCTTAGCTTCAACATTAACATCATTTAATGTTAAAATTTTCATTGAAATATCATCTTCTAAGAAAAGTAATTTACTTAAATTCTCAACTTCTTTTTGATTTGCTTTTATATCAAATAGTTTTTGAATTTTAGTCAATAAAATTCCTCTTTTTAAAGAGTCTTCAAACTTAACAGGAGTTGTTCTATTTTGAGATAAAACTTTTATATAAGTTTGTTTATCAAATTTTCCATCTTTTAAAAATGCTTGATATTTTACTAACTCTTTAGCAATATCTTCATTTGTAACTTTTAAACCTAATGAATCTCCATAAGATAAGATAAGATTTTTTTGTAGTACTTGCTTATAAGCAACATCTTTTAAATTAAGCTTATCAGCCATTTCTTGATTAAAACTATCACCAAATAGTCTTGCATACTGTTCATATAAATTTGAATATTCTTGTTGATACTCTTCAACAGATACTTCTCTGTCACCTACTACTGCTACTACTCCACCTTGTTTGCCATACTCGTATGAACCCCAACCAACAAAGCCAGCTCCAACAAATGCTATTGTACTTATCCAAATAGTAATAACTAGCCATTTTTTGTGTCTTTGCATCCAACTTATCATAAAACATAATCCTCTTAAAAATTTTAAATATATTACTGTAAAATTTCTTTTAAGTTAGTTAAAGTTAATTTATGTATTCAAAATTTATAACTGAGGTAAAACTTCATTTTTTATTAAGTCTTGTTTACTTAGTAAATCATTGATTACAGACTCTCTTATTGTTATTTCTATTTTTTTACATGCACTTTTGAAAGCTTCTTCTTCCCCAACAATAAAACACATTTTTTTTGCTCTTGTTATTGCAGTATAAAGAAGTTTTGTATTATGCATAATATAGTGAGAAAAACTCATAGGAATTAAAGCATTATCATATTCCATACCTTGTGTTTTATGAATTGTTAGACAATAAGCTAAAGATAATAAAGAAGAAACATTTTCAAAATCATAAAATACTACCATATCATCATTAGGATATAAAACAATACATTTCTCTTCATCAAAATCAAGCTTTATAATAAGCCCTAGTTGACCATTAAATACTCTTTTTTCCAAAAAGTCTGTTGAGCCACTTTTATACATTTGCATAGTTTGAGCTCTCATATTTTCATTTTTTACATGAATTACTTTATCTGTAATTTTATACTCATAAAGCTTGGTTTGAAAAGCTTTTCCTTTTGTATGATTAAAAAGTTTTTGTAATTGCATATTTAAATTTTCAACACCCAAAATACCATTTTTCATTGGTGTTATTACTTGAAATAAAATCAAAGCTTTATTTATGTCTTTTTGTTTTATTAAATCATAATACTTTTGAATATAAGAAGCTGAAATATTTAAAATATTATTTAAAATAAGTGTAGAGTTTTCTCCCCTTATATTTGAAAACTCATTTGAAGAAACAGAGTTTTTTTGAGCATAATAGTTTGAAATTGAAACATTTTGAAAACTAAAATCTTCATATTTTTCATTATATTTAGGAATTTCACCCTTTCTTATATCATTTGCTATTACAGCTATTGCCTGATTTTCATTTTGTCTATAAATTTTTGTAAGTTTACAAATTGGCGCAAGTTTATATTTAATAGCATCAGCTAGAATATTACCAGCTCCAATTGCAGGTAATTGACCATCATCACCAACTATGATAAATATAGTTTCATCTGATATTTTTGATATTATTTGATAAAATGTTACAGAATTTACCATTGATGCCTCATCTAAAAGTATAACTTTATGAGGAAAAAAATCTTTTTCTTTATGTTTTACTAATAAAGACTGAATAGTAGAAGAGTTATATCCAGTAGTATCTGAAATTCTTTGACTAGCAATACCACTTAAAGCAATAGTTATAATATCATCATAAGATACAACTTCTTCAAGAAGTTCTAAAATAGCCCTACTTGATGTAGACTTACCAGTACCTGCATAACCTATTAAAAAAAGTGTTTTATGTCCTTCATTTATAAGTTCAACTGCTTTTTTTTGCTCTGTACTTAATTCAAAGCCTAAAGTTTTTTCTTTTTTTTCTAAATATGAATCAAAATCTGCAATTATTTTTTTGTTTTTTTCATCCTCTCTTCTTTGAAAGAAATCTAAAATATTTTTTTCTGCATTAAAAAGCATAGATAAAGCATATCTATTCTCTTTTGTTACATATATTTCTTCTTCAACAAGCATTTTTGATAGAGCTTCTTCATATAAAGCATTTTCATTAGAAAAGTTTAATGACTCATCAAGAAGTTTATATAAATGAAATTTATCTATTGATGAATTTCCATTATTATCACAATACTCTCTTAAAGTATAGTTTAAACAAGCCATTATTCTAAATTCACTTCTAGGATTAATTCCTATAGCTTTTGCTATTTCATCTGCTCTTTTAAAACCTATACCTCTAATACTTATCAACATATATGGATTTTTTTTGATTTTTTCAATTAAGTTATCAACTTCACCAAAAGCTGAATATATTTTTGTAATAAGATTTGAAGTCACTCCAAATTTGGCTAAAAAAGAACCTAATTCTCTTAAGTGCTTAAATTTTTGCCAAGATGAAACTATTTTTTCTAGTTTCTTTTCTTTTATACCTTTAAATTTTAGAAGTTCTTTAGGATTATTGTTTAATATTTCAATTAATTCTTCTTCACTATATTTTTCCAAAAGTTCGTGGGCAAATTTATTTCCAATACCTTTTACAATTTTTGTTAAAAAGAAAAATATCTCAGCTTCTTTTAATTCTAAGGTATCAAATTCAAATTGAACTCCATATTTTTTATGTGTAGTCCAGTTTCCAACAAGAATTATTTCTTCACCTACCATTTTTTCGATATCAGTATCAAAATATGTACCACATACTTTCTGATTATTTTCCAATACAGCTATGATATATTTTGTTTCATCGTTTTTATATAATACTTTTTTTAGAACCCCTGATAATTTAAAAGTTTTATATTCTTCTTGATTACTTGCCATTAATATCCATCATTAAACTTATGTTTTTTATGCTTATCTTTTGTATATGTTTTTTTCTTTTTTTCTTTTTGAATTAAATTTGCTTGCTTTAATAAAGTAGATTTTTCATCTTCAAAATCTTCTGTATGATTTTCAATATATTGTAAAGTAGTATTTAAAAATTCTGTTAAAGAAGTAAGATAAGCAGAATGCAAAGGTACAGCCTCTACTCTTTTTAAATCTTCGTAGTTCTTTTTTGTTCTTTGTTTGAATAATTCAACATCAAAGTTATCAAGTTTAAGTAAAGATACAGTTCTTGTAAAAAACTTTTCTAAAACTCTAATATATCTTATTCTTTGTTGTTTTTCATGCATTATTTAAGTAACTCTTCTAAATTTTCTATAGGTCTAGCAATTACAGCTTTATCACCTTTTATAATAACAGGTCGCTCAATTAGTTTAGGATTGTTTATCATTGATTCAAGAAGTTTGTCTTCATTTGTTTCATTTTCTAAAGCTAGCTCTTTATAAATAGTTTCACCTTTTCTCATAAGTTCTTGAGCTGTCATATTTAACTTATTTAAAATATCTTTTAGTTCATCTTTTGAAGGAGTTTCATCTAAATATTTAACAACTTTTGCTTCAATATTTTTTTCTTCTAGTAGATTAAGTGCATTTCTTGATTTTGAACATCTTGGATTATGCCAAATTGTAATATCTTCCATACTTTTTATACCTTATTCATAATTTTAAACGATTATATCCAAAAATATTTTACAAAGCTTGAAATATTACAATTTGTAAGAAAAGTATTAATTAGAACTGTGTTTGAATACCTATAAAAGGCCCTTTATAAGACATATCAATTCCATCTGATTCAAACTCTTTGCCCTTATAACCTAAGATATAAGAGGATTCTTTAAATTGATTATTTTGATAGCCAAGTGTAAACTTATACTCTAGTGCATCAATCTTATCCCCTGTTCCAATAGAGCCTTCAACATCAAACCATAAATTATTTATAGCTTGGATTTCATTTCTATAATTTGCTTGAATATCAAAATAATTTTCTTTTGCTTTTTGTGAATTTGCAGTAAGTTCATATCTATTTAATCCTACTCCTAATTGAAGCTTATCAAATATTCTTTTATAATTTAATTTATAAAGTTTAGTCTCAAACTTTTTATCTGTCATAAAAAATTCAAAAGTAAATTTATTTTTATTATTTTGATATGAAAGTATAGGAGAAAAAGCATTTGCATTTTCAGATAATGATGTAGTTGCATTTGAGATGTCAATATCAATGGGTGAGTATTCAAATCTTACTTCAACAATAGTATTATCAATAGTTATACTATTTTTCTCTTCTAAAATATCTTCTTGCTTTACCTCATCATTTAAAATATTTTCTCGTACTTTGATTACTTCTACTTCTTTTTTCATAGGTGAAAGAAGAACTTTTTGTTCATTTTTTTCTTTTTTTATGAATGGTTTTACTTTTTTTATGAGTGGCTTTACTTTTTTTTGTTTTTGTTTTTTTTCTACAAAGTTGTATTCAATCTTTTTTTCATTAGAAAACTTACTTAATGGCATATAATCATCCATTTGAGCAAAACAAATAAAAGGTGTAATAGTAAATAAAAGTAGTTTTTTCATTAAATCTCCAAAATAAATTTAGGTCATTATTTTATCATAATTTTTTTTAATATATTCTGCAACTCTAAAGGAATTAGCATAAATAGTAAAAGTATACGGAACACTACCACCAGTAGGCATAAAACTTGCATCACTTATAAAAAGATTATTTATTTCATGAGCTTGACAATGTTTATTTAAAACAGAAGTTTTAGGATCATCTCCAAATCTACATCCCCCAGCAAGTAAGTTTTGTGCTGGTAATTCAGAAATATTTGAGTTTATATTTTTCACTTTCATTTGTTTAAATAAAGCTATGGCTTTTTCTTCTAAAAATTTTGATACTTTAATATCATCTTTAAATGCACCTATTCTTATATTTGCAACAGGAACTCCATATTTATCTTTATATTTTTCATCTACACTAATAAAACTGTTATCATTGGGAGTCCAGTCTACAAATATTTCCATATTTAATGTTCTTGTTTTAGTAAATTTTTCATAAAGTTTGTCTTGTAGAGCTTTACCTATTAAAAGCTTTGAGCCATCCCATTTTAAGCTATTTGCTCTTTTAATAGGATTTGCATGATCAAAAACTAACTCTATCATTCCACCTTTAAAATCCTTTGTATAATAAAAGTCTTTTATAGCTCTATTTACAAAAAGTCCAGGTTTTAAAAGCTGTTTTAACTCCATATTAGTTTCATCAAATGTTCCACTTACTACTCCACCTGCTGTTGAAAGAAAGTTTTTCCCTACATTTCCACTATTATTTGCTAAGCCTTTAGGAAATGCTTCTGACTTTGAATTTAATAAAAGTCTTGAAGTTTCAATAGCTTGAGCTGCTACTACAAAAAGTTTTGCTTTAATCTCTTTACTTTTTTTCTCTTTTGTATAATAATTTGCTGATATAATCTTTTTCTCTTTGTTTACATTTAGCTTATAAACAAAAGCATTAGAAATTATTGTCACATTATTTGTTTTTAAAGAGGGAAGAATCAATGCTTCTCTACTGCTTCCTTTTGCTCCACTAGAACAAGCATAAGAGCCACAATAATTAGAGTAATAACAAGCACTTCTATGATTACTGTTTTTACTGATTATTGCTCTTGGTGTTTTAACTATAGAGTAAGCTAATTGAGTTGAGGCTTTATCTATAAGTTTTACAATTGGGTGTTCATCTAAAGGTTTAAAAGGAAAATTTTTTGAACTTCTTGGTTCTTGATGTTTATAAAAACTAGGTTCTCCTGAAACACCTACAATTTTTTCAACTTTATCATAAAAAGGTTCAAGTTCTTCATAAGAAATAGGCCAATCTTCTATATTTGAGCCTTTTGCTTTTCCATAAATAGTTTTTAATTTAAAATCATTAGGCTTAAGTCTATAAAAAAAACCACTCATAAAATTTGAAGAGCCGCCAAGAATATTTCCATTCCAAAAGCTCCAGCCTGTTTCATAAGTAGGAAACTTTATCCATTTTCCATCAATATTTTCTTCAATTGTATGATACTCTTCATCTAATTTAGGTGTATAAATATCCCTTCTTACTGTTGCTATTTCATCCTTTGAAAAATCTTTTCTTTTATAGACTTCACCTTTTTCTAAAACACATACTTTAAACCCTGCTTTACTTAATTCATAGATTATAGGTCCAGCACCTGCTCCACTTCCTATTACACAAATATCATACATCATAACTTTTGTCCATATTTCAATTTTGGTCTTGGGTAACCTACACTATGTCTTAGACTTTGCCAGCCTATTTGATTTTTATTCCCACCATAAATTGGATCACCCAATAATGCTTCTATTCCATAATATACAAGTTTAGATAGCCATGATTGAGCATAATCATTAGAATTTACTATTTCATAGATTAACTTTTCTTTTTTTTGTTTTTCTAAGTTAATAAAATTTGGAAAACTTGAATTAAAATCTTTTAAACCTTGTAATACAAATGACTTATCACTATTATTGAAACTTGAATGATTAATAGTCTTTACTAAAAAACTCAAAGCCCCAAACTGTTTTGAACTTGGCATCTTTTTTGTTTTTGGAAATAAAATTTCAAAAAGATTTTCAAGTATTAGTAAATCTTCTTTTGTAAAAACCTTTGCAAAAACTTCTGTACTTTTAAATGCAATAAAAGTAAATGTGCTAAATTTGATAAATTCTCTTCTTTTCATAAACATACTTTATCCAAATAGTAGTAAAAGTAAAAATATTTTAAATTATGATATACTTTTAAGATGTTAGTATCAAATAATTCACTTTTAAATGTACTATTACCAAATGATAATAAAGCCTTAAAAGAGGTTTTAAAAGAGGCTGACTCAAAAACTTTACAAGATATGATAAAAAATAAATCAGTATCTGTAAATGATGTTTTAAAAAACCTTTTTGATGATATAAAAAATGGTACTAAAACAAATACAAACATAGAAAATATTTTAAAAAATACAAATGCTTTTAAAGACTTAGGCTCTTTTTCAAAATCATTAACATCAGTTTTATCTCAAATTGATTCTAATTCAAACCTAAATAAATTTAAACCAAGTCTTGAATCTTTTTTAAAAAACATTGTAAATATTGATGAAAATAGTCTAAAGGAACAAATAAATAAATCAGGGGTTTTTTTAGAAGCTAAAATAGCTCAAAATACTCAATCAAAAACCTTGCTTTCTCCAAATATAGAAAAACTTTTAAATCAAATACAAAACTTAATAAAAGATATAAATACGCCAATAGCTAAGCAAGTAAATGAAATTATTACCAAAACATTACAGCAAGTCCCTACTTCTACAACAAATAAAAGCACAGAAAATCTAAAAACACTTATACCTTTGCTACAAAATTTAGTAAGTACTCTTGAAAATAGCACTACAAAAGACTTATCAAAGTTGACTAATCAATTAAAAGCTATTGTTTCACAAGGAGCACTTCTTGAATCGAAACTTGATAATTTAAAAACAATTAGTTCAAATAACATACAAGCCCCACAAGCTTCTACAAATCAAACAAATGCCCTTCTTAATACAAAAGAGCAAGTAAATATCGAAACAAAACAACTATTAAGTGAGATTAAAACACAATTTAATTTGTCAAATACAAATAACCCAAATGCTAGTAAAGTTATTAATGAGCAAATTGATAATCTATTAAAGTCAAATGACTTATTTACAAAAAATGATAAACTTATAGAACCAAAAGCTTTATTAAATAATCTACTTAATTCAAATGAAATAAGACAAGCATCAAATCAAAATCAAAATATTTCAAACTTGATATTAAACTTAAAAAATATATCTGAAAATATTTCAAACCTAGAAACAAAAGTTCAAAATTTTATTAATATTAGCAATGAAAAAAGCTCTGTTCTTACAAATTTAAAAGAAAATATTGTTTCATTGAAAACAGAATTATCTAATATTAAAAATATTGATTTAAGTGTATCAAATAAAATAGTTTCAAAACTAGAAAATCTAGAAAATCTATTTGCTAAAATACAAAATCCAAATATTAATACAGAAAATACTAAAACAAACCCTTTATCAAACCTTAATCTAAATAATAATCAAAGTAATATAGCAACTAGTTTTCCTAATAATTTTTCAAACAATTTAAATAGTCTAATTTTACTTTTAAAAGAGAGTATTACAAACTTATCAGCTAATCAAGTAAATCCAAATGCACCAGCTATTCAAAATCAGATTTTAGAAGTGGTTGAAAAAATTGAAGCAACAATAAAAGAAAGTATTCAAAATTCAAATCTAAACCAAGCTATAAATCCAAACCAAAGTAAAGAAAATACTTCTGCCCTTTCAAATGATATGAAATCCATACTTCTTCAAATGCAAGATGAGTTAGTTTCCAAAACAGATCAGAAATCTCAAGAGTTATTTAAACAAGTTGATAAAATGCTAATGCAAATTGATTATCATCAACTATTATCACTAAGTTCACAGTCAAACTATGTTTATGTACCTTTTTTATGGGATATGTTAGAAGAAGGAAGTATTGGAATAAAAAAATCAAAAGATGAAGAAAAGTTTTATTGTCAAATTCATCTAACATTAAAAGATTTTGGTAAAGTTGACTTAATGATGGGACTTTATGATAAAAATAAGATTGATATAACTATCTATGCACAAAGAGAACATTTTAAAGAAAAAGTAAGAGATAATTTACAAGAATTAAAAAAGTCTTTAAACAATGTAGATTTAATTCCTGTAAATATAAAACTTCTTGATTTAAAAGAAGAGAATAACCAAGAAGATAAACAAACACAAACATATAACAAAAATGCCTATGATAATTCTAGTTTTAACTCTGGCATTGATATAAGAGTTTAAAATGCAAAAAGAAATAAAACAAGAAAACTATACTACTAAAGCTGCTGCTTTAAAATATGATATCAATAATGATAGTGCTCCAAAAGTAACTGCAAAAGGAAAAGGAGAAACAGCTAATAATATCATCAAAATCGCAAGAGAAAATAATATACCAATTAAAAAAGATGAAGATTTAGTAGAACTTTTATCTCAACTTGATTTAGATAAAGAGATTCCTGGAAGTATGTATAAAGCTGTGGCTGAAATATTCTCTTTTATTTATGATATGACCAATCAAGGTAAAAAAATTGATGAGAAACTTGAAGAAAAAATAGAAAAAAGAGATTGATAAATATATAAGAGAGTTTATACTATAATCGCCAAAATTAAATATAAAGTAATATAAATCCCATGAAATATAATAACTTAGATAGTCCTATTTTTTTATTTACATTAATAGTTATTGCTGTTATTTTAAACCTAATTTCTTCTATTTATTTTTTGATTATTATGCTTAGTGGTGTTTTATTTACAGCTTTTTTTGTTAGTTTAAAAAATAGACGAATGTACTCTTTATTTTTTATAATTATTGCATTTTTATTTATCGAAATAAATTCAGGACTTAAACCTCTATCTCTTACATTACTATCACTTTTTTTATATATTTTTGTAACACCACATATCAGAAGAAACTTATCCTTTAGTTCTATAAATACCTATATTTACGTAATTTTATTTTATTTAGGTGTTCTTTTGATTTGGTCTTTATCTACAAATATAAATGAAACTATCATAAAAGCGATAATTGCTAATATATTTATTGATTTACTATTTATTGGAGCTTTTATATGAATATACGATTAAATATCATATTTATAATTATCTTTGCTATTATGACTACTTTACTTGTAAGAGTTTATTTTCTAAGTATTAAATCAAACACTTACTATGAAGAATTATCAAAAAGAAATTATATTAATAGAATAAATAAAGTACCTGTAAGAGGTGTTATTGAAGATAGAAATGGTAAAAAACTAGCAATAAATCAGATGGGATTTTCTATCTTAATAAAACCACATTTAAGATCTTATAAAAATAAAGAAGAATTAAATAGTACTATTGAATTTATTGAAAAACATTTCCCAAAATACAAAAAAGAGAAACTACTAAAAAACTATAAAAGAAAAGATTCTGCATATAATCATGATTATGTAAAAGTAGTTGATTATATCGCTTATGAAGATTTTTTTCCTAAATATACACTTTTTGCCTCAAAAGAAAATATCAAAGTTGAATCTGCTGTAAAAAGGTATTATCCTTATAAAAATGTAGCTTCTCATATAATAGGATATGTTGGAAAAGCTTCAAGACTTGATATAGTAAAAAATGACTTATCTGCATTTAGTGGGATTATTGGAAAAAATGGTTTAGAAAAATACTATAACGATATACTACAAGGTAAAATGGGATATAAAGATATAAAAGTAAATGCCTTAAATGAAGAGATTGAAGTACTTGAACAAAAAGAGCCTTCATCAAATAATAATATTAAAATCTCACTAGATATTGAACTTCAAAAATATATTCAAGAAATATTTAATTACAAAGGTGGTGCTGTAATAGTAATGGACTCCACAAATGGAGAACTATTAGCAGCAGCTTCTTTCCCTGAATTTGACAATAATATTTTCGCAAGAGGTATTTCAGTAAAAGAATGGAATGAAATGAGAAATGATTTTAATCATCCTTTTACAAATAAACTTATAAATGGACTTTATCCTCCTGGTTCTATCATAAAAATGGGAGTTGCCCTATCTTTTTTAGAAAATGGAATAAAGGAGAGTTATACAGTAAATGATTCTGGTTTTATAAAAATAGGAAATAGAAACTTTAGATGTTGGAAAAGGCATGGACATGGTAAGGTTGGTTTTAATAAAGCAATTAGAGAAAGTTGTGATGATTTTTTTTATAAAGGAAGTTTAAGAGTAGGAATAAACAAAATCTCAAAAACTCTTGATAAGTTTGGGTTTGGTCAACAAACAGGAGTAGATCAAGTAAATGAGTTTTATGGAATAAATCCAAATAAAGACTGGAAACAAAAAAAATATAATAAACCTTGGTATGTAGGTGAGACTGTTATTACATCAATAGGACAAGGAAATATGCTAGTAACACCAATGCAAATGGCAAGATACACAGCATATATTGCAAATGGCAAGCTTCCAACTCCTCATTTTTATAAAAAAAATTATAAAGAACCTATTAGTTTAAATTTCCCTGAAAAGCATTTGAATCTTATGAGAAAAGGAATGTATGAAGTTATGTATCATAAAAAAGGTACAGCTTCAAGACATATTAACTCTAAAGTTAAAATAGCAGGAAAAACAGGAACAGCACAAGTGGTTTCTATTCCTCAATCAGAAAAAGTAAGAATGAAAGAGAGTGATTTAAAATATTACCAAAGATCTCATGCTTGGCTTACAACTTATGGGCCTTATAAAAATCCCAAATATGTTGTAACTGTACTTGTAGAACATGGTGGACATGGTGGTACTGTAGCAGGGAAAATGGTAAGTAAAATCTTTGATAAACTAGTTGAATTAGGATATATCAAAGAAAAGTAAGAAAGAATTTTAAGAACTCTTTTCTACTTTTAAATCGTATAATTTTAATAAAACATACGCAAAAATTATAGCAAAAACTACTCTTGCTATTACAATAACTGTTAAGTTCGCATTAAAAATCACAAAAAGTAAAGTATCTTCAATAATTGCATGACATATCATCAAAAAAGTACCAACATAAAAAATATCTCTTTTACTTAAAGAAGAGTTTTGAGCTTCTTTTATTAGAAGCCCTGCTCCATAAGTAATACCTAAAAAAACACCAACCAGTAAAGAGAATCCTTTAGAAACATTTTTTTGAGACTCAACAATAAATTTTCTTGTTTTAATAAAATCCATTATAAATATTATTATAGAAATAAGTATTATTATCTTAACTGTTAAATCAATAGAATTTATAAAAGATGTGGATAAAACATCCCATAAACTATCATAGACTCTTGCATCTACACTAGCATTTGAAACAATATTTGAAAAAGTGTCTTTAGGTAAAAGAGTTACTAAATAAGCTACTATAAATCCACTTATTACTCTTAAAGAAATAGAATAAATATTAGAAATACCTAATTTCTTCATTACTGCCGTTTCGACTATTAAAGCATGACATATTCCTAAAAAGACTGCTAAAATAGTCCACTCTCTAGCTGTTAAATCTAAAGGAGCTGCAAAAGCAATTGCTGCATATAAATTTAGAAACATACCACTTATAATACTTAAAGCAGCCTCTTTTGGTAAATCTAATAAAGAAGTTAAAGGTTCTACTAAAAAAGAGATATAAGATAAAATATTATAATAATATAAAACTTCTGCAAGTATATAAATAGGAATAATTAATTTAATAATTATCCATGCACTCTTTAGTGCTGATAATAAAGTTTGTTTATAATTCAAGTTTATATCCTTAAATTAAAACAAAATATCATAAAATTATTTATAACTAACTTATAATTTTAAAGACAAATTAGCATAACTTAAATGCTATTTTTATTTTATTAAGTTTTTAATGATTCTTTAGCTATTATAATTTCTAATTTTCCATAGGACTAAATACTTGAAGATACTCTTAAGTTTATTAATTTTAAGCATTACACTTTTAGGAGCAGATGATTTACCAATTGTAAATTTATCTGTAGCAGCACTTGAAGAACCAGCACAATTTGTAAAAACAATAAATATTGCACTAATTCTAGCTTTACTTGTTTTAGCACCATCACTTTTATTGATGGTTACTTCATTTACTAGGATTATTATAGTATTTTCACTTCTTAGACAAGCTATGGGTTTACAACAAACTCCACCTACTCAAATCGTAATTTCTTTAGGTTTAATAATGACAATTTTTATTATGGAACCTTATGCAAAAAAATCTTGGGAAGATGGTGTTAAGCCATATATGGAAGAAACTATAGGATATGAAGAAGCCTTTGAAAAAGGGGTTCAACCTTTTAAAGAATTTATGATAAAAAATACAAGAGAATCTGATCTTGCACTTTTTTATAGAATCAAAAAAGAACCAAATCCTAAAAATATTGATGATGTACCTTTAACTCTTTTAATGCCTGCATTTATTGTAAGTGAGTTAAGAACTGCTTTTGAAATAGGCTTTTTAATTTTCTTACCATTTTTGGTAATTGATATTATTGTTGCTTCTATTTTAATGAGTCTTGGTATGATGATGTTACCACCTGTTATGATCTCCTTGCCTATTAAGATTATCTTTTTTATTGTAATTGATGGTTGGCAATTGATTATTGGAAACCTCGCCCAGTCCTTTAAATAAGTAAGGGCAACTCAATACAAAATCTAGCACCTTCTTTGCTATTTTCGACATATAGTTTGCCCTTTAAACTTTCAGTAATTATTTTATAACTCATATATAAACCAAGTCCTGTACCCTGAGATTGATGTTTTGTAGTATAGTAAGGTTCAAAGATATGTTCAATTATATCATCTGATATTCCTCCTGCATTATCTTGAATTGTAATCAAGATTTTATCATTTTTTATTTTTTTTAAAAGTATTTCAATTACTGGTTCTTTTATTTTTCTTTCTTTAAAAACATCTTTTGCATTATTTATAATATTTATTAACACTTGTGATAATTCACCTGATACCATTTTAATTTCAATATCTTCTATATCATTTATATTACTAATTAATTTTATATGATTATTTAAAAGTGTAGCTTTTGAAAGTTCAAAGGTTTCATTTATTTTATCTTGTATAATTACTTTTTTATACTCTTTTTCTTCTTTTATAAAATTTCTAAATATTTCTATTGTATCGTTTAAATATTTTACACTTTTGTTTATTGATTCTAACTCTTCATACAATAACTTGTCTGTTAAAATATTCATTTGTTTTTGAAGTTTTAATCCTGTAGAAGCTGTACTAATAACACTTAAAGGTTGTCTCCATTGATGGGCAATATTTCCTATCATTTCACCTAAAGATGCCATTTTAGATTGTTCTAATAGCTTAACTTGCTGTAATTCATACTCTTTGATATTTGTAATATCATAATTTACACCTATCATATATAAAGGTTCATTATACTTATTGTAAACAGTCATTCCCGATGCTTTTATATATTTTAGACCCTTTTTTGTTCTAATACGAAATGTACTTTGAAACTTATTTCCAAAAGCAATACAATGATTAAGTTTATCTTTCACTTTTTCTATATCATCTTTATGTAAAGTTTTTTCCCATACCTTAAAATTACTACTTTTATTCTTAGTATTTATTTCATAGATTTTATACATTTCATCATTCCAGTCATAAATATTAGTTTTTAAATCCCATTTCCAAACTCCAATATTAGCTAATTTTGTTGCTTCTGTTAATTTAGTACTTGTTTCTTTTAACTTATTATAAGATTTTAATAAACTATCTGATAGATACCTCTTTGTATTATTCTTTAAAAAATAGAATATAAAAATTACTATGATTAATAACAAAACCTTAATAAAAACTGTTAATATTAAATATCTATCATAATCTTTTACTAACTCTTTTCGCAAAGAATCAATTTTATCTTCTAGTATATTTAAAGGTATCCCTGTAGCAATAATCCAATTTAGTTTTTTATAGTATCTTGCATAAGATAATTTTTGAGTAGTTTTATTTGACTTATACTCTTTAAAAAAATAACTATAAAAGATTTCATTGTTTTTCAATACACCTTTAAGTTCTTCAAGATAAGGGCTATTACCTTTTATATCTTTAAACTCTGTAGATAAAAAAATACCTTCTGAATCTTTTAGATTTGGATGAATAAGTCTTATTGCATAATCTTTTCCACCTTTTTTATTTTTTATTTCATTTACCCAAGTGTATCTTTGTTCATCAAAAATGGTATTATAAAGGTAGAATCTTACTGCATTTTCAAATTGAGTATAATTCAATTTACTTAAAGTATTTGATTTAGTTTTATTTTTTTCTTTATTTAAATAAAAACTATATAAATTATCTATAAAAAACATAGTAGTATGAATAGATTCTTTGAGTTTTTGTTTATATTCAAAAATAATATTACTTTTCATCGCTTGAAGATATTTATCCATATTATCTTTTTTTGATTTCAAATCTATATATGTAGATATAAGAATCAATGATATTATAATTATAAAAATTATATAAAGAAAATTATTGTATTTTTTAGTTCGTTTTTGAAAGCTATAGCTGGGTTCATTAGTCATTTGGAACTCCTGTAAGCATAAACTAAATTATTAATTTATGTTTAAGTAGTATATCATATTTTATTTATTAAAAAAACTATACAAGCTCTATGTATTTAGTTCAAATGCAGTATAATTCAAAAAATTGATAATTATTATAAGGATTTTTATAAATGGCAATTGAAGTTAATCAAAATGTTAAAATATTTTTTGAAGTAAAGATTGATGGGAAAGTTGTAGATGGTACAACTTCAAATAAAGCTTTTGAATTTACTTTTGGAGTAGGACAAGTAATACCAGGATTAGAAGCTAGAATAAAAGATATGCAAGCTGGTGAGAGTGCTAGTTTTGTAGTTCCAGCAGCAGAAGCTTATGGAGAGTATAACCCTGATGCAAAACAAACTTTACCAATAGAGGAAGTGGCTGGAATTCCTGATTTAAAAGTAGGAATGCAGCTACAAGGGGAAGATGAAGAAGGACAGCCTATTCAAGTTTTAATAGAAAAAATTACAGATACAGAAGTTACTATAGATTATAACCACCCTCTTGCAGGTAAAGATATGGAATATAGTGTAAAAATAGACTCACTACTATAAAAATAAAAGCAGGTTTCCCTGCTTTTACTTACAGTTTAAAGCATCTTCTTTTGAGAATAAATCTTTATACTTACATTCAAACCATAATTTTTCAACTGGCACTTTCCAAGTCCAAGCTAATCCACTATGTAACCAACCATCTTTAACTCTTTCACCTTTGTATTTACCTTGTTTTACTTTTCCACCTTCAAAACCATCAATAATAGTCCACACATTAGTATAACCTTTTGAAGCTAACTGATTTACAACAGGTGCAGCTCTTGAAGACCCCGATCTACATGTAATAAAAATAGGTTCATCTTTTTTTACATCTTTTTTATCAAGTTCATAAATAATCTCTTTTAAAGCATATTTATTTTTCTTCATAGCATAATTATTATGCTTTTTACCATAAGCTGTAGTATCTAAAGTCATAAAAGGAACATAAATATCAGTTCTTGAAGCACTTCCTATAAACATAATCTCAGAAGGACTTCTTACATCAATTAAAGTAGCATTTTTATTTTTAGCTAGATACTCACCTGCATTTTTAGCAGTAACATATAAACCTAAAGTTGTTTGTGCTTTTTTCTTTTTTGGAGTTTGTGCTTTTTGTATATCCATTGCACTTAAACTTAATGATGATAGTAAAATAGATAAAACAATCAATAATTTAATTTTCATAATTTTTCCTTATAATTTTTTTGAATTTAATATTAACTTTACTTATATTAAATTTATATTAAAAGTATAAGTACAACAAATATTTTTTCATGATTTATAATATTTTTTTATTTATAATATAAGCTTCATATATATAACTTTTATTTATAATATTTCTTTTAAATTTTAACAAAATATTTTAAATAAATTAAGTACAATCTACTTTAAAACAATATATGGAGAACTATATGAATAAACTTTATTTATGTTTATTAATTGGATCTTTAAGCTTTTCAAAAAGTGTAGATTTTCAAGAAGTGTTAGATTTAACATTAAATAATAATAAAGATTTACAAAATACAAAACTTGATATAGAACTATCAAAATTAAATAGTCAAAAAATAGATGCAGTAAACTTTGGAAAACTTTCTTTTATAAATGAAACAAGTAGAACAAATCATGCAGGATATGTTTTTAATTCAAAACTATCTTCAAGGGAAGCTAGTTTTAATGACTTTGGGGCATTACAATATAATAACCCATCAAAAGTAAATATAGAACCTACAAATTTAAACTACCCCAAAGCTAGAACAAATATCACAAATAAAATTACTTACGATTTACCTTTATTTACAGGGTTTAAACTGCAAAAGCAAAAAGAGATTTTAAAACTACAACAAAAAGCAAATGAAGTAAAATATAATCTTAATAAAAAAGAGTTAGCTTTTGAAGTTCTAAAAGCTTATAATAATGCAGTAGTAGCAAAAGAATTTATACAAGCAGCCCAAAAAGCAAAAGAAGCTATTTCTTATGTAGTAAAATCAGCAAGTGCTTTTCATGATGAAGGACTTGTTACAAAAATAGATGTTAAACAAGCAAAAGTCTATAAACTAAATACAAACAGTAAACTAATAGAAGCAAAAAGCAATTTTGCTTTAGCCTTAGCATATCTTAGATTTCTAACTTCAAATGATTCTATTTCAAATGTAAAAAACCTTAAATACATCTCTTATAATATTTCAAATAAGAAAAGACTTTATAAAAAAGCTTTAGAAAATAGAGATGAACTAAAAATGCAAAATATCCAAAAACAAGCCATGAAAAAAAATATTGATATTGCAAAAAGTTCATACTACCCAACTGTCTACTCTCACTTAGAGTATGGTTTTAATGATGATAAATTTACACTTGATGAAAATAAAGACTACTATACAGCAATGATAGGTCTAAACTATGATTTATTTGATAACACAAGAAGTATTGAGAAACAAAAAAGCAAGATAGCCTATCAAAAATCTGTTCTTAATTATGAAAAACTAAAGGACGCTGTAAAGCTACAACTTGAAAAAGCTTTACTTGATTTAAAATCTAAAGAAAAAATATTAAAAGAAAAATATGAAGCAAAAAAGTTAGCACAAGAAGTTTTTGATCAATCAAACCTTATGTACAAAAACCAATTGATTGCTATGACAAACCTATTGGAACAAGAAGCAAACCTACGAAAAAATGAAGCTGAACTTATAGTAGCTAAATATCAAAAAAGTTTAGCTCTAGCTAAAATCGCTACTGTTTTAGGTATTGACTTTTCAGATACTAACTATAATAAAGGAAACTAAAAATGATAAAAAAAATCTTACTAATAATTTCAATATTCTTATATACACAAGCAAATGAAATAGAACTAACTGGAACTGTTATATCTGACAATGAAAAAGTGATAACTAGTAGAAGCATGGGCTTTATAAAAAAAGTTTATGTATCAGAGGGTTCATCAGTGAAAAAAGGTGATTTACTTTATGAGATTGATTCTTCAAGCTTAGATTCTAAAAAACAAGAAGCTCAGTTAAGCTTAGAGATACAGCAAAATATATATAACAATGTTAAAACAAATTATGAAAGATATAAAAGATTATATATAAAAGATTTAGTTGCTAAATACGATGTAGAAAAATTAGAGTTAGAATTACTAAATGTAAAAAATATGATTTCAATAGCAAAATCAAAACTAAAAGAAGTAAATGCACAATATGACTATTTAAAAATCAAAGCTCCAAATGATGGGCTTATTATAAAAAAATCAATAAAAACAGGAGAAATGGCAACACCTAGTATTCCTGCACTTATTTTATCTGATTTAAGTAGTTTAAAAATCAAAACAGAAGTTAGTGAAAGTAATCTAAATAGTATAAAACTTGGACAAGATGTAAATATCTCAATTCCTTCTATAAACTTTAAAAGTCTTGGAAAAATATCTGCAATTATCCCAAGTGTAAATGCTATGACCCACTCTTTTACTTTAAAAATTGCTTTTGATAAAAAAGATTACACTATTTATCCTGGTATGTATACAAAACTTTTAATTAAGCCTTTAAATCAGGAAAAAATATGAATGAAGAAAATTTTTCAAAACATATAAATAGCAATCTAAATATAGCAGGAAGATTATCTTTAGGTTTTATAAACCACCCTTTAACTGCTGTTGCTATATTTTTTATTTTGGCTTTAGGTTATATCTCTTTGATTATTATGCCAAGGGAAGAAAATCCACAAATTAAAGTAAGTGGAGGTGCTGTGATAGTTGCAATGCCAGGAGCAAAACCTAGTGAAATTCAAAAAGTAATCATTGAGCCTTTAGAGAAAAAAATACGAGAAATAAAAGGAGTTGAGCATATTTACTCTTTTGCAAAAGATTCAGTTGGAATCGTACAAGTTCAATACTATATTGGGGAAGATAAGGAAGAATCAAACCTAAAACTATACGACCAAGTTATGAGAAATATGGACTTAATGCCAAAAGGTGCTATGCAACCTATTATCAAAACTATGGATATTGATACAGATATTCCAATAGCAACTATTGCTTTTTATGCAAAAAAAACAAATGGAAAAGACGCCATATCCCAAACACAACTTTTTAAAGAAGTAAATAAAATCACAAAAGAGATAAACAAAATAGAAAATGTTGCATTGATTGATTTAAAAGGTGAGAAAAAAGAGCAATATAATATCTTGGTAGATTCAAAAAAACTTGGCTCTTATAATCTATCTCTTGGACAAATCATGCAACAAGTTCAGGGTTTATCTTATAAAACACCAAATATCCAAGGAAATACTACAACTGGAAATTTAGTGCTTTTCTCTATAAAACAAGCAATTGAATCAAAAAAAGATATTGAGAATATTATAGTATCTTATGTTAATGGTGTAGCTATTTACCTAAAAGATGTAGCAAAAGTTGAAAGAACTTTTGATATTCAAAATAAAAAAGAAGCCCTACTTTATCAAAAAAATAAAGATGGAGAGTTTGAAGAGCTACAACAAGTAACTATGATGATTTCAAAACTAAAAGGTACTAACTCAGTTATAATTAATAAAAAAATATTTGAATATATGGATAGTATCAAAGAAAATTTAGCTAAAAAAAACATAGCTTATACAATCACAAGAGATGATGGTTATACTGCAAATAATGCTGTAAATTCTTTAGTGCAAAATTTACTTATTTCTATAGTAATCATAGCAATTCTTCTTATTTTTACACTTGGTTTTAAAGAAGCTATGATTGTATCACTTACTGTTCCTATGATTTTATCACTTACACTTTTTACAGGTTTTTTACTTGATGAAACAATCAATAGAATTACACTTTTTGCATTAATAGTAAGCCTTGGTATGCTAGTCGATGCAGCTATTATTGTAATAGAAAATATACATAGACATAGAAAAGAAAAACCAAATAGCGATATAACTATAGTTTCAATCAATGCAACAAATGAGATTGGAAATGCAACAAACATAGCTACAATAGCTATTGTTCTTACATTTTTACCTATGTTCTTTGTTGGAGGAATGATGGGACAATTTATGCACCCTCTTCCTGTATTCGTGCCTATTGCCTTAATATTTTCTTTAGTGATTGCTTATGCTTTTACTCCATATTTAATTAAAAAATTTTTATAGGAATTTAAATGATAAAATTAGAAAACTTTATAAATAAAATACTTGAATCAAAAAGTAAATCAAACTTAGTTTATCTTATTACACTTATACTTTTTATTTTAAGTGTAGCTACATTTCCTATTGAAATTACAAAAGCTAAAATGCTTCCAAGTAAAGATTCAGATACTTTTTCTGTATATGTAAACCTAAAAGATGGATATAGCGTAAATCATACAAAAGAAGTGACTAGATGTATTTCTCAAGAACTTCAAAAAAATGAAAATATTACTAATATTTCTGTATTTTTAAGTGAAGGACAACCTTTAGACTTTGCAGCACTTGTAAAACAAAGTGCTTTAAAAAATAAACAATGGCAAGCAGAAATGATGGTAAACATCAAAAAAGCTGATAATAGAGATATCACAAGCTATAATCTTGTATCAAATCTAAGAGAAGAAGTTAAAGCAAAATGTTCACTATATGAAGCAAATATCAAGTTTATAGAACTACCAGCTGGCCCTCCTGTATTGGCTTCTATTGTTGCTGAGATTTATGGGGGAGATAGCTTTGAAAATAGAAGAGATTTTTCTATAAAAATAGCAAAAATCTTAAAAGAACAAGCAACTTTAGTTGATATTGATATTATGGCTAGTAGTGATTTTATAAAGTATGAACTAAAACTTGATAACAACAAAATCATAAAAAGTGGCGTAAGCTTAGAGCAAATAAAAAATATACTTTATATAGCTTATGAGGGTATACCTATTTCAGTTGTAAATGAAAACAAAGCTGAAAATCAAATACCAATATTTTTAAGACTTGATAATTCAAGGCTACTTAATACTAAAAATAAAGAGTCTTTAAATAGTAAACTTCAAAACTTAAAAGTTATGAATCAAAATGGATTTATGATAAGTATATCTGAGTTCGTGACAATAAAAGAAGTGATAAAAGAACCAGAACTTACATCTAAAAATCTAAATCAAATGATAAATGTAATAGCAGAAACAAATAAAGATAGCCAAATCTATCCTCTTTTAGATGCTAGAACACAAATGCTTGAAGATTTAAGTAGTGACTATGAAGTAATCAAAACAAATATGCTAAACCTGGCTTTCATAGATAAAAAAACAAATGAAAGATTTGATTTAGTATTTGATGGAGAGCTTAAAGTAACACTTGATACTTTCAGAGATTTAGGAGGAGCATTTATAATAGCTATTGTTTTAATCTTCTTTTTAATGGTTATGTATTATAAAAGTTTTGCCTTATCAGGAGGAATAGTTTTAGCTAGTTTTATATCAATCATAGGAGTTATTTTTGCACATATAATAATGGATGCTTTCACTACTGATACCTTCTATTTAACTGCTACATCTTTGATAGGATTTATTGGGCTTATTGGTATTAACTCAAGAAACTCTACTCTTATCATAGACTTTTCAAAACAATTAGTTATAGAAGAAAAGATGGAAATAAACAAAGCAATAGCAAAAGCAACTGCAACTAGGTCAAAACCTATCATCCTTACAGTTTTAACAATGGTATTTGCTTCTTCACTTTTAGCAACTGATGCTGTATTTGGTGGACTTGGGGTTGCACTTATTGGTGGGACACTTATATCTTATGTTGTATCTATGTTTTTTGTACCTGTTATTATCAAAAACCACTTACATAAAATCATCTAATAAACAATCTTTTTACAAAGAAAAGCTAAAATCATATCAAAGTTTCAAACTTTGATATGAAAGCAAATAAACAAGGTAATAAATGAATCCTAAACTAAAAAAATATTTAAAAGAATCAATAAAATTTATAATCATTCTAGCTATAGCTTTAAATGTACTAAGTTACTACAAATCACAAGATTTAAACAAAGATGACTTAATCTACACAAGTTACAAACTACTAGATAATAGCGAATATGATATACCAAAAGATAAACCTGTATTAGTTCACTTTTGGGCTACATGGTGTCCTATTTGTGAAATAGAAGCAAGTAATATAGAAAAAATTTCAAAAGATTATGAAGTAATCACAATAGCAACTCAATCAGGCTCAACACAAGAGATACAAAACTATCTAAAAAAACATAATCTAAGTTTCAAAGTAGTAAATGATGAAGATGGTTTCTACTCAAGAACTTTCAATATCAAAGGCTTTCCTACAACACTAATCTATGATGAAAATAGAACACTAAAATTTAGCGAAGTTGGGTATACATCAACACTTGGACTTTATGCAAGAATGTGGTGGGTTGATTAAATCTTGTCAACATGATTTTTATGATAAAATACATTATTTTATCTAAAGGTTTAAAATGAGAATTGAATTATCAAAGAATGGAAGTACACCCTTTGAAAAGTTAATAGGTCATAATAAAGATATATTAGAAAATTGGAATAATTTAGAAAATGCACTTTTTAATTCATCTTCTATTGATAAAAATATGTTAGAACAAATTAGAAGAGCTTTAGCTTTTGAAAATGAGTGTGAATATTGTAAAGTAAAAGCTGGAAATATAGATAAAAATTTAGATGAGAAAACTAATATAACTATTGCTTTTGCACAATATTTTGCGATTGACCATAAAAGTATAAGTGATGAACATTTTAAAATATTAAAACAATACTTTACAGATAAAGAAATATCAGAATTATGCTCTTTTATTGCATTTATTACTTCATGTCAGAAGCTTGGTAGAATTTATAATTTAAAGTAATCTTCTAAATAATAAAACCATTATATAGTTTTTACTATAATTTATATACAAATTAAAGAAAATCAAAAGTATAAAGGTAAAACCATGAGTTTTGAAGAACAAGGTTATTTTGATAAGGTTTACCATAGAAATGGAAGGCTTTATAAAAAGGTTACTAAAGAGAGTATTCAAGAGATGATTGATGTTGTTAACAGCAACTCTTTTTCAAGTAAAGATTTATTAATAGTTGATATTACTGATGAAAAAATCAGAGACTTTAAGAAAATGTTAGTAAAACTTGAAGCAAAAGATATTGAAGAGTTATCAATCAAGCTTGATAAGTTAAAGTATAAAGTATATTTAAGACTAAAAATAAAAAGTTAGAAATATAGGAATAAGTATAAAACTTATCCTTATTTCTATTTCTAAAATCTTAAAAGAATCTTACCATATCTAAAAGTCCACACTACAAAAAGTACTATCCAAGCAAAAGAGCTTACATATAGTAAATTCACAAAAATAGTATAATCCATCATAAAACTTAAAGAAGCAACAACTCTAAGAAGTAAGACAATTTGAGTAAATACAAAAAGTGCTGTTGTTAATCTATCAGCATATATAGTTTGAGCAGGTACAGCATGACCTAAAGTAACTCTACTTCCAAATCCTATAAGTAGTGTAGTTATAAAACCTATAGCAAATATATGAAATGAAAGTTTTAAAGTTGAAAGTTCAAATAAACTCTCAAAGAATAAAACTAAAAATCCTATTGGTAAATATAAAAAAGCAAAAGAAAGTACACTCATAATTGCCGGTGTTTTTTTATATACATTTAACTTTAATACTATATAAGTAAAAAGAACTAAACAAAAAAAACTTACAATTATTGAAAATAGAATTAAATTAAATTGAACACTAACTCCTAAAAGAAAAAGTAATACTACTATAGCTTCTCTTGTATACTTAGGCTTCACCCAAGGTCTTATTCCTGTTACATTAAAATAAAACATAGGAACCATTCTTAAAGCTACAATTATTACCATCGCAAACAAATAAGCATAAAAAGATAAATATGATAAAGAGATAGAAGTAAAAGCCTCTATTAGTAAAATTAAAGCTCCAATTATGAAAATGCTATTTATTAAAATAGAATCTTTTCTATCTGTTGCTTTTGAATTTTTAATTATCTTATAAAAAATATATGAAAAATACATCATAATAAAAGCTATTAAAATTTTTCCTAACATAGCACTAACAAAAATTGTAATAAAAACAAAGATTTGAAATAAAGCCCAAGGTATAAGATATTCATCTTTTTTTATTTCAGGATGAGCATTATATTTTGGAATAACTGTAACTAAAAATCCTAAGAAAGCATTTGTAAAAACTGCATAGTTTAAACCAAAGCTATGAATAAGAGAAAAATCAATACTTATAATACCCTTTAAACTCAAAAAAGTTAAAAGCATGATAAATATTGAAAATACTATGGCACTTGAAAAGAAAAGCTGATGGGATTGAGAAGTATATCTTTCCCACCAAGATTGTTTAGGTATGAAAGCATTTTTATTTTGTGAAAACTTCATAATAATCCTTTTTTTAGGAATATTATAATAATTGAGAATTAGTATCATTGATATGTATCAACATACTAATAAATTTTTAACTAAATACTTAAATTAATCTCTTATAAATCATAAACCATCGCTATTTCATCACAAATAGGAAAATGTTTACATCTTATACAATCTGCCCATATTTTATGTTCTGGAATATCTTCTTTTTCTATTTTCCTAAAACCTACACTTTCAAAGAAGCCTTGTTCATAAGTAAGTGATAAAATTTGCTCTAATTTATATTTCTTACCCTCTTCGATACAGGCACTAACTAGTTTTTGTCCCAGCTTAAGGCCTCTAAAATTTTTTGAAACAACTAAACTTCTAACTTCAGCAAGTCTTGCTGAATGTATATGTAAAGCTGTAAATCCAGCCATTACACCATCTACTTCGACTACAGTATATGATCTAATAGTATTAGCCATTTCATCTTCTGTACGTAAAAGAATATTTCCATTATCAACCTCTTCTTTTACTAACTCTTGCATTAAAGCTATATGAGTTACATCAGGTTTAAAAAATTTGATTTCCAAATAAATGATCCGTTATTGCTTTTTGAAGGTCTAACATCCCTCTTTTTTTTAAGTTTGATACAAATATTCCATCAGGATATGCTCTTTTTAATTTTTGTAAATCATTTTGTTTTAATTTATCAGTTTTTGTAAAAGCATTGATAATAATTTGATCGCCTCTTTTATGAGTTTTTAAAAACTCATCCACGTTCTTATCAATTTCTAAGTTTGGATGCCTTGAATCAATTAAATGAACAAATACTTGTAAATTTGGTCTCTCTTCTAAATACCCTGTTAAGTTTTTATTCCATGCAGCTTTTAAACTTTTTGATACTCTAGCATATCCAAAACCAGGTAAATCCACAAACCTTGCATAAAGATATGGAATCTCTTCATTTTCTGTTTTAAACTTAATAGCAAAGTAATTAATTAACTGTGTTTTACCTGGTGTTGATGAAGATTTTGCTAAACCTTTTCTATTTGTTAAAGTATTTAATAAAGATGACTTTCCAACATTACTTCTTCCTAAAAAGGCTACTTCTGCCATATCAGGACTTGGAGAATCTCCTATACTTTGTGCTGACTTCATAAATGAAGCTTCAACTATTTTCATTATTTAATTTCCTTACCTTGTTCAATATTTATGATAAATCTAACTGGCTTATCTTCACTACCACTAACTTTTGCCTCACCTGATAATTGATTTACATAAATTTTATCGCCATATATTTTTCTATTATCATTTTTTTCTTGTAAAAATCCATTTCCAAGTACTGTATATTCTTGCTTTGAAGGAGAATATATAATCTTATTACCTTTTCCAACATAATGTTTTTGAGCTGTTATTAACTGAAACTTTACATTTCCTGTGGCAATATATTTTGAAGGAGTTCTTACAGAACTTCCTTTCTTTGAAACAAAATATATATCTACCTTATTTGCTTCTAACCTATCTTTTCCCATTTGAATTTTAACATTTCCTGTAAATGTAGAAATTCCTTTAGAATCACTAGCTTCAAATTTTTGAGCATCTATAACAAGTTTTTGTGTTTGCGCAAAAAGAAGCGTTGAACAAACTAGTAAACCAGCTAAATATTTCATCATAAACCTTTTCTTTAATTTTTCATATCTATTTCAAAATGTACATTTTTTGACTTTAATGAATTATTCATTAAATTTAAATATAAATCAGTTCCTTTAACTATATTTTTATAATAATTTCCATCATATAATACATCATTATAAGCAATTTTTTCTTTCGTGTTATAGTATAATTTACTTGTGTTAAGATTTATAAAAGAGTCTTTTTGATAATTAACATTATCCTTAAATGTTAAAATATCTCCATGACTTATTATTAAATCAGCTTTAACTTTTTCAACAAAAAAACCTCTTTGAGGTTTTTCATTTTTGATTACAATATTTGCATTAAACATTTCATCTCTATTTTTATATTTTATAGCTTTATTAGCAATTACAACTCTAGTTAAAGTTTCTTGTGAAAGAGTAAACATTTTTGGTTTTTCAAACACTACTAAAGGAATATCTTTTATATTTTCTTTTGTCTTCTTATTCTCAACTGGAATAAAATATATACCTACAGCTAAAACCAATAAAGCATTTACAAATATATTTACACCCATGCTGCAAGGTATTCCTCTTCTAATCCATCATGCTTAATTATATATTCAATCATTTCTCTTACAGCACCCTCACCACCTTTATTTTCACAAACAAAATCAACAAAACCCTTTAAATAATGAGTTCCATTTGCAGGAGTTGCTGAGAAACCTACTTTCTTAAGCATTTTATAATCATTCAAATCATCACCTATAGCTGCAACTTGATCCCAATTTAAATTCTCTTCTTTTAAAATATTTTCTAATATTTCATCTTTATTATGAACTTTTTGATATAAATGTGTAATTTGTAAATCTTTTGCTCTTCTTTCTACAAGAAGAGATGTTCTACCTGTAATAATAGCTGCTTTTTTCCCAAGCTTTTTTGTCCAAGTAGCAATTGCTAAACCATCAGCAACATCAAAAGATTTTAATTCATCACCATTATTTGTATAAGTAATTTTTCCATCTGTTAAAGTACCATCAACATCTAATACTATAAGTTCAATCATAAAACACCTTTTGTACTTGGAATGCCAAGTCTTTCATTTTTTACAAGTGCTCTTCTTAGTGCAACTGCAAAAGCCTTAAAAGCAGCTTCTAAAATATGGTGTTTATTTCTTCCTCTATCTTCTATAATATGTACTGTTAAACCTGCATTTTTTGAAACTGCATGAAAAAACTCTTCTGCAAGCTCAACATCAAACTCTCCTACTTTTCCATCGACATTTACTTCATATACTAAATAAGGTCTATTTGATAAGTCTAAAGCACAAGAAACAGCCGCTTCATCCATTACAACTGTTGCATTTCCATATCTCTCAACAGCTTGAATAGGAAAAATCTCTTTTTTTAAAGCTTGTCCTATTACAATTCCACAGTCTTCAACTGTATGGTGTGCATCAACATGTAAATCTCCATCACATGAAAGTTCTAAATCTATCCCACTATGTTTTGAAAAAGCTTCTAACATGTGATCAAAAAAACCTACATCAGTTTTTATATTAGATTTTCCCTCACCATTAACTTCTAATTTACACTTTATATCTGTTTCTCTTGTTTTTCTATCAATTTCTACCATTATCTTAACCTTAATTTTCTAATATCAAACCGTTTAAACTATTTGAATCTTTAAATAGTTGTGCATGATTATATGAATCAAATCCAGTAATAAAAACTTTGTGTAAATATTTACTACCTGAAAGAATTTTTTTTACTTTTACATTATAGTTTCCATTAGTTAATGCTTCGTATTTTGCTTTAGTCTGCATAGCACCTTCTAATCTACCAAAAGCTCCCACTTGAATATTATACTTTCCTACATTTGCAATAGTTTTCTCTTCAATTTGCATAGGTTCTATTTTTTCTATAACTGGTTGATTTTTTACGATGGGTGTACCTATTTTTTCTTCTTGTTTTTTTGCTACATTTGTAAATACAGACTCTTTTATTGGTGCATTGTGATTTTGAAGTTCTCCATTATAACCCAATACTGTTACTTTTACTTGTGCTGTACCTTTTCTTACCATTCCAATTGCATGAGCTGCTTTATTTGATAAATCAATAATTCTTCCTGAGACAAAAGGACCTCTGTCATTAACTCTTACAATTGCACTTTTCCCATTTTCTAAGTTATCAACTCTAACCATGGTATTCATTGGTAATGTTTTATGTGCTGCTGTCATTGCATACATATTGTAAATTTCACCATTTGAAGTTTTTTTAGCATGAAATTTAGGTCCATACCAAGAAGCAATACCTCTTAACTGTTGTCCTACTTTTTCTACTTTTGGATAATATCTTACACCAAATACACTGTATGGTCTAAGAGTTGCCCTATGCATTGCTTTAGAATTTCTAATTTTTGTATTTGTAGTTGGCTTATATACTGTACTAATATCTGCTTGGCTGCTATATCCACCACCAGAATAAGAGCTTTGTTTTGAAGAACATCCAGTAAATATCACTGCACTTATAACTAAACTAGTGTTTATACTATACTTTATTGTTTTATTAAGAAAACTCAAGTCTTCTCCTATGTTTTATTAAGACTCTTTATAAAATTTTATTAAAGTTTATGCATAAGATGAATATTTATCTTACTTAAAGAGTTTACTATTGTTTAAATAGTAAACATTATATCTAAGATATACTAGAAAACTCTTTAAATAATCTTATTGCATTAGTTGTAGTAAGTTCTTCTATTTGTACTCTTGACATATCTAAAAGTTCTGCCATTTTATCTGCAACAAAAACCGTATAGTAAGGTTCATTTCTTTTTCCTCTATGAGGATGTGGTGTTAAGTATGGAGCATCTGTTTCAATAATTAATTTATTTTTAGGAATTTTAGGAAGTACTTCAACTAATTTTTTAGCATTTTTAAAAGTTAAAACCCCACCTATTCCAAAATAAAAACCATGATTAGCTAAAGGAAGAAGATGTTCACTTGCATTATAACAATGAAGAACACCTCCAACTTCTTTAGCTTGATACTCTTCTAAAATTTGTCTTGAATCATTTGAAGCATCTCTTATATGAACAATAAGAGGTTTATTTACTTTTTTAGCAAATTGTATTTGCGAAATAAAAACCTCTTTTTGCTTTTTTTTATATGCTATTTTTTCTTCTTCATTTTCAGGGAGTCTAAAATAATCCAATCCACACTCACCAACAGCAATACATTTTGGATGTTTTATATATTGTTCTAATACTTCTTCATCATACTGTTCTACATCATAAGGATGAATACCCACAGAAAAATATACTTCATCATATTGCTCTGCTAATTTTACTGCCTGCGGTAAATCTTTAAAATCTGCACCTGGAATTAAAAAACCTTTAACTCCATGAGATAGTGCATTTTGTATTACTTCATGAACATCTTCATAAAATTTTTCATTGTCTAAATGACAGTGTGTGTCAAGTATAATATTAAATCCTTTTTATGATAAAAATCTTTTTTCTACTAAATTTATAAGATTTTTAATTTGAGAAATATCTTCTACTTTTATCCATGCGTCAATACCAAAATTTTTAAAAGCATCATAATCTCCATCATCTTCAACAACAGCTATTGATACAAATTTATCAGCACAAACTTTAGACTTATTTTCTTCAAACTCAAAAATAGAATTAATATCTAACACAACAATTTGGGCTTCACCTGATGAACCACTATGAAAGTGCTCAACTTCATGATTATCACCAAATAAAGACTCTTCTACTTCACAAAATGTAACTATTTTCATATTATTTCTCCCAAAAAAATCAATTATTCTTTATTCTAACTAAAAAATTATTAATTTTTTAAATATTAAAGAATATATCTCGCAATATCCTCATCATCAACAATCTTATCAAGTTTTTCTTCTACTAACTCTTTTGTTACAGTTACTTTTTCACCTTGTTTTTCATCTGCATTAAAAGAGATATCTTCAATTACTTTCTCAATAACTGTATGAAGTCTTCTTGCACCAATATCTTCTGTTTTTTCATTTGCAGTTTCAGAATATTTAGCAAAGGCTCTAATTGATTCATCATCAAACTCTAACTCAACACCTTCAACTTCTAATAATGCTTTATATTGTCTAAGTAATGAGTTCTTAGTATTTGTAAGAATCTTATAAAGTGCTTCTTCATCTAATGATTCTAATTCAACTCTTAAAGGGAATCTTCCTTGTAACTCTGGTAATAAATCACTTGGTTTTGATACATGGAATGCTCCAGCAGCTATAAATAGGATATGATCAGTTTTAATTTGACCAAATTTAGTTTGAACACTACTTCCTTCAACAATTGGTAATAAATCTCTTTGCACACCCTCTTTTGAAGGATCTTGGTTTTGATTTGATTTACCAGAAGCGATTTTATCAATTTCATCTAAGAAAATAATACCACCTGATTCAGCTCTCTTTATAGCTTCAATTTTAATAGCTTCTTGATCAAGTAGTGACTCACTTGCTTCACCTTTTAAAAGAATTTTTGCATCTTTTATAGTAACTTCTTTTTTGATTTTTTCTTTATTAAGTCCACCTAGCATTTTATTAAGGCTTTCTTGCATAGAACTCATATCCATTGGCATACCAGAATCAATAATTTCTACATGGCTTTTTTTAGGAACTTCTATTTCAATTTTCTTTTCATCAAGATCACCTTTTAAAAGCTTTGATTCCATTAAATTATATGTTTTGATAAATGACTCTTTTGCACTCTCTGTAGCACTTTCAGGAAGAGGAGGAACAAGCTTCTCAATAATCTTTTTGTTTACTTCATCTTCAATTTTATCTTTAATTTTATCTTCAAACTCTTTAGTTACGATATTTATTGACTCATAAACTAAATCTCTAACCATAGATTCAACATCTCTTCCTACAAAACCTACTTCTGTATATTTTGAAGCTTCCACTTTTACAAATGGTAATCCCATCATTTTAGCAAGTCTTCTAGCAATTTCTGTTTTACCTACACCTGTACTTCCTATCATAAGAATATTCTTAGGCATAATTTCTTCTTGAAGAGTTGGTTCTACTCTCATTCTTCTATATCTGTTTCTTAAAGCTAAGGCAATAGTTTTTTTAGCATCTTTTTGACCAATTACATAATCATCTAAATATGCAACAATCTGCTTTGGTGTTAAATCCATATTTTATTAGTCCTCTATTTTTAATAATTTAATATTCTGATTTGTATAAATACATAATTCACCTGCTATCATTAAAGACTCTCTAACTAAATCTTCTTCATCCATATCAGCATGTTTAGCAAGTGCACGTGCAGCAGAAATTGCGAAGTTTCCACCTGAACCAATAGAAGCAATTGCTCCATCTTCTGGTTCAACAACATCACCATTTCCTGAAAGTATAAAAATATGTTCTTTATTTAATACAATCATCATAGCCTCTAATCTTCTTAGAACTTTATCTTTTCTCCACTCTTTAGAAAAACCAATAACAGCTTTTAGTAAATCACCTTTTGTATTTTCTAAGTGAGTTTCAAACATATCATAAAGATTAAAAGCATCTGCAGTACTTCCAGCAAAACCAGAAAGAATTTTACCATCATATAGTTTTCTAATTTTAGTAGCATTACCTTTTAAAACAGCATTTCCGAAAGTAACTTGTCCGTCACCTCCAATTACTGCTTTATTTTTACCTTTATATGCTAGTATCGTAGTAGCGTCAAACATCTATTCAACTCCAATAACATCTACTTTTAATGTTGCATGAATCCCATGACCTAACTTACAATCTGCCTCAAAAATTCCAGCAGCTTTAATTTTAGTTTTTAATGAGATGTTTTTCTTATCAATTTCAATATCAAACTCTGATTTTAAAGCTTCTGCAACTTCTTTATTTGTTACTGAACCAATTAAATGTCCATTTGCACCTATTTTATGTTTAATTGTTAATTTTGTAGAATTTAATTTCTCAGCTAATTCATTTGCTGTTTTAATCTCTTGTGCTTCTATTTCAGCTTTTTTTCTTTGTTCTGCTTTATATCTGTTTAGTACCTCAGGAGTTGCATGTTTTGCTAAACCTTTTCCAACTAGAAAGTTTTTACCGTAACCATCTTTTACTTCTTTTACTTCTCCAGTTTTTCCTAAACCTTTTACATCTTTAATTAATAAAACTTTCATATTATCTCCATATAAATAAATAGCAATTATTTTACTATAAATTCCATGAAGTAACTATGAAAGATAGTTTAAATTTAATTGAAAGTTATTTCAAAAATATTTTTATCATTTGAAAAGTTATAAGAAAATTTCATTTTGTGTAAATCTAAAATAGATTTAACTATATATAAACCTAAACCCATTCCATGATTTTTATTCTCTATACTATTATGAAAAGGTTTAAAATATTCATCAAGATCTTTTTCTAATTTATTCCCATTAGAAATAAATAAAATTGAACTTCTATCTAATTGAATTTTTATTTTTCTATCACTTGAATATTTCAAAGCATTATCAATTAAGTTTTTAAAAACCATTGCCATTAAATCTATATCAACTTTAACTTTATGCTTGTCGTTTATGTCTAATAATACTTTGTTGTCATTTTTATCAAGCATTAAAAACTTAAAAGACTTATCAAAAACTTCAAGTAAAGTATATTCTTTAGTATTTATTTTATAACTTTTTGAAATAATCTTTTCTATTCTTGAGAAATCATTTATTAAAGAATCCAAATTTTCAAAAATAATAACCATTCTATTTTTTTGTTTTTCATCATCAATTAATTCACTAACAATTCTTCCTTTAGCAATGGGAGTTTTCAATTCATGCATTATTGTTCTTAGAAAAAGTTGTCTTGAATTTAAAAGTAATGAAACATTTTTAGCAGTTTTATCAAACTCGTTTGCTACTTGTGCTATTTCATCTTTCCCATTAATTTTACAAGAAACTTCTATTTGATTATTAGAAAATTCACTAATGTGTTTTTTTAAAGTTGATAAAGGTTTTAAAGCTTTTAAAATCCAAATATAAATAAATACTAATAAGAAAAAAACAAGTAAAAATCTGTCACTTAAACTAACCGTTGCATTTACTATTTGTTCTCGTGAAACTATAGAGTTCTTATTTTCTAAAAGTATTATTAAAACCTCATATTCAGCTTGAGTTAACAACTCTTCTTTTTTGAAAACTATTTTTTGTTTACTTTTATCCCAATTAAAAGTAGTACATTCGTCAAAGTTTGATTTATTTGTATTTTTCTTTTTTCGTCTTAATAAACTTTGTATTACCGCATACATTTCTTTAGGATCATAAGGTTTAGACAAATAATAATCTGCCCCTATTTGAAGACCTAACACCTTATCTGTGATATCTGATCTTGCACTTGATATTATAATAGGAATATCAAAGTTTTCTGATATTTTTTTACAGACATCTAGTCCATCCATACCAGGAAGAGTTAAATCTAATATCAATATATCGTAAGAATTTATATTAGAAGACAAGCCTAAATATGAATCTTCAAAATTTGTAATATCCATATTATATTTTGACAAATATTCTCCTAAAAATATTGAAAATTCAGGATCATCTTCAATCATAAGAATTTTAATCATCAAATTAATCTTTCTTATTTAATTTAGGCATAAAATGAAGTTTTATTGTAGTTGTCTTCATTACTTAAAATATTTTGTAAAGAATTTTTTACGATATTACTAACATCATTTGATGATAAATTTGTATTATCAGGTTTATAGTTTTCAAATAAATCCATTACTTGGTCCTTTGCTTCATCATTTAAGTTTAAAATTCTACTTGTATAATCTAAAAGGCTATCAAATGTTGTACTATTGTTACTATTATAAGCATTTAAGCTATTTGTATTAGAAGAGTCATCATCGTCATCACCATATAAAAGTTCAGATAAAATATCACTTATTTCATCTTCGCTTTCTTTTGGAGGTGGTGGTGGAGGTGGCATTCCACCTTGTCCATGTGGAGCAACACCAGCTAAGTCACCTATTTGTTTTGCATCAAATCCTAAACTATCTAAAGTATTTTCAAAACTTTTTGAAGGTTGTATATTTGCTTCTTTAAATGCATTTACAATATCAGAAGCATCAGCATTTGTAAGATTAGAAGAATCATAATTTGATAAAATATTTTGAATAGTTTCTTGTTGTTCTAAAGACAAAGACTCAGAAGTATTCTTATTAGTTGATTGTGAAGTATAACTATATGAACCTAAAGCAGATAATGAATCAATCATTTTTTAATCCTTTTATTTATTATAACTAAATCTTAACTAAGTTCATTAAATAAAGATTTAATAGAAAGTAAATGAAAGTAAACATTGATTTTTTATAAATAAAACTTATACAATTTTTCCAAAATATAAACTTTTAATATCTTTAAAACTTTACATTACTTTATTTTTTGCCATACAGAAGATACATATTATTTTCAATTGTATAACTCTTATTATACTATTTTTATTATCTTTATTTATCATAGAAGTGCTTAATTTAGGGATTTATTATGATTTATGGAGTTGTTTATTTATCTTTATTGAGAGAAAAGATTTACTTTAAAGTAAATCTTTTAAACCCTTGATATTTGTTTTTAACTAGCAATATCAAGGGTGTTTGGCAAATTTTCTCTTATCTTTCTTTTTTTAACATAATTATTTAAGCCAATATGATTATTGTATCCTAGTAGTTTTGCTATTTTTCGAACTGATAAACCTACAGCTAAAAGTTCTTCTATTTTATCTCTTTGTTTATCAAATTTAGATTTTTGAATAGTCCCTTTTGGTTTCCCTAGGCTAACTCCACTTAATTTTTTTGCACTTAAAGCTTCTTTTGTTCTAAGGCTCATAAGTTCTTTTTCTAAATTAACTGTCATCGAAATAACACCTAAAATCATTTGAGTTAGCATATCTTTATCATCTACTAAATCTAAATTTTGATTTGATACAAGTATTCTTATTTTATTAGAAAGTAAGAATTTCACAATCTCTAAAATATTTTCAACAGTACGTCCAAAAACATTTAAATCAGCAACTATGATTGTAGAGTTTCTCTCACAATTTTTCAAAAGATCAAGAATATTTTTTTCATCAGCAGAACTATTTATCTCTATTTCAATACATTTATAAACATCAATTTTATTCTTTTTGATGTATGCATCTAAACTATCTTTTTGAGCCTCTGTATATTTTTCATTATTTTTATTAATTCTTATGTATGTGAAATTCTTAGACATATTTAAACCTTTACAATAAGTATATTATTTAAATTAATATAAAAACACTATGTTTATATATAGATATTTAAAATTTATACAAAATGTTATTATATAAATTCTTAATTTTTACTTAAAAGATTATTATAAACAAGTGCTTTTTGTTATTTAATTTCTTTGTTTGAATTCAAAGCTTTTTTTTGATATTATTTTTTTACTTTATAAACAACAGAAAGGTTTCATTTGAAAATTACAGTTGCTATATCTGGGGCTAGTGGGTCTAATCTTGGGTTAAACTTTATTAAAAAAATCCCAGAAAATATTGAAGTTTTTTTAGTAGTTTCAAAGAGTGCAAAAACTGCACTAAAACTAGAAACAGGACAATCTTTAAAAAAAGAGCTTGAACAAAGAGATAACATAACTATTTTTGAAGATTCAAATATAGCAGCACCAATTGCATCTGGTTCTTTTCAAGTTGATAAGATGATTATACTGCCTTGTTCTATGAATACTTTAGCAAAATGCTCTGTTGGAATTTCTGATTCTTTGATTACACGAGCCTTTACAGTTATGCTAAAAGAAAAAAGAGAAATTATTTTATGTCCAAGAGAAATGCCTTTTAATCCAATAGCTTTAGAAAACATGTTAAAACTTTCAAAAATTGGTGTAACTATTGCACCTCCTGTTTTAGGCTACTATTCAGAACAAAAAAGCTTAAGTGATATGGAAAATTTTCTAATTGGAAAATGGTTTGATTTATTAAAAATAGAACATAATTTATTTAAAAGATGGGAATAAAAATGTCTGAAACACAAGATAATACAACATATAAAAAGGCTATTTATAGTGGAACTTTTGATCCTATTACAAATGGTCATTTAGATATCATAAGAAGAGCTTCATATATTTTTGATGAAGTAATTATTGCAGTTGCTAAAAGTGAAAGAAAAGGTCCTATGTTCTCCCATGAAGATAGAGTTAAATTTACTCATGCTGCAACAGCACATTTGAAAAATGTTAGAGTTGAAGGTTTTGATACCTTGCTTGTAGAGTTTGCAACACAACTAAAAGTTAATACAATTATTAGAGGTTTAAGAGCAGTATCTGATTTTGAATATGAACTTCAAATGGGATATGCAAACTCATCAATTAACAATAAAATTGAAACTTTATATCTAATGCCTACTTTAGAAAATGCTTTTGTTTCATCAACAATTGTAAGAGAAATCATTAGGTTTAATGGTAAGTTTCAACATCTTGTACCAAAAGAAGTATTAGAATGTATGTAGTAATAGAAGGAATAGATACAGCAGGTAAATCAACACAACTTGCATTATTAGAACAAAAATATAAAGAGGCAATTTTTACAAAAGAGCCAGGTGGAACACAAATTGGCCAAAAACTTAGAACTATGGCACTAAATGGTGAAGCAAAATCAAATATTGCTGAAATGTTTTTATTTTTGGCAGATAGAGCTGAACATATTGAAGAAGTTGTTGTAAAAAATAAAGACAACATAGTGATTTCTGATAGATCTATGATTTCAGGAATTGCTTATGCTTCTATTTTTGAACTTGATAAAATGATTGAATTGAATTTATTAGCGACTAATAATACTTTACCAACTCATGCAATTTTACTTGAGTTAACGCCCCATGAATTAAAACATAGATTATCTCAGAAGCAAAATGATGCCATTGAGCTTAGAGGAATAAACTATTTATTAAACATTCAAAATAGAATGAAAGAAACAATAAAAAAACTAGGTATCAATCACAAGTTTATTGATGCAAGTTTAAGTATAGAAGAAATAGAAAAACAAATAGAGGATTTTTTAAATGGCAAATAAGCAAAATAATAAAACTATTCAAAGTCTTAGAGGAATGAAAGATATCGTAAATGATGAGAGCAAACTTTTTACATATTTTGTAGATAATGCTTGTGCGATTGCAAAAAAATATGGTTTTTCATATATAGAAACTCCTATTTTAGAAGAGACTGCACTATTTAAAAGATCAGTTGGTGAAAGTTCTGATATTGTAAACAAAGAGATGTATAACTTTGTTGATAAAGGTGAGAACAATGTTTGTATGAGACCTGAGGGAACGGCTGGTGTAGTAAGACACTTTGTAGAAAAAAAGCTTGATAGAGCTGGTGGAGTACAAAGATGGTATTACTATGGGCCTATGTTTAGATATGAAAGACCTCAAAAAGGAAGACTAAGAGAGTTTCACCAATTTGGTTGTGAAGTATTTGGTGTTGATTCTGTTATTGAAGATGCAAATATTATTATGATGTTAAAAGATATTTTAGATTTCTTTGGTATTGGTTTTAAACTTCAATTAAATTCTCTTGGTGATCATAATTGTATGCCTCAATATAAAGAAAAACTAGTTGAGCACTTAAATTCATTTAAAGATGAACTTTGTGAAGATTGTCAAAAAAGAATTGAAACTAATCCTATTAGAGTTTTAGACTGTAAGGTAGAGTCTTGTCAAGAAAAACTAGTAAATGCTCCAAAAATTACTCATAATTTATGTGAGTCTTGTGATACTGATTTTGAAAAATTAAAAGAAATTTTAGATTTCAATGGTGTAGAATATGAGATAGATACTAACTTGGTTAGAGGCTTAGATTACTACTCTAAAACTGCTTTTGAGTTTGTAAGTGATGAAATTGGAGCTCAAAGTGCAATAGCAGGTGGAGGAAGATATGACAGACTTGTAGAGTTCTTGGGTGGAAGACCAACTCCTGGAGTTGGTTTTGCTATTGGAATTGAAAGACTACTAGAACTTGTTAAAATGAAAGAAGAAAAAGAAGATGTAGTTTATATTGGTGCTTTAGATGAAGCTTCGTTAAATACAGCTATTAAACTTGCTATTCAAAAAAGAAAAACTACAAAAACTTTTGTTGAATATACACCAAGAGGATTTGGGAAACACTTTAAATTAGCAGAAAAACAAGGTGCAAATATTGTTGCTTTAATTGGTGAAAAAGAATTAAATGAAGGTACAGTTTTTGTTAAAAACATAGAAAAAAGAGAAGAAAGTACTATCAAACAAGAGGATTTTTAATATTGAATAATTATGGTATTGATATTTGGAGTGATGATAACTTCATAATTGAAGATGGTTTAGCAAAAGTAAATTACAACTGTAAACCATCTTTAATTTCACTTGTAAAACAAATTAGAGAAGAGGACTTCAAAGGTCCTTTGCTTTTAAGATTTCCACACATTACAAAAAAGCAAATAACTACTCTTTATAATACATTTAATAAAAGTATTAAAGAGTATGATTATAAAGGTAGTTTTAATGCTGTTTTTCCATTAAAAGTAAATCAACTACCAAACTTTATACACCCTTTAATAAAAAATGGTGAACAGTTTAATTATGGATTAGAAGCTGGAAGTAAAGCAGAGTTAGTTATAGCAATGACTTACAATAATACAAACTCCCCTATTACAGTAAATGGTTTTAAAGATAAAGAAATGATTCACTTAGCTTTTATCGCAAAAAGCAAGGGTCATAATATCACTGTTATAATTGAGGGATTAAATGAACTTGAAACTATTATTCAAGTTCAAAAAGAAACAAACCTTCCTTGTCCAAACATAGGTTTAAGAGTTAGACTTCATAGTGGAGGTAGTGGTCTTTGGGCTAAAAGTGGAGGAATAAACTCAAAATTTGGTTTATCATCAACTGAAATTATTGAAGCTTATGAACTACTTGAAGAAAACAATATACTAGAATATCTAACTATGATTCATTTTCATATTGGTTCAGCTATGAACTCTATTAAGCCTTTGAAAAAAGCTTTAAGAGAATCAGGTCATATTTATGCAGAGCTTAAAAACTTAGGAGCTAAAAACCTAAATAATATAAATATTGGAGGAGGCTTAGCTGTAGAGTATTCATCTTATGAAAGAACAAGATATTATTCTTTAAGAGAGTTTGCTAGTGATGTAATTTTTACATTAAAAGATATTGCTAAACAAAAAAACGTTGAAGAACCAAATATTTTTACAGAATCTGGAAGATTTATTTCAGCTGCTTCTACTATTTTAATTACCCCTGTTCTTGAACTTTTTTCTTCTGAATATGATTTAAAACACTTAAATTTAAAAGAAACAAATCCACCTTTAATTGCTGAGTTAAATGCTTTATATACAGATATGATTAAAAGAACAGCTTATGAATATATGCATGATGCAATGGATCACTTGGAATCACTTTTAACTTTATTTGATTTAGGTTATATAGATTTACAAGATAGATCAAATGCAGAGATTCTAACTCATCAAATTATAAAAAAAGCTATTGCTTTACTTGAAGTTGAAGATTATGAAGATCTAAAAAAACTTGATGAAAATATTCAAGAAAAATACCTTTTAAACTTTTCAATGTTCCAGTCTCTTCCTGATTATTGGGGAATAAATCAAGAATTTCCAGTAATGCCTTTAACTCATCTTGATAAAAAACCAACAAGAAGTGCTAGTTTATGGGATATCACTTGTGATAGTGATGGAGAACTTCCTTTTGATTCTCAAAGACCTTTATATTTACATGATGTAAATCTTAGTAAAGAAGAGTATTTTTTAGGTTTTTTTAATGTAGGTGCATATCAAGATACTTTAGGAATGAAACATAATTTATTTTCTCAACCAACAGAGGTAAATATTGTTTTTGAAGATGATGAAGTAAAACTTGAAAAGATAATCGAATCACAAAAAATTATTGATATACTTGAAGATATTGATTATGATACAAGAGAGATAAAAGATAAATTAAAAGAAAATTTAGATATTAATACATATCAAATATTAAAAAAATATCTAAATGAAAATAGTTATTTAAAGACAACTTGGAGTTAATAATGAGTGAAGAAAAAAACATACATGAACAAATAAAAGAAAAGATTCTAAATGAACAAAAAAATATTAGCCTTTGGCAACAAGTAAAAGAAGATTTTTCTGTGCCAAAACAAAACGACCCTGCTCTAAATTCAAGTTTTGAGCTTTTCTTTAATTATCCAGGTGTTTGGGCAATAGCTACACATAGACTTGCTAATAGACTGTATCTTAAAGGTTGGACTAAACTTTCAAGAGTTCTATCTGGAATTGTTTCACTATTTTCAAAAACAGATATTCATCCAGCTGCTACTATTGGAAGAAGAGTATTTATTGATCATGCAATAGGTGTAGTAATTGGAGCAACAGCAGTTGTTGAAGATGACGTACTTATTTACCAAGGTGTTACACTAGGAGGTGTAAGTCTTGATAAAGGAAAAAGACACCCCACAGTAAGAGCAAATGCAGTTATAGGTAGTGGAGCAAAGGTTTTAGGAAATCTAATAATTGGTAAAAACTCAAAAGTAGGAGCTAACTCAGTTGTAGTTTGTGATGTACCTAAGAACTCAACTGCTGTTGGTGTTCCTGCAAAGATTATAAAAAGAGATAATAAAAACTGCAAATTAGCTCATGGAGATTTACCTGATATCAATAAAGAAATGTTTAAATATCTAATTGAGAGAATTCATGTTCTTGAAGTTGCTTTAAAAGAACAAGATGGTATTGATGTAAGTGATAAAGATAAAAAGCTTGAAGAAGATTATAATAAATTTATAAATGCAATGAACTCTATAAAAAAGAAATAAAATGTTAGAGCTAGCATCTTTTGGAATATTAACAGGTTTCATATCAGGATTCTTTGGTGTGGGTGGAGGAATGATTCTTGTACCTTTACTTTTAATGTCTGGATTTGTAATGAAAGAAGCAATTGCTATTTCAATAATGCAAATGGTTTTTTCATCAATTTATGGAACTTTTTTAAATTCAAGAAAGGCTAAAAACTTTTTAAAAGATGGTTTAATAATTGGTATTGGTGGTTTTGTAGGAGGACTACAAAGTGGACTTATTGTCTCAAATGTGTCAAACTTAACACTTCAATATCTATTTATTGCTATATTAATATTTTCAATTATAAAGATATTTATAACACCTGCTTTAAACGATGAAGAACCACATTCTAAAAATAAACTAACTCTTTTTTTAATTGGTTTTTTTACAGGAATTATAGCTATGAGTATTGGGGTTGGGGGTTCTGTTATATTAACTCCTATTTTAATAGGCTTTTTAAAATATGATTTAAAAGCAGCTACAGCTTTAGGTTTATTTTTTGTTGTGTTTTCTTCTATTGCTGGTTTTACATCTTTATCATTAAATGGTCACATGTTATTTCAAGAAGGTGCTATTATTGGTTTAGCTTCACTAATTGGTGTTTATTTTGGAATAAAAGTAAAACATTTAGTTCATTCAAACTCATATAAAAAGTACATATTAATACTAAATACAATTATTTTAATAACAATGTTGTATAAAACTATCTAAAATCCAAAGAAAAATTGATTTGTAATCTTCTTTACTGTAGTATTCTTTTTAAATAATTATCTAGGGTTAAATTTGAAAAATAATTTTTTAAAGTTCTTAATAGAAAATAGTAGTGATATTGCTTACGAAATCAATTTAGAAACTAAAGAAATAAACTGGCATAAAGACTTAAATGCCTTATTAGAGTATGATAAGAGTAAAAATTTATCAGATATTGACTCTTTTATTCAAATAATAAAAAAAAGTCATCGTAATATTTTTTTGGAAAAACTTACTATAAATGATACTGAAAAAAGAAGTATAAAGTATAAAATCAAAAAAAATAATAAAGAATTCCAAGAATGGATTGATACTTTTATAAAAGATGGAAACAAAATATTTGGTGTTTGTAAAATCAATTACAAAAAATTATCTCTTGAACTAAAAAGAAGTAAAAAAAGATATCAAAAACTTTTTGAAGCTAATAAAATTCCAGTACTTGTAACCTCTCTAAAAACAGGTAAAATTATAAAAGCAAATAAAGCTGCTAATAAATTTTATGGTTATACATCAAAAGAGTTTAAAAAACTGCATATTACTGATATAAATACCCTGCCTTATGAAGACTTACAAAAAGATATCCAAAAAGCTTTAACTGATGAAAAAGAGTGTTTTAACTTTAAGCATAAAATCAAAACAGGAAAAATAATTGATGTTGAAGTTTATACAGGACCAATAAGTCTAAAAAAAGAAAACCTTATTTATTCTATTGTTTTTGATATTACAAAAAGAAAGCAGGCTTTAAAGAAATTAAAACTATCAGATACTATCTACGAAAATACAAAAGAAGGTATTTTTATTACAGATTTAGAAACAAGATTTTTATCTGTAAATAAAGCTTTTGAAGATATTACAGGATATAAAGAAGAAGAAGTACTACATAAAAAAGTAAAAATATTAAAATCAAATAAACATTCAAAAGCTTTTTATAATAATCTATGGTCTTCAATAAAATCAAAAGGTTCATGGGAAGGTGAGATTACAAATAGAAATAAAAAAGGTGAACTCTTTCATCAATGGGTAACTATCAATACGGTATATGATGAAAATAATAAACCTATTAATTATATCTCTGTTTTTACTGATTTTACAAAATTAAAAGAGCAAGAGCAGTTATTAAGAGAAAAAGATAAAATCATGTTCCAGCAATCAAAGATGGCTTCAATGGGAGAAATGTTGAAAAACATTGCCCATCAATGGAGACAACCTTTATCTGTTATTACTTCATCTGCATCTGGTTTGAAACTAAAAAAAGAGTTTGGAATACTAAGTGATGAAGACTTTAGTGAATTTGCAGAAGGAATATTAAAATCGACAAACTATTTATCTCAAACAATAGATGACTTTTCAAACTATTTTAAAAATAGTTCTGATAAAGAAGTCTTTCATGTAAATAATGTTATAGAAAAAGCTATTCAGCTAACTGATTCATCATTAAAAAGCTATGATATTTCTATTCAAACACAATTTAATGACAATTGTGAAATATATGGAATAAAAAATGAATTAATTCAAGTTTTATTAAATATCATCAACAATGCAAAAGATGCATATAAAGATAAAAACAAAAACCAACAAATAGTTCAAATAGAATCAAAAAAAGAGTTATTAAATGCCTGTATTATAATAAAAGATTATGCAGGTGGAATTAATGAAAATATAATAGATAAAATCTTTGAACCTTATTTCACAACAAAACACCAAAGTCAAGGTACAGGAATTGGGCTTTATATGTCTAAGCAAATAATAGAGGATAGACTAAATGGTAGTATTAGCGTAGAAAATATACAAAAAGAAGAAGAAAAAGGAGTTGCTTTTAAAATACTTGTTCCAATAAGTAAGAAGAGTTAAAATAGAGGCTTTAGATTTATCTACTAAAAAAGAATAGAAGATAACATCTACCTTTTTCTAGGTTTTATTATCACTTTTAATACAAGGTGGCGACTAACCCTTATTTTTTGTTAAATGTTTTTTCATTTTTGCAACTCAAGTCTAGTTTTACCACTATCGTAAATTTTATATATATTTGCATCAAGCATTATTTCTTTTACTGATTTATCTTTACAATAAAAGTTGGGAAGTTTAGCTTTTATATCAGTTTTTTTCCATTTTGATTTATTTTCTCTTTTAGAATTTATGACATATTTATAGTCAGGAGATATATTTTCAACTTTTTTAAAACCAACTTTAGTATAAAATTCAGTGTTGAAAAAAGAATTATCACAATAAACATATAATAATTCAGTAAAATTTTTTTGGAATTTTTTTATCACTTTTGATAAAGAATCAATTACCACTCCTTTGGTTGAGTGTCTAACAAGTTCATACATATTTTCATTTCTTGTGTTGTTTTTTCCTTTTAAAAAAGCACTCACTGTTACAAGTTGGTCTTTATAAAATAACCCATAATAAAAAGTGGCTTTAGTATTTCCATGTATGTGATTTTGATTTAAAAAATTATTAGCTATTGATGAGTTAATAACCTTTAGTTTTGTGTTTTCAGATAAGATTGAAAGTGTTTTAGGTTTATTAGTCAATTCTCTTATTCTATTGTAAACTATGTTTTTTTTATCATTAAAATCATCTTCAAATATATGTAATAAAAATATTCCTTTTTCTAAACAGGCTTCAGTTTTTTCTTTATGAAAATTTATATTGTTTTGCCGAGCAGTAGAATGATAATAAATACCATTGAACTCTATTGCTACATTATACTCTGGAAGAAATATATCAAGTTCCCATTTTCTTCCATTATTAGGATTTTGAATAATATCCCTTGTACCTTCTTTAACTACTATATTTAAAGATTTAATAAATTCAACAATCTCTTTTTCAGGATTAGATATAAGGTTGGCGCATTTTGGGCATCCTGAAGCTTTTCCAATATGATCACTTGGAATAGTTTTAAATAAATAATCACAATCATTACATTTAATCTTAACTTTTTCACGATTATTAATATATTGCGTCATAGAGTAGTCATATTTATTTATACCGTGAACTTTCTGAGATCTAATAATAAACTCTTTTGTTGTTAATGCTCTGTCTATGGCACTTTGTTCTCGATAACATATTGTACATCCTGAACCTGCCATATGTATTTTAGCTTGTTGGGAAAAATACTTTTTACATTTTTTACAATAAATTTCTACAGTTGAAGAACCATTTTTTAAGGTTTTTTCTGTAACTTTATTATATGAATATAATTGTCCATGAGTTTCTATTGAACGAGCAATGAAATCAACAAGTTTTAAACTACGAATTTTTGCAGCATTCTCTTTCCCACATTTAGGACACCCTTGTTTTAAAACTGCGTGATTATAAAGAGGCATGGGAAAATCACCATGTTTACTACATCCAATGATTACATCATCATCACAACCGGTATAAATAACTTTAGAATAATCATAAGTATTATTGTGTACTTTTTTAGCAGTTTCTAAATGTTCTTTACTTACATCTTTATATCTTTCTTGAACAGCTCTAGTTGTTCTATCTTGTCCACAAATATTACAACCAACTTTTTTAGATAGGTGGTCATTGGGTGTAACAAAAAAAGATTCATGAATAGGACATATGATTTCTACTTCTTCTTTTGAATGAATATAAATAGTTCTTGAATAGTTAAATTTATTACCATGAACTTTTTTTGCATTTTTTATAAAAGTATGTGTATCAAGAGTTTGGGATTTAATTCTTCTTTCTATCCCGCATAACTTACAACCGCTCCCTTGTAAATGCAATCTTGGATTTTGTGGAAATAGCTTTTTATGAATATTACAAAATATATTAACTTTTGTACGACCATTGATATATTTTACCTGTGAATAATCATAATGTTCTTTACCATGTTTTTCTTGAGCTTTTTGGATAAATTCTTTTTGTGTTAATTTTTTTGCCATTTATATTTTATCTTTCAACTATTTATTAAACATACATTATAAAAAATTAATTAATAATATACTTTATATATATTATGTATCAAAATGCCTACAAAGACCTTAATTAAACTATTTTTGTAAATATTATCATAATAAGGGGTCAGGTGTTGAATTGTGAATTTCATTTTTTTAAAAGTTGAAATTCATGACCTGACCCTTATTTCTTCTAGTATAGTTTTTATCAGTTGCTTTTTTAATTTAATACCCGTAATATTTATTATATTAAGAATAACATCAATCTTATAAGTATCCATTATTTTTAGGAGCTTCAATAACTTTAAATTTTAATATTTCGTTATCCACATCAATAACTTTTACTCTAAGTTCTTTGTATCTAAATATTTTATTCTTTTTAATATTATATTTTAATGTATTTGAAAAAGATTGTCTTATCATATTGTCTGAAAACTCTTGATATTTAATAATTATATTATCATTTTCTAAACCATTATAAATAAGTCTTTGAACAAATGATTCTTCTTTAAAATATTCTTTTTTAATTTCTTCACTTTTATTTATAATTGGTTTAAAAATTTTTTGTGATGTTTTAACATCATTTCCATTTTCATCAACAATAATATCTCCAAGTTGATAATTTCTTCCATTTTTACCAAAAGTCCAATTTGTAGCATAATATAAATTTCCTTTTTTTATACTTGTTCCAAATGTAGTAAGATCATACAATGCTTGAAAATTAATATGAGTTGTAGTTATTTTTACAGTATTATATAGTATTGCTGAATTATCAATTAATGATTCACCTACATAAACTGTTCTTATCTTACCAACTTTATACTTATCACCTATATATGTATCTATAATTGTTCTTTCAACTTTTGGTGGTATTGGATTCTTTGATGAAATACACCCATTAAATACAAGTACAATCAAAGGCAATATACTAAGTAAATATTTTTTCATAAAATTCCTTTTTAAATAATTTTTTTCATCTTATTAAAATTATACTTAAATTATTACTTTAACTTTTCTCTAACTTTCTCTTACAATCCATAGCAACCTCAAAAACCTCGGTTTGAAAAGTTGCTATATCTGATTGCATTTTTTCTGTTTCAGTTGTTAGAAAGTCTTTACAAGTTAGGAATTAAAGGTCAAGTGTTGAAAAAATAAAAAAAATAAGGGGTCAGGTGTTGAATTATGAATTTAGTTTTAAAAGTGGAAATTAATAGCCTGCTCCTTATTTTCTAAATATGTATTGAACCCGTACAACCAGTTGACTTTCTAAATACTTTTTTGTATAATTACACTAATTTATACAATACATTGAAACTCTTGTAGGAGTGACTACCTACTAGATTTACACTGAAGGTAAGGGTAAAACCTTACCTTTTTTTTTGCGGGTAGTGTTGGGTGGGAGTGTTCATTGAAAGGAGTTTCAATGTTGTATAAATTAGTAGTGTTAGTTTTAATATTTTCAGTTTTAGCAATTGAATTATATTAATAAAAGGGGGAATTAGTCACTCCCCTGTCACTACTTCACTCAACAAGTAATTTATAACCCCTTTATTCCTAAAATACTCTAACTCTAAGTCATTTAAAAGTTTTACGTGAACTTCAATGCTCTCAACCTCATCAAATCTTTTTATTTTTATATCTATTTTACTATTTGAAGTTAGATTTTCACAATCTATTGTAATAGTTTCATTTCCTTTTAGTTTTAAACTATCAATATCATCATCCATAAAACATAAAGGTAAGATACCCATTTTCACTAAATCAGATCTATGATTTTCATCGAAAGATTTTGCAATAATACAGTTAATACCTAATAAATTTGTAGCCTTAGCAGCCCAATCAGTACCCTTTCCTACTCCATAGTTTTCACCTGCAAAAATCACTAAATCAATATTTTCTTTTTTCATTCTTTGACAATATTCATAAATTGGTAATACTTCATAAGAATCAAAATCTTTAGTGTACCCACCTTCTTTGGGTAATACTATTTTATTCTTAACTTCTATATCCGAAAAAGCTCCCCTTTGTAATAGCTCTGTATTAGACCTTCTTTTTGAAAAAGTATTAAATTCATCAGGTCTTAAACCTTTATCTAAAAGATAAAAAGCAGCAGGAGAATAAGGTGGGATATTTCCTTCTGGAGATATTAACTCACTTGAAACATCATCAAAAAGTAATGCAACTATTCTTGCATCAGCAATAGAGTTTTTATTTTCTACTTTATTATAATATGTAGACTTTTGAATATAACTTGATTCTTCATTCCAAGGATAAATATCCGTATCTTCACACTTAATATTTTGCCAATAATCATCACCTATAAATATATTCTTATATACATCAGCATACATTTTACTGCTTATTTTTCCTAATTCTTCATTTACTTCTGAGATACTAGGCCATAAATCACTTAAAAATATATCCGTACTTATAGGCTCTTTTGTAATTGAAAAATTCATATTCCCTTTTAAGGCATAAGCAACAACCAAAGCAGGAGACATTGACCAATTTGATTTAACTAAATCTCTAGAGACTAACTCTAAATCCTTACCTGAGTTAACAGAAGATACATTTAAATTAAATTTTTGAATATCTAAAACTACACTTTGTCTGATTTCTTCTAATTTTGTTGATGAATTTAAATAATTAACATCTAAAATCTTAAAACCTAATTGTTTAAAGTATTTTAATAAATCCAACTCTTCTAAATAGTTTTTTATAATAATAGAACCTAAGGTCAAAGTGCTATTTATATTTTTATTTATTCTTAAATCCAACATACAAGCTTTTTTAGCAAGTAGTGCTGCTTGAATTAAAAGAGTTGGATTTGAAGTAAAGGTACATGAAATTATATTTGCTAAGACAATATCATTATCTTTTACAAAATTTCCTATTTTAAAAGATTGTAATTTAGAAGGTACATTTTCAACTATATATCTTTCTTCATAATTTTTAGGCCCTACTACTAAAGGTTTTACTTTTGATAATTCAAATATAAATTTTTTATCATAATCTAACTCCCAATTTTGAATAGAATCATTATAAATACCTTGTTTTTGATAATAAGTCTTAATTAAAGTAGCATCTACTCCTCTTGTTTTTTCAATAAAATCTATACTATTATCATCAATACAAAAATATCCACATATAGCCCCACTACGAATAACCACTTCAGATAAATATGCTCTATCTTCTACAGATATATTTTTCAATCCTGGGCCATAAAACTCTATAATACTAGCTGTTAAATCCTCATTTTGAATTAAGTTCGTCAAATTTAATGTTGTATCTAAAATACTAACTCCCTGAGCTAGAGAACCTACAACTTCAATTCCTAAAACTTTTGGAATATGTATTTTAGAATAAGGCTTTAAAAGTATAGCTTGTGTTTCTAAAGTATTAAACTTTAGAGATAAAACCCCTAAAGCATTCATCATAGTAGATTTACTATCTGTTCCTGCAAGAGTTTCAGGATATATAAATACATTTTCATCTTGTATTTTAATATTAACTATTGTAGATAAATATTCTAAATTTACTTGATGATAAACTCCAAAACCAGGAGGAATAACTGTAAAATTATCAAATCTATTTTGGCACCATTTTATAAAATGATGTCTTTGTTTATTTCTTTGTATGGATTTTTCTTGTTTATCATCTACACTATCTTTTACAATTAAATCTACTTGAATCTTAGGGCTTATAAAATCTTCTTTTTTGTAGTTTTCTAAATCTTCATTTAAGGAACTTAAATCTACTAAAATAGGTACGCCATGATAATCATCCATAACAACTCTAGTTGGATAAAAACCTATTTTTCTAAAGTTATTTCTTTTTATAAAGGCATCTATTATATATTTTACTTCTTCTTCATTTTCATTTCTGATATTTGCTTCTAAAAGTAATTTAAGTGAAACTGGTAATTTTTTTAATTCAAAATGTGAATCAAAAATATTTTTTAAATCATAATAATAAAAAACATTTTCATTAAAAGTAAAACTATTTACAAACTTATTCAAAAGTAGTCCTTAAATTATGTTATATAACTATATATAATATACGATAACTAAGTTATGTTTAATAACTATTTAAAAATGTTTGCTAAGCTTGTATAAATAATAATAACACTAAAGAAAAAAATAATAGTAATAAGGATATCAATTAAAATTAATTTATTTTGAGTTCTTCTAGTATTTGAGATAAAAAACTTTTTAAAAAAGCTACTATCTTGTTCTTCTTTATAAATTTTCAAGGAGTTGATTTTACCTACAGATGTATAGGAAATAGTTTTAAGTAAAGATATCCAAAAAGCCAAAACCATAGGTAGTAATAACCAATCTTGTTTAAAATAAGCTACTAAAAATGCTCCAACAAAACCTATAAAATAAAAATATATAATAGTTTTATAAGAAAAATAATAATTTCTTCTTAAAAAGAAAAACATACTAAAACATACTAATATAAGTAAGGATGTAATACCTAATGCTTTAAATGTTGAATAATCTAATATTTGAAAAATTGCAATGCTTAATGGTATCATTGCTATCAAAGCATAAAACCATTGTATCTTAGTGTTTAAGTTCATTTTCTACCATTCATTTATTCTTTACTATTATATATTTTATTTTATAAAACTTCCTTTATCGATAATTATACATATCTATCATATAATACTAGCTTCAAAATTTCAAAGGTTATATATATGAAAGATACTATTAAAATTTTTAACGCAAAAGAAAACAATTTAAAAAATATTGATTTAGAAATACCCAAAAATAAACTTATTGTATTTACAGGACTTTCAGGGTCAGGGAAATCAACCTTAGCATTTGACACTCTATATGCAGAAGGTCAAAGAAGATATATTGAGTCTTTATCTGCTTATGCTAGACAATTTTTAGATAAAGTTGGAAAACCTGATGTTGAAAGAATTGAGGGATTAACACCAGCAATTGCTATTGATCAAAAAACAACATCAAAAAACCCAAGATCAACTGTTGGTACTATTACAGAAGTTTATGACTACTTTAGACTTTTATATGCAAGAGTAGGAAAACAGCACTGTCATCAATGTGGAGAGCCTATTTCAGAAATGAGTGCTTCTGATATTATTGATCAAGTACTTAAACTTCCTGAAAACTCAAAAGTTGTGATTTTAGCTCCTCTTATCAATAGAAAAAAAGGAACATTTGCTGATTTACTAGAAAGTCTTAGAGGAAAAGGTTATGTAAGAGCCATGATTGATGGAGTTATGGCAAGACTTGATGAAGACATAGAACTTGAAAAAAATAAAATGCACACTATTAAAGTTGTTATTGATAGAGTTGTAATAAAAGAAGAAAATAAAGATAGAATTGCCCAAGATGTTGAAAAAGGACTAAAAGAGTCTTATGGAGAGCTTGAGATAGAAGTTTTAAACCATGAGGATGTAGGAGTTGAAAAACATATACATTATAGTGAGCACATGGCTTGTTTTTCATGTAAAATTTCATTTGAACCTTTAGAGCCTTTATCTTTCTCTTTTAACTCACCAAAAGGTGCTTGTACTTCTTGTGATGGTTTAGGTATTAGATATGCTTTAGATATGAAAAAAGTTGTAAATGATGACTTACCTTTAGAAGATGGAGCTATTAGAATTATCTATGGTTTCAACAAAGGTTTTTACTTCAAAATGCTTATGGCATACTGTGAAGCGGCAGATATTGATGTAAAAATTCCATTTAGAGATTTACCAGAATATCAAAGAAAAGCTGTATTACATGGTGGAGTTGAAGAAGCAAAATTTACATGGAAAAGACACAACTTAGTTAGAAAATGGGAAGGAATTGTAAAACTTGCCTACGACATGATAAAAGATGAAAAAGACATGGCTGAATATATGACTGAAAAAGTTTGTGATTCGTGTAATGGAAATAGATTAAAACCCTCTTCTCAAAGTGTTTATGTAGCAAATAAAACAATTGGAGATATTATAAACAAACCTATTGAAGAGGCTCATGCTTTTTTCCAAGATGATAAGAATTTTGAATATTTTAATGATCAAGAAAAAATGATCTCTGCACCAATTTTGAAAGAGATAAAAGAAAGAATTTTCTTCTTGCATGATGTAGGACTTGGATATATTACATTAGGAAGAGATGCAAGAACTATCTCAGGTGGTGAAGCTCAAAGAATTAGAGTTGCTTCACAAATTGGTTCTGGACTTACGGGAGTTATGTATGTACTTGATGAACCTTCAATTGGTTTACATGAAAGAGATACAAATAAACTTATAAAAACACTAAAAGCCTTACAGGAAAAAGGAAATACTGTAATAGTTGTAGAACATGATAAAGAAACAATTGAAGCTTCTGATTTTATAGTTGATATTGGGCCTAATGCAGGTAAATATGGAGGAGAAGTTGTTTTTGCAGGAACACTTAAACAAATGCAAAAAGCAAAAACTCTAACAGCTCAATATATGACAGGAAAGAAAAAAATAGATTACGTATATAATAGACCACAAGAAGAGTTTATAAAAATTAAAAATGTAACTATTAATAATATTAAAAATTTAGATGTTCAAATTCCTTTAAAAAACCTTTGTTCAATTACAGGAGTTTCAGGAAGTGGTAAATCATCACTTATTTTACAAACTCTTCTTCCTGTTGCAAAAGAGCTTTTAAATCATGCTAAAAAAGTTAAAAAAGTTGATGGTGTTGAGATTGAAGGTTTAGAAAGTCTTGACAAAGTAATCTATCTTGACCAAAGCCCAATTGGAAGGACTCCAAGAAGTAACCCTGCAACCTATACAGGATTAATGGATGAAATTAGAACACTATTTTCTAAAACAAAAGAGGCTAGTCTTAGAGGATATAAAATAGGAAGATTCTCATTTAATGTAAAAGGTGGTAGATGTGAAAAATGTCAAGGTGAAGGTGAAATAAAAATTGAAATGCACTTCTTACCAGATATTATGGTTAAGTGTGATGACTGTCAAGGACAAAGATATAATCCTCAAACTTTAGAAATCTTATACAAAGGTAAAAATATTTCTGATGTTTTAAATATGAGTGTAGATGAAGCCTTAGAGTTTTTTGTAAAAGTTCCAAAAATTCATGCAAAGCTAAAAACACTTTGTGATGTAGGTTTAGGATATATTACATTGGGACAAAATGCAGTTACATTATCAGGTGGTGAGGCTCAAAGAATCAAACTATCAAAAGAGTTATCTAAAAAAGATACAGGAAATACCTTATATGTATTAGATGAACCAACAACTGGTCTTCACTTTGCAGATGTTGATAGACTTACAAAAGTTTTACATCATTTAGTTGATTTGGGAAATTCTGTCTTAGTTATTGAACATAACTTAGATGTTGTTAAAAACTCTGACTGGGTTATTGATATAGGACCCGAGGGTGGAAATAAAGGTGGTAAACTTGTAGATGAAGGAACACCTGAGCAATTAGCTTCAAGACATAAAAAAACAGGTTCTTACACTGGATATTATTTAGAAAAAGAACTTGAAGAGATGAAAAAATAATGAAAATTGATTATTCAATTTTTAATCAAGATACAGCAATAGATAGATTTATCTTTGCTGTGCAAAAAGGTTATTATGTAGAAGCACATGAACTACTTGAAGATGACTGGAATGAGTATAAAAAATTGGGTGAAAAGAAAAAAGCATTAGCTTTAAAAGGTTTAATAAATGGTGCAACAGCACTTGCTTTGTATCATATAAAGAAAAGACCTCATGCTTATGCTAAAGTTTGGCCTGTTTTTATAAAATATAAACCTTTATTAGAAGAAGTTGAATTAGAAAATAAAGATAAGTTTTATTATGCAAGAGATCTCTTACTAAAATTAAATAAAGAAATATAAAAGTCAAGTCAAGTTGTTTTGACTTAACTTTTTAAGAAGCACTATCTTTTGCTTGATTCATCAAAAATGCTTTTAATTTCATCATATCTTCAGTTGGAAATTGATTTTGAGACTCTCCTCTTTGTGCCCTTACAAAAAAATCTTTTGAAGAATCATTAAAGCCAAAATTCATATTAGTTAAAACATATTCATAACTATTTGTTGCTGATTCATTTTTTGCTTTTTCAATTTGAGCTGTTTCCCCTGCTTTTAAAAACTCCTCTCTTCTTAATTCAGAAAGATTGTTTCTTTCCCCAAGCTTTGAGGTTTGAGTTGAGGCATGTACTTGTTCTAATTCTAGCGATCTATTGTCTCTAAATTGATCAATTTTAGGTATTAATCCATATTCCATAATGTCCTCCTTTTATTAAAACTCGCTTAATAAATTTATTATACACAATTTCACTTGTATTGTCAAAAATTAAGTTTATTTTGATATGATTAGTTACTATTTTTTTAATTTAAAGGAGTCTTTATTGGAAGATAATTCCCCGAGGTGCAATTTTAAACAAAGTGAGCCCCAATGGAAATTTTAGTCTTACTATTTTTTGCGGTTGTTGGAACATCATTCTTGTGTTCTATTTTAGAGTCAATCCTACTTTCTACTAATGTATCATACATTTCTGTTCTTGAAAATAAAAATCCAAGTGCAGGTAAACTTCTAAAAAAACTTAAAACTGATATTGATAGCTCTATTGCTTCAATTTTAATTTTAAACACTATTGCTAACACTTTAGGTGCAACAGCTATTGGTGTTCAAGCACAAAATGTTTTTGGCGGAGACAAAACTTTAGTAATGGTAACTTCTATTGTTTTAACATTTTTAATTCTGTTTTTTGCAGAAATTATTCCTAAAACAATTGGTGCAGTATATTGGAAGCAACTAGCACCACTTGCAGGAAGAATTATAAATATGTTTATTTTCATTACTTTTCCACTTATTAAAATCACACAATTTGTGACTAAAAAAATTGGATCTGATACTAGTGATTCTATATCTAGGGAAGAGCTTATACATTCTACTTTATTAAGTGAAGAAGAAGGTGTAATTGGAGATTTAGAATCAGATATCATTGAAAATACATTAACTTTAAATAATATGAAGATTAAAGAAATTCTAACACCTAGATCTGTAGTATATGCAGTGGATAAAAATACTTCAATAAAAGATATTATTGAAGATAAAAGAACATTTAAGTTTTCAAGAGTTCCTGTATATGACGAAAGTATTGATAATATTGTTGGATTAATTTTGACAAAAAAACTATTCAAACAAGCAATTATTAATCAAGATGTTACTATTGAATCAATAATGAAACCTGTAATTTCTTTAAATGAAAATATTCCTGTGTCAAAAGCATTAAACATGTTTATTCAAAAGAAAGAACACATGTTTATTGTTGCTGATTCTTATGATCAAACAGAAGGTATTGTAACATTAGAAGATTGTATTGAAACACTTCTAGGATTAGAAATCATGGATGAATCTGATACAACAGCAGATATGAGAAGACTAGCTTTAAATAAAATGAAAGCTAAGAGAAAAGAAAAGGAGAGAGAGAAATGAGTTTTAAGAGCACAGTAATTAGTATTTTTGTTGTATTTGTAATTGCACTTATGTTAGCTGAGGGTGAACCAAAACCTCTAGCACCATGGTCTTATACAGAAGAAGGAGGTTCTGAAAAATGGGCTGAACTTGATGAAAGATATACTATGTGTGAAAAGGGAGTTAACCAATCACCTATTAATATAACAAATACTATTGATGCATCACTAGTACCTTTAAAATTTGAAGGTAATGCTAAAGGTACTATATTTGAAAATACAGGTCATGGTGTAAAAGTAAATATTTCAGGTGGAAATAAATTAATAATTGATGAAGAAGAATACTCTTTAAAACAAATGCACTTCCACACACCAAGCGAAAATACTATTGATGGGAAGTCTTTCCCAATGGAAGCACATTTAGTACATGCAAAAGGTTCAAAATTAGCAGTTGTAGCTGTTATGCTTGAAGTTGGTTCTGATAATATAGTTTTAAATAAATTACTTAGAAACCTACCTGAAAAAGAAGGTGAAAAAAATCAATTAAAATCAAGTGTTGAAGGTTATGAAATTTTACCTGAAACTAAAGATTATTATAGATTTGATGGTTCATTAACTACTCCTCCTTGTACAGAAGGTGTTAAATGGTTTGTTTTAAAAACACCTGTTCAATTATCAAAAAGTCAATTAAATGATTTTGAAACTGTTATGGGTAAAAACAATAGACCTATTCAAGAAATTAACGCAAGAACAATCTTACATTAATAAAATTATATACTAAAGGTTTTCCTTTAGTATATTTACACTTTATGCCTTAATTAAACTATTAAATGATATAAATACTTTAAATTTAATATAAGAAGTATTTTATGAAAAACGAAAAACTAATAAACTTTATAGATTCATTTCAAAGTGTTGTAATTAACTCTTTAGATGAGAACAAAAATCCATTTTCTTCATACGCACCATTTGTTAAATATGAGAATTCATATTATGTATATTTATCAAATATGGCAAAGCACTCAAAAAATCTAAAAAACAATAAAAAATCTAGTATTTTCTTTTGTGAAGATGAAAATAGCTGTGAAAATATTTTTGCAAGAAAAAGAGTAATTATGCAATGTAATACAACTATAATAGAAAAAAACTCAAAAAAATATAATTCTATCCTTGATAGTTTTGAAAAAAAATTTGATAAAAAAATGGTTCAAACATTAAGAGCGATGAGTGACTTTAATGTTTATGAATTTAAAGCATTTTATGGAGAAGCTATTTTTGGTTTTGGAAAAGCATATAATCTTGGTGGAGAAAACTTTGATGAGCTTATACAAAGAGAAGGTACAAAAGGTCATGGACACAAATAAAGTAGTTATGTCAAACTACTTTATTTATACAAGAGCTTTAAATCTCTCTATTAGATATTCTATTTTTAAATCATAAGCCAAGCTTAAAGCACTATTTCCTAACATATCTTCGTGCTGTACACAAACATCATTAGTTAATAAATAATCTATACTTTGTATTTTATTATATAATACAGCATAGATTAAAGGTGTTGATTTTATATCATCATGTTCATTTAAATCTAATCCACAAGATTTTAAACATTTCAAAATTTTTACATCATCTTTATATACAGCATAATTTACAGCTAATAAGATATTTGTTACTTTTGTATCAATTCCTAAATCTATTAGTTTTTTGATAATATTCGTTTTTCTGTAGTAAATTGCCCAGAATAAAGCATTTCTACCTTTTGTGTCTCTTGCATTTATATTTGCACCTAAATGAATTAATTCATCAATTTTATCTTCTTTACCTTTTGAAATTGCACTAAAAAGTTCATTTGACAAAATATTAGAAAAATCTTTATTTATAAGTATATTATTTGACATTTGCTACTCCATTTATAATATTGATAATTGTTATCATAATAAATAAACTCTTAAGAATAGCTAAAACCTATACAAGAAAAGAATAAATTAATTTATTCTTGTTCTCGTTTTGCAGTAAATATTTTTCCATCTCCTGAAATTAAAATTGCTAAACCTTTAGTATTTTCAAATTGAGAAAGGATAATAAGAAGAATAACCATTAAAGGTACAGATAAAAACATACCAACAGTTCCCCACATAGCACCCCACATTACTAAGGATAAAATAACAACAAATTGTGAAATATTTAATTTATTTCCCATAAGTCTTGGATAGATTATATTTCCTATTAAAAATTGAATTGAAGCAAGACAAATAAGTAAAAATAAAACAGAAGTCAAATCTGTAAACTGCACCAATGCAAAAAGTATTGGAATTACCACAGCAATAATACTTCCAATTGTAGGAATAAAATTTAAAATAAAAGCTAAAAAGCCCCAAAGTACAGAACCTTCTAATGAGAACAACTCACATATAATGTAAGTTAATATACCTGTAGATAAACTAATAATAGTTGTGATTGAAATATACATTCTAATTGTTTTTGATATAGATTCTAAAACTTCTTTTGCTTTATTTCTTGTATCATAATTTTTAAATAAAGCATTTATTTTTGCATTAAAAAATCTTTGGTCAATTAATAAAAAAAGTACATATAAAAAAATCTGTAAAATATTACTTACAACAGAACCAAAAGCAGATATTACTTTATTAATAATTGAAGCTAAACTAAATTGTTCAAAAAGCTTTTCAAACTTTTGTGAGACATCAAAACCAACAAATGAAGATAATTTTTCTAAAATTGAAATAAATTTACTATCTAATTGAGAAATTGTATCACTCAATTCAACAATATTAGAAGCAATAAAACTTCCTGTTTCAAACATAAAATAAAAAATGATTATTAAAGAAAGAGGAATAGCTAACTTATCACCTATATTTGAATTAAAATATGGTATCTTTTTTATTGTGTTTGCTAGTGCATTAATCAAAAACCAAATTAAGATAGCAATTGCAAGTGGTGTTAGAATATTGTTTAAAGTTGTTAAAGCATAAATTATCAAAAAAATAAATGCTAAAAAATAAAATGCTGAAGCAAAATTTGTATTATAACTTCTTGCTTTAAATTTTTTTCTTGTGACTATATTTTTACCTAAATGATCCAAAATATTTACCTTGTATTAAATTAAAGTTAATAATAACAAATTAAATATTTGAAAGATATTTATTTTTTTAAATGTTTAGTTTCAAGTTCTTTTTGGAAATCTGTTTTTAGCATTTCTTCAATTTTCTTATCAATAATATCTAATGTTTTAAATTCTGTTTCCTTTGAAACATCAGGTAATTCTTCTTTAAAAAGTTTTTGTGCTTCAAAAAAACCATCTTCTATACCTTTTCTAGTCTCTTTTAAAGCATAAGGTTCATTTCCTGTTAAGTCTTCAACAAATTTAACTAATCTTTTTGAAGTCTCTTCTGATCCAAAAAAACCTTCTTTTGATAATAATTGTTTTGCTTCATCTTTTGTTAGTTGAGATATTGGTTTACCTGTATAGCCCATATCTTCTAAAGTAATTTTCTTCTCAAACTTATGACCTTCAAAAAAACTAATAAAGTCAATATTTCCACTTTCTAGTTTAGATAAAACTTGCTGTGCATTTGTATTTCCTTTTGAGAATTCTGCACTTTTTACATTTAAGTAGTTTTGAATACTGTGAGTTGATATAGATATTGAAACAGCAGCATTATGTAACTTGCTCTCATTTACTTCATCTATATAATTTGAGGCTGATAAATCTTTATTGTCAAGTAATGTTGTGTTTTTTTCATTGAAATTATTAAGATTTAAATTTAATTGATTTAATCCTAGGCCGTACATTATGTATCCTTTATAATACTATATTATACTTATACAATTCTTATTTTTTTCTTAAAGACTCTTTAGCTATCTTAATCTCCTCGTTCATAGTATTTATATAACCTTTTACACTAGTATATAAATAAAAGATTGATTGAACCATAAAGAAATAAAATGCATTTTCATATCCAATATAAACAAATATAACATCAGCAATAAAAAAACAAATAAAAGCAATTCCTCTAGTTTTATGATTATGACTAGATAAAAGAAAACTTCCAAAAATTGCAATTGATGCTGCTAATAAATCTATTGGTAAAACCATAAAATCTATATTTGACATATTAGGAAGTATCGTTTTATATAATACAAATAAATAAATTGACAAAATGATACTTATTAAAAAGACATCCCTTTTTCTATTTTTAGTCAGTTTATAAATACCTAAAACTGCTGTAACAAAAAAGAGTATCATCTGGATAATTACTGGAACTTTCCCATTTAATGTAAAAAAAGTTAAAAGAGCTAAATTTGAAATGAAAAAACTTACAAACCCCCAGTAAATTGGACGAACATTATTTTTTGAGCTTTTTGACATCAAATATGCTCCAATTATTGAAAAAACTGCTCCTATTGCTTCAAGTATTATCATATTTTCACTTTTTATATAAATTTTCTGCAATTATATTCAATTTAACAAAATTTTCAATAAATATAATATGTAATTGACTATAATTCGTAAAAAAATAAAGTTTAGAATAAATGAACAATGAGAATTTAAAAAAATGCTACAAATGTTATAGACCTAAGACATCTTGTAGTTGCGAAAATATACAAATAAAACTAAAAACAAAAACTAAATTTGTCATTTTAATGCATCCAAAAGAGTTTAAAAAAACAAAAAATGGTACAGGGTTTATGACAAGAAACTCTATTGAAAACTGTGAAGTTATCATAGGAGTTGATTTTACAAATAATAAAAAAGTAAATAAGCTAATAGAGGATAAAAACTTTAGTCCTTATCTATTATATCCCCATGAACAAAGTATTAAAATCAACAAAGAAATAATTAATGATAATAAAAATCTTTTAATTTTTATACTTGACTCAACATGGCCTTGTTCAAAAAAAATGTTAAAGCAAAGTTTAAATCTACAAAAACTACCTAAATTAAGTTTCGAACATGATTTAAAATCTAATTTCAAATTTAAAACACAACCACAAGATGAGTGTTTATCTACTATTGAATCTACTTTTTGTTTACTACAAGAACTGCATAATCAAGAGATAGAAAATTTTAAAAGTAACAATTTGGATACATTTTTATTACCATTTCACAAAATGGTAGAATATCAACTAAATTGTATGAAAATACATAACAATTAAAGAGATATTTGTATATAATTTAATAACTCAAAAGGATTATAGAATTTAAGATGTTTAAAAAAATTATTTTACATATATGTATACTGTTTATCACACCCTCATTTTCAAATGAATTTATAAATCAAAATGAAACATTCGTTCAAGTACAACCAACATTTCATGAAAAAAGTAAAGAAGCTTTACATAAGCTTCTAAAATCTAAAAAAACAAGATCGGTATTTTTGTCAAGATATTCTTTAAAAAAATATTATAAAGAGTTTAACTATGAATTATTATGGCTTAAGGAAGATGGATTAAATAACTTTGCAAATGTACTACTTGAAGCTATTAAAAACGATCCTGTTTTAAAACCTCATTCTCAAAAAGTATTTAAGCTTTCATATTTTGAAAAAAAATATAAAGCCTTAAATAAAGAAGATAAAAACTATTTAATAAACATAGCTAAAATAGATTTTATTCTTACTGGTATGTATAGTAAATATATGAAATACCTTTCAAGTGGTTATATCAATTGGAAAGAATTCAAAGAGACGCTTAAAGAGCTTGAAGAAAAAGATGATATTGATGCAGGTTGGGAAAAATATAATATTAGAAAAAATAGAATAAAACTTCTAAAAAAAGCAAAAGAAGAACAAAATTTAAATGTTGCTTTTAATGCTGTTAATTATACATTTCCCCAGGCAAAACAGCTTGAAAATAAAATAAAAGAGTTCGAGAAACTTGCTCTAGCTGGTGGATATATAAAACTTCCAAAATTTAAAGTCTTAAAAGAAGGTTCAAAAAGTGATATTGTTGAGATTTTAAGACAAAGACTTTTACAAAGTAATGATTTAATAAAAAATGATTGTACAATAACTATTAAAGCTGATAATTTAGTTACTAATAGTATTCAAAAAAACAATGACTTTACAACTACAAATGACTATAACACTACAAGTGATATCTCAAACATAGAAGAAAGAGAATGTTACAAAGTATTTGATGAAAATGTAAAAAAAGCTGTTATCTCTTTTCAAGAAAACCATGGACTTACACCAGATGGAGTAGTAGGAGCACAAACAAGAAGAGCTTTAAATATGTCTATTGAAAAGAAAATTGTTAAAATGAGACTTAATTTAGAAAGAATGAGATGGATGCCAAGAACACTTGGAGAAAACTTTTTACTTGTAAATATTCCTGAATACAAATTAAGAATGTATAAGAAAAATAAAGTAGAACTTGATATGCCAATAGTTGTAGGAAAAAGACAAAACCCTACTCCTATTTTTTCACATAAAATGTCTTTTGTAGTTTTAAATCCTTATTGGAGAATTCCTCAAAGTATTGTTGAAAAAGAGTTAATTCCTAAAGTTATAAAAAACCCTAGCTACCTAAAAGAAAAAGGTATAAATATCCATGAAACTTGGGATCATAAATCAGCTACATTTGATGTAAGTGAAGTTGACTTACAAGCTATCTTACCTAAAAAAGAAGATGAGAAACTGAAAAATGACGAAGAAGCTTTAAATGCAATAGAAAAAGAAACAAATGAAGAAATAGTTGAAAATACAGAAATAAAGCCTATATATAGATTTATTCAAATTCCAAGTGAAACAAATCCACTAGGTAGAATGAAATTTATGTTTCCAAATAAATATTCTGTATATTTACATGATTCACCAGCAAAAAAATACTTTAAATATACAAAAAGAGCTTATTCTCATGGTTGTATAAGACTTGCTGAACCTAAAAAACTATTAGAAGCAATATCTAAAGAAGACTCAAGTCTTGACTTTGATGAAGCTAAAGAAGTTTTAACACAAATTGAAAAAAAGTCTATAGATTTAAAAAAGCAAATTCCTGTACACATGGTTTATTTAACATCATGGGTTGATGAAAATGGTAAATTACAATTTAGAAATGATGTTTATAGATATGATAGAATTCAAAAAAAGCTTTTATATAAAAGATAAAAGCTTTTTTATTTAATTAAGTAGAGTTTGTCTTTCATAAAATTAATATTTTTTACATATAACTGATGTTTTTCTTCTAAAACTTTCATAAAAAATCTAACTTCTGCATTTGTAAAACCATCTGGTTCTTTATCTTTTATAGAAACTTCTTCATTTTCCATAATTCTAATTCTTTTTAAAACTCCATTAGTAAGTTTAACATAATAAACAATATCTAATTGTGTTTGATTTACTTTCTCAATAGTTACAATAACTCTATTATCTCTAACATTCATATCAAAATTAGGACACAACAAAGCAAAATCTTCACTTAAAATATAACCAATATACAATTTAGTATAAATATCAAAATATAAACTTAGTCTATAAGAAGAGAAAAATTTTAAGTCTACAATAAACTTTGGGTTAGATCTTGATTTTGTTAAAATCCACTCTAAAGTAGGAAAATATTGGAACTTTTTGTATCTAATACTTAAGGCTTCAATAAACTTTTTATTTTGTGAAGGCTTAAGAGTTTTTACATTTTTTTTAGTTCTTTTTGAAAAAATAATTTTTTTAATTAATTCCTCATCATCCAAATCTTTTGTAATCCAAACTGTTGCATAATTGGGAAAGTTTTTAATTCCAATAGAACCTTTAGTTAAAACTATTAATGCTCTTATTTGTAAAGTTGGGAAAATCATTTTTAGTAAAGCATATTTTTTAGCTAATCTTTTATTTAAACTAGAAGTTTTTTTAGAAGTACTCATTTCTACAAAATAAACTGAATCTTTTGTAAAAAATAAAGCATCAAACTCACTAATATCTTTATATGCAGACTTATATACAATCTGTGAGCTTCGGTCAATCAAAAGTCCACTTTTTATGTATTTATTCTCTTTATCCTGATAAGGTCCCTTAAGTACAAATCTTGTTATTTCATCCTGACTTTGAGCATATTCCATTAGTAATTCATAAACAATATTTTCATAAACTTCACCTCTAAAACTACCATAAGCAGATATATAAGAAGGATCATCTTCTGAAATATTTTTTTTGAATAATGCTCTTAAACTTTTACTATCATAAGAATAATGAAAAAGATTGTTTTTAATATTTGAAATGTCTAAATTTTTTATTTTTTCTGTAATTTTAAATTGATACAATTGTCTTTGATTAGATTTATAAATAAACCTATTTCCTTTTTAAGTTGAATTATTATATCTAAATAGATTTTAATAAAGATTAACATAATATAATAAATTAAATAATCATCAAAGGTATATAATGTCAAAAAATATTTTAATCACTGGTTGTAGTTCAGGGCTTGGCTTAGCATTAACAAATTTATATTTAGAAAAAGGCTTTAAAGTTTATGGAATAAGCCGAACAAAACCTCAAATTGAAAATAAAAATTTTATCTTTAAAAACTTTGATTTATCAAACATAAATGAAATAAAAATAAAACTTCAAAGTTTTATTGAAAATATTAAAACAATTGAAACTGTATATTTAAATGCAGGTATGTTAGGAGAAATAAAAGCTTCAACAAAAACTCAAGTTTCTGAATTAAATAAAGTATATGAATTAAATGTATATGCAAATAAAGAGCTTTTAGATATTTTAGCAACAATAAAAGTTAGCAATATAATTGCTATATCATCGGGAGCTTCTGTAAATGGTTCAAAAGGTTGGGCTTCATACTCTTTATCAAAAGCAGGTGTAAATATGCTTATAAATTTATATTCAAAAGAATTACAAGAAACAAAACTCTTAGCTGTTGCTCCTGGAGTTATAGAAACTCCAATGACTGATTATATTAGATTTGATATAGATGATGAAGAGTTTCCTTCTGCAAAAAGACTAAAAGAGTCACATATACAAAAGCCTGAAGAAGCTGCAAAGAGATTAGATGATGTGATTTCAAATATTAACAATTTTGAAAGTGGTAGTTTTATTAATGTAAGAAATATCTAATTTTTATTATTTTTTTACTTATATTTAACAATAGCTTATTTTATAGAGTTATTATAATATTTTAAAATAATCTTTTAAATATTTATAAGATATAATAATAAAACTCTATGAAAGAAGGCTTTTCATGCAAAAAACTTTCAAAAACTATATTTTTTCAAATAAAATAATTTTAGTTTCAATTATCTTCATATTATGTTTTATTTTTAGTACTTACTTACACACTACTCTTACAAAAAAAGAAGCTTTAAAACATTCTGATACCATATCAAATCAAGTTTTTTCTTCAATGTATCAAATTATGAGAAAAGGTTGGAGTAGAGAAGATTTAAATCTTTTTACAAAATCATTGGAAGAAAATTTTAAAAATAGTAATTATGATATTAATATTTATAGATCAAAAAGTGTTGAAGAATTATTTGGAAAAATAAAAGAAAATCCAAAAGATGAAACTCTAAAAAATGTATTATTAGGGAAACACTCTGAAATAAAATCTTTTGAAAATAATATTGTTCGAAATATTATGCCACTAAAAGCAAATCAAGAATGTATGAAATGTCATACTAATGTAAAAGAAGGAGATACCCTAGGTATAGTTGAAGTAAACCAAGATTTAAACACAATTTTTAATGAATCAAAGTTTCAATATATTATATTTTTCTTAATTATAATTCCAATTTTTTATATCTCTGCATTTGTTTCTTCAAGATATACAACAAAGAAAATAACTAAAAGTTTATCTTTATTTAGACAAAAAGTAGAAAGCATAAACTCTATCGATGATTTCAAAAAATTTGATTCAAAGAATATTGACCTTTATTTCAAAGAATTTAATGACATTATTATAAATGTAGACGATATGGCAGAAAAATTAAAAAATGTAGCTGTAGACAAAGAACTTTTAGAATTTGAAATAAAACTTCTTGATAAGTTTATTATTACCTCGGATGTTGTAAAAGATTGGAGAGAATATATAAGTGACTTACTTTTAGAAATAAATAAAATTATGGAAACTTACACTTTAATGACAATGTTTAGAGTAGGAGATGATCAATTTGAAGTTGATATCTTTTGGCTAGCAATTCCCCAAGAAGATGTAAAAATAGTTTTTGAAGAGTATGTAGAAAATATGCTTAAAAACTCTGAGTATTTTAGAGGAATGAGTGATTTTAAAATCAAACACTTAGTTGCAAATAGACATGAGAAATTAGTAAATTTAGAAAAAGAAGATATTGAATATAGATCAAAGTCACTTTTTTTAGAAAGTCCAAGAATTGGTGGAATAGTAGGAATTGGTCTACAATCTGTTTTAGCTACTGATCCAGTAAGATATATAGTTGTTGATTCAATTTTAACAACTATGGCAAACTTAGTAGGCTCTGTAAAAGCTATTCATAAATATACACAAGACTTAGAATACTATGCTGCAAGAGATCCACTTACTGATTTATTTAATCAAAGAGTCTTTAATGATATGATGACTTATGAAGTTAAAAGAGCAAATAGACATGAATACTCTTTTGCATTAATGATAATCGACTGTGATAACTTCAAACATATAAATGACAATTATGGACATAGCTTTGGTGATAAATTTTTACAAGCAATAGCAGATATACTAGAAACTCATAAAAGAGATGAAGATATCGTAGCTAGATATGGAGGAGATGAATTTACAATTATTCTTCCTGAATGTGATAGTAATGGAGCACATATAGTTGCTAGTAGAATTTCAAAAGAGATTAACAATACAAAACTAGAAGCCCCAAATGGAAATAAAATTAGTTTAACTATTTCTATTGGTATTTGTGTTTACCCTACTCATACAACATCTCAATCAGAAATGTTTATTATAGCTGATCACATGATGTATCAAGCAAAAGAAGAAGGTAAGAACCTTGTTAAACTTCCTACACAAGAGGATATTACTTATGTTTTAAAACAAAACCAAGAAAAATCTTCATTACTTATAAATGCTATTGAAAATAATGAAATTTATCCTTATTTTCAACCAATTAAACCAAGTCCATCAAATAAAGATGATTTGATAATCCATGAGTTACTTATGAGAATTAAACATAAAGATAAAATTATTTCTGCATTTGAATTTATAGAGATAGCAGAAGCTAGAGGATTAATAAATAAAATGGATTTAATTGTAATTGAAAAAGCTTTTGAACAAATAAATAAAACAAACTATAAAGGCTTACTTTTTATAAATCTATCTCCTAAATCACTTATTGTTGGAGATTTTATTGATAAAATAAACAATCTTGTAAATGAATATCAAATTAACAAGGACTTAATTGTTTTTGAAATAACAGAAAGAGAAACAGTAAAAAACTTTTCTCTTCTTGAAAGATTTGTAAAAAACCTTAAAGCAGAAGGTTATAAATTTGCTATTGATGATTTTGGCTCTGGTTTTTCATCGTTTCATTATATTAAAAAATTTCCTATTGATTATTTAAAAATAGATGGAGATTTTATTATAAATATAAATAAAGATAATAAAGATAAAGCTTTTGTAAATAGTATATCTACTTTAGCACAAGAGTTAAAAGTAAAAACTATTGCTGAATATGTAGAAAATGAAGATATTGTAAAAACCTTAGATTTATTAAATATTGATTATTGTCAAGGTTATCATACAGGAAGACCTTCACTAAACTTTCAAGAAAAATGAAGCACTAAACTAGTGCTTCACTTAACATACCTACGATAAACCCAAGATTTACTCCCATAGCTAAAAAACGGCTATTCTTCACTCTAATTGAGGGAGCTATATCTTGAAAAATCAAATACAATATTCCACCAGCTGCAAAAATCATTAAACCTGATGTTATTTCAGAAGTATCTTTTAAAAAATAAAAACCTAATAAAGAAAAAATAACTCCTATAAAACTTAGACAAAAAAGAATTATCAAAGATTTATATTTTGAAAAATGAGAATTTCTTAACTCAATATAAGAGTTGAAAGCTTCAGGGAAATTTTGAAAAGAGATAAAAACTGCTAGTAATATCCCAATATTATGATCATAAACAAAAAGAGCACCTAAAGCAATTGATTCGGGAATAAAATCTAAAAGCATTGCTAAAATTTGAGAAATATTAGCACTATTTTTTTTAATAAAAGTATCAAGATAATAAAAAATAAAAGCTCCAATTAAAAAAAGAATAACACTTGAAATAATATTTAAATTCTCCATTCCTTTGGGAATTAATACAAAAGAGACTGCTGATAACATTATTCCCGTAACAAAAGCTGTTAAAAAATGTACTACTTTTCTTTTTAATGCCCTATTTTCTATGGTTCTTTCAAAATAAAAAGAACTTAAACCTCCTAAAAAAACAGTGATTCCAGCAATAAATGAAAAAAAGATAACTTCAAAAAGCATAACCTACCCTAAAATATAATTTTTTGATTATATCATAGGGTCTGTTTAAAAGAAATAATAAATTAATTTTTCTTTTTTTGAATTGATTTAATATTAATTAACATTAATATTGAAATAATAAACGCAATTACAAAGAAGCCAGCAAAAACATAAAGTGTTTGAGAATATGAACCAGTAGAGTCTTTAACAAGTGAAATAATTAAAGGGCCTACTAAACCTGCTGCTGCCCAGGCAGTTAATATATACCCATGAATAGCACCCAACTCTTTTGTTCCAAAAATATCTCCAATATATGCAGGAATTGAAGCAAAACCACCACCATAACAGCTCATTATAAAATAAATCACTACTTGGAAAATAATAATTTCACTAATTGAAGGTAGTACATAAAATGCAATTGCTTGAGTTAAAAAGAAAATTATATAAACAACAGGTCTTGTTAAATAATCAGATAAAGAAGCCCATACAATTCTTCCAGCCCCATTAAAAATACCCATAAGTCCAACAGCAGCAGCGGCTGCAATTGCTGATACTCCAATCACTTCTTGAAGTAAAGGTGAAGCAACACCAATTAAAGCAATTCCACAAGTTACATTTATAAATAACATAAGCCATAAACCATAAAATCTAGGTGTTTTAATAGCTTCATTTAAAGATAAAGAAGCTAAATCTTCTTTTAATTTCTTTTTACCTTCTTTTAGCTTTTTCTTAAACTTTTTAGGAAGATAATTATCTTCGGGCTTTTCTAAATAAAGTGCTGATACAAACATAACAACAAAGTAAATAGCTCCCAAAATAAAAAATGTTCCAGATATACCTACTTTTTCAATCAAAATCTTTATAGTTGGGCCCCAAATAGCAGAAGCAAAACCAAAGCCCATTATTGCTAAGCCTGTAGCCATTCCTCTTTTATCTGGAAACCATTTCACTAAAGTTGATACAGGTGAGATATACCCTATTCCTAATCCACATCCACCTAAAACTCCATAAAAAAAGTATAAAAGCATTTTTGATTCCATCAAAATAGCTAAACCTGAACCAGCTGTTCCTAGACCAAAAAGTGATGCTGCAATAATTGCAGAAACCCTAGGACCATTTTTTTCAACAAACTTCCCCATAAGTGCCGCTGATAATCCTAAAAAGAAAATTGCAATACTAAATGCAATTGTAACATCAGTTAATGTCCAAGACATTTGCGTTTGAATTGGATTTACATACACACTCCAAGCATATACAGAACCAATACAAATATGTACACCTACAGCACTAAGTGCCATAAGCCAACGATTTTTTTCAACCATAACTCTTCTTTCTTATAAAATGTAAGTGAATTTTATAAAAAGATTGTATAAGAGTATATTAATTAAAAAGTTTACAAAATGAAATTACTTTTTAAAAACTAAATTCTTTAAACTTCTTTCTTCATCACTACAAGGGAAAGTCTCTAAGTTACTCAATCTTTTAACATATTGAAAATTAGGTGCATTTTTTGAAAAAATATCTTTTAAAAATTGAACAGTAAGTTCTGGAGCATTTAAACAAGCTAAAACTATACATTCATCACTTGCTAATTCATCAAGTTTTTTTATAATTTTTTCATAATCTTTTGTTGCTGCAAAACTTCCTTTTTGAAAACTTGGTGGATCGATTATGATAATATCATAAGGGCCTTGTTTTTTTATCCTATTCCAAGATTTTAAAATATTATAAGGCATAAATTCAATATTTTCTGTACTTAAATTATTTATATGATGATTTTTTCTTCCTTGCGTTAAAGCACCTTTAGACATATCTACATTAACTACTTTTGAAGCCTTAGCATTAGAAGCTACCACTGAAAAAGCACAAGTATAAGAAAATAAATTTAAAACTTTTTTTTCTTTCGCAATAGAAGCTATAAACTCACGGCCTTTTTTCATATCGAAAAATAATCCTGAATTTTTATTTTTAAAATTAAGTGAATACTTTAAATTATTTTCAATAGCAAAATATTCATCTACAATTTCCCCTTCTAAAACTTCTACCTCGGTATTATTTAAAAATCTTTTTTGTAAAAGTAACAGTTCAAAATCATACTCTTGATAAACTTCTAAAAATAGTTTTTTTAAGTTTTCTTCTAAACCTTCTGGAATATTTTCAAACAAACTTATATATAAAACTTTATGTATTGAATCAATAGTTAAAAAGCTATATGCTTCATAAAAATTCCCTCTTCCATGAAAAATTCTTTTTACTTCATCTGTTTTATCTTTTAAATTGTTCTTTATTATTAGTTTTAATTCATCTATATTCATTTTCTACCTTAAAGTAAATTTGCCATTTTTATATCTAAAATTTCATATTCAAAACATTTAGAGTTAATATTCAATTCAATTTCGTCATTTTTATGCTTTCCAAAAAGGGTTTTTCCTAAAGGAGCTTTAATAGATATTTTATTTTCACTTGGGTTTGTTTCATAAGTACCTACTATAGTAAATTCTTTTATTTCATCTGTATTTAAATCAAGTAACTTTACAGATGAACCAAAATTTACTTTTTCATGATTTAAAGTTGTAATATCAATAACTTCTGAATTATTAATAATTTTATCTAAAAATCTTAGCCTTTTATCTGTATTTCTAATTTGCTCTTTTGCACTAATATACTCTGCATTTTCACTTCTATCACCATGTTGGGCTGCAATTTGTTTTTGCTTTACCCAATAAGGCTTTTCTTTTTCCAAAAGATGTTTAAACTCTTGTACAATTTTTTCATATCCTACTGAACTAATTAATTCTTTTTTCATTTGAGTATTATATTTAATTTTTTCAAAAATCATATAAAACTTGTAAATAGTATACTTTTATGTTAAAATAATTTAAGTTCATGGTTTTATAAGTAATATAATATATTTAATTTTACGAGTAATAAATAAAAGGTAAATACTATGAATCCTACAATCTTAAAATTAGTAATACTTTTATTATTAATAAGCAATCTTCATAGTCATACTAATAATTCTCATAAAAATAATGAAATAATATTACAATTACAATGGAAAAATCAGTTTCAATTTGCAGGATATTATATAGCAAAAGAAAAAGGTTTTTATAAAGATTTAAACATTAATGTAAAAATCAAAGAAAAAACTTATGGACAAGAAATTGTAGATGAAGTAATCAATAAAAAAGCTCATTTTGCAATAGGAAGATCTTCTTTAGTTTTAGACAGAGCAAAAAATAAAAAGATTGTTTTGTTAGCTTCAATTTTACAATCCTCTCCACAAATTTTATTAACTTTAAAAAAATCAAATATTAATAAAATTGAAGATTTCAAAAATAAAAGAATTATGATTACAGGTAATGCTAAAAATGATATTGTTTTAAAAAGTATGTTCTTTTCTAAAAAAATAAATGATAAAGATATGATTATTCAAAGACATACATTTAATTTATCAGATTTGATTTATGGGAATACAGATATCATAGTTGCATATATATCAAATGAACCTTTTATTTTAAAAAACAAATACAATTTAGAAAGTAAAATCTTTGATCCTAAAAAATATGGTTTTGACTTCTATGAAGATATTTTATTTACTCATGAAGACTTAGTAAATAGCAATCCAACACTAGTAAAAAACTTCAAAAATGCTTCCTTAAAAGGCTGGAAGTATGCTTTTAATAATATTGAAGAAACTGTAGATATTATTTATAAAAAATATAATACTCAAAATAAATCAAAAGAAGCACTTTTTTATGAAGCAAAAGAATTAAAAAAACTTGCATATTATAAAACTGACACTTTAGGTAAAATTGACCAGAAAAAAGTAGAAAAGATTTATGATTTTTATAAACTTATGGGGGAAACTACACATCCAATTAATTATGAAAATTTCATTTTTAAAAACTATAAATTAAAACTAACACAAAAAGAAATAGTATATTTAAAAAGAAAAAAAGAGTTATTATTATGTATTGATCCAAACTGGCTCCCTTTTGAAAAGTTCGATGAAAATAAAAACTATATAGGTCTAACAAAAGAGTATTACGATTTATTTTCAAAAAAACTAAATATACCAATTAAACCTGTATCTACAAATTCTTGGAGACAAACCCTAGAATTTATGAAAAAAAGAAAATGTGATATTCTATCTTTAGCAATGAGTACAGAAGAGAGAAAAAAATATTTAGATTTTACTAGTAATTATATTACCGTACCTTTAGTTTTAGCAACAAAGATAAATGTACCTTTTATTGATGATTTAAACTATTTAAAAAATAAAAAAATAGCAATTATTGAAGATTATGCTTTTTTTGAAACTTTTAAAGAAAATTATAAAAATATTGAATTTGTAAGTGTTAAAAATATAGAAGAAGGTTTAAAAAAAGTAGCAAAAGAAGAAATATTTGGTTTTATTAGTAGTATTGCTGACATTAGTTATGAAATTAGAAACAACTATATTAATGAACTAAAAATCACTGCAAAATTTGATGAAAAATTAGAAATGGCTATAGGCCTTAGAAATGATGAAAAACTATTAAAAAATATTTTTCAAAAACTATTAAATACTTTACCAAAAGAGTTCGAAAAAAATACTCAAAATAAATATTTTTCTACTAAAGTTGAACAATTCAAGGATTATACTCTATTTTGGCAAACTACAATTTTCTTTTTATTCATTATTACAATAATTTTATATTGGAGTTATAAGCTAAAATTAGAAAAAAATAAAAATGAAAAGATTATGAAAGAGCTAAAATTCACACAAAATGAATTAAAAATAAAAAATAAAAGATTGAAATTTTTAGCAAGAGTTGATAAGTTAACAAATGTTTTTAATAGAACTAAATTAGATGAAGTTATAGAAAAAGAAATAAATAGAGCAAAAAGATTTAATAGAACTTTTTCTGTGATACTTATAGATATTGATGACTTTAAATCTATAAATGACAATTATGGACATTTAATAGGAGATAAAGTTTTAGTTGAATTAGCAAATATTTTAAAACAATATTCAAGAAATGTTGATACAGTAGGAAGATGGGGAGGAGAAGAGTTTTTAATCATCTGTCCCGAAACCCATAAACAAGGGGTAATTGAACATGCTAAATATTTACAAAAACAGATCAATATGTATAAATTCAATGATGTCCAAAAACTTACTGTAAGTATTGGTTTATCCACATACGATATTAAAGACGATATGGATTCTTTAGTAAAAAGAGCTGATGATGCTTTATATAAAGTTAAGAACAATGGAAAAAACAATATTACTTTTCAAGACTAATTTGAGTTAATTTTATCGAATATTTTAAGATAAAAAAAGTTAAGTTTAGTATTATTAGAAAACTAAATTTAAAGGTAAATAATGAAATTTGAAAAGTTATATAAAGGTAAATTAAAAAAAAGATATAAAAGATTTTTAGCTGATATTATTTTAGAAACAGGTGAAGAAATAACTGCACATGTACCTAATAGTGGTGCAATGACTTCATGTATAGAAGAAAACTGTGCAGTTTGGGTAACTTATCATGATAATCCCAAAAGAAAACTCAAATATACATTAGAATTAACAAAAATCAATGAAAACCTTATATGCACAAATACAGGAGTAGCCAATAAAATAGCAATTGAAGCTATTAAAAATGATGTAATAAAAGAGCTTAAAGGGTATGAATTTTTAAAACCTGAACAAAAATATGGTCAAAATAGTAGAATTGATATTCTTTTAGAAAATGAAAATGATGAAAAAAAATGTTATGTTGAAATTAAAAGTGTTAGTTTAAGAATAGATAACACATTGGCCTTCCCTGATGCTGTAACAACAAGAGGAACAAAACACTTAAATGAGTTAATTGAAATGGTAAATCAAGGACATAGAGCTGTTATGCTTTATATAATACAAAGAACTGATAACTTAGGTTTTGAAATCGCCAAACAAATTGATCCAAAATATTTTGAAGCTTTTGAAATTGCTAGACAAAAAGGAGTTGAAATATTAGTTTATCAATCAAATATAAATCTAAATGAAATTTATGTAGAAAAAAAAGTGGACTTCAAAACCCTATAAAAGTATAATATAAAAAATTCTTATTTTAAATATAATTATAATTAATTCTTATTAAAATAAACATAAGTTAAATAAGTTATAATTATAATATAAAAATAAGAAGGATTTATAATGAATATATTTGATAAAATTAGAGCTTTTTGTAGACCATTTAGAATAATTATAGGATTAATTCTTATTGCAGTAGGTTTTTTTACAGGTATTGCATGGTTTTATTTAGGTGTTATTCCATTAATTGCAGGACTAGCAGACTTCTGTCCTTTATGTATGTTTACTAAAAAGTGTACACCAAAAAATTTAAATTAAGTACAGACATAAAAAAAGGTTAGCAAAAGCTAACCTTTAATTCAATTCAACTCCACAGTTTTGACAGTTTTTCCTAAACCAACCTCGTCCAGGATATTTCCCACACTTAGGACACTTCCAAAGGAAAAATACAAAAGCTAAATAAATCACAAATCCAGCAATAGAAGCATTTAACCAAGTATCCTTTGGTATACCAAACATTTCAGTCTTTTCTTTTACCGTTAAAATAAGACTAGGAGTAAATAATATAAAAAATAGTGCTGCTGTTATTTTTGCATTTCTAATAACTTTAGCAAACTCTTTTTTTACTTCTTGATCCTTCATCTATAACCTTTTTAAAAATTTGATTATTGTATCATTTTTTATATTTTTTTTATCAAAATATACTTAAAAAATGATAGAATTATGAAAATTTTAAATTAAAGGCTAACTATAAAATGTTAATGTTGATTTACTTCCTAATAGCAGTAGGAATATCTTTTATATGTTCAATTCTTGAAGCAGTTCTATTATCGATTACCCAAGCACATATTGAGATTATTAAAAGCAAAAATTCATCTCTTGGTAAATTAATGCAACATCAAAAAGAAAATATTGACTTATCAATTGCTGCTATCTTAACTCTAAATACATTCGCACACACTTTAGGAGCAGCAGGAGTAGGAGCTGAGGCAGTAAAACTATTTGGTGAAGAGTATATGTTTTATATATCAGCTATTTTAACCTTACTTATTTTAGTATTTTCAGAAATTATTCCTAAAACCTTAGGTGCTTATTATTGGAGTTCTTTAAGTGGTATTTGTAGTAGAATTATAAAAATATTAGTAATTCTAACTTATCCTCTTTTAATTATTATGAATAAAATGACTAATTTTTTAACACCAAAAGAGAAAATAAGTAAAATTACAAAAGAAGAAATAAACGCAGCTGCAAATATTGCACAAGAACATGGAATAATTAAAGATAAAGATAGTGATATTATTGAAAACTTATTAAATTTAGAAGATGTAAAAGTTAAAGATATTCATACTCCAAGAAGTGTTATGGTTGCTTTTGATGAATATGAAGTTATAAATAGTTTTCAAAAGGATCAAAAAAATCTTGACTTTACAAAATTAAAAGAGTATTCAAGAATTCCCATTTATTCTTCAAACATTGATAATATAGTAGGAATGATTTTTTCAAAAGAGTATTTTCATGAGTATGTTGAAAACAATATGAAAGATAAAAGTAAAATCATCAAACCAATCTTCAAAGTAAATGAAAATATTCCAATTTCTAAACTTTTAGATTTATTTTTATCAAGAAAAGAACAACTATTTTTAGTTGTAGACAATTATGGCCAAACAGAAGGTTTAGTTACATTAGAAGATGCTATTGAAACCCTGTTGGGAATTGAAATTGTTGATGAACATGATAAAAATATTGATATGAGACAAGTTGCAAAAACTAGAATGAAACTTATAAGAAACAACATCTTAAAAAAGAAGGGTTAACAACTCTTCTTTGGTAAAACAATCTTAAAAATAGCACCTTCTTTACCATTCATTGCTATTAGTTCTCCCTCAAAATGTTTTTCTACTATATTTTTACACATATAAAGTCCTAAACCTGTACCTTTAGATTTATGTTTTGTAGTAAAATAAGGATCAAAAACCTTTGGAAGATTCTCTTCTGAAATTCCTCTTGCATTATCTTCTATAATTATTTCTATAGTCTTTATTGTTTCTAATAATTCTATTTTTACATATCTTTTTGTTTTAATTTCTCTTTGAACTATTGCATCTTTTGCATTATTTAATATATTGATTAATACTTGTGTTAATTCTTGTCCTAGAATAAATATCTTAATATCTGAACTATAATCAATATTATTTATAAGTTCTATGTGATTATTTTTTAAACTTGCAGCTACAATCATTATACTCTCATCTATTCTAGTTTGGAGAACTTCCTCTTTTTTTTCTTTTTTCTCCTTAATAAAATCTCTAAAAGTATCGATTGTTTGAGATAAATATTTTGTACTTGAAACAATAGTTGTCATTCCTTTTGAAATATCTTCTTCTTTGAGCATATTTAATTCACTATTTAACTTAATACCACTAGCAACTGTAGATATTGTACTTAAAGGCTGTCTCCATTGATGAGCAATATTTCCTAACATCTCACCCATTTGAGCCATTTTTGACTGTTCTAATAATTGTTTGTCTTTTTGTACTATTTTTTCAAAGTTTGCTTTCTCTAAAATTCTTTTTTGCTTTTGCTGATATATTATAAAAAAAGCTAGTCCTATTAATATAATAGATAAAGTTTTTATTAACATATAGTTTTTATTTAAGACATTAAGCTCATGCCCTTGACTTATTACTGCCACAAAAGCTAATTGTTTATTTGTTATTGCATCAAAAATAGGAATTGTAGTAATTATCACATCATCCCTATTTAAAAACATTGATTTAACGTTTTTATCATTTGCTTGTTTATATATTAATATTGAAGTATTTAAAGAAGGTTTAATCTCTGAAATAGACTTTTTAGCTATTCTTTGAATTTCATTTAAAATATTTTTATTATGAATAAAACCCTTTTGATGTGATTTTGTATATTCTTGATTATTTTTCAAGAAATTTATAGGTAATACTTTATTATTTATAATTACATTACATAAAACATCATGATTTTTCATCATTGAAGAACTTATAAATTGTTCAGAAAAAGTGATATCTATTAGACCAATATACTCTTTTTTATCAAATATAGGATAAACAAAACTAAAACCTATTGTATTAGCAGAAAAAGTATAAGAATGAAGCATTGTTCTTCTTTTTCTTACCTCTTTATATAATTCAGGTTTTTCATTAAAATTTGAAATATTAGAACTTCTATCAGATACATTAAGAAAAAAATTATTTTTTGAAGAGTAGAATTTTATATTTTTTATATGTTTATCTTTTAGATATTTTAATCTAAAAAAAGTTTTTTTAAAAATTTCTTTTTTAATTTCTTCTTGTTTCAAAACTGATTTATTATTAAAATTTCGTATTTTATTTTTAATATCAGTAATTTGTAAAATACCTGTATAAACTACCTGTGATAACTGAATTTTTTGATTATATATATTATTATATGCTTTAGAATATAAGGAAGTAATATCATATAAATATCTTTTGTTATTACTTGATTCTTTATAACTAATAATTGAAAAACTTATTGTTGATAAAATTATAAAAGATATTAGATAGTTAGCTTTTAAAGACTGAATATTAGTTTTAATAATACTTCCTTAAATTATAGTTTGGAAATATTATAACATTATTTTTAAACTTTGATAGTAATTTTTTAATTATTTTGTTTTTTTTGGTTGCGGGAACAGGATTTGAACCTGTGACCTTCGGGTTATGAGCCCGACGAGCTACCTAGCTGCTCTATCCCGCGTCTTGTTTTGCGTGATGGGATTGTAGCTGTTTAAACTTAAAGGAATATCAAGAAAGACTATTTTATCAACTAATTTGTGATATTATTCCAAATTCGTAAAAAAAGGATTGAGATTGTCAAAAGCAAGTGCAAGACACATACTATTAAATAGTGAAAAACTAGCAAAAAAATTAAAAAAAGAAATAATAGCAAAAGATATCACATTTGAAAAAGCAGCAAAAAAGTTTTCAAAATGTCCATCAGGAAAAAGAGGTGGAAACCTAGGAACATTTTCAAAAGGTGAAATGGTAAAAGAATTTGATAATGTGATTTTTACAAAAGATACACAAATAAATAGAATCCAAGGCCCTATCAAAACTCAATTTGGGTTTCACCTAATAGAAGTTTTAGCTAAATATTAAAAAAAGGGAAACATTCCCTTCTTTTAGTTATATCCATTTCCAGTTGCTACTAATACAGCTAAAATAGGTATTAAAATTAAAAATAATAATTGTACTCTTTGAAACATAATTATTTTTTTAGGAATTACTACTATTTCATCTGTTGTATTTTTATTTTTAAGATAATATAGTGTAGGTACTATTGAAAATAAAGCCATAAAAATAAACATTGTAAGCTTTACATGAAAAAGTGGATTTGAACTATAGAAACTTGCTTCTTTACCAACTCCTAACCATAATAAAAGTCCAGTGATTAATACAACCAAAGCACTTAAACCATAAAAAATATCTGTTCTACAGGCATTTTTAAAGTTTGCATTTGTAACATCACCTCTTAAAAGTAAATGTTGATAAGTTAAAGTACCACTTAAAAATATAATTCCAATAAAATGAAAATATCTAACAATTAAATCTTCCAATAAAAATCCTTTTAATATTTTGGTTTTAAAAGAAGTATTTTACCACTATCTGTAGAAAAATAGATTAAACCATTTGGTGTTTCAACTATGTTTCTTACTCTTTGTTTTAAGCTTTCAAGTATTCTCATCTCTTTTATAACATTATTCTTATCATCTAAACTCAAAATATTTATATGAGTTAGTTTTAAAGCCCCAACTAAAAGTTTTCCCTTTAACTCTTTATAAACACTACCCTTATACATAATAAGTGAACTTGGAGCAATTGAAGGCACATAATATTTTATAGGTTGAAGCATACCTTTTTTATGTGTCCCCTCTCCCACATCTAATGGTACCCAATACTCTTTTCCATAAGAAATTATAGGCCAACCATAGTTAGCACCTTTTTGTATAAGATTTACTTCATCTCCACCTCTTGGCCCATGTTCTATTGAAAATAAAAGGTTTTTTTCTTTATCAAAAAACATTCCTTGTGGGTTTCTGTGACCATAAGAGTATATTTCATCTAAAGCATTTTTATTATTAATAAAGGGATTATCTTTAGGAATTGAACCATCTAAATTAAGTCTTATTATTGTTCCTGAATGATTCAAAAGGTTTTGAGCAGTTTTTCTAACTCCTCTATCTCCTACACTAAAAAATAAATGCCCCTTATTATCAAAAGCTATTCTACTTCCAAAATGTCTTGAAGTTGAAGTATTTGATTTTGTAATAAGTAAATCCTGCTGATTTATAAAACTATTATTTTCTAGTTTTGCTCTTGCTAGAGTAGTTAAGCCTTGATTATTAATATTTTTTGAGTAAGTAAAATATATCCAAGAATCACTCTTATAGTTTGGTGACACTTTTATATCTAGTAAACCACCCTGCCCTTGATAATATACTTTTGGGACATTTTTTATCTTTTGTAAAGCTTTTGTTTTTAAATTTAAAACAAAAACCTTTCCATCTTTTTGAGTTAAAATAAGTCTATTTTCATCTAAAAAATCCATACCCCAAATAACACCTAAATTAGATACTATCAGCTCTGTTTTGTAATTTGTTTTAGCAAATAAACTTAAATTAAAAAATAGTAAAAGAACTAAAGATTTAAATAAAATCTTCATAATAACTCCTTTATTTAGTTACTATTTGTTTTAGCTTCTTGTTCTCTTAATTTATCTTTTTTACTCTTTCTTTTACCTTTTACAGGTGCTTTTCCCTTTGGCTTTATAAACTCTCCTTCTAACTCAAAACCTTTTATAGTTTCAAGTTCTAAATCTATTTTTGAACGCTTTTGAATTAACTTAAAGTGCTCATGATTATCCAAAGTCACAAAAGAAATAGCCACACCACTTTTACCAGCTCTTGCAGTTCTTCCTATTCTATGAACATAATCAGCAGGAGATCTTGGTAAATCATAGTTTACAACACAATCTATATCATCAATATGTAAACCTCTTGAAGCAATATCAGATGAGAAAAGAATATTTATTTTTTTAGCTTTAAAATCTTCTAAAGTATAATTTCTCTCTTCTTGGTCTAAATGTCCATGAAAAGACTCAGCATTAAAACCATATTTTCTAAACTTATTTGCGATATTATCAGCTGCTCTGTTGTTTGCCATAAATACTAAAACTTTTTTATATTTATTTGTTTTAATCAACTCTCTTAAAAGAGCTGATCTATTTTCTTGATTTACTTTAATAGCTCTTTGATTAATCAAATCAACTGTTTCATTTTCTTCTAAAATTACCTCTTTATAATTTGAGCTAATTTTTGAAGCTATTTGTAATATCTTTTTTGAGTATGTAGCTGAAAAAAGCAGATTCTGTCTACTTTTTGGAAGTTCTTTTAAAAGTTGCTCTAACTCTTCACTAAAACCTAAATCAAGCATTTTATCTGCTTCATCTATTACAAACTTTTCTACTTTTTCAAAATTTATTTGATTTTTTCTAAAAATATCAAGCAATCTTCCAGCAGTTGCGACTACTATATCACAACCTTTTTGTACATCTAAAAGCTGTTGAGATATACCCTCTCCACCTATAATAGTTACAATTTTAGGTGATTTATTGAAGTATTTACTCAAAGTTTCAAAATTGTTTGAAACCTGCAAAGCTAACTCTCTTGTAGGAGCTAAAACTAGTACTTTTAGTTTTGCTTTTCCCTCATAAGGATTATTTACCCAATCATTTAAAATAGGCAAAGTAAAACTAGCTGTTTTACCTGTACCAGTTTGTGCTTTTGCCAAAATATCATGACCTTGTAAAACTAAAGGTATTACTTCTTTTTGAATTTGTGTAGGTTCTTTGTAGTTACTATCTTCTAATGCTTTATCAAAAAAAGAAGATAAGTTAAATTGAGAAAATGCCATATATGATTATCCTTTTAAATCTATATGGCATTTTAGAGTTTTTTTCCTTTAATATACTCTTTTATCTATTTTTTCATCCATTTTTCAATCAGTTCACATAAATCTTCTGGAACTTCTAAAGGAATATTATGACTAGTTCCTTCTCTACAGATAACTTTCATTTTATGCTCTACTGTATCTAGTCTATGAATAGAGTTTTGATTTAACAATCTATCATCTTTACTATAGAAAAACCAAATAGGCATATCTAAATGAGTTAAATCCTCAAATAAATCTTTTCTATAAAAAGTTGAAGTAAGCTGAGATACAAATGTTTCTTTACCTAAATCTAAAAACATATCTTGAATTATTTTAATAAGCTCTTCATCTTCTTGTTTTTCTACTAAAGATTTTGCTTTTTCATAAGTTAGACCTTGAAAGCCTTCTTTTTCTATTACTATAAACTTTTCTTTTCTTCGCTCAATTTCTGCTTCTGTTGAAGCCCCAGGAGTTGCTGCTACTGTGAAAAGCTTATTTACTCTATTTGGATATGTAATAGCAAAATATGAAGCGATATATCCTCCAAGAGAAAATCCTAAAAGATTTACTTTTTCTTCTTTAAATTGCTCGAACAAAATATCAATAATCTCATCAAAGTCTTCACTATGAGGAATAGGAGTATGCACTATTTCATATTTTTCTTCAAGTAAAGGTTTTATTCTACTCCATAATCTCTCATCAGTCATAAGACCAGGTATCATATAAATTTTTTCTTTCATGTCAATCCTATACTTTATAATATTTATAATGTTGTATCAAAAATATTATTAAAATAATTTTAACATCAAAAAATCAAAATATTATTGACAAGTATATCCACCATCAACAGGAACTAGAGAGCCTGTCATAAAACTATTTTCATCTGATAATAAATAACAAGCCATATTTGCTATTTCTTCTGGTTTTGCTATTCTTTGAATTGGTTGTGCTTCTTCTAAAAGTTTCATAACCTCATCATTTTGCATACCTGTTAGAGATTTAAATCTATCAACAGCTTTATCTAAAAGTGGAGTATCAATAGTTCCTGGACATATACAATTTACTTTTATATTATAAGGGGCATAGTCTATAGCTGTACTTTTAGTAAGTTGAGCAATAGCACCTTTTGTAAGTCCATATACGGAGCTTTTTCCTTTTCCTACAAAGGACTGATCAGAACCCATAAGCAAAATCTTACCTTCATTTTGCTCTTTCATCACAGGTATTACTTCTTTCAAAATATAATAAACACCTTTGATATTTACATCAAGAACTTTTTCAAACTCTTCTATAGAAGTTTCCTCTATATTAGCAAACAAATGAATACCAGCATTTGCAAAAAGTAAATCTATTTTATTTTCACGTTTCATTACTTCTTCGACTGCATTTTTTATTTGAGAATAATCACTTACATCACAATTTATAAAAGTTATATTTTCTTCATTACTTTCAACAATATCAAAGTTATAAACTTTCGCACCAAAAGAAATCAATTTCTTAGCTGTAGCTTCACCTATACCTGTAGATGCACCTGTAACAATAACAACTTTTTGTGAAAAATTCATATTAGCTCCATATTATTTATTTTAAAAAATTATATAACTTTATTATTTCATTTTAAATTAAGTAATAATTATAATCTTTAACTTGTATAAAAATTTCATATAAATAATCTATTTATTACAAAAATATTGCTATATTATATTAATTAAAAATTGAGGACATATATGAATAAACTTATAAAAAATCAAGAGTTAAAAAATTATTCAACAATACTTTTAGCATCTATAATTTTAGCGATAGGAATAGTTGGTTTCTTTACACCAAATGGTATAATTACAGGAGGAACAGCAGGGCTGTCTTTACTTTTACACTATATTACACCTCTTAGTATTGGTACATTAATAGTAGCAGTAAATCTTCCCTTATTACTTATTGGTTGGAAATACTTAGGAAAAATGTTTGCTATTAGAACTGTATTTACTATTTTTATCATTTCTGTTTTTGTTGATTTTTTTGATAAAATTATTAACTTAAAACCCTTTGTAATTGACTCTGCATTAGCTTCTATTTTTGGTGGTGTATTTATAGGAATAGGTCTTGCTTTAGTTATAAAAGGTAATTCTAGTGCTGGTGGTTCTACTATTGTAGCAAGAATTATAGCTTCAAAAAGTGAGATAAAACCCTCAACAGTTATTTTAGTAATAGATTCACTTATAATTTTATCTTCTTTGTTTATTTTTGATGATAACTCAAGAGTCCTTTATAGTATTGTTAGTATTTATGTAACAGCTAAAATAATTGATACAATTTTGACAGGAAGACTTAACAAAAAAATAGTTTATTTAGTGACAAATGAAACTCAAAAACTCAAAAGAATAATCACAGAAGAACTAGGACCTGAGGGAACGATAATAAAAGGTGATGGTCTTTATGAAGGGCAAGATAAAAAAATGATTTTACTTGTTGTAGAAGTTAATAAGCTTCAACTTTTAAGAAAAATGGTTCAAGAAAATGATCCAGAGGGGTTTTTAATCATCACAGAAGCAACTGAAATGTTAGGAAGAGGACACTAAGACTTCCTTACTTTAACTTAATTGGAAGTAAAGATAAAAAACTCAAGGCCTCAGGAAGACAAAAAACTGCATCTTGAATATCATTTTTTTTAGGATCAATAAGATAGTTTTTTGAATCTTCAAAACTTGCCTTTTTAAGACTATTATTATAAAAAGTAGTAAGTTCTAAATCACATTTATTAAATACTGCTTTTTCTAAGTTACACTCTTCAAAGCCTGTATCTTTGATAATGCTATCATAAAACTTCATACTTCTTAAATCCATTAAATGAAAAGAGTTTTGAGAAATATTACAAGAATCAAAATACACATCAAAAGGCTCATCACAAGAACTCCAAGAAATCCCTATGAGTTTTGAGTCTTTAAATGTAACATCATTAAAAGTACATGATTTTAAAGAACTAAGAGATAAATCGCAGTTTATAAAAGTACATTCTGTAAATTTACATCCATTCATAATACTTTTTGAAAAATTACATTTTATAAAAGTACAAGAATCAAAATAGATTTTATTAAACTCATTTTCTTCAAGCTTTATAAACTCTTCTTCCCAATAATCATTTGTTTTGAACATATAAATCTTTTTAGTTTGAATTTTATCATATTTACTTTTGCATTAAATTAATATCTAAAAAAACCTCAAAATTCGCTATGTTACTTATAATTTAATCAAAAAAAAGTTTAAACTCTTTTATTAGTTTCTCAGGAGACTCTTCTGCTATAAAATGCCCACAATCAATAGTCTTACCTTGTATATTTGTAGCAAATTCACTCCAAACTTCTAAAACATCATAAGTTTTATCAATAAAACCCTCACTTCCCCATAAAACAAGTAAAGGGGTTTTTATTTTTTTTGATAAGTCTTTTTCATCATGTTCTAAATCAATACTAGCTGCTGCTCTATAATCCTCACATTTTGCATGTATATCTTCATAAGTTTGAAAACATCTTATATATTCATCAACTGCTTCTTTTTCAAAAGTTGAATTATTAGAACTCCATCTAAAAAGCTTTTCCATCAAATAATATTTAGGATTTGAACATATCATATTTTCAGGTAAATCATTTGGTTGGATTAAAAAATACCAATGATAATAACCTGTTGAAAAGTTCTTATCTGTTTTTTTAAACATATAATAAGTAGGCACAATATCTAAAACACAAGCTTTTTCTATCATAGAAGGATAATCTTTTAACATTCTATGCAAAACTCTAGCTCCTCTATCATGTCCTGCTACATAAAATTTATCATAACCTAAATGTTTCATAAGACAAATCATATCTTCACTCATACTTTTTTTACTATATAAGCTATGTGTAGGGTCATCCATATTAGGTTTTGAACTATCTCCATAACCTCTTAAGTCAGGACAAATAATATGGTAATTTAAATTTAGTTCATTTGCTATATGATGCCACATAACATGAGTTTGAGGAAAACCATGTAGCAAAAGTAAAGGTTTTTTACCATAATTGTCATTATGCCTAAAGTTGATTACAATATTTTGTTTTACTTCTATTTTTTCAAGAATAAAGTTTTTTTCAAATAACATGGGACTATCTTTATGTTTTATTTTAATTAATTTCATCTTTCATATAATTATTAATAATTATATAAAAGGATTGTAGCAATAAAATAGTAATTATTTAAATTTCTAGTTTCTTAGTGTAGCTATCAATCTATTTTCATCTCTTAAATAAGCAAAAACATCAAAAATTGATTTTACTAAAATATCAGAACTTAATAAAGTTTCACTACAAAGCCCTTCATCTTGTAAAATAGCAATACCTAAAGCTGTTTCTTTTAACATTAATTTATCATTTCTTCCATTACCTACACTTAAAACTGTGCTTGAATCCAAACTCTTAACAAAATCTAGTTTACTTATATCTTGGTTATTCTTAGGTATTTTTACTATCTTACAATTTGTATTTGCTAATTGTGTTTCAACACTTCCATAAGTATCTGCTGTAATCACATAAAAATTTAAACTATTTGAAAACTCATTTATACACTTACTTATATTATCTATTAATTTACCATCAACTGCTATAGTACCATTGTAATCAAAAACAATATTTTTTATTTCAAGTTCTTCTCTTCCAGGGATGTTAATTTTCATTTTATTCCTTTTATTTTATAAATACATAAAAAAAGAGTATACTTAATATTATGAAAAAGTTATATTTAATATTTTGTGTTTTACTTTTAAGTTACAATTATATTTATGCTTTTACATGGGATGATTGTATTGAAAAATATGAGAAAGCCAAGCAGTTTAAAGATAATATTCGTTTATCTTATCTGTATTTAAAATCAACAAAAAGTTGTTTGATAAAATTCAAAAGTATTTTAATACAAAAACCAAACCCAGATTTCACAGTAGAAGCAATGAATGACAATATTATTATGCTTGATAAAAATATCAAAAATATCATTCCAAAATATATACATCCTAAAAATAATATAGAAGACATACCTAAATATCTAAATACCAATAATAAAAACTACAAACTAAACAACGAATATAAATACTTCATAAAATATAAGAACTGCAATGGTGTACATGCACTTGATAAAATATATACTGCAAAGCATTGTAATATTCCAGATTCAAAAAGTTTGCATTATGATTTAAGCTATATAAAAACAGACACTATATCTACGTTAAAAACAGCAAAAATAAACTTGAATAAAATTGGTGAATTTAAATACTACTCTATGTCAAAAGAAGGTATGTTTTATAATACTCTATTAAAAGAAAAAAATTGTAGATTTTATAAAGCAGAAAATAAAGCTATTGGTCTAAATATTACACTTGACTTAACTGACTTAGATAAAAAAGTAGAAATTAGAAGTAATTGCTTAGCAATTCCTTCAAACAGTGGTGGTGGAGTTTTTCAAGATAATAAACTTGTAGCTATTATCTCGAAAACAGTTTTTAATAAAAATAAATTTTTATATAGTGTTATTGAACCTATTATTTCTTACTAACTAAAATCCCACCAAGAGCAATAAGTCCTATTCCTAAAAAAGTAACTATATCAGGAATTGAATCTCCTAACATAATACCAAAACCAACAGCAAAAGGAATACTTGAATAGCCAATAACACCGATAATACTAGCTTTACTTAAACTATATGCTCTTGTTAAAAACCACTGAGATACAGTAGATAAAACAGCCATCAAAGCAATCAAAGCCCATACAAATAAATCAGTATGAAGACTAAAGTTTGCATAAGGTGTAAACAAAAAGATAAGTAAAGGAAGGATAGTTCCTACTCCCATAAATGAAAGCATAATAACTCTTGCATCATATATATCTTTTATTTTTTTTATTGTAGCATAGGCTGCTGCTGCAAAAAAACCACCAAGCACTCCAAAAATATGACCTATTGATATTTCAAAATCAAAAGGTTTTATCACAAATGCAACCCCTACAAACCCAATAATAAGTGCAAAAAATGTATTAAGACTAATAGATTCTTTCATCAAATAATAAGCAAGAATTGTTACAAAAAATGGAGAAGTTTTATTTAAAATTACAGCTTCACCAAGGGGAATAGTGGCAATTGTGTAAAAATATAATAACATAGCTACAGTTCCAAAAAAACCTCTTAAAAAAAGTAAGTGTGTTTTTGAAAAATCAAAAGATACTGATACTTTTTTGAAACTATAAACAATCATAATAACACCTAAAAGGTTCCTATAAAATACAATTTCAATAGGATCCATACTTTCTGATAATACTTTAGCTACTGCACCACTTAATGAGCCTAACATTGCACTCATTAACATAAAAAATATTCCCTTATCCATAAACTTTAAATTTAATAATGGTTTATAGCTGTTGAACATTTACTTCCTTTTTTTGATTTAACGTAATTATAGTTTATACTTCATAGTTTTTTCTTGTGTAAATATATGCCCAAGCAATAAGAACCAATTGAATAGGAAGTCTAATTAAAAGAGATGTTTCACTCATATCTGCAAACTCTTCATGGTTTAAATACATATTCACATTTGCAGGAAAAACTGCAACAAAAAGTGCAATTATTGCAAAAGCAGCTTGCCTTGAAGTCTTAGATATAACTAGTAATATACCCAACAAAATTTCAATTACACCACTTGCATAAACTATAAATTCATGAAATGGAATATAATCTGGCATTGCTTTTAAATAGAATTCTGGATTCATAAAGTGTGCAACACCTGCAACAACTAATAAAACTCCTAGTATAAACCTAGAACATATATATAATATTTTTTTCATAATTACTCCAATAATTTTAATTTATGATTTTAAAAAGTGGAATAATATATCTAATATACTTAAATGTATCTTACATTACTTTAGGTAAGTAATGTAAAGTTAATATAGCTTAATATAAAATCTATCTTTTAAGTATAAATATCTTCACTTATAAAAGAAGGCATAATTTCGATTGTAAAAGGATACTTTTTTATAATTTCGCTCATTACATCAAAAATTACTGTAGCATCTTCAGAAGCATATTTAATTTGCCCACTACTTAGAACTTTTGATTCCCAGTTTGATCTTGACATATTTTTTGATTTCTGTAAGTTTTGATTTAAAATTATCAAAGTAGCTTTTTTCGCACCTATTTGATTCTTTGAAGATAAGCTTTTAAATATATTCTCTAAATCGATTGTAGATTTTAATTTTAATCTAAACTGATTAAAAAGTGCTTCTTTATCACCTTTTAATCCAGTACCTACTTTTATGATTTTTTCATCCTCCAAGATATTTATTAAAGGTTTTAAATTTTTTATCTGCTTTGTTTGAATGATATAACATTGTGTTTTTGTTGCTAACTGAATAATAGAAATACCATGAGAGACTTGCCCCTTTTTAAAAGTAGGCTTTTGTTCACTGTCAAAAGCAATAAAAGGAGTAGAACTTATAGCTTTCATTGCATTTTCTAAGTCTTTAGAAGTATTGATAATCTCAATACTTCTATTTCCCACTGTATAAGGCAAGGTGTTTTCATCAGCTTTTATTTCATGGGCATTATCTATCAATGAAAAAAGATTTATCATTGCTTTTAAAGGTTCTGAACTATTTGATACAAGTTCTTGTAAATTCTCTTCTATTTTATTTTCAAAATCATCTTCTGAAAACTTTTGAATAAGTTTTAATCTATCTTTGTTAAATAAAGTATTTACTATTTTAATCTTAAACTCCTAGATAAAGCTATAATTTTTCGTATTGTAGCATAAAGAGTTAATAAACTTATTTCAACCTACACAAACTTAGAAGATAATTCATTTAAAATTTTTGTTGCATCAAATGAATCTCCATTGTATTTGATAATTTTTATACCTTCACTAGTAAAAGATCTTGCTGTATTTTTACAAGCTGTTTTTACTACAATATAATCACATTCATTTAATACTTTACCCATTTTATTATGTTGAGCAATATGTTCAGCATCATCTGATGAATGATTACAGGAATGATGTTCTTCTGGATTTTCATGGTCAATATCACTTCTAGGGTTTTGTTTTATTTCATTTAGATTAAATGATTTAAACATACCTGCTCCTGCCATAGTATAAACAGCAAATTTAGGTGTATGACCTGCATTTGTAAAAAAACTTAGATTTTCATCTTTTACGGGTATTGCTATTTTCATTTTTTATCCTTAGTTTATTTTTAATTTTTTTAGTATTTTAATTATATATAAAATCTCATTATATCTTATTATTCGCCATTTAAAACAGACATTACTGTTGCCCTACTTGTTTTAAGTTCATTTGTAATTTTTGAAATATTGATATCACCATTTTGAGTATAATATTGTTCATCATCAAGCATTCGTAAAATTTCATCTTTTTTTTCAAGTATTTGTTGAGAAGTAGCTTTTTTCTGAAAAGTAAAATCCTCTTCTGTCATAGTCTTTAAGGCTTCTAAATCTCTTTTGATTGTAGGAACAGTTACTTTTAGCTGTTTAGCCAAATCTTTTGGTTCTTCTACTCCATTTGCTATTAAATCTCTTAAAGCAATTCTTCTAGTTTTGATTTTTCTTCTTCTATGATATGAAATTTTCATCTATATTATATCCATAAACTTTTGTTTTGATTTGTTATTATAACATTAAACCCAATTAGACTAACTAAAAGGTTAAGAAGATATAATTTTAAAAAACTTAAACAACGGATAAAAAATGAACTTTAAAAAATGGATTTTTATAGCAATACTTTTAGTAATATTTTACTACGCATTTATTGAAAACTTTTTTCTTACACTTTCAATAATCGCTTCTTTTTATGTACTATTTAAAATATATAAATTCTATGCTAGAAAAAAGCTAAATAAACTAGTCCAATCAAAAGAACTTTTTAGACAAAGTCAATTAGGACACTTTATCGCACTTGTAGCTAAAGTTGCCAAAGCAGATGGAAGAGTAGATGAACTAGAAGCTCAACTAATAAGCATGATGTTTGATGATATATCAAAAGTTTTCGATGAAAAAGAAAAAGCTAGAGCTATTATGAAAGAAATTTTCAATGAAGAAAAACAAAAAGATGACGATACAAAACAAATAGCCCAATCTCTAAATCAACTTCTTGGAAGAGGAATACATAAAAGAAAACAGTTTGTAGGCTTTTTAATTCAACTTGCATTTATCGACAATGGAATAAGCCAAGATGAAGACAAAGTTTTAAGAGTTATCATAAAAGAACTAGAAATATCAGATGAAATATATGAAGCCATAATAAATAACTTCAAAAATAAAATGAAAAACAATCAACAAACTATGAGCCAAGATGAAGCATATAAAATTTTAGAAGTAAAAGAAACTGATGATATGAACACAATAAAAAAAGCCTATCGAAAACTAATAAGACAATACCATCCAGATATTATAAGCTCACAAGATAAAGATGAAGCTTATATTGAAGAAGCAACAGCAAAAACTCAAGAAATAAACCAAGCCTATCAACTTATCAAAGATATAAAAGGGAAGTAGTTTTGTCAATACTACTAAAATATAGAGGATAAATTTGACATCTATTATTTATATATTAATTTATAGGATATAGATATGTTATCTTTAGAACAATTAGAAAAACAACAAGTCCATTAAAGCTTTTTTAGTTGAGCAAAAACACAAAAGGTTTTATTCGGATTTTGACCAATCTGCAAAAGAACTGAAATCAATTTTAAATAAAGAAACAAGTTGATAAATGAACTTTAAACTTATAATCACTCCACAATTTCTAAAATCAGTTAAAAAGCTTTCCAAGAAATACAAAGAAATAAAAAATGATTTACAAAATATATCAAAAGAAATAGAAAATAAGAACTTTATAGCTTTAGGATATAGATGTTTTAAATTAAGACTTGCAAACTCATCTATACCTACAGGAAAAAGTGGAGATTTTAGAGTAATCTACTATAAAAAAATAGAAGATAAAATTTATCTTTTAGAAATATACTCTAAAACAGAGTTAGAAAATATTGATGATTCTAAAATCATTGAGATTTTAAAGGATAATAATTTATAGAAAGTAGAAAATTAGCGCCCCTAATTTTCAATGTGTTAGACTTTTTTTGTACTAATTATTTTTAATTTTTAACCAAATTGTTTTTCCCAACACTAACATTAATCCAAGAGTTCCAAGTATTAAACTAAAATAGCCAAGTGGCATAAACCAACTTTCTTGCAAAAAATTATTGTGATCAACAAGTTGATAAAAATTAGTTTCAAGATAAAGAAAGATTATTCCTATGGTAAAAAGACTAATGTTAAATAAAAATAACTTATTCTTTTTCATTTTTTTTTATTTCGATATATTCAACATAAATATGCAAAACATTACTTGCACCTGGCTTTACATTAAATACAGGGAATGTATTTTGTTCTTCGTCTATAGGGGTGATTATAGGTAAACCACCAAAATGATTTGCTTGTGGATTCAAGTCTAGCTCTATAATTTTATTTTCTGTTAATTCAATAAAAATAGAATTAGCATCTATTTTATTTCTTGTTCCATCATCATTTATTGTAAATGCCTTATATTTCTTCATTTGAATATTCTCCGTTTTTTGATTTTAGTTCATAACGATTAAAATGAGCTAATAAATTACCCGCAGGATAATTTGTTGACTCTAATGATTTGTTATCTTTTATAACATTTATTTTTTTTCCTTTCTATATAATGATAACGTTTAACTTCACCGATATGGGTATCCTATTCGGTGCTAGGTTTTGTTATGAATTATTTAGATTTACTCAGCCTCTCTTTTTATAAATAAAATATCAGATTTACATTTATATGTTTGATTATCTTTTTGCCAGCAAAATTCCATCTTTAAATCCTCAGAATTATCAGAGAGTTCATTTAAATGAGTATTGATTTTTTCTCTTAGAAAATTTATACTTCTTTTTAATTTCCAACTATCATAAATATCATTTTCATCAGTTAGGATTAAAAAGAAACGATTTGAAGCATCAAATCTGGCTTCTCCTTGATTTTCATATAGCCATTTTTTAAGTTCATTTGGATTTTGTTCTGCTTCATTAATAATATGTCTTCTAATTTCTTTAAATTCACTTAGAAATTCATTTGCTGAATCAGAATGGTCTTCTGACAATTTATTATATAAATGCTGTTCCAATGCCTTATCACTCAAATCTTCAGGAACAATAATATTTAACTCTTTACACTTATTTTTTATTTTAGTTAGTTCTGTTTGATACTTGTTAGAAGATATATAAGTTTTGATACTATTTCTAAAAAGCCTTAGTCCATCTAATAATTGTTTTTTTAACTGACGCTCTTCTTGTTCACTATTAAATGTAATTGATAAGTCCGTACATTTTTGTTTTAAAACTTCAATGTTAGCTCTATTTTCGTTTATAAAGTTTGTAATACTTTGTTGATACTCTAATAATGCAGATCTCAAAATATTAGTTTCGCTATTTTCATCAACTTGAATTTCCAACTCTAAGCATTTTTCTAATAGATATTGTCTTTCCCTCTCATAACCTAATATTCTTAATTTTTCATTCATTAGCTCTTGTGGGAAATATGTTACTTTTAAGTCAAAAGGTGTGTCATTAATAAAAAAATCTATCTTCTTAACTAAACCGATAGTTGGTAATACTTTGTCATGGTCTTTGAAAATATCCTCAATAATAATAGATGTCCAATGGTTATACCATGAATTTAGAGTGTATCCTCTTAGACTTTTTAAAAGACTTCCTTCAACTTCATCATATATATCTTGATATGACTTTATTTTTTTAACATAATTGTCTACAATATTTTTTTCAAGACTATTACCATAAGACCCACCCCAATCAAAAGATTGTAATCTACATAATTGGTCAATTAAATCAGCTTCATTTTCTTGTCGCTCAACTCTTTCTTCTTGATATTTATTTTCTATAAAGTCATTAACTTGAGCTATAGTAACTGTCTGTTTTTTAAATAAATAACAAAATAAATCTTCACTTGTACTAGTATGACTTATTTCATATAAATTACAAAACTCTTTTAACTCTGCCTTTCTGGATATAGTTCTAAGTTTAAGAAACCTCTCTCCATAATCATCACTTTCAAGTTCTTCAAATTTATTTTCTCGAAAGTATTTATTTAATTCATTAAATTTTTCATTATCCATATATTCTCCATTTTTGAGTATCTGTAAAGTCAAAATTTTCTGTCAATACTTTTAACAAATCAATATTTCCAATAAGTATTTTTTCTGAAAAAATCATTTTCATAATCTTAAGGAAAATTTCATTTGTATCCAAAGGATTATTCGTTAACCATTCTGTGATTTTTGATATAAACAATTGTTTAATATCTTCATCAGTTCTTTGAGATGTATATTCTGGCAAATCTGATTTTATTAGTGTAACAAGAACATCTCCTTTAACACTTTTTAGCCTATTGATTTGTCTAGGAGTAAAAGACTTTTGTACTAACCAATCGAAACTATATAAATCAAATCCATTTTTAATACATGCATTTGTAATAGATTTCCATTCTATTCCTGATAGAGAATGATATGTAAGTGAAAAAAACTTCCCTGATTTTAAAACACGCCTAATCTCTGAAAATGCGATATTTATTTCCTCTTCAAAGACTGATATGTTTTTATTACGAACTTTACTATCAGTTATGACAATTTCTTGTTTATAGTCAGGTGCAAACTTTAACCATGAGTTCCATATTATACTTTGTTCAAAATATGGAACAGCATCGCCATAGGGTGGATCAGTAAAAATATAATCAATACTTTCATCCTTAATTTCTAACTGTTTTACATCGTTTTGTAGTACTTTATACCAATTATCATATTCTTTTATATTAAAATCTAATATTCCTTTATTAAATTGCTGTAAGTAATCTAATTTACCTTTAATAGCCTTATTTAAGCGATTTTCAAAATAATGAAACACATTATTTTCAATATATGTTTCACCTGTATAAAATCCTGTCATCCATGCACCTTGTGACATTTCCCCTCTACTTCTTATTGGAGGTACAAGTCTTGAACAATTTGCAAGGTTTGATGTAAAAGCTAACTTAAATAAATCTAACTCATTTCCACTTGAATATTTTTCTATTAAAGAAAGTAATTTCGCATGACAAGCTAAAGTTCTTTTTGTAAATAAATCAGAAACTTTCATTCCAAGCTTTGCAGATATTCTAGAATTTGGGATAAGCTCTTCATTGGGATACCAATCTTCTATTGTATAGTTAGTTTCTTTTTTTATATACTCATTTACAGATTCTTTTGCTAATGGTATTTCAATGTATTTAGATTTGCCTTTTTCTTTGAATTTCGCTCTTAGTGGTATATCATTATTATTACGGAGTATAGATATAAGCTCAATTTTTCTATTAGAATATTCCCATAAAAACCATTTATTATTAAAAGGTTTAAATTCTGTTTTAATTAATTCCCATTGTTTTTTGACTAAGTCAATATCAATGCTTTTATTTAATAATTGTTTATTTATAAAATTAGCTATTGGATTCAAATCGTTTGATATAACATTTCTATTTAAAATGTACGCCTCACAACAAAACACACCATAACCTGAAAAAGGATCAAGTACAATATCTTTTTCACTACTGAACTTTTCTATAAGCTCTTTAAGGTCATTTGAGGGTTTTTTACCCCAATATTTATGCATTTCATATCTATCTCTTTTTTGTTTCAAATTTATTTTCCTATATTGTGTACTGTAATTATACAGTAACTTATTTCAATTCAGATAATATTTGAGTACACCTACAAATTTAACTTGTTAGGTGCTAAGACTTCTTATGTCTTTTATATCCACTTCAATTTTAATTGAAATTTGCTTTTTTACTTTTTTTGCATACGGATTTTTTACAGAATTGTTAAAATCATATTGTTTTTCTTCTTTTTTTGTCGATTTTCTCGCACTGATATTCTTATATTATTTTCACTAACTTTATAACAATGTAAGATAAATCTATCTTCATCTTCACTATAATCTGGGTCAGAAATTAATCTTGCATTATCATCAAAAACTGTTTTTGCTTCATCGAATGAAATTTTATGTTTTGCAAAATTTGACTTGGCTTTATTTTCATCTCAACTAACTGATAAACTATTTATAATGATATTATAAATAGTTTATCAGTTTAAAGTCGCAAGGATAGCTTTGTTTTTTGTTATACACTTCCCTCTTTTTCGATTACTAATATTCTAGCTTCACCAATTGGATGTGCATAATGTTCTGTTCCCAATGTTGCATAAAATATATCACCACTTTCTAAAACCTCTGATTTTTCAACACCATTTTTTTTATAAAACATTTTTACTGTTCCATCAAGAACTACAAAAACTTCTTCACCATCATTAATGTGCCATTTATATGGTTTATTAGTCCAATGTAATTTAGTAGTAATACCATTCATATTTGCAATACTTTGTGAATCCCAAGCTTTTTTGGGTTTGAAAGTTTTACTTTTTATGATTTTCATTGTATATTTTCCTTATGGTATTACGTTTAAAATAAGCCAATAAATTGCCAGCAGGGTAATTTATTGGTTCCTCTGATTTGTTATATTTTGCATTTTATCGCGACTTGATTCAATAAATTGTCCTAAATCCCAAAATCTTGTTTCTAAATCTAAACGTTTAGGTTTAGTATTAATTTTGTTATTTTCATGATTCTGGATTTCTACAGGTTGATTATTTAATATTGATTTTCTTATCTCATCAAATATAGATACATCATATTTTTGTAAAAACTTTCTTTCATTAAAAAAATATAAGTCTTTACTTATTATATCTACCTTTTCTTCACTCCATGTATTGAATTCATTTGGGCTTATATAAAACTCAGAATCTGTCATAATTAAAGATTCTATAAAATTTAACATTTCTAATTCTGATTGAAAATATGGTGTATATTGTGTAACTAAATCTTCATGACACAATATGCCCAATAATGTCTCTGATGTAGTTGGTATGATAACAACTAAATTAGAGTAATATTTGTTATTTAGTCTTAATGTATAACTACTTTCTAACGCAATAGGATATTTAATTGAAAGTTTCTTAAACATAATATTTATATCTAATGGTACTTTTTCTGAAAAAGGTTTTAACCATAAAACTTGGTCATATTTGATATTAAATTTCCTATCTAAATCTGGAAAGTCTAATAATAAATCTTCTAAAAATGAAACTATATTTTTAAGGCTAATTATTTTATTTTTTTCAAAATCTTCATTAGTATAATATTCTTTATTGAATGTTTCTAATTCCGCATTTCGAGTCATATTATTAAAAAAATATTTTTTACATGCCGTTCTATAAAATTGTAAAAAAACATCTCTCAAAGTTGTTATTCCATTATTGTCTATATTTTCAAAAATATTATTATCATGTTTTTCACAAAACCCTTTAAATGTAGATGCTTGTTTTGTACTTATTTTTTGTAATCTCATATTTATTTTTTCTGGTTTAATAAAGTCTTTTAAAGTAAATTCTGCTCGATTAAATTTCTGAAATACAAGATGATTATCATATTCGATATTCTTTAATGTACTTTTAGAAATGGAATGAGATAATATTGCATCTTCATTACATTCTGGGTATAAACATTTATGATTTGTTTTTTTAGATATTAACTTTTCAAATAAAAGCTTCATATCTCTTTCTTGTTTAATTATCTCTTCAAGCAAGTTTCATCCTTTCATAGAAATACAACGTTTGAGTTAAGCAACAAAGCAATAATAACTCATTAAAATTTTAGTTTTATTTGACTAACTTAAAATATAAAAGCTTAAATAACTATAGTATAGCCTTGTTTGATTTCTAAGATTTGTTATATGCTTAATTGTTTATAATTAGTCATTTTCTAAATTTTCAAGTGTCATATTCCATGCAGTAATATATTCATGAGGATTCACTTCTAGACCAACATCTTTTCTATCTTTTAACATTTTAAGCTGTTTTGTTCGTTGAATATGAATGCAATTAATACCAAGTGTTCGAATCATGTAATCAACTTTCTCTTTTTCAATCTTTGAGAGGGAGCTATTTGCTATAAACATACCTGTTTCAAAATCAAATTCTAAATATTTATAGGGATCATAGTTCGGATCATCAGGTTTTAAAATATACTCTACTGGCTTTGTACCTTTTATTCTGCAATTATTATGAGTAGCTACTACAAAAAGATTACTCCATAGCCAAGCCTTATTTTGTTTTAGGCTTTCATCAAAATGTTCTAAGTCTCCCTGAATTGAGTTTTTGTCTTCTTGTATTAGTTCTTTTGTATATTTATTCTCATCCCAATTATCAAGAGAAATATATTTTGGATCACATAACAATTGTTCTGTGTAAGCACACAAAGCACCTTGCGAATTTAAAAGGCTCATTTTGATATCATGATAATGTTTAAAACTCGAACTATTATAGCTTGGGTGATTATTATTCCCCAAGCTATCTAGCCATTTTTTGTAGTCTTTTGATAAAATTTTATGTTTATCTATTTTTTTCATTAATTATTTAAACCTAGCTTTTCAGATAACTTTTGTAGCTCTTTAAATTTTTCTTCTTTTTCTTCTAAATTATCAATAATTTTTATTTCAGCTTTTAATGTTGCATAAGCCATCAATCCTTTTTCTCTAAAAGTAAAATTTGAATCTTCATCTAAATCAAAAATATCTGTCAGTATACTTGTCCAAGTTAAATACCTAGGATCTAAAAAATAGTTTTTTATATGGCGGTCATCAGTAAAATACAATTCTCTATAAACTTGATTGTTATCATCAAATTTCAATTCTACTATTTCCCATGGTTCAAAACTAGATGCTATTAATGGAGAATGAGTAGCAACAATAAGTTGATTGTTATTTCCAACATGAGAATAAAGTAATGTTAACTCTCTTTGAATATCTGGATAAAAAGACATCTCTGGTTCATCTATAAGAATAATACTATCTTGAGGAGAATAAGTTTTTAGTGGTATAAAGGTTGAGAGTAGATTTTTTGTACCTGTACTTAATTTGTCGTATTCTATAATATTTCCATTAGATAAATCTTTAATTGTAAAGCTATTATAACTTATTTGATTTTCATCTATTTTTGCTAATTCTAAATTAAATTTATTTAAAATATCATTTATTTCAAATGAGATATTATTTAATAGATTCTCATTTTGTTCTTCCCACTTTACTATTTCTATTTTATAATCATTTTTAGTATATGTATCATCATTTAATAGTTTATTTGAAAGTGTGTCTATAAATTCACTTCTTAAAGATTGGTAATTATCAATCTTTTTTTTCATTGTATCCCATAAGTTATCTAATTCATTATTTATATTAATGATATATCTATCTATAAAGTTTTTCTTTTTTATCTTTTTTAGGGAACTATTAACATTATCACTTCTTAAATATTTAGCTTCTAAATCTCTAATTGCACTATTAATATTATTTAATTTTTCCTTTGGACTCGGTTCAAGTAAATTATTTGTATAATAACCTATTCCAGCACCAGCAAATTTGGTTAAACTATTCAAATAGGGATTTTTAGATTCATTTATTTGTTCAAATGTTAATTCTGCTTTTGCAGTAGTCAATTTGTCAAGTAATGCTTTATCTGAAACTGTCATTTCAAAAGTATTTAGTTCTTCCTGCTTTTCAATTTTTTCATTAAATATTGAGTAGTCTTTAGTTCCTATAAAATAGTTTTTTTCAGTATCATCCATTAGTGCTTTATTTGTTTTTTCAAAATCTATTTCAGATTTACTTTCTGTAAATAAGGTTTTTACTTTTAAATTTGATTTTGTAATAAATTCATTACTTATATATTTTTCTTCTGAGCTATTATCACTAAATTCTTTAAATGGTTGATATGAGTACTTATTTTCAGAAAAATCAACCACAGACTTTTTAATTATATCCAATAAATTTGTTTTACCAGTTCCACTTTGTCCAATAATACAAATCTTGTCTAAAGGTTGACCTTCTCTTTTATGTCCACTTGGATAAGTTAAATCTAACTTTAAGCTTTTAAATTGTTTATAGTTATTAATATCTAAGTTACATATTTTCATTTTTTATCCCATATATTTATATTTTTCTATTATATCAAATTTTTAATTGAACTAGCATATAACTATTTATCAATACTATAATATATAAAATCACCTAATAGCACTACACTTTTTATGACAATATATTATGTTTTAATTATAAAAAGTAACAAATACTAAAAATTCCATACATTATGAGTTACTCTTCGATAAACCTTTATGTATTATTGTCCATCTGACAGTACTGAAATTCTTTCTAGATCTTGACTAGGAAAATCAGGATCTACGTATATATACATACGACTAATAAACTTCCCATTAAACTCAAATACGCTACAAAAACGACCTATAGATATATTATTATCAGGCCAAGAAGTTCCATCACTCATCACTCCTCTTTCTTGACCTTCAACAACAACTTTATTATCAGCTTTTATTATCTTAAAGCCATCTATGTCATGCCAAATACTTATTAAGGAACTTCCAATTCTATTACCAAACTCTATTAATGCCTTTTTTCCTTTTTTTTGTCCAAACTTAGGAAAGAAAAAATCAACATCATCTGTAAATAACTCAAGATAACTAGAGTCACCATTATCTATTTTCTTAAAATACTCAATTACAATATTTTCTAGATTGTCTTTTTCCATTATTATATATCCTTAATTATTTTTTATGCATAAATAATTACTTAATGCATATCCATTTTTATTATAAACAAGTAATAATATCTAATATATTATACAAAAATAATTTTATCTTCTAAAATATAAACATAATTTTAATAAATATAGATTTTTTAAGGATTTTATTATTGTAAGAAACTATTAGAAATTGTTTAAAGTGAGAGATTTTATTTAAATTATGATAAATGAGTACTTAAAGTCTAAATATAATGAGAGCAGAATAAAAGCTATTCGCTTTTATTCCCACTCAATAGTTGCTGGTGGTTTTGAAGATATATCATAAACAACTCTGTTGATTCCATCAACTTCGTTGATGATTCTTCTTGAAATTGTTTCTAAGATATCATGAGGGATATGAGCAAATGTTGCTGTCATACCATCTGTTGCTTCTACGATTCTAACACAAACTGTATTATCATAAGTTCTGTTATCACCCATAACACCTACTGATTTTACATTTAATAAAACTGTAAATGCTTGCCATGTTTTGTCATATAAACCAGTTGCATGTAATACATCTAACATGATAGTATCAGCTTTTCTTAAAAGCTCTAAATCAGGCTTATTTACATCTCCCATAACTCTAATAGCAAGTCCTGGTCCAGGGAAAGGATGTCTTCCAATCATATCTTTTGGAAGTCCAAGCTCTAATCCTAAAAGTCTTACTTCATCTTTGAAAATTTCTCTTAATGGCTCGATTAACTCAAATGTCATCCAATCAGGTAATCCACCTACATTGTGGTGAGATTTGATAGTCTTAGATGGTCCTTTTACTGATACAGATTCAATAACATCTGTGTATAAAGTACCTTGAGCTAAGAACTCAATACCATCATGTTTTTTTGCTTCTTCATCAAATACTTCAATAAAAGTTTCACCGATGATTTTTCTTTTAGTTTCAGGATCTGTAACACCTGCTAGTCTTGAAAGGAAAGTTTCACTAGCATCAACTGTGATTAAGTCAACGCCTCTTGCTTTGAACATAGCTTCTACTTGTTCTCTTTCATTTGCTCTTAAAAGTCCATTGTCAACAAATACAGGAACTAACTGTTCACCAATAGCTTCTGCTAAAAGTGTAGCAACTACTGATGAATCAACTCCACCAGATACTCCACATAGTACTTTTTTATTTCCTACTTGGTCTTGTACTTTTTTGATTTGTTCTTTAGCAAATGAACCCATATTCCAAGTTGATTCACAACCACAAATATGTTTTGCGAAGTTTTTAAGAAGTTTAGAACCTTCTTCTGAATGGTAAACTTCTGGGTGGAATTGGAATGCATAAATTAATCTATCCATATCAGCAATTGCTGCATAAGGAGAGTTTTCAGAAGTAGCGATTTTTTCAAATCCTGCTGGGATATTTTCAACTCTATCTCCATGAGACATCCAAACAATTTGACCATCATTTGTATCTTTAAAAATATCTGATTCTTTTTCAAAATTTAATTTAGCTTTTCCATATTCATGATGATCTGCTGGTATTACAGAACCACCGAAGTGTTGAGAAATAAGCTGCATACCATAACAAATACCTAGAATTGGAAGTCCAAGTTCAAATACTGTTGCATCTGGATGATAAGAGTCTTCCGCATAAACTGAAGCTGGCCCACCTGAAAGAATAATTCCTTTAGGAGTTCTTGCCATAATATCTTCAATACTCTCGCTATATGGTACTATCTCAGAGTATACACCAGATTCTCTAAGTTTTCTAGCAATAATCTGCGTATATTGACTACCAAAATCTAAAACTACTATTGGTACATGTTTCATATTTTTATATCCTCTATGTGATTAAATAAAATCATTAATAAGAGCAGATTATATCGAAATAGAAGTAAATTTTTAGTTAAGTCTATTTTTTAGGCAAAAAAAAAGCTATCAAGATAATATCTTGATAGCTTTTAAATAATATATAAAATAGTACTAATAAGCACCTATTCCTAATATCTCAAATTGAATATACCATACTAAACAAGAAATAATATATCCTATTAAAATAGTCCAAGCATATTTCATGTGTGCACCAAATGTATATACACCATGTAATTTACCCATAACTCCAACACCTGCTGCCGAACCAAATGAAATCATTGATCCACCAACACCTGCTGTTAATACAACTAACATCCATTGAGAGTGATCCATTGGAGGGTTTGCTTTTAATACAGCTGACATTACAGGGATATTATCAACAATTGCAGATAAGAATCCAACTCCAATATTAGACCATGTTGGACCTAATACATTTGGATCATAAACTACTGCTGCTAATGCTAACCAACCAATAAAGTATAAAGCACCAACTGCTGCTAAAATACCAAAGAAGAACATTAATGTATTGTTTTCAATTTTTGCAATTGAGTGGAAAATATTAAAGTGTTCTGAACCATATTTTTTCTTAAGACCATAAGAATAAACTTTAAGAACAGAAAGACCAAACATCATACCCCACATTGCTGGTAAATGTAAAATTTGGTGTGAAAGTACTGCTGTTGCAATTGTGAAAATACCAAGTACCATAACTACTTTTGAACCCTCAGCCATTTCTGGTTTCTTTTCATTTTCTGCATCAAAGAATGGTACTTCTTCTGGTACAAATCTTGATAAAATAAATGCAGTTGCTAAATAACCAATTAATGAAGCTGGTAATAAGAATAAGAAATCTCCAAATGTTCCCTTACCTGCTGTCCATGCCATAAGTGTAGTAATATCACCAAATGGAGACCAAGCACCACCAGCATTTGCTGCAACAACGATATTAATTGCACCAGGAACTAAGAAGTCTTTTCTTTCTCTCTCAATTGTGATTAAAACAGTAGCTAAAATAAGTGCTGTAGTTAAGTTATCAGCAATTGGTGAAAGGAAGAATGCAATAAATCCAGTTACCCAAAATAGTTTTCTATATGTATATCCTTTTGTTACAAGATTATACTTAAGTCTATCAAATACACCCATGTGAATTAAAGACTCAATATATGTCATAGCAACAAATAAGAAGAAGAAAATACCTGCAATTTCTAAAATTAAGTGATTTACTTCACTTTGTAATAATCCGATATCTAAGCCATTTAATGCGTAATAAATAGCAATTAAAATAAACATAAATGTACCGATAAATAAAGCAGGTTTTGCCTTATCAATTTCATATTTTTCTTCTGCAGCAACAAAGTAGTAACCTATCGCAAAAATAAATAAACACGCAAATCCAACCCAAGTCATAGTTAAATCTGGTGTTTGAGCTGTACTTACTGCACCACCACCAGCATAAACTGCCATTGAGGTAAAAAGTAAAGTCAGTAAAACTTTCAACATTAATTCTCCTTGATATAATGTGCTCCAAGAGATTCTTTTCTCTTTAGAGCTGATGTTAGAATAGATTTTGCCGTAAGCAACCTTAAAAAAAGCAGTCTACCCACATCCTCTTGTAAATATTTTTCCACCAAGACTAGGGTTTCCTTTATTTTATTAGGGTTTCTTACAATAGATGCACTATTCCACATCGATTTTCGTAAACAATTTTTGATATCTTTATCAATTTCTTTGTTTCTTGTGTAAGATTTTATATCTTTCGTATAATTTTTATATGATATTTTAAACTCATCTTTTAATGAATTTTCAACAGCAATAGATGAAAATACAACACCCTCAAGTAATGAATTTGAAGCAAGTCTATTAGCTCCATGAACTCCTGTACAAGCTGCTTCACCAATAGCATAAAGGTTTTTCATTCCTTTAACTTTTGCATCTAGTGTTGTTTCTATCCCACCCATACTATAGTGAAAGGCAGGAGAAATTGGAACTTTATCATAAGGAAGTTCATAACCTAATTCTTTTAAGTTTGCATAAATATTTGGGAATCTTTTTTGAAAAGCTTCTTTTTCAAAACTTTCAAATGATAGATATATTTTAGAACCTGTTTTTTTATGATAATCAAAAATTGATCTACTTACTACATCTCTTGGGGCTAATTCTCCATCTTTATGATATGTAAATAAAAATCTATTATCTTGTTCATCTACAATAAAGGCCCCCTCTCCTCTTAATGCTTCACTAAGTAAAGGTTTTCTAGCAAAATGAGTTCCTTTTACAACTGTTGGATGAAATTGCATCATTTCCATATCTTTCAAGGCTAAATCTTTTTCTAAAATAATTCCTTGAATTTCTCCTGCTATTGCTGTAGAGTTTGTATGATATCTATAAATAGAACCTACTCCACCACTAGCAATAATGGTATTATGTGCATAAGCAACTTCTTGTTGTGTTTCACTTGTAAAATATTGAACTCCATAACAAATATCATCTTGAATAAGTAAATCATTTACTACCGTGTTACTTACTATTTTATGCTTACATTGAGTTAATAAAAATGAATGAATCATCCTTCCTGTAGCATCTCCATCAGCATGTAAAATTCTACTTCTACTATGTGCTGCTTCTTTTGTATAAGCTAATTTACCTTTTGAGTTTAAATCAAACTGTAAACCAGCTTCAATAAGACTTTTAACAGCTGATTGAGACTTTGAACTTAAAAGTTCCACTGCTTTTTTATCATTGTGGTTTACACCTGCTACTAAGGTATCTTGTATATGATCTTTTATATCTTCATCATTTACAGCACTAGCTATTCCACCTTGTGCCCAATAAGTATTACAATCAATTGGTTCTTTTTTACATAAAATTAATACTTTTTTATCCTCAGGAATCAATCTTGCTGCATTAAGTCCTGCTATTCCTGTTCCTATAATAATATAATCATAAACCATTAGTTTTCTTCTTTTAAATCTTTTGACTTTTTTTCATCTTTTATATAAGTTGGATCACCTTTATATCCACATCCATTAAAAGATAATATAAATCCTGCTATAATAAAGTAAATTAAATATTTCATAATTCTTGTTACATCCTGTGTACAAAATAATTTGCTTAATGCTACTAAAGAAATACTAATAAAAACCTTACTAAAGGGATATATTTATATGCAAAAAGAAGAACTTTTAACATTTAAACAAGAGCTAAAAAAGAATTTTTTTACTTTTGAAGATAAAAAAGTAAATAAAAATATACCAAATTATAGAAGTTATAAAACAACAAATAATGTTTTAACTAATCTAGCAAATAAAAAAGAGTTTTCAGAGGTTAGAAAAAGATATAAACTTCATAGTTTTTTAGAAAAGATACTTATAAAAAAAATATTAAATTATATACTATTTGCTTTTTATAGAAATGATAAGCTCTCAATTGCTGTACTTCATCCTGTTGCACAAAGTGAACTTAACTATCAAAAAAAGATGATTATGGATTATGCAAAAATGGTTCCTGACTTTAAAGATATAAAAGAAGTAGCTGTTTTTAGATATGATAAACTATACTCATTTAGTAAGAATTTTGATAAAAAAAGTTTTGATGATTTTTCAACACCTTTTAAAAAAGACAATAATGATGAAAATGAACCAAAACCATTTTATAATGAAAGAGCCCATGGAATTTTTCAAAATAGCATAAAAGATGAAAAGCTACATGAAAAACTAGAAGAAATACGTCAAATTATAAAAAACTCTTAAGTAATTTTTCTCTTTGTTTATAATCAGGACAATATTTAGAAACTAAATCCCAAAAATTCTTTGAGTGATTTTTATGTTTTATATGTGCAAGTTCATGGATTACAACATACTCCATAACTTCAAGGGGAAACTTACATAAATAAATATTAAAATTCAATTCATTTTTATAATTACAAGAACCCCAAGTATTTTTATTTTTTCTATATTTTAATAAAGTAGGATAAAGTTTCATTTTTTTTGAGTGTTTATCTACTAAATAAGGAATATATTCTTTTGCTAACTTTCTATAAAACTCATCTAAATTAGAAATATTATATAATTCTTTTTTTTGTATTTTTCCAAAATATAAAAATTCATCTTCTTTTAAACTATTTTTTTCTAGTTTTTTTAAGCCTTCTAATATCCAGTTTTTCTTTTTTTCTATTAAATTTAGTGCATCAAATTTTGTAAAATAGCTGTTTGCCTTGATTTGTATAGTATTTTTAGCTGTTACTCTTAAATAACAATGTTTCATTCTTTTTTTATTTAAAAGCTCAACATTTAGGATTAAAGAATCAATATTTATTTGAAAGTTCACACTATACCTTAAGTATTATTTTTGTATAATCTGCGAATTATATCATAAAAATATAATGTAAATTATATGTGAGGAAGAAGATTTATGAAAATTGCAAAGAGAATGGAGAACTTGTCTCCATCGGTTACTATGGCAATTACAGCCTTAGGAAGAGAGCTTAAAGCTCAAGGTAAAGATATATTAAGTTTTAGTGCAGGTGAACCTGACTTCAATACTCCTGATGTTATTAAACAATCAGCTATTAAAGCCATTGAAGATGGTCACACTAAATACACTGCCGTAGAAGGAATTATCGAAACCAAACAAGCAATTATTAATAAACTTAAAAGAGACCATGGTTTAGAGTATTCATTAGAACACATTGTTGTTAGTAATGGAGCTAAACACTCATTATTTAACCTTTTCCAACTTCTAATAGAAGAAGGAGATGAAGTAATTATTCCTGCTCCTTATTGGGTAACTTATCCTGAGCAAGTAAAATACTCTGATGGAATTCCTGTATTTATTGAAACTGATGATACAACTTCATTTAAAGTAACAGCACAGCAAGTAAAAGCAGCTATTACAGATAAAACAAAAGTATTATTATTAAACTCACCATCAAATCCAACTGGTGCAGTTTATACAAAAGAAGAATTATTAGCTATTGGTGAAGTTTTAAAAGGTACTGATATTTTAGTATTCTCTGATGAAATGTATGAAAAAATTATGTACAATGGTGAAGAGTTTACAGCTGCTGCAAGTGTTAGTGATGATATGTATGAAAGAACAGTAACAATTAATGGTTTAAGTAAATCAGTTGCTATGACTGGTTGGAGATTTGGATATATAGCAACTCCAAAAACTGAACTTGTAAGAGCTATGATTAAACTTCAAGGTCAAGTTACATCAAATGTAAACTCAATCACTCAATATGCTGCAATTACTGCCCTTGAAGGACAAGCAGATGATGATATTGAAATGATGAGAAAAGCCTTTGAGGAAAGAAAAAACATTGCAGTAGAATCTTTTAATAATATTGAAGGAATTTCTTGTATTGAACCACAAGGTGCATTTTATTTATTTGTAAATATCAAAGAAATTACAGATAACTCTATGAAGTTTTGTGAACAACTTTTAGAAGACAAAGGTGTTGCTGTTGTTCCAGGACTTGCTTTTGGTACAGAAGGATACTTTAGATTCTCTTTTGCTACAGATTTAGCAAGTATCCAAGAAGGGATCAAAAGAATTAAAGATTTTGTAGAAAACAAATAAACCTATGACTTTACAAAAAAGAGCAACAGTTGTTTCAACTTCTGTTGCTGCACTTCTTACACTTATGAAACTTGTGATTGGTATTGCAAGTGGATCTGTAGCTGTTTTAGCTTCTGCTGTTGACTCTATACTTGATATGTTCGTATCAATTTTTAATTATTTTGCCATTTCAAATTCTGAAAAACCAGCTGATAAAACTTTTAACTATGGAAGAGGAAAAGTTGAAGCTTTAGCTTCTGTTATTGAAGGTACTATTATTACTATTTCAGGTCTTTTCTTACTTTATCAAGCAGGAAAAAAAGCTACTGAGGGAACTGTATCTCAATATATGGATATATCTATTATAGTAATGATTTTATCAACGATTATTACAATTTTTTTAGTTTTATATTTAAATAAAATTGCTAAGAAAACAAACTCTATGGTTATAAAAGCAGATGCCCTACACTATAAAACTGATGTATACTCAAATGCTGCTGTTTTAATTTCATTACTATTAGTAAATTTTACTGGCTATGAAATTATTGATGTTATTGTAGGTGGTGCAATTGCTTTATTTATTATCTACTCTGCTTATGAACTTATACATGATGGTATTTTAGTTTTACTTGACAGAGCTGTTGATGATGAAATAGTTTTAGGAATTGAGAAGATTATTAGAAATAATGATAGAGTAAATACTTATCACTTACTAAAAACAAGAGAAGCTGGTCATCAAACTTTTGTGGAAGTTCATCTTGTATTTGATTGCATTATTACACTTATGGATGCCCATAGAGCAAGTGATGATATAGAAAGAAAAATCAAAAAACTAGATGAAAAAAGAGATTGGCTTATAAATATTCACATGGATCCTTATGATGATTTCACAATGGATAAAAAATAAAATGAAACTTGTGCTTAGTATTGTATTAGTATTATGCACAAGTTCTTTATTTTCAAATGAAATAAACTTTCAAATTGCAAAACTGTATAAAGCTGATATTAGTGCAAAACAAGCTTATGAGCTACAACAAAAAGGTGCTTTACTAATTGATGTAAGGACAAAAAAAGAGTTTGAACAATTAAGAGCAAAAGACTCATATAACATTCCTATTTTTTATGAAAAAAATAAACAAAGAGTATTTAATAAAAATTTTTCAAATGAAATTTATAGTTATGCAAAAAAAAATTTAAATAAAAGAATTATTCTTATTTGTAGAAGTGGTTCAAGAACAAAACTAGCTTCAAATCTGCTTGCTTACCAAGGCTTTACAAACATATACAACGTAAAATATGGATTTACTTACGATTGGATCAAACAAAAACTTCCAACTCACTAATACAAATTCTTCAAATTCTAAAATTATTTCAATATTATTATTATAAAAAAAAGATATAATTATAATAACTATATAGAAAAGGACCCCTTTGAACTTTGTAAATATTCTCGGTGCTAGTGGAAGTAAAACAAAAGATACAGGAACTACATCTTTCCAAATTTTTACTGATATTTTAATAGATGCAGGAAATGTAATAAGTATTTTAGGAGAGGATACAACAAAAATAAATCATATTTTTTTAACACACTCTCATTCTGATCACATTTTAGACTTACCATTTATTATTGAAAGTTTTTTTGAGAGCAGAAAAGAAACTTTATATATTTATGCTTCAAAAGAGACTATAAACTCTTTAAAAAAACATACTTTCAATGACTCAATATGGCCTGACTTTTCTAAAATCAACTTACTAAATAGCGACAAAAAAGCCCTTGAGTTTATTGAAATATATGCAAATGAAACGGTTTGCCTTAGAAACTATAAAATCACTGCTTTTGATGCAAAGCATATTCCAGGTGCTTTTGGATATGAAATTATAAAAGATAATGATACAGGATATATTATAAGTGGAGACACTTATGAAAATGATGAGTTAAAAAGAAGAATTGATAATAACCCTAAAATTAAATCTTTAATTATTGAGTGTTCTTTTCCAAGTTATATGAATAAATTAGCTTTTGATAGTCAACACTTAACTCCAAAACTTGTATCAAAAATTTTAAGTGAATTTAAAAGAAAAGATATTCAAATTTTCTTATATCATTTAAAACCTCTATATTTTAATGAAATAAAAAAAGAAATTGAAGATTATGGAATTTTAAAAAATGGTGGAAAAATTCTACATGAAGGAGATGTAATTCATGTAGATAAAGGTCAAACAGAAAGTGATTTAATAAGTCAAAATAAATTTGAAAGAATAATGGAAATAAACTTAGAATTATCTAGTGAGATTGATAAAGACAAGCTTTTTGAAATGATTTTAACTCTTACAAGAGAGCTTACTCATTGTGAAGCTGGAACACTATATATACTTTCAAAAGACAAAAAACATTTGGATTTTAAAGTTATTCAAAATGACCCTCTTAATATATATATGGGAGGAACAAAAGATGAAATTCAATGGAATTCAATTCCTCTTTATTTAGAAGATGGTTCAAAAAATACTAATATGGTAGCAACAACTTGTGCCTTAGAAAAAAAGATTATTAATATTCCTGATGTTTATGATGAAACAAAATATGATTTTCAAGGAACAAAAAACTTTGATAAAAGTACAGGTTATAGATCAAAATCCATGCTTGTTATTCCATTAGAAAATCATGAAAAAGATGTTATTGGGGTATTACAACTTATTAACAAAACAAAAATTATAGATTTAATTACAAACTTTACAGATAATGATGAAAAAATCATAAAAGCTTTAGCATCACAAGCTGCTATGGCATTAACAAATAGTTGGTTAATTAATAGTTTAGAAGAATTTTTAAATAGTTTTATTACAACCATTGGACATGCAATTGATGCTAAATCTCATCACACAATGAATCATATAGCAAATGTAGAAAAAATATCACTTCTTTTAGCCCAAGCAATAAATGACGATGATACTATTTATAAAGATGTTAAATATACTCAAAATGATTTTCAACAAATTAAAATTGCAGCATGGATGCATGATATTGGAAAAATTTCAATGCCTGAATCTATTATTGATAAATCAACAAAACTTTATGCAATCACAGATAGAATCAAACAAGTAAAAGAGAAGTTTGAAATATTAAAAAGAGATAGTCAAATTGCACAGTTAAAAGGTGAAATATCACAAGAAGAGTATGAAAAACAAATTGCTCAATATGATGAAGATTATAAATTTTTAGAAGAAGCAAATATTGGTGGTGAGTTTATGGATGATAGTAAAATTGAAAGAATTGAAAAAATATCACAATATACTTATCTAAAAGATGGAGTAACTCAAACAATACTAAATGAAGATGAAAAATATAACCTCTCTATTAGAAAAGGTACTTTAACAAAAGAAGAAAAAGACATAATGAACAACCATGCTAAACTCTCACTTGAGATGCTTATGCAATTACCTTTTCCTAAAAAATATAAGGATGTTCTAAACATAGCTGCAAATCATCACGAAAAGCTAAATGGTAAAGGTTATCCAAGAGGTTTAAAAGAAGAAGATCTGAGCCTTGAAGATAGAATTATGATATTAGCAGATATTTTTGAAGCTTTAACTTCAAGTGATAGACCATATAAAAGTGGGAAAAAACTATCAGAGGTATTTAAAATACTATCATTTATGGTAAAAGATAATGAAATAGATGGAAGACTACTTAGGTTCTTTCATGAGCATGATATACTAAAAAAATATGTAAATGAAAATTTAAAACCCGCTCAAATAGATAAAAGTCAATTGTTATATTAAAATGAAAAAATTTAATCTAAAAAAACTTTTTATATATATAAATGTAGCGTTAATTCTATCAATTACCTTATCATTTATATATATCTTTTTCCCTAAACTACCCGATTCACTTGATAATAGACTTAGAGATTATTTTTTTACAATTAGAGGAGAAATACCCACTTCTAATAATGTAGTAATTGTTGATATTGATGAGCATTCACTTCAAGAACTAGGTCAATGGCCTTGGCCAAGAAATAAAATATCAAAAATATTAAAAAACTTAACAGATGCAGGTGTTACAATAATTGGTTTTGACGTTGTTTTTGCAGAAGAAGACAATAGTTCACCACATAAAGTATTAAAACAATTAAATATAAAAAAAGACAATATTCCAAATTATGATTTAGATTTCGCACAAACAATAGCTTCAACTCCTACAATACTAGGTTATCTTTTTGAACTAAAAAAAAGAGAATTTCTAAATAATGCAGCACCTAAAATACCAGCAATTTATATTGAAAAAAATAAACAATTAGGAAAAGAATCTTTAATAAAAGGTGTAGGAACTGTACTTAATATTCCTTTACTTCAAGATAACTCATACTCTAGTGGTTTTTTTAATAATATTCCAGATGAATCAGGGATTATTAGAAGTGTACCTTTAGTAATAAGTTATGATGATATAATATATCCTTCTTTAGGTTTAGAACTTTTAAGAATATTACTTGATACAGACAAAGTTTATATAAACTATGATGAAGAAGGAGTATCTACTATTAGTTTAGCAAACATTGAAATACCAACAGATAGATATGGTAGAGTTTTAGTAAACTTTAGAGGGAAAGAGAAAACTTTCAATTATATTTCTGCAAATGACATATATAATAATAGTTTTAAGAAAGAGGAAGTAGCTGAAAAAATTGTTTTAATTGGTACATCAGCAGCAGGACTTCTTGATCTAAGAGCTACACCTTTTGAGTCTGTTTTTCCAGGAGTTGAAGTACATGCAAATGTAATTGATAATATAATTCAAGGTGATTTTATATATAAAGCTTCTTGGGTAGATGGAGCTAATATTTTCATAATATTCTTCTTATCTATTTTAATTGTATTACTTATAAAATATACACCTTTTTGGATGAATCCTGTAATTAGCATAAGTTTTTTAGTATTATCTTTATATGCTTTATATAAAATATTATTTACCTATGGAATTGTATTAAATATATTTTTCCCAATTGCCACAATCATTTTAGGAACTATTTTAGCTACTCTTTTTGATTATTTTTATGAAATAAAACAAGAAGAAGCTATCAAGAAAAAATTTGCTTCTAAGGTATCACAAGAAGTAATGAATAGTCTTTTAAAAGATGTTCATAGTAATGAGTTTCAAGCTATGGAAAAAGAAGTGACTGTATTTTTTAGTGATATAAGAAATTTTACAAAAATTTCTGAAAAAATGAAAGATGCAAATAAACTTATTAGCTATTTAAATGAATACATGGATCCAATGAGTAATATTATCATCAAATATCAAGGAACTATTGATAAGTACATAGGTGATGCTATTATGGCTTACTGGAATGCTCCAGCTGATGTAGACAATCATGCAGATAAAGCAGTATTAGCATCAATAGAACAAATTGAAAGCTTAAAAGCTTTAAATAAAAAGCTACAAAATGATAATAAACCTTTAGTTGATATAGGTATAGGATTAAATAGTGGTACAGCAGTAGTAGGAGAAATGGGAAGTATTGGTAGAAGTGATTACACAGTAATTGGTGATGCTATTAACCTAGGAGCAAGACTTGAATCACTATGTAAATATTATGGTTCTAAAATAAATATCTCAAATCATACAAAAGAAAAACTAAAAGGCCAATATATCTTAAGATTCTTAGATTTAGTAAAAGTAAAAGGAAAAGAAAAACCAGCAGAAATTTGGCAAGTACAAGGTAAAGGTGAAGCTTCTAAAGAATTAAAAGAAGAATTAGAACTACATCATAAAGCAATAAAACTATATCAAAACTCAAAATTTAAAGAAGCACTTGAAATATTCATAAAACTTGAAAATAATCCAGAAAAATCCAATAAAAAAATATACCAAATATATATTCAAAGATGTGAGGATTTTATACAAAACCCTCCATCAAACTTTATAGGAATTTATGAACATTCAACAAAAGGCTAAAAAGAGATAAAAGCTCCAAGATTTAATGTATATTTATTATATTCAGATGGTTCTTGATTTGATTCTCTTTTTTCATAAGAACTACCTGCATTTACAGTAAAACTATTATTTATTCGTTTCTCTAAAGATAAAGAGAAATCTCTTTCTTTATCTTCCCTTTTATTTTGAAAATTTAGATCATAATCTCTATAGTTTGTCATCTTAAAACTTGCTGATGAAGTCAAAACATAATCATCAAGAAATTCATACGAATTTGATAAATAAATCCTCGAATATGAATTTGAAATATCAGTTCTATCTTCACTTACTTCATTTTCTCTACCTGAATTAATTCCAAATGTAAAAAGTCCATAATCTTCATTTAAATACTTAAAAATAGTATTAAAATCATAAACCTTAGCATCTTTATATTTTTCACTATGATAGTTTGTTCGCCCTACTCTTAAGGAAGTACTAAATAAAACATTATTAGAAATACTTTGAGTGTAAGAAGGAGTTAAATAATAATTTAACTGATATGGTTTATGTCCTAAAAATACTTTGTCAATATTAAAAGCAAAAGAAGTTTTATAGTTTTTGCTAAAAAATACTGGTTTTGTATTTAATGATATGACATGCAAATCTTTATCTTTAAAGTTCTTATATTTTCTATTTACAAAAGAAATATTTGTATCTAATATTGTGTCATCTTCTATTTTATATTTATGATTTAAATTAAATACATTATGAAATATAGTAGTTGATTCTTCTTGTGCATTAGTACTTACTCTAATATTTGAACCTAAATTTGGACTATAAATATTAAAAATATCATTTAAAGAAGTATTATTTACATTTGAATCATAAATAATTGAACTAATAAAATAAGCAGAAACTTGACTTCTTTTTTGTTTATTTTGAAGTATAGCTATTGTTTTTTCTACTTTTTTACTAATAACAGCAGGAAGATTACCCTTTGAAGCTTTTTTAAACTCTTCTAAGGCTTGTCCCCATAAAGCCATTTGAAGATAGCTTTGTGCAAGTTCTAGTCTTACTTTAGAATTATTTGGCTCTTGAATTAATATCCTATCATAAGCACTTATAGCAAACTCATATTTTCCTAATTCATAAGCACTTCTACCAAGATAGTAATTTATTAAAATATTATCTAAATTATTTTGAAACAATAAATTAAACTCTTTAAAAGATTTATCATAATTTTTATTTTTAAAAGCCTTCAATGCTTTTGAATATTGTGCTTTATATACATTATTTATACCAATCTTTTCTTGTTTATATTGAGCAACTAGAGGCATTGATAAAAAAACTGTTGCTGTAAAACTTGAACATATTAATTTATTAATCATTTTTTTGTAGCCTTAAATACACCTCTGGCTTTATCATATTCAAATTTACCCCCAATACTTTTCAAATTATTTCCTCCATAATATCTACCACTTAAAGAACCACTCTTTGTAGCTGTTGGGTTTCCAGCTGGTTTAAAACCTCCACTGAAACCTGAATTTGTAATATTTGCACTATCTACTGCTAAATCAATATTATATAAATTTGAAGTAGCTGATTTAAACTGCATATTACCTGTCATATTTTTGACTCCACCACCAACTTCAAAATTAATTTTTACTTTATTTGTATTATCCATTAAAATTGGATTTGTAAAATCAATAGTTCCTAAAACTTTACCATTAAACTCAAGGTTCTGAGTAGCAGATGTATCACTCATAATTTGATCCATATACGAAGTATTAGTAACCTCACCTGCTACCCAAGTAGATAATGGGCTTGTTGAAGCAGTATTATTATCAAGATATATATATTCTTTACTTGCCCAATATCCCCAAGAACTACCATCATCTGACATAAAGGGATTATCTTCTTCATCATACATTACAAACTCACCAACACTATTATAACCACCATCAGGTACAGCTATAAAAATTCCATTTTGATTAGTATCAGCTTCAAGAACACGTGCTCCAAAAATATCATCATTTATATAATAAGCTTTACCATCTTCACTAACATTACCTCCAAATAATGCAGTTTGTAAATAAACATTTTGATTAGTTACATTTAATAATGAAAATAAATTTAACGTAGAGTCATCTTCTTGAATATCACTATTATAAGATATTGTAGAATGAATATTTATATAACTTTGTATTTTGTTGAGTTTAATTTCAATATCTCCTGTTTTAGCTGTGCTTCCTATATTAAAATTAGCTATAAAAACAGTATCTCCAATAAGTGTTTTTGAACTATTGATATCTTTTGCCGTTTCTTGTTTACTTAAAAAAGATGTATTTAGTTTTGTATAACTATCTGCAGTTCCTTTTTTTATATCAAACTTTTGAGTTAAACCTTGCTCTATTGAACCATAAAATATATTTGAAGCTGAAGAAGAAGTAAAAGTATCGATACTAGTTAATTTTTCATTATTAGAACCATTATAATTAAATTTATTTTCTAAAAATACCACATCAAAACTATTACTTTGTAGATCTTTTTTTCTTGCTACAAATGTTGTTGCACCTTGTGAATATATGTCTTTTTTAAATTGAGTAAAAGAACCTGTTTTAGGATTATAATAAGCTATAGTTTCATCATTATTTAAAACCCTTGTTCCATCATTATTTTCAATTAATGTTTTGAAACTTTTATAAATATATGTTTTAGAAGTGTTAAAATTATCTGAATTATCAACTCCGTAAGTAAACAAAGTTTTTGAAGTATTTGAACTTGAACTATATGAAACAAAATATTCCAGTAAATTATCTGCTTGAACTAAATATAAAGGATCAGTACTTGAAGAAGATTCTTTAAATACTCCTAGTTGACTATGCCCTTTGTATGGAGAAACTGGATTTGTTAAAAGTTTTTCATTTGTTTTTACACTAGATAATTCGAAAACTTTATCTTGTAAATTAATTGAATCAGGAGTATCATTTGATAAAAATTCACTTTTATTAGAAGATGCAATGATTTTATTTTTTACATTTAAACTTGCAGTTTGTGCTAACTGAATTGATTCAGTGGCATTTGCTTGTGCTGTATCTGATTCTTGTTTTGCTAAATTATAAGCAGAATTTGCTTCATTTTTATTTGCTAAGGCTTGATTTTTAAATGTATCTACAGATAAATTATCCAGAAGAGCCTTTGCTTCATTGTAAGCTAAAATAGCATCTTCTTTTTCTTGAAGTGCTAAATCATATAATTGTTGTGCTTTTTGAACAGCACTTTGAACACTTGCTTTTGCTGTAGTTGAAGCAGTAGATACTTTTGTTTCAAGTACTTTTAGTTCATCTAACTCATTTTTTAAAGTTTCCAACTTTTCTACTGTTTGATTTTTTGCATTTAAAGCTGTTGATAATTGAGTTTGTGCTTGTGTCACTTTAGATATTAAATTTGTATATGCTGTATTTGCTAAGTCTGATTTTTCTTTTGCTAAATCAGATTTTTCTTTTACTAATAAAGCTTGATCTTGTACTATTTTAGCAGAATATGCAACTTGAACATCTGTTGTGTCTTGATCTTTTGCAGTATTAAAAGATGTTTTTGAAATATTTGAAGCTTCAACTGCTTGTGTTTTTGCATTTACAGCACTTTCTTTATGATTTACTAATGAAGTTGAAGATGTTTGTGCATTTGAAACAGCTGTAGATGTATTTGTTTTTGCAGTAAGAACTATGTTTTTTTGAGTATTCACATCTGTTTTTGCTTTTTTTGAATCTTCTAAAGACTCCAATACATCTTCTAAATTATCTAAAATCGTTAAAGTATCAACTGCTTTTTGTGCATCATCTACACTCTTTGTTGCTTTTGTATTTAGTTCATTATTCTTATTATCAAATAAATTTTTTATTTCATTATAAGCGATTAAAGCATTATCATAAGCTATTTTTGCTTCATCTTTTTTATTTTTTAATTTATTTATCAAAGAAGTAGATAAAGAACTATTTAAAGTACTACTATCAAGAGTATTAATATTTATTAACATATTTTCGTATGCTGTTTTTGATTCTAAATACTTATTATTAGCATTATTTTTTGCTATTAAAGCACTTGCAACCTTATTTGATATTTCATCTAATTTATTTTTATAAATACCCTCTGTAACTTTTAATTTAAAAGTGTTTGCATTTACTAAAATAGTATTTGAAGATGTTTTTCGTGATGAAATTTCATTTTGTAAATTCTCCAAAGTATTAGTATTAATTGATGAATTTTGAACTGCACTATTTATAGCTTGGGATAAGCTCTCTTGTGTTGTATTATTGTTATTTAAAGATCTAGTGGAATTACCTACAATAATGTCAACTTCACTTGATTGAGGAAGAGTTTGTATTTTTTCTTTTGCTTCTTGATTAAAACCATCAACTACACTTTTAAAAGAAAGAGCACTTGAAGTAGCCTTATTTGATGTATCAACTAGGTTTAATATATCTGATAGTTTTTTTAATATCTTTGCATCATTTACAGCCTCTTGTGCGTCATTTATAGATAACTGTACATTATCATAAGCATTTTTTCTATCAGTATAAATACTATTTGCATTATTATACTTTTCTAAAGCTGTTTCATAAGCTTGTCTTGCTTGATTATAATTGTCTTGAACTTTTTGCTTAAAACTATTTTCTATTTGTGAAGTTATTAGTGCATTTGAGTCATTGTGTTTTGCTGAAGTTATTAAACTATTTACTTTCTGTAATTCAACAGTTGATAAATCATAATTTGTTTTAGCTATAGTTAAATTATTATTAGCAACATCAAGTTTTAACTTAGCATTGTCTAGCTTATTTTTATTTTCAGTTGTATCTACAGTATTCTTCAAAGTTTCTGCATTACTTAAAAGTGTAGTATTTAAGCTAGAGTTTGAGACTAATTGTGATACTTCATTTAATAATGTATTATCAATATCACTACTTGATGTTGAAGTTTGAAGAGTATTTATAACTTTATTGATTGATGTTTTTGTTGTAGCTTTTGCATTTTGACTATTTGTTTTTAAAGTAGTTGTTTCATTTTCTTTTGTTAGATTCAAAATAAATTCATTAGCTAAATTAGTATTTTGAAGTACTAAATTCTTTGCATTTTTTGAATTCGTGTTTGCAGTAGAAGTAGTAGATAAAAGAGTTTTAAGACTATCTATATTTACTAAAAAAGATGCTTGATTATAAGCTTGTTGTGCATTAGACAAACTTTTATCTAAACTATCTATTGCTTTTTGTTTATCTTCATATTCACTCTTTATTGAAGTATATAAACTTTGTATTTTTTTATAATCATTTTCAGCTTTTTTAAGTCTACTTTCTAACTTATTTATATATGAAGGATTTAACTTTTTTTGTTTTGCATTTTTAATAGATAAGTTAACAGTATCAATTTTGTTTTTACTTCGTTCTAAATGATTTTCTGCTTTTAGAACTTCATCTTTAACTTTTTTTAATTTTTCTCTTTTAATAGATAAATCATTTGTGTAAGCTTGAATTTTTGATAATTCACTTGTAGCTAAACTTTTAATATTTTCAGGTGTATTATTATTGTTGTCTATAATAGATGAATCATCTAAGCCTAAATCTTTTTTAATAATACTAAATATTGCCTCTACTTTAGTATTTGTTTGTGTTAATATATTCTCAGAAGTTTCACTATAAGATAAAACTTCACTTGAAGTTGGTATATCTTCAAGATCTTTTTTTGTTTGATTTTCTTGTTCTTCTAAAGTATTTTTTATATTCTCTACAGTGTTAGAAGCAACTTCAATTTCATTTATTGTATCAAGAAATACTTTTTTATTGTCTGCTTCATTATCTTCAATAACTTCATCAGTAACTTCATCATTTGTATTTTCAACATCATTATTTATATTATTTTCATTATCATTTGAAGGAATTTCTCCTATATTAGATGATGTATCAGATGAAATATTTGAAACATTATTTTCATTTAAAGATACTTGATTTTCTAAAGTTGTTCGTATTTCTTTTGTGATAGTTTTAGGTTTAGTAGGAGGTTTGTTTTTTTCTATAATTGTTATTTCATTTGCTTCTACATCAACTTCTTGCCCAAATGATTCTACTGTTATGGCACCTTGTGTACAAGCAACAAATTGTTGGTTACCTAATACAATTGTACCACGAATACCTATTGTTGCATTTTTTGTTCTAAGTTTAAATTTTTCTCTATTTATTTTTCCAATTTTTCCAGTTATTGTTTTAAAAGCACCTTTAAAAAAGTTAAAATTTGCTTTTGAGTTTTTCGGAGTTTTAGGATCATATAAATATTCACTTATATTTAATGAAGAGTTCTTACCCAAAGTAATAATAGTGTTATCTTTAAATATCAACTGGACTTTTGAGTTATCTTTAGTATAAACAATATCTTTTTCTAGTATTTTTAAGCCCACATTTATGGGAATACTACTACTTCCTCTTTGTACTTTTGCATCACCTACAACAGTCGAAATTTTAGCAATATTAGCAAGAGACACTGTCACTAACATAAAAAATAATAATATATATTTCATTATAAAATCTTTATCTTGGTTTATTAATAATTGTTTTACAATATAATAATACCCAATTTTTCTTTAGTTTGTAAGATTTTTTTTAACTTGATAACATTTTTATTCTAAAAAAATTTATCTTTGATTTTTATAATTAAAAAAATTAAATAATATTAGTAAATACATATAACAAAAACAATAACATATATAAAAAATATTATTAAAGCAGTTTTTGACCTTAAAATAGGTAATATCATTATTTAAATTTAAAGAAAATTTTGATTTCTAACTATTTTAAATCAATTTACAAAAGAAGAATTATTTTATGGCACTAATAGACCTACAAAACATAAACAAACAATACGATATAAAAACTATTTTAAAAGATGCAAACTTTACTTTAACTCAAGGTCAAAGAATTGCAGTTATTGGACAAAATGGACAAGGAAAATCTACATTATTTAAAATAATAATGAATCAAGTAGAACCTGATAGTGGAGAAATTTCAATAGATAAATCTCTAAAAATTGAAATGCTTGACCAACAACCAAAATTTAAAGCTGGTATCAATGTAAGACAAGCTATTGAAGAGCAATTAACACAAATAAAAGAAGCAAAAAATGAATATGAACAAATTACATTACAAATTGCTACAGACTATGAAAATCAAGAACTATTAAAAAGACAAAGTCAACTTGTGACTTTTATTGATTTTCATAATGCTTGGGATTTAGATAACACTATTGAGAGAGTTTTAAAAGAGTTCCAATTAAAACAGTATGAGTTTAAAGATGTAAATCTTTTAAGTGGTGGAGAGCAAAGAAGAGTTAGTTTAGCTGGATTATTACTTAAAAAACCTGATGTGCTTTTACTTGATGAGCCAACAAACCACCTTGATGTTTATATGGTTGAATTTTTAGAAAGTTTACTTCTAAAAAACAATTTTACATTACTTTTTATATCACATGATAGATACTTTATAGATAACATTGCAACAGCAATTATTGAAGTTGAAGGTGGAACATTAAAAAGATTTAATGGTGGATATTCTTCATATTTAGAACAAAAGCAGCAAATACTTCAAAATATGCAAAAAGACCATGATAATCTGTTAAGACTTGTAAAAAGAGAAGCTCATTGGATGCAAAGAGGTGTTACTGCTAGAAGAAAAAGAAATGAAAGAAGAAAATCAGAATATTTTGAGTTAAAAAAACAAGCAAAATCCAATCCAGCTGCTATTAGAAAAATGAGCCTAGAACTTCAAAGAGAACAAAAATCATTTAATAGTGAAGAAAAGCAACAAAATAAAAAGAAAATGCTTTATGAATTAGATGATATTTGTAAAAAACTAGGAGATAAAGAGCTTATAAGAGATTTTACAACTAGAATTTTACAAAAAGATACTATTGCTATTGTAGGACCAAATGGAAGTGGAAAATCAACTTTACTTAAAATTTTCATGGAAAAAATGAGCATAGATAGTGGAAGGTTTAAAAAAGGTGATTTCAATATAGGATACTTTGATCAACAAAGAGAAATGTTAGATGATAACAAAAACTTAATGGAAACATTTTGTCCAAATGGTGGAGATAGAGTAGTCCTTGATGATGGAAGGAACCTCCATGTTTATGGCTATTTAAAGAATTTTTTATTTCCAAGAGAATATTTAGATAAAAAAATTGGGGTTTTAAGTGGAGGTGAAAAAAATAGAGTTGCCCTTGCCCTACTTTTTACAAAGAATGTTGATTGTCTAATCCTTGATGAACCGACAAATGATTTAGATATTCCAACTATTAATATTTTAGAAGAGTACTTACAAAACTTTCAAGGTGCACTTATCTTTGTATCACATGATAGATATTTTGTTGATAAGATCGCAAAAAAATTATTTGTTTTTAAAGGAAGTGCACAAGTTGAAGAAAGTTTCCAAGCATATACTGAATATTTAGAAATAGAAAAAGAACTTCGAGAACTTGAAGACTTAGAAAAAAATTCTTCTAAACAAACAATTTCTAAAGCTAAAAATTCTGAAAAAAAACAAACAAAACTTTCATACAAAGATCAAAGGGATTATGATAAGTTACCCCAAGAAATTGAAGAACTTGAAAAAAAAATAGAAGAAATAAACACTTGTTTAGCAAATCCTGCTTGTTATGAACAAAAAGGAATTGTAGCAGTTTCAAAAGAGTTAGAAGAAACACAAAGTATCTATGAACAAAAAGTTGAAAGGTATTTAGAGCTTGAAGAGTTAATTGAAAGCTTTAATTCATAAAAAGATATAATTATTTAAATTTAATTATTAAAAAACAAAGGATATAAATGAGCTTAAAACAGCAATTAAAAGATGATGTAAAAACTGCAATGAAAGAAAAAAATGTTGTTAAAAGAGACTCAGTTAGAGCTATTAATACAATGATTAAACAAATAGAAGTTGATGAAAGAAAAGAATTAAATGACGAAGATATCATTAAACTAATTCAAAAAGGTATTAAACAAAGAGAAGAAGCTGTAACTCAATATAAAGAGGCTTCAAGAGATGATTTAGCAGCTAAAGAACAAGAACAAATTGATGTTTTCGCTCAATATCTACCAAAACAACTTACTGATGAAGAACTTGAAGAAGGACTTAAAGAAATTATTGAACAAACAGGTGCTACATCAATGAAAGATATTGGTAAAATTATGGGGCAGGCAACTAAAAAATTTGCAGGTGTTGCTGATGGAAAAAGAATAAATGAAACAACTAAAAAACTTTTATCTTAAATAAAAGACATAAGGAAAAACATGGAAGTAAATAGCTTTTTTGATAACTTAACTGAAAGAGAGCAAAGTGAAGTTAAAATAAACAATATTGATACTTTGCCTAAATTAATATCTTTATTATTAAAAAGAGTATCAAAAGAAAACGTTGCACCACTAGCATCTTTGCTAAAACAATCAGTACTTCCTTCTATTTGTATTGAAATTGATGATGAGATTGAACACCTGTTTATCAAAATTGATGCAAACCCAGAGATTCTATTTGAAAAAGAAGTTCAAGAAAAAATTGAAGATTTTATTTTCAAAAGATTTGAAGCTGATAAAAAACTAGTAGTAGAAAAAACTTCTGATATTTCTCAATTTGTAACATTGATGGGTCAATATTTAAATGATGCTATATCAAGTAGTGGGAATGGTTCTAAAAATGTTATTAATATAAAAGAAAAAATTGAAGCAATTGATTTATCAAAAAATGGGATAACAGAATTAGCAGAACTTCAAAAACAGTTAGTTAGTGCAGCAACTTCAATAGAAAGTGAGATGAATACAGTAAGTACAAAACTTAAAACTGGAAAATCAAAAGTTGAAGAACTTGAAGATAAAGTAAAAACTTTAGAAGAAGAGTTAAAAAAATCAAGAAATGAAAGTATGAGAGATCATTTAACAGGTCTTTTAACAAGAAGAGCTTATGAAGAAGAATTAAAAAGAATAGAAAGTGATCATACACGCAATGGAAATGAATATGCTGTAGTATTTTTTGATATAGACCATTTTAAAAAAATAAATGATACTTATGGACATGATTGTGGAGATGTTATACTAAAAACTTTTGCTAAGATTTTAGAAAAAGCAACAAGAGATCATGATATCGTAGCTAGATATGGAGGAGAAGAATTTATAGCACTAGTTAATTTTAATCTAACAAGAGAACTACTTCAATATCTAAAAAGAGTAAAACAAATTGTAACTTCTAATAACTTCGTATATAAAGAAAATAAAATCAAAGTTACATTTTCTGCTGGTGTAACTATAAGAAGTAGCCATTCATGCTATGAAAATGCTATACAAAAAGCGGATATGCTACTTTACCAAGCAAAAGAAAATGGAAGAAATCAAATAAAATTAGAAGATGGAAGAACTATAAAGTAGTAATAATTATTTTTTTATATCTAATTTTTTATAAAAAAATAACTAAAAAACTTAAGTCTTAAACTTAAGTTTTTTAATAAGTAGTAAACTTATTTATTAGTTCATTGAATAACCAATATTAGAATGATTCTTAATTAAATCATAATAAGTTTTATCTCTTAAAGTTTTAACTTTATTTCTTAATGTAAATCTTGTCATATTTTTACCTTTCCAAGCTACATTATGAATAGTTTCAATAGAAACAATTTCACCTCTATTTTCTAATAATAGTGAGAATAAAGCCTCTTCAATTCTAGTAAGCTTAACTTCATCATTAAAACTATTAAATAGTTTTGAATTTGCTTTATTATAATAAAAACCATTATCTAACTGAACAATACTATTGATATCTTTATCAATTAGTCTACTTACATACTCATCTAAAGAGATATCAAGTTTTTGTACTTTACTCTTTAACTTTTCATTGTTTTCATCTGTAATAGAGATGTTAATGTTTAAATTTTCCATACATTATCCTTTATCTTTATTTTTTCTAAAATTATAATAACATTTTTCTGTGTAGCACTTATGTATAAAGCATTATATATTAATAAAAAAATAAATATATGATATTTTTTAAATAATTTAAAGCAAATTTACGTAAATTCTCTAAAAAAACCATATAAAAACAATACTTTTTACAAGAAAAATGACTAAAATTAGCTATTAAATAATGCAAACTATTATATTTAAGGGTTTTTGTAACCTTTTGATACAAAAGTAGCAAATATAGCTATTTTTTTAGAAGTATAGCCATTTTTGCTATAAAACTTACTAAAAAAAGTGTGACTTAGTTGTTTTTTTTTGAAATTTATAAAAAAATTGTTCTTTTATTATGTTTTTTAATGCTATTAAAATTTTTTTGATGGTTTTTGTAACCATAATATGATTATTATGGCTACAAGTTTTATTAATTAGTTAAAAGTTTTGAATATAAAGTTTGAAGTGCAGCTTCTGCTACATTTTGAGATACACCAATATGTAATGATACTTTTGAAGGACTCATATCAAACATATCAAAAGTGATATTGTTTTCTTTTAAAGCTGTAATTGCATCAACTATAGCAAACGTATTTTCTTTTAATCCAATACCAACTAAAGTAATAACTGATAAATTATATGTTACATGAATATTTCTTGTTTTTAATCTTCGCTCAATTTCTCTTCTTAGATTATTAATATTACCTTTTAAATCTTCTTGATCAACTAAAATAGCAATATCATCTTTATCTGTTGGATAATGATAAGTATTAATACAGTACTCACTAAAGATTTTAAGTAATTCTGCTGTAAAACCTATTTCGTCAGCAAGCATATCTTTTTGAAGATGAATTGAAGCCATATTATCAAGTTTGGCAATTCCAACTAAATCTTCCATTGGAACTCTTTCATTTAATATAAGTGTTCCTTCATGTTCAGGATTATTTGTATTTTTAATATTGATAGGTATTTTACTTTTCTTACAATTTAGCATTGCATCAAAATGAAATACATTAAAACCTTTTGAACTTAATAGTCTTAATTCTTTAAAAGTAAGTCTTGGAATTACATTTGCATCACTTATAACCCTTGGATCTACTTCATAAACACCATTTGTATCTGTCCAGTTTTCATAAATATCAGCATCTAAAGCATAAGCTAACTCTCCACCTGTTAAGTCAGAACCACCTCTACTCATAACTGCAATTTCATTCTCTTTTGTAACTCCATAAAATCCAGGAACTAAATACATTTCATGTTTATCAAAAGTAAACTTATCTGCAATATTACAATGCGTTGCTTTTTGAACTTTCCCATTTGTATAATCAGAACTCAATAAAAATCCAAAATCTTCTGGTAACATTAGCTTTATATTTAAGCCATTTTTTTTCATATATTGTGCAATAATCTTAGCATTATAATGTTCACCTCTTGATAAGAAAAAAGCTTGTTTTTTATCATCTTTTAAAGTACTATTAACCAAATCTTTTTCTAACTCATTCAATATCACTTTTTTATCCACTTGTAAATCATCACAAAGTTTTTCAAATTTACTAATAATCGCAGATAAACTTTGTTTTGTAGATATTTCTATTTTTTGCTCACAAAAATGTTTTCCATTAGTAGCTAAATTTAATAAATGATCTGTAATTTTCTCATTATATTCATCATCTCGACCTGGTGCTGATACAACTATAACTCTTCTTTCTTTATCACTTTTTACAATATCAAAAACTTTTTTTATCTGGGAGGAGTCTTTTACTGAACTACCTCCAAATTTACAAACTTTAATATTCATTTTAATTTTTCCTTATATTATTCGTGTATTTATATTACTTGATAGCCTCTGTGTCTGATAGTGTTTATAAAATTATCTTGAAATGTATTTTTTATACCTTTTCTAATAATATTTATGTTTACCTCAACTACATTTCTAACTACCCATTCAGGATCATCCCAAATCACATCTAATATTTCATCTTTAGATATCGATGACCTATGTCTATTTTTTACTAAATACATTAATATACTAAAAGGTTTTCCTTTCATTACTAACTTATTGTTATTTTCATCAGTTAATGAATTTTCAATAGTATCAATAATATATTTATTTTTAAAAGTTAATTTATTCTGAAAATTTTCTCTATGAATTGATTCAAGTTTTGCTAGAATCAATTCATTACAAAGAGGCTCTTGAAGAACACATAAAGCTCCATACCTTAATAAATTTGTTTCAAAATGCTTTTCACAATTATCAGTCAAAACAACTACAGCTGTGAGTCTTGGATCAATATACTTTAACATTTGTTTTAAATCAACATAAGAATTGCTTTTTATAATTACTAAGTTATAGTATCTTACTTCACAATGATAAATAGCATCCTCTATATCACTTGCCTTATCACAAATATAAAGCTCTTCACTCTCAAGCTTATTAATTAAATCTTTGTTAACATCTAATGATAATAAACGCATGGCTTATATATAAATCCTTTTTTTGTTTTTTTCATCAAAGACTAAAGTTAAAACTTCACTATCCAATAAAAGCGACTGCAATGTTTTTACTTCTATTTTTGATTCTTTTTTAAAATAGTTTTTAATTTCTTTAATTGCTACACTAATATTAGAGTCATCGCTAAACTCTAATATCAATGAATTATCACTTAAAATTACTTTTTGATTTTTAAGATTACACTTTTTTAATCCACTAACAAATTTAAAAAATAAAAGTTTTGATTCTCTTGGTATTTTTAAATAGTTCTTTATGTATATAAAACGCATTTTTAATCCTCTAAAGGATATACTCCATTTTCATCATGATGTTCTGTTCCTTTAATAGGAGGATTAAAGACACAAATAAGTCTCATATCTTCACTCCCTCCATATAAATTATGATCATCATGATTATTAAGAGCATACATCACACCATCATAAATTTCATGAACCTCACCTGTTGCTAAGTCTTCAATTTTTCCATTTCCAGATACACAATAAACAGCTTCTAAATGGTTTTGATAATGAATATGTGTTTTTGTATTTGCTTTAATAATAGTCTCATGAAATGAAAATCCCATTCCTTCATCTTTTAAAAGCATTCTTCTACTAACCCACTGACCACCATCTGCAAAAACTTCTCTTTGAGTTCCTATTACATCTTTTTTAATATCTTTTACAATCATCTTAAAACTCTCCTGATAGCTTTTCTTTTTTCTGTGCCATTAATCTATCTACAGCTTTTTCAAATCTATTTAATCCTTCAACTAAAGTATCTTCATCAATAATCAATGGTGGTAAAAATTTAACAATTTGATCTTCACTACCACAAGTTTCTACAATAAGTTTTTCCTCAAATGCCATAGAAGATAAATCACTTGCTATTGAATTGTCACCTTTTATATCAAAACCATAAGCTAAACCTCTACCTCTTACAGTAACATCTAATTCATCTTTATGTTTATCTGCAATTTTTTCTAGTTTCTCTTTTATGATTTTTTCTTTATATTTTACTGCATTTGATAAATCATCATTTTGCCAATACTGCTCAATAGCAACTTTTGCTGCAACAAAAGCTAAATTATTACCTCTAAATGTTCCTGTATGCTCACCTGGTTTCCACTGGTCTAAATCAGGTTTTAATAGTACAAGTGCCATAGGTAAACCACCACCAACAGACTTTGACATAGTTACAATATCAGGATTGATTCCTGCAAATTCAAATGAGAAAAACTCACCACTTCTACCATTACCAACTTGAATATCATCAATAATTAATAAAATATCATATTCTCTACAAATTGATTCTAGTTCTTGTAACCACTCTTTAGAGGCAACATTAATACCACCCTCACCTTGAATAGTTTCAACAATAACAGCTGCTGGAATATCTAAACCACTACTACTATCCTCTAAAAACTTTCTAAAGAAAGTCATAGTATTCATATCTCCAAAATAACCATCAAATGGCATAAATGTAGCATTTGATCTACTAATATAACTCTCATCTCTATAGTCATTGTTTCCTGTTACAGAAGATGAACCTTGAGTTAAACCATGAAACCCATTTGTAAAAGATACGACATTTGATCTACCCTTTACTAGTCTTGCAAGTTTTAATGCTGTTTCAACTGCATTTGTTCCTGTAGGTCCTGTAAATTGAACCTTATAGTCTAAGTTTCTAGGAATTAAAATAGTATCTTGAAAAGTTTGTAAAAAATCTTTTTTAGCACTTGTTGCCATATCAAGACCATGAACAACACCATCTTTTTGGATATATTCAATTAAAGCTTTACTAATATGATCATTATTATGTCCATAATTTAATGTACCAGCACCAGCAAAAAAATCGATAAACTCTTCACCTTGTTCATTTGTTAAAACTGCACCCTTTGATGTTTCAAAAATGGTTGGGAAACTTCTTATATAACCTCTTACTTCTGACTCTAAATTTTCAAAAATTCTCATTGTGTATCTTTCCTTAATTTTATTCGTATTATTTTTATTTATTTAAAGGGTCCTATTTTATATAGAACCTCTTCTTCATGTTGGTGTTCAAAATCATCTGCTGTGAAAAACTCTGCACTTTTCATATTTGTTTTAAAATGCTCTGCTAATTTTTCAAAAACTCTAATTGAAGCATTATTACTTGGAGAAACAGTTGTATGTAGATAGTTAATATTTAACTCTTCTCTTTGAATTATTTCCATAATAAGTCTTCTTGCTAAATCATTTCCTCTAAAATCACTATCAACTGCTACTTGCCAGATAAATAAAGTACTTGGTTCATTAGGTATTATATACCCCGAAACAAAGCCAATTACTTTATCTTCATAAGTAGCAACAGAACATAAATCTTGAAAGTGTGTTGATTGTAAAAGATATAAATATTCAGAATTTACATCAAGAACCTTAGTACTCTCAACAAGTTTATGGATTTTTTTACCATCTTCTTTTCTTGGTTTTCTTAATACTATGTCATTTTTATTCAAAATATTTTCCTTTTAAACTTTATTTTTGATTTATATTTACATAAATTATGTAAATATTTTACATAAAGTCTGTCAAAATTATATATAACTTATCTTAAATTATTCTTAATTTTATAACATTTTATAGATTAAGTGTATTATTTTTTATATTTTTGTGTGATTATTTTTAATTTTTTGTTTAGATTTTATTAAGTATATTTCTATTTAAAGTAATCATAAATCCCTAAATAAAGGGATTTATGATATTTAAAGTAAGTAAGTGTTTTTAGAAGCTTTCGCCAATATTTTCTTTTTCTAAAAGTTCTTTTGAAAATTTAACAACTTTATTTCTTCCTGTTTGTTTAGCTTCATAAAGAGACATATCTGCAAATTTAATACATTTCCAAATACTATCACTATCTTGTGGAAACATAGAACATCCTACACTTAATGTTTTAGTAAAAGTCTCACCATTTGCACTAATTTTTTCTTTTGAAAAAGCTTTTCTTATATTTTCTGCTACATTTATAACATGAGTAGCATCACAATTGTAAAGTAATACAAGAAACTCTTCTCCCCCATATCTTATAGCAATATCTGCCTTACGTATATTATTTTTAATCACTCCTGAAACAATTCTAATTGCATCATCACCAACATCATGACCATAAGTATCATTTATCATCTTAAAGTAATCAATATCTATCATAAGAACAGAATAATTTATCTTTGCTCTTGCAGCTTGTGGAATAGATACATCTACAAACTCATCTAAGAATTTTCTATTATACATTCCTGTTAGTTGGTCAACTCTTGCCATAAGATTTAACATCTGCATTAATTTTTTACTAACAATTGCAGGTCTTGCTGTTGTTATGTAATCTTCAATATCAGTTATAAACTCTCTTACTAGTGCAGTTTTTTCTTTTGATTTTGTTACAATTGTTAAAACTAAAGTTATATCATTTGAGATTGTATAAGGTGTACAAATATACTCTTCACCCTCTTTGTCATTATATAAAGAACACGATTTAGCAAAAACACTTGAATCTACATTTGCATGAATTCTATTTGCTCTGCACTCTCCTTCAAGAATATTACAATGACATTCATTTTTACTATAAACTATCTTTTTTGTTTTACTATTATTATCAATTTCAATTAATGTAAAATCATCTAATTTAAATCTATTTTCTAAAACATAAGCTATTCTATTGTAAATATCTTCTAACTCCTTATCATTTTCAATTGTTTGCTTAAATTTATATATATCCGATAATCTATCAATTGTATTGTTTACATTTTTTAAAGGATCTGCTTCTTTTACATAGTTTTTGTTTTTAATAAAAATATATACTTTTCTATCTAACTCTTCTAGTGTATGTTGAAGTTTTTCTAAAAGTGTGTTTAATAATTCTGAAACATTTTTGCTCTCTTCATTTCCAAAATTTTTAACCCTTAAACTATAATCACCTCTATATGCAGCTTTCATAACCTCTTGAATAGAGTAAAAAATACTAACATAAGGTTTTATAAATCTATTTATTAATAGGAATATTAAGCCAATAAGAATTAATGTAAACACAATATTATACATCAAAGTTTTGAAGCTACTTGTTCGAATATCAGTTATATCCATAACCATACTAACCGTTCCTAAAACCTCTCCTTCTTTTGCATTATGACAATTCATACAATTTGGATTACCAAATGCTGAAGCTTCAAAAGGAATAGTAACTCTCATAAGACTTTTTTGTGTAGTTTCTGTAGTTTTGGTTATTTCTTTTCCAGTTTTTAGAACTTCTTTATCTATTTTATCTCTTGGAATCTCATTATTAAAGCCCTCCCCATACTGCTTAATAACTGTTGGGGATCGTGATAACCAAAGTTCATTAATATTTTCAGCTTGTTCAATTTGCTTTAAAAAAAACTCCCTGTGATCCATCATCCCATTTACCATGTGAGCTGTTAAACCTGATTTTATAACCTCAGCAGTTAAATGAGCTTTTTTTTCTGCTGACTTAAGCCCATAATCTCTAAAATTGTATAGTGTACTTACACTCATTGCTATAAAAAACGTCATTAGCAATACAATTAAAGAGATAATAACTTTCTGTTTTGAATTCATCCATACCCCTAATACCATAAAAATTTGTATAAAATCATATCTAAATTAAATAATTATGTAAAATAACAAATTTTAATTTAAGAAAATAGTATCAAAAGATATTTTTAATTTATTATTTTATTATAGGAAGCTCACTTGAAGCTCTTTTTGACAACCATACTGGACCATCTTTAGTAATCAAAATATTCTCTTCATGAACCATCTCTTTACCTGGAAGATATTCCATTCCTGGCTCTAAAGTTAAAACAACTCCTTCTTCTAAAGGTGTGTTATCATTTATAGTATTAGAAGGCCACTCTGTAAGTTGCATTCCAAGGCCATGTCCTAGTCTTCCTACACTATTTCCTAAAGCTCCACCTTCTTGCATTACTTTATTCATAGCGTTAAAAACGTCACTTGTTGTATTACCAACAACACTTGCTTCAAAACCTGCTTGTGTGGCTTTAAATACTACTTCATAAGCTTTTTTTGCTTCATCACTTGCATATCCAAAAGCATAGTTTCTATCAAAATCACAAAAATAACTATCATAAACACACCCCGTATCAATGATAAAAATGTCCCCATTTTCTAATACTCTTTGTGTAGGCCCCATAATAATAGACCCATATCCACCCTGCCCTGAACCAGCTATGAGATATGGAAAATCATCAACTCCTAAAGATAGAAGATGATTTTTAAATCTTTGACAATTTTCTCTTTCACTTTGACCGACTTTAAGTAAGCTTGGTAAATCCTCAAAACCTTGAGATACTACTTCACAAATATATTTAATCTTTTGTATCTCAGCAGGAGATTTTATATATCTTACATATCTTAAAATTTTTGTAGCATCTTTTATTTGAACATCATCAAGAGATGAAAGTAATTTATCATAATCTTCAAGGGGCATTCTAAGAGTACTTTCATGCCCTTTTGGAATACCTAAAGTTCTAAATCTTTTCATTAATGCTTTAATATTTAATGATAAAAGAGATATTCCTTCATCTTGTGGATTAGGAGATGTCCATGTTTGAATATCTTCAATCCATGTATCTCTCATACCACTTTCACCAATTACTGGAATAATAGCTTTTGGTTTATCATCTAAAGGTATTAATACAAACCAAGGTCTAGTTGGACTCTCAAAAAACTGTGTTTTAAAACCAGTGTAATACTCAATATCAACTTGAGTTGTTAATAAAATAGCATCTATTTCTTCATCAAACATCAACCTTTGAATTTTTGCTAATCTATTTTCATACTCTTGTTTCTCAAAGCCTCTTTTTGGTACTTGTAACATATTAGTTTCCTTTCAACATTCTCACATAAACAGAAGGAATAGCTGCATATAAAGCTGCACATAAAATTAAATCTGCTTTTTTTACTTCTTCATTTGGTGCATGGGCAAACTTTAATTCACCTGGTCCATATCCAATAACAGGAATATTATGTTCCCCCATGATAGATACACCATTAGTTGAAAATGGCCAAATATCAATAACAGCTTCTTTTCCAAATAAATTTTTGTAAGCCTTTGCTACACTTTGTGTAACATCATGTTCTACTTCTATTTTCCACGGTTTAAAAGAACACTCTTGTCCATACTCTAAACCTGTATATGAAGGCTCTTCATAGTTATAAATACTTACTTTTGCATCTGCTGTTTTAACTGCTGGTAAATTTCTTATTTCTTGAAGTGCATCCTCAGGTTTTTCACCCCAAGTTAAACGTCTATCAATAGAAATAGTACAAGAGTCTGATACAGCACATCTTGATGGTGATGTTGAACTAATCTCAGATACAGTTAAACAACCTTTTCCAAGTAAATCATCAACTAATAAGTTTTCATTTAAAGCTCTTAATTCTTGAAGAACTCCTGACATTTTATAAATTGCATTATCTCCTGTATGAGGAATTGATCCATGAGCTGATGTTCCATAAGTTGTAACAGAAATCTCCATTCTTCCCTTTTGAGCTCTACAAATCTTTCCATCACTTGGTTCAGCAAGAAGTACAAATTCAGGTCTAATATTTTGTTCTTCAATCATATATTTCCAAGATAAACCATCACAATCTTCTTCAGCAACAGAAGCAGAAACTAAAAATGTAAAATCATCTTTAATATCTAAATCCGTAATAATCTTAGCTGCATATACAATAGAAGCAATCGCACCTTTCATATCAGTCGTACCTCGACCTATGATTCTGTTTTCATCTTCAAAACCTTCATAAGGATCATAATCCCAATTATCAAGGTTTCCAGCTCCTACCACATCTAAGTGACCATCCATTGCTATTAAATGTTTTCCCGTTCCAATATAAGCTAAAATATTTCCCATTGGGTCTATATCTATTTTATTAAAGCCAAGCTTTTTCATTTCATCAATAGTACATTTTGCAGCCAAAGATTCATCTCCTGAACCACCTGGACATCTAACTAAATCTCTTGTGAATCTATAAATATCTTCTTTATAAAATTGGGCTCTTTGTTTTATTTGCTCAAAAGGAATACCTTCAAATATTTTTTCCATTTTATTTTCCTCTATGCCTTACTTAAGACTTCTTGTGAACTTTTACCTACAAGTTCAGTATAAATTTGCTCATCAGTATCACCCTCAGTTCCTAAAAATAAAACTTTAGAGTTTTCATCTAATTGTAAAATTTTTCTATACTCTTCATCAAACTGAGTAATCATAAAGCCAGCAAGACCTGCAACTGCTGACTCTCCTGCAACAACAGGATTAGGTAAAGACGCTAAATATTTCATAGTTTCAGCAATTGGCTCATCAGGAATAGAGAAAAATGCTTTTGTTGTATGTTCTAAAATTTTCCAAGCCAATAATGATACTTCTCCACAAGAAAGACCTGCCATAACCGTGTCTAAATCTCCATGAACTACAGTTGGTTCACCATTTCTTGCACTTTGTAGTAAACAATCTGCATTTGTTGGTTCTATCATTACAAAGATTGGTGAGTTTTCTCCATAAGTTTCGTGAATAAATGACACAACTGCTGCTGCCATTCCACCAACACCACCTTGTAAAAATACGTGAGTTGGTTTCTCACCCATTTGTCTTAAAGCCTCATCAACCATTATTGTGTAACCTTGCATTACATCTTTTGGAACTTCTGTATATCCTTCATAAGATGTATCAGAAACTGTAAAAAATCCTTTTTCATTTGCTACTCTTGAAGCTTCATGAACTGAATCATCATAATTACCCTCAATTCTATGCATAATTGCACCATATTTAGCAATCTCTTTTTCTCTTGTAACACTTACATGACTATGAATAAAAATCTCACAATTACAACCAAAAATAGAAGCACCCCAAGCTACTGATTTACCATGGTTTCCATCAGTTGCACAAGAAACAGTTATCTTACTAGTAATATCTTTGTATTTACCACTTAATAAATCTTTTGAATTTGCTTCAATTCCTTGCTCTTTTAATTTATTTATTAAAAGATTAGCAACAGCGTAAGCTCCACCTAGAGCTTTAAAGCTTTTTAGTGAAAATCTATAGTGTTCATTTTTATAATATAATTTTGAAACTCCTGTTTGTTTTGCTAAATCATCTAAACTAACAAGAGGTGTTTGCTCAAAACCATCCCAAGAAGTAATCTCTTTTGAAGCTTTTTCAAAACCTTCAAGGCTTAAAATATCTTGATGTTTATACTCCTCAACTCTTAAATTTTTTGTATTATCAAAAAGTTCCGTTTGCTCTAAATATTTTTTAAAATTGTTTATCATAATTGTTTTCCTTTTTTATTAAATTTAATTTTTTATTTATCAAATGCTAAATCTCTTAAAAATAGCGCTGTGTCAGGGAAGAAAATCAAAATCGCTGACATTAATACTAAGATTAAGAAAAATGGTAAAATTCCACTAATTACTTGCATATATGATTTTTTAAACACTGCTATTGCAGTAAAAATATCACATCCAAATGGTGGTGTAGCAGAACCAATTGCCATTTGTAAAGTAATTACAACTCCTACTAAAACTGGGTCAATTCCTGAACTATCAATAATAGGCATAAATACAGGTGTTAAAACAAGTAATACAACTATTGAATCAACAAACATACATCCAATTACAAAAGCAAGAGAAATTACAAACAAAATAAACTCAGGACTTGCATTTTCTAAATCAAGAGCTCCAAGTAACTCTTGAGGTATCATTTCAAAAGAGATATACCAAGAAAAAGCCTGTCCTGCACCAACTAAAATAAATACAACTGCTGTAATAAGACCTGTACTTAATGATGAATCAATTAAATCATTTATTCCAAGTTTTTTATAAATAATCACTTCTAAAATAATTGCATATAAAACAGAAAATGCTGCTGCTTCTGTTGGAGTAAAAGCTCCACTATAAATTCCACCTACTATTAATACAGGGAAACCTAAAGGTAAAATAGCTTTTTTTACTGCTTTAAATCTTCCTTTCCAATCAACTTTAGGAGCAAGAGCAATACTATCTTGGTGAACTATTGAATATATATAACAATAAACAGAGAATAAAGCTGCTAATACAATTCCAGGACCAATTCCTGCAATAAATAACTCAGCAATATTTGCATTTGCTAAAACTCCAAATAAGATAAGTCCGATACTAGGTGGTATTAACCAAGCAATGTCACTTGCATTTATAATAAGTCCTAAAATAAAACTATCTTTATACCCTGCTTTTAAAAGTTTTGGTCTCATAATAGTACCTACTGAAACAACTGTAGCTTGAGTTGAACCTGAAACAGAACCAAATAAAGTACAAGCTAAACAAGTTGTTATTGGTAAACCACCTCTATAGTGTCCTATAAAAACCTCAATTAAGTCCAATAATCTATTTGCTGTGTGACCTCTTGTCATAATATCAGCTGCAAAAATAAACATAGGAATTGCGATTAAAGCATTTGGTGTAATCCCTGTAATCATCTGCTGTATGATATTTTGTAAAGGCAAATCAGAAAAATGTAAAAAACCTATCATTGTAGCTATTGTTAAAGGCACAACCATTGGAAAACTTAAAAACAATAAAATTACCATTACACTTAAAAGCGTAAATGTAATTACATATACATCAAGCTCACCATTTATTACATTTTGAAAAAATTCTAACATGCTTGATCCTTTAAGTCTGTATCTTTTTGCTCAATTACATCATAAGAAAGATATATTTCTTCATATAATAAGTTTTGAACAAATCTGATAAAAAATTGTAACCCAGCCATAAAAAAGCCTATTGGAACTATCATATAAACTAAATACATTTCAATTTGAAGTGCAGGACTTTGCCTATTCATGCCCTTTAATTGTAATACATACTGTAAAGCTTCATAAGCTAATAAGAACATTAAAAAAGACGTACAAATAGCAATTATTATCATAAGAGCTTTCTTTTTCTTATGACTTAAAGAATCATATATTGCTGTCATTCTTATATTTCTTCCATTTCTTACAGCATAAGCTAGACCAATAAATGTTACTGACACCATTAAAAATTGATTTAATTCCTCAGAAAAATATATACTTTGATTAAAGATATATCTTCCTAAAGCATTTGCTGTTGTATTTATCATCATAAGCATAATAGATAAAGCTAAAATAACTTTTTCTATTTTTGCTGTAAGAGAATTTACTTTTGCTAAAATATTTTTCATCTTATCTTTCTTTCTCTAAGATTGAACCAAAGCCATAAATAGGCTTTTTATACTTTGCTAACCTTAGAATATCCCAAGCCATAACTTGGTTACTTGTTAAAATCGTTTTTCCAGTAATCTTTTCTAACTCATCTATATATCTGCAAATATTAATATTTGTACAAGAAACAAATATAGTTTTTACATCTTCATTTTTAGCCATATCAATTACTGCATTTTTTACAGAAGCAGGAGTTATAATAGGAACTAAGTTATCATTTGGATTATTAAACGTAGCCACATCTACAGCTTTAATATCAGGTAACATCCCATCAACAATTCCTTGTGTAACTTCTAAACTATAAGGAGTAATAACTCCTAACTCATCTATATCTAAAAATTTACAAATACTTTTAATAGCACTATAAGGATTTGTAACTTCATCTATTTGTCTATTTAAATCGCTATTTTTAATGATTTTAGAAACCTCATCTTCACCTATTGTCATAGACGCAGATGTACATGAAAAAGCAACCACATCAAGTTTCATACCAGGAACGATAGAGTTTGTAGCGCTTGATAATTGATTTTTAACTTGCATTAAAACTTCTGGACTTAATTCAACTGAATCTAACATAACTCTAGATGGAAAATAAAGTATTCCTGTATCTTTAAAAATTGCTTCAAACTCATATAAAGTTATTTGATCTGTTGCTAAAAGAATTAAACCTACTTTTCCATTATATGAAATTTGATTATCTAACTCTTTTTCTAAAATTCTAATTTCCATATTTAACCTTTTATAGCCCCAAAGGGGCTTATACTAATGTCTTTTTTCAGCTTCTTTTACTTCTTGGATTAAATCACTTAGAATCTCTTTAGCTTCTTTTTTTGCTTGTTCTTTTTTTCCATTTGGATATGCTTTAGCAACAACATCTAGGAAAGTCCCATGAAGAGATTTACTTAACTCTTTAAATCTTGCTCTTTCTTCTTGCGTTAAAGTTATAAGTTTTAACTCAGGATTTTCTTTTAACATTTTTTGAGTGTTTTCTTTGTTAATTCTTTTTTGATATTCAAAGGCTGCTTTATTAGCTGCTTTAATTGCTTTTTGAATAATCGCTTGTTTTTCAGGTGTTTGTTTTGCATACCATTTTGCGTTTGTCGAAATTGTTCCTATATAAGGCTGTTGTCCTGGGAACATAATATATTTTTGAACCATGTGCCATTTTGCATTATAGATGAAATACATAGGATTTACCATTCCATCAATTGTTCCTAATTGTAAAGAAGAATAAACCTCTCCCCATGATAAAGGTGTTGGAACAGCTCCAAAAGTTTTGTATGTTTCAACAGGAATTGTTGAAGTAAATGTTCTTATTTTTTGACCTGCAAAATCTTCTGGCGTTCTGATAGGTTTATTTGCACCCCATGCCATTTCACCTTCACTTATCATAGAAAGTAGTTTTAAATTTGCTTTTTCAAATTTAGGTGCTAAATCTTCATAAATAGTTTTACTTGTAGTTAAAACTTCATAAGCTGCATTTTCATTATTTGTTAATACATAAGGGATTGAGATTGCTTGAACTTCAGGTACATAAGAACCTAAATGTCCAGTTCCAACTGATACAAATTGAATTGAACCGTTTGAAGTTAGTTCAACAATGTCATTTTCACCACCAAGTTGCCCATAGTAATAGATTCTAACTTTAATTTTTCCATTAGATTCCTTTTTAACTACTTTAGCAAACTCTTGAGCATATATGTCTTGTACATCTTTTTTTGCTTCTTCACTTGCAAACTTCCATGTCTCTGCACTTAAACTAACTGCACTTAATAATAGTGCGCATGCTGTTCCTAGTAACTTATTTCTAAACATATCTATTCCTTTTTAATTTATATATTGTCAGTTTACACCTCAATAACTTAAAATATACTTAAGATATATTCTAAATATGTTTAAAATATATACTACATAAAATATAATATAATTTTACTATATCTTTTTATAATAATAAATGTTTTTTGATTGTTTTATAGTTTTTTTTGTATAAAATCTATATACCCAAAAAAGGTATATAAATTAAATTAAATTTTTTCTAGTGAAAGCTTCAAGATAGTCAATTAAATCATCAACAGCTGCTGCTGCTTTTTGTTTATCTTGTTCTAAAACAGCTTCTAAAATATATTTATGTAAAGTCTGTCCTTCTTTATGGTCTTCTTTTTTTGCATAAAAATACCAAAATCTATGAGATAGTCCTTGAACATTTCTAAGTTCTTCATAGATAAATTGATTCTTTGAACATTTTGCTAATACTTTATGTCTTCTTTTTAACCAATATAAAAATTCAACATCATCTTGTTCATCAACAACATCTAATAACTCTTGAATAGCTTTTTTATCAATCTCTGTTAATCTATCTATTGCTTTTTCAACACATAATTTTAAAATAGCTCTTCTTACTTCTAAGAGTTGAAGTTGAGTTGAGCCACTCATTTCAGGTATTAAAACTCCTATTCTTGATACATTAACCAAAGATTCATTTGCTAACATCCTTAAAGCTTCTCTAACAGGAGTTCTACCTGCACCTATCATTTCAGATATTTCTGCTTCTGTTAAGACTGTTCCTGGTTCAATTTCACAAAAAACAATAAGATCTTCAAGTTTTTCATAAACTTGTTCAGTCATTGTTTTATTTTTATCTCGTTTTAATTTTTTTTTCATTGCACTACCTAAAATATAGATTTGTATTTTTATTATACATAAATATATTTTAAATATATTAACTATACATTTATATCATCAATCAATCTATAGCCAATTCCTTTTAAATTTTTTAAAATACTAGGAGGTATTTTCTTCTTAAAATTTTTAACAAAACCTTTTACTGCATTTTCACTTGCGAACTCTCCATTCCAAATAAACCAATTCATTTGCTCATAGGTAACAATTTTATTTTTAATTAATAGTTTAAAAAAAGTCAATTCCCTTTTTGTTAAAAAAAAAGTTTTATTAGGACTTATTACAGCACTATTTTTTTCATCTAAAAGCCAATTATCACATATATGCTTTATTTCAATTTTTTTAAACTCTTTGAAGAACCAATCTATTATTTGTTGATTCTCCAAACTTAAAGGTATTTTTATATTTAGAAAGTTTTCTTCACAGTTTTTATTAAACTCTATTCCATTAGATATAAGATTAGACTTATTCATAATAAACTCTTTTTTTATTAAACTTTTTGTAGTGTAATATCAATAAACTTATATGAAGGAGTAAAACTTTTATTATCAAAATGGTTTATCGAAACTAAAGGTGTTGCCTCAGGAAAATAAGCTGCTGCACAGCCTTCTTTTATATCATAAGCTATAATCTCAAAGTTATGCACTTCTCTTTTTATATTATCTTTAGAATGTGATTGAATATTTACTAAATCTCCATTTTTAAATCCAAGTTTAGCTATATCTTTTTCATTTAAAAAGATAATCTTTCTTTTGTTTTTTATCCCTCTATATCTGTCATTTGTATCATATACTGTTGTATTAAACTGATCATGAGATCTCATTGTCATTAAAATAAGATGTTCGTCTTCTAGCTTTAAAGTAGGTAATTCATTTACAATAAAATTTGCTTTTTTACTCTTTGTTTCCCATACTCTATTTTTTGCACTATTATATAACTCTAAACTCTCTTTATTTTCCATAGTTGTATTATATGAAGTAAATAAAGGTAATACTTCCTCAATTTTTTCTCTAATTTTATTATAATCTGTAATCAAGTCTAAAAAATCTACTTTTTCATTTCCAAAAGTAGCATTTGCTATTCCTGCAATAATGGCAGGTTCTGATTTTAAATCTCGTGAAGCTGGGATATTACTACCTTTTGAAGCATGAACCATACTCATAGAATCTTCTACTGTTACACTTTGTACTCCATTTTGCTGAATATCTAATTCAGTTCTCCCAAGACAAGGTAAGATTAAAGCTTCTTGTCCACAAATTAAATGACTTTTATTTAAATGTGTAGAAATATGAACAGTTAAAGCACAAGACTCTAAAGCCTCATAAGTTATTTTTGTATCAGGTGCTGCATCTGCAAAATTTCCACCAAGTCCTATAAATACTTTGTTTTTTTCTGTTTTCATAGCTTTTATTGCATGAACTACATCATAACCATGACTTCTAGGACTTACAATATCAAAAACACTATCTATTTTCTTTAAAAACTCTTCTTTAGGTGCTTCGCTAATTCCTACTGTTCTATCACCTTGAACATTACTATGACCTCGTACAGGACAAGCCCCAGCTCCTTCTTTTCCAATATTACCTTTTAAAAGTAATAAATTCATAACTTCTTCAATAGTAGCAACACCATGTTGATGTTGAGTTAATCCCATAGCCCAACAGCAAATAGTTTTATTTGAATTTGCATAAAGTTTAGCAATTTCTATAATCTCTTCTTCTTGAAGTGATGTTTCTTCAACTAAGCTTTTCCAATCTTTTTTAAGTATCTCATTTTTATACTCCATAAAACCAGCTGTATGCTCATCAATAAACTCTTTATCCAAACAAGCTTCATCATTTTCTAAAATATATTTGATAATAGCTTGAATTAAAGCCATATCACTACCCATTTTTACCTGATAATAGTGAGTTGAAATAGGAGTTGCATTATTTGTTAACATTTGTCCTACATCTTGAGGATGAGTAAATGAAACTAAACCTGCTTCTTTTAAAGGATTTATAGAAACAATTTTAGCACCTCTTTTTGAAGCTTTTTGTAATTCACTTAACATTCTTGGATGATTTGTTCCTGGATTTTGACCAAAAATCATTATTAATTCTGCTTTATCAAAATCTTCTAAAGATACTGTTCCTTTTCCAATTCCTACAGATTCGCCCATTCCTACACCAGAACTTTCATGACACATGTTTGAGCAATCAGGGAAATTATTAGTTCCTAACATTCTTCCCATAAGTTGATATAAAAATGCAGCTTCATTAGATGTTCTACCTGATGTATAAAATATTGCATCATCTGGTTTTTCTAAAGTTTTTAAATGTTTAGCAATTATTCCAAAAGCCGTATCCCAAGATATAGGTACATATTTATCTTTATATCTATCATAATAAAAAGGTTCAGTTAAACGCCCTTGATTAGTAATATTATAAACATCATATTCATTTAATTGGGATACTGTAGTCTCTTCAAAAAGCTCTTTTGAAGCTCTTTTTTTTGTTGTTTCAAAAGCAATAGCTTTTACACCATTTTCACAAAACTCTGTCATAGAACGCTCATTATCACTAGGATCAGGCCATGCACACCCAGGACAATCAAAGCCTTTTACTTGATTAAGACTAAAAAGCGTTTTAGAACCTTTAAAAAATCCCTCTCTCATTAAAAACTTGCCAGAGGAGATAAGTGCACCCCACCCTCCAGCTGTTTTTACATTTAAATGTTGATTTTCCATTTTTATTTCTCTACAATTCCACCAGCATCATTTCTTGAGCTTTCACTTGACTCAACATAGATTGCTTTTGCTACTTCTTTAAGTGCATTCCAATCTTCTAAATTAATTACAAGACCATTTTCACAAGCATCATTAAAGGCTTTTTTTAGTTGTTTTGGACTTATTAATTCAGAACTATCACACTTAGTCTTTATATCTTTTGTACTAATTTCAATAAATAGTGTTCTTTCATCAAAATCATTATTTGAAGAAATACAAACTTCTGGTAACTCATCATTTGCACCTATTAAATATGAAATACTTTTATCATCTGATGAATTATTCCAAGAGAATCTAGCACTTAAACCCTTTTTAGCAATTCTAAGAGCTTGTGGGAATACAAGCCATCTATTATGACAATTTTTAATCTCTAAAGTTACTGTTTCATTATTTGGTATAAATTCTAAAGCATAAGCTATTAGTATTTGAATATGAGCTAAAATAGTATCATTATTTAAATCTACAACAATATGAGAATCTTTAGAAGTAATATTTAAAGCTGTTTTATTACCATCTTTTAAAAATTTTAAAGCATTTGCATAATGTTTTACACCATCTAAACCTACCATTTCAGTATCTACAACCATTTTAGAAATTATGTCAGCTTCCCCTGAATCTCTTTTTAATCCATTAAATGCATTACTACACATAGTTGTTAATTCTGTTCTTGAAACAGATATTTTTCCCTCTTCAATGTTTAATCTATCATCTTTACTTTTTGGAATTTGAGGGAATAACCACTCCCCATTATGAATCTCATTTGATAAAGGTGCGCTTTGGAAAAATGTAACTTGAACCCATCTATCTGATCTTGGATCAAACTTCGTAGCTCCAAACATAGCAAGTTTAGCTCTTAATAAATCCATTGGTAGAAAATCTTCATCTAAAACATTTGCTTGAATTTCACCCATCTTACAAGCACCCATAGTCCAAACTCTTCTTACAATTGCAGAGTATTGTGGGTTTTCAAGTAAATACTTAGTTACTGGTTCATCATCTTTCACATCTTTTAAAGCTGCATTTAGATTAGTAACTCTTCTTGCTATATCTAAAGGAAGTTCTAGTTCATGTCCTTTATCAACATTTCTAACTCCAAGTCTTGGTTCACCTTTGTCTTCTGAAACATACCAAAACCAATAATTACTTTTTTGTGTTGAAAAGTCATAGTTTAAAGCCCAAGAATAATGAGATTTGATTTTTTCTTTTAAAGCTTTAATCTTAACACCTGCTAACTCTAAAGGTTGTTCATCTACTCTCATATGGTTTTGATGAGAATCTACAAGTTCAGGATATAACTCAATAATAGAAGAGATTAAAACTTCTTGTGCTTCATAAGATACATTTGTTGAACTTTCAATTAAATCTTTATAAGTACTACCAATTAATTTTTTAGTCATTTCTATAATTGATGGAAGTTCTAATGATGCTTGAATATTTAACTTTTTTTGATTTTCATTTATAGTTATAACATCTTCAAGATGAGTAATAGCTCTATTTAAATATCCAACTAATTCTTCAGCTTTTTCTTGTGTAATTTCTTCTAATGATACTTTTCCTAATGCCTGTTCTCTTTGATATAACCAATTATCAACAACTTTTGGATGTCTTATTAAATAAGGAGCCATTCCTAAACCTGTTGCATTTCCTATTCCTAAAAATCTTTGAATATCTTTATCCAAAGTAACGGCTTTATCTCCACCTTTATTTTTAGCAATATAATTAGCCCAATCTAAAGAAAACTGTCTTAAAATATATACAGCACACATTTCAGCACTAAAAGATTGAGAGAAATCTGGGTTACTTTCCAATGCAACATAATCATTAATTCCAAACTTACCACTACCGTAAACAGCAGTTGTTCTAAGAATGTATCCAACTTTTGCTACTTCTTGAATATTAGGCTGTTCACCTGCTGCTAAAGAATCAATAACATGATCAAAAACTCTTACACTTTTATTAGCTCTTGCTAATACAAAAGCTCTATTAGTATTTCGACCTGCTTCTTGTAAAGGAACATTGCTTTTAAGTATTTCTAATAACTTATTACTAACATCACCTTCAATTAATGTAAAAGTTGTATCCCATTTCTCAGCAATTACCCTATCATTTCTTTCTTCATCTTTTATATGATTAGAAAAAATCACTACATTATATGTATTATTTGGAGTTTTAAGTTCATAGATAGCTGTTCCATATCCATCTTTACATAAATCCCATTTTGTATTTGTTATTTTCCAGTTTTCATTTGCCATTTTTCTTATTAATGTTCTTGTAAAACTGATTCTTGATTGATGCATTGCACCCATTCTTTTTAAATCCATTACTACACTTGGATCTCTTAATATTGGTTTTTGTGTTTTATTAATATTTTTACTCATTTCTCTCTCCTGAAATTTTTTGTAAAAAGAAGTATTAAATACTTCTTTTTACTATTTTAAACCCTGTTCATCTGCCATTTTGATGGCTATTTGCGGTGCATTCCATAATGCAGGTAATAAGATTAAAGATACAGGCACTGCTGTAATTACAATAAATGATTGTAATGCCGATATCCCTCCTGATCCTATTGATATTAATATAATTGCTAAAGCTCCCATTAAAATACCCCAGAACATTCTAAGATAAGGATGAGGCTCAGTACTTCCACTTACAACAACACTCATAGTATATGTCATAGAATCCCCTGTTGTTACAATAAAAATTGTAGTTAAAACTAAAAATAAAATTGACATAACCATTGGTAATGGTAATGATTGTGTAATTGCTAATAAAGAAGCAGGTAAATTGAAACCTTTGAATGCCTCACTAATAACACCTGGTTGTGCAATTTCAAACGATAATCCAGCTCCACCTACAATTGTAAACCAAAACATAGTAATTAGTGGAGCAAAAATACTTACAGCTAAAATTAAAACTCTTATTGTTCTTCCTCTTGAGATTCTAGCAATAAAAATTGCCATCATTGGTCCATAACCTAAGAACCATCCCCAAAAGAATACAGTCCACCAACCAAGCCATGAAGTATCACCTCTAAATGTAGCCATTGGTATAAAGTTTTGAATAACAGATCCTACACCTTGAACATAAGCATCAATAATAAATGCAGTTGGTCCAAAAATGAAAATGAAAAACATTAAGAATACTGCTAAAATAATATTCCATCTACTTAAAATCTGAATACCTTTTGTTAAACCACTTAAAGCAGAGATTGTATAAATAACAATTGCACATAAAATAATAGTAAATTGTGTCGTAAAAGTATCTGGTATTTCAAATAATTTATTTAAAGCATAAGAAACTTGTAAGCCTAAGAAACCAATAGGCCCAATAGTTCCTGCTGCAACTGAAACAATACAGAAAGCATCAATAATTGAACCTAAAGGACCTTTTATAGCTTTATCTCCAAAAACAGGATAAAGTAAAGTTCTAGGTTTTAAAGGTAACCCTTTATTATAATGAAGGTACATTAAAACAATAGTTGTTAAAGTCCCTAAAATAGCCCATGCTAAAAATCCCCAGTGCATAAAAGATTGAGATAATGCATTTATAGCTTTTTGAAATAAATCAGTTTCAGCTCCATAAAATGGTGGAGGAGAAATAAAGTGAGCAATAGGTTCACCAGCCGCCCAAAAAACACCACCACCTGCAAGTAATGTACAAAGAATAATAGCTATCCATTGAAATGTACTCATTTCTGGCTTTTCTAAATTTCCTAAAACTACAGAACCAGTTCTTCCTAAACTTAAACCAATTCCTACTATAAATGTAGCAAATAATAAAAACTGCCAATAAGCTCCAAACATTTTTGATGACCAAGCAAAACCACCATTTACAATTGATGATAAAAGTTTAGAATCAACTAATGCTAAGATAACAAAAGCTACTAAAAAACCACTACTAATTATCAAAGATAATTTATCTAATTGTGGTTTTTTTTCAATTTTTTCATCATGACTTTCTACTTGCTCTAAAGTATCCACATTCGTTTCCATCTTCATATCCTTTTTATGATATTTTTGATAATATCACCTAAAAGTTTTTCTCAAAAGATTAACTTTTAGGTTCTAAACCGTCTTTTAAGAAGCTATACCAGTTCCCGCCAAGAATTTGATTAGCTTCTTTGTCTTGAAATCCATATTTAAGTAAACCATTATAAATATTTTCCATCCCTGACTCATCTTTAAACCAAGGTAAATCATCAGGCCATCCTGAATTTGAAGCATTCCCTTCTCCATAATCCATTGCTTTTGACCATTTTCCATTTCTCATCCACTCTAAAACCTCTTGCGGTTGGTTTAGACATAAGTCACTTCCAATACCTAAATGATCAACCCCTACTAAATCAGCAGTTTTTGCTATCATTTCACAAAAATCATCTAAAGTACATTTACTTCCATTTGGTAAATGAAACGGATATAAAGAAAAACCTAATAAACCACCTCTTGAAGCTAATGCTTTAATAACTTCATTTGATTTATTTCTTAAAGCATCATGGGCAAATGTCGGGTTTGCATGTGAAATACAAATAGGTCTTGATGAAATATCAATTGCTTCTAATGTTGAACGTTCAGCACTATGTGACATATCAACAATCATTCCAACTCTATTCATTTCTTCTATTGCTTGTTTACCAAACCTAGTAATACCACTATCATTTTGCTCATAACACCCTGTTGCTAATAAGCTTTGATTATTATAAGTTAATTGCATAATAAGTAAACCTTGTTTTCTCATAACCTCAATTAAACCTATTTCATCATCTATTGGAGAGCAATTTTGCGCTCCAAAGAAGATACCTACTTTACCAGTAGATTTTGCCTTATGAACATCTTCCATACTCATTACTGGCATAATCAAATCACTATTTTGTTCAAAATATTTATTCCATTGAGCAAATCTTGTTAGAGTTTCTCTTGCCATTTCATGGTAAACAAGTGTAACGTGAACAGCAGTTATCCCACTTTTTTGAAGTGAAAGGAAATAGTCTCTGTCCCATTTACAATACTGTAAACCATCAATAATAATTTGATCTTTATACATATTATTCCTTAGTAAGGTTTTTGGTATGCTGTTTTTACAATTGTGTAGAATTCTCTTGCATACGAACCTTGTTCTCTTGGTCCAAAACTTGACTCTTTTCTTCCACCAAATGGTACGTGATAATCTGTACCTGCTGTTGGAAGGTTAACCATTACACAACCACTTTGTGCTTCTTTTTTGAAAATAGCTGCTGTTTTTAAACTTTGAGTAATAATTCCAGCTGTTAATCCAAATCTTGTATCATTTGCAGTTTTAATAGCCTCATCTAAATCTTTTACTTTAATTACACAAGCCATAGGTGAAAATACTTCTTCTTGGTTTACATCCCAATCATTTTTTGTATCAATAAATAAAGTAGGACTCATGTAGTATCCCTCTTTTTCTAAGTTTAATTTCTCTCCACCAAATACTAGTTTTCCACCAAGCTCTTTTGCTCTTTCAATCCATTTGAAGTTAGACTCAAATTGATTTTTATCAGAAACAGGACCCATAAAGATTCCATCTTCTAAACAATGACCAACTTTTAATTCAGCCATTCTTTTTACCATTGCATCAACAAACTCATCATGAATATCTTCCATTACGATTAATCTTGAAGAAGCTGTACACTTTTGACCAGTACCAGAGAATGCACCAGCAATTGCTGACTCAACTGCTACAGAAATATCAGCATCAGATGCTACAACAAGTGAGTTTTTACTTCCCATTTCTAATTGACATTTAACAAAGTTTGCAGAAGTTGCTACTGCAATTTTTCTACCAGTTTCAACTGAACCTGTAAATGAAATAGCGTTAATATCTTTTGAGTTAATTAATGTATCACCAACTGTTCCACCTGAACCAAGTACTAAGTTAAATGTACCTGCTGGAATATCTTGTCTTGAAATGATTTCAGTTAAAGCAACAGCTGATGCTGGTGTTAAGTTTGCTGGTTTCCAAATAACTGCATTACCAAATGCTAAAGCAGGTGCGATCTTCCATGCTGCTGTTGCTGTGGGGAAATTCCAAGGAGAAATAATACCAACAACTCCAACTGCTTCTCTTGTTACATCAATATCAATACCAGGTCTAACAGAAGCTGCATTTTCACCAATTTGTCTTAAAACCTCAGCTGCATAATATTGGAAGAATTGACCAGATCTGTAAATTTCACCTTTACCCTCAGCTTTTGATTTACCCTCTTCTCTTGCTAAAAGTTCACCTAACTCTTCACATCTTTCAATTAGCTCATCACCAATTGCTTGAAGAACATTAACTTTTTGCTCTAATGGAGTTTTTTCCCATTGTGGTTGTGCAGTTTTAGCAGCAGTAATTGCTTCATTTACTTGTTCAACACTTGCTTGTGCTACATTTCCAATATTTTCTGAAATATCTGATGGGTTAATATTTTCAATTGTAGAAACACCTTTTTGCCATTTGCCATTAATGTATAAACCTTCTTCGTAATTATAAGTCATCTATCTTCCTTTATTAAATTTTCGTATTTTATTATTATTTAGTAGCTTCAGCGTAAACTACAAACTCTACAAGCATCTCTTCTCTTGCTAAACCTGCAACAACTACTGCAGCTCTGTTTGGATATGGAGCTTCAAAATATTCTGCATAAACTTTATTTACTGTTGCTAAATACTCTCTATCAGTTACATAAATTAGTACTTGAAGTACTTCATTTGTACTAACCCCTGCACACTCTAAAGTATGAACAAGGTTTTCAAAGGTTTTTCTTGTTTGAGCTTCTATTCCACCCTCAACTACTTTTCCTGTCTCATCAATTGGTATTTGTGCCGTATATAAAGTATTATTAGCTGTGATTGCCCACTCTAATGGTGCTTTTGAAGCAAATAATTCTGTTTTTACTGGTGTTTTTTTATTACTCATGAATTTCCTTTTCTTTTTTTATCTACATATCTTATATATAAATGATATATAAAAAGTTTACTCCATGTTTACTTAATGTAAACTTAAAATATATTACAAGTTTAATTTAAGTAAACTATTTTTTTTAAATATTTATTTATATTAAAAATAGTCTTATTATTATGATTGTTTTTTAGTGAATAAAAGATTGAAAGAAAAGCTTAGAAGACAAAACTATCATTTAAAATTTAGGAGAACAAATAATAATTTTGCCTTTTAAACTCTTGTCAACTCCTCTAAAAGAGGAATTGATATTTAAAACTTATAAGATGCGTAAATTCTTGATTGATATTCATTACTAGCATTATCTAATTGACCATGTAACCATCTAAGCGAAAAGTCTTTAGAAACTTTGTAATCTATTATATAGTCTGTTTCTTTAGTCCTAGAGCTTGTACTTGTTTTCCAACTTATATGCATGATATTTGCAGATAGTTTATCTGTAAATTTATACCCTGCTTCAAACTTTGTTGCTTTCATATCTGCTGAATATCTTGAACCAGCATACCAACTCCATGTATAAATATAATCAGCTCCATTTCCTAAGTGCCATGCATCAATACCACCATCTTTTGAAACTTCACTATAAGAAGCAGCTAAAGATAAATCTTTTATATTTGTTGAAGCTTTTAAGGCATAGGCATTCCCATCATTATTTGCTGCACCATTATCATCAGACCCATAATATTGAGCACCTAATTTAAAAGCATTAAAATCATATTCTGCATTTAAATAATAAATACTTACATCTTTAGTATTATTAGCTAATAAATTTTTAGCCTTTACGTATTGTCCTGCTAAACTTAAATTCTTAATTGAATTATTTGTTGCATAAATAGAAAATACACCATCGCCTAAACTATCAAAAGAAGGAGCACCTTCATTTCCATCAGTTCTACCTTGATACTTACCTACATACATTAATGAAATAGAAGTATCTTTTATATCTGTATTTGTTAAAGTTGCAGCTTCAAAAGATTCTTTAAAAATTCTAGAACCAGAAGATGCAATTAGTGGAGTTGCTAAATACTGTCTACCCACTTTCAATGTTGTATTATTCATTTTATATTGAATATATGATTCAGATAAAACTGCTCCACTAACATTTTGATCAGCGTCATAAGCATTTGGATTTTCATCTAAATCCTCTGTAGCCACTGAGGCAGCTTGGAATGTAACTTTTGCACTTAAACCATTATAATCAGCTGTATGATATGAAAGGTTTATACCATTTGTCCATATATTTACTTTTTTTGAGTCATTACTTTCTTTTTGATAAAATTGTGATTTTAACTCACCTGAGACTTTACCATTTGAAAATGCTTCTGATAAACTATTAGCATTTGCTGTATTTAAAATTGCTAATGTAGCTATTAAACTAAGACTTAATTTTTTCACTTTTTCTCTCCTTAAATTGTGTACAAAAAAAGTTTATCCCATGAATACTTTATGTAAACTTAAAATATATTATAAGTTTACATAAAGGTTAGTGTAAAAAAAGTGTAAGTTTATTATTTAAAAATTTAATGCTATTTAATATAATTTAATCAAAACTATAAAATATATTTTATACTTAATTTTTTATTTTTATCTTAAAAATAATTTAGTATTGAATTAAAATTGTATAAATATTTTTAAAAGTATTTTGATTTATTCCCTCAAAGGGAATAAGCTTATTTTATTAGATTGAGTTTTTTTTCACAAAGTTTTCTATATAGTCTATTATTTCATCAACATATTTTACTGCATCTTTTTCATTTTCATCATGTACAGCTTTTAATATTTTTTTATGTAGTTCTCTTACGACATCATTATCTTCTTTTTTTGAATAGTAATACCAAAATCTTCTTGATAAACCTTGAACGTTTCTAAGTTCTTCATATATAAAAAAATTTTTTGAAGCTTTTGATAAAACTTCTTGTCTTTTCTCTAACCAATTTAAAAATTCTGGTTCTGTTAAGTCATCTACTGAATCTAATAATTCAGCAATATTATCTTTATCTACTTGAGTAAGTCTTTTTATTGCACACTCAACACAAGTTTTAAGAATAGGTCTTCTCATTTCTAAAAGTTGTAGTTGTATTGATGAATTCATATCAGGAATCATAATACCTAATTTTGAAAAATTTACTAAAAAGCGTTTTGACAATAAAAGTAAAGCCTCATGAACAGGTGTTCTACCTGCGCCTAACATATCACAAATTTCTTTCTCTGTTAAAACACTACCTGGTTCAATCTCACAAAAAACAATCATTTGTTCTAATTGTTTATATACTTGTTCTGTGATTGTTTGAGTCTTAGATCTTCTAATTTTTTTTTCTTTCATACTAAAAATAGCCTATTTTGTTTTTTTTATAATAAGATTTATATACTTTAGATATATTTAAAATATATTTTACTCATGTAAAACACTAACTCTTTGCATTAAATTTTGTATTTTTTCATTTTCACTTATATTTGATGAATAAAGGTCTTTTCTTGAATCTTGTAAAAAGTTCAACCATTTATTTGTTTCTTTTTCTTCTGCTGGTTCGCTAGAATCTAAACTATTTGTAGTAGTTTTATTTAAACTAAAAAGATTATCATAACTATTAGATGAAGTTTTTGAATTATAAAAATTATCTTTTATAGAATCAATATTTGAAAGACTTGTTTGTATTGATTTTTTTGCAGTTTCTCTTACTTCTTCACTTTTATATCTTTCTTTTTCATTATCAAGTTTTGATAATGATTCAAAATTAGCTGAAATCTTTTCACTAAGTGCTTGCTTATCAGAAATGTAAGAATCACTATTTTTATCAAGTTGACTTACCTGATATTCAAGTTTAACTATATCAATCTTTTTATTTATTTTATCTGCTTCAATCAATTCATAAGCGTCTGGGTTTTTAAGTCCTTGTAAAGTTCTTAACTCTTTTATTAAATTCTCTTTTTTTGTATTATCAGATGTAGAAAGTGTTGAATCTTCATACTTTTTACCTATTTCATCTAACTGTTTAGTTAAGCTAAACATCTGTTCATCATCTTGAACACTATGATAATCTTTTTCTAATAATTTCTGTATTTCTATATTGATTTTGTTTATTATGTCTTTATCATCTTGAGAATAAGGTAGCTCACTATTAACTTCTAATTCTTTTATTTGAGCTTTAAGTTCACTTTCTTTTTTTAATTCATCAGAAGTTAATACTTTTTTTGTTCCAAAAATATCTTCTAGTTGTTTTTGTAAACTATCAATTTTCATTAAAGCATTTGATTCATCTGAAATTTCAAGCTTTATTTCGTCACTCATTGATGGTTTATCAATACTTGATTCTTTGTTTGTATTTTGATTTTGTAAGTTTGATTTCTGAATTCCACCATTTTGCATATAAGCATTTATACTAGTATTTATCATCAAAATCCTTTTTCTATATCTATAAAAAAGAAGTTAACAAAATTAACTTCTTTTATTTTGTTTTATTTTAAAGCTTGAGCAACTAATTTATTCACTACTTGTGGATTTGCTTTACCATGTGTTGCTTTTAAAACTTGCCCTACAAAGAAGCCTAATAATTTAGTATTTCCAGCTTTAAATTTCTCTACATTATCAGGATTTTTTTCAATTACCTCAACTATTATTGGAGTAATTACTTCTGGATCACTTATTTGAACTAAGCCTTTTGATTTAACAATCTTCTCTGGTTCATCACCTGTTTTTGTCATTTCTTCAAATACTTGTTTTGCTATCTTACTTGAAATTGTTTTTTCATCAAGCATTTTCACTAAACTTGCTATTTGACTTGCATTAAACTTAAGCTCTTCTACAGATGTTTCTTTTATTTGTCTTGCTACTTCTGTAACTACTATATTTGCTAAAGAAACACTACTACTTGGTACTTCAATTAGAGCCTTTTCATAAAATGAAGCTAGATATTCATCCCTTGCTATAATATTTGAAACTTCTGCATTTAATTTTAATTCATTTATATACTTATCAAATAAAGCTTGTTGTTGTTCATTCATTGCTTGGGCTTCACCATGAACCATTTCTTTTTTTTCTTGTTTTTTTGCTTGTTCTTTAGGCTTTACTTTTGTTGTTTTTTTAGCCCATGAATCTTTTAAGCCTACAATTTTATTAAATACTGGTTTTTCTTCACTATAATCAATAGGATCAGCATAAAAGTACCCTTGTCTTTCAAACTGGAATCTTTCATCTGGTTTCTCAGTAACTACAGCTGGTTCAACTAAAGCTTCTTTAATAATAGTAAGAGAATTAGGATTTAAATCCTCTAAACTTTCTGGAGCTTCATTTGCATATAATCTATCATATACTCTTACTTCTGATTTAATAGCTTGTTTTGCACTCACCCATTGAATAGCACTTTTTACTTTTATACCACTTGTATCACTTCCACTTTTTGAATCAGGATAATACTTAGCTTTTATTTCTGTAATATTTCCATTTTCATCTTTTATTACATCTGTACATGAAATAATATACCCATGTCTAAGTCTTACAGGTTGTTCAGGAGTAAGTCTATAATAGCCTTTTGGAGGATTTTCAGTAAAATCTTCTCTTTCTATATATAACTCTTTTGAAAAAGGTATTTTTCTTGTTCCTTCTTTTGGTACATCATGAGGATAATAAGAAGCTTCTATTTGCTCTAAACCTTCATAGTTTTCTATAGTAACTTTTAAAGGATCAAGTACAGCCATAACTCTTGGCACTTTTTTATTTAAATCATCTCTTATTGCAAACTCTAATTGAGCTACATCAACCATAGAGTTAGCTTTAGCAATACCTATTTGATCACAAAAGTTTAAAATAGACTCTTTTGTATACCCTCTTCTTTTGTATCCAGCAATAGTAGGCATTCTAGGATCATCCCAACCACTTACATAGCCACCATCAACTAACTCTAAAAGCTTTCTTTTACTCATAACAGTATAATTTATACCAAGTCTAGCAAACTCATGTTGATATGGTCTTGGAGGAGTTAATTCTAAAGTATCTAAAACCCAATCATAAATATCTCTATTGTTTTCAAACTCTAAAGTACAAATAGAATGAGTTACACCCTCAATATAATCAGATAAACAGTGAGCAAAATCATACATAGGATAAATACACCACTCATCACCTGTTCTAAAGTGATGTGCATGTCTGATTCTATAAAGAAGGGGATCTCTAAGCTTCATATTAGCAGCACCCATATCAATCTTAGCTCTTAATACATGTTCACCATCTTTGAACTCACCATTTTTCATTTTTTCAAAAAGGTCTAAATTTTCTTCTATACTTCTATTTGCATATTCACTTCTTTTTCCAGCTTGTGTTACAGTACCTCTGAATTCTCTCATCTGCTCTTCATCAATGCTATCAACATAAGCTTTACCCATTTTGATAAGCTGTACTGCATAATCATATATTTTTGGGAAATAATCAGAAGTAAAATACACACTTTTCCCCCAGTCAAAACCAAGCCATTGAACAGCATCTTTTAGTGCTTCAACATACTTAGTATCTTCTTTTGTAGGATTTGTATCATCCATTCTAAGATTACAATGCCCATTGTAATCACTTGCAATACCAAAATTTATACAAATAGATTTAGCGTGTCCTATGTGAGGGAAGCCATTTGGCTCTGGAGGAAATCTTGTAACTACCTCATTATACTTGCCAGCTTTTAAGTCTTCTTCAACTTTAAGACGTAAAAAATCTTTATTTTCACTCATTATTATTAAACCTTTTGATTTTGAAACTTTTATAAGGTATAGATTTTATCAAATTTGTGCTTATAATACCTTAGAATTTCTACTTTTTTCTTGGCTAGTTTTGAACCCAGAAGGAGTTATTTTTTCAAACTTTTTAAAAAACTTTATTAAATTAGTAATTTCATCAAAATCTAGTTTATTTGCTATTTCTTGTAAAGTGAGTTTTTCATCTAAAAGATATCTTTTTATTTTGATTAATAAAGACTCATCAAGATAAGCTTTTGTTGTTCTATTTGTGTATTTAAGTAAAACTCTTGAAAGTGTTTTACTAGAAATATCTAACTTTCTTGCATAGTCCTCTACTCTAAATGTATATTTGTGAGTGTTTCTTACTAAATATACAAATTCATTATATAGCTTTTCATCTTTTGTTTTAATAGGAGTAGAATCTTTTACTCTTTGTCTTTTTAGTTGAAATAATAAAGCTTGAAATAAAGATTGTATTATAGGCTTTTTATACTCATCAGCTGGTTGCTGCAACTGATGAGTTAGAAGTTTTATATTTTTGAATATTGATTTTAAATTACTTTCATCTAATTCCAAGGCAGGAGAATACCTCATATAATCAAACATATCAGTTATATTATCTTTTACAACACTACAAAGGAAGTCTTCTGTAAATTCTAAAATATAACTTTTCATATTTGGATTTAACTTAAAAGAAGTAACTTGATTTTTAGCTATAAATAAAACTGTTCCTTTTTTGTATGTATATGATTTAAAATCTATATTATGTTCACCAAAACCTTCAATAACAATCATAATTGAATTAAACTTTATTCTATGATGTTTTTCTAATTGGTGTTGAAAGCTAGTAGATTTTAGAAGTTTTTTCATATCTAAAATTTGAAACTCTATATTTTCATCATCTAATTTCTGAAAAGGTACTTCTAAAAAATCATTATTCATTTATTTTCTTTCTAATACTTATTTTTTTAATATTATAAATAATTAAGCCTTTAAAACTAAAGAATAAGCCTCTTTATTTTTAAACATAACTACTATAACTAAAATTAAAATCACTAATGAGCCTGCAATACCCGATGGATCTAGGAAAGCATGAGCTAACACAGCATTTAACATAACAGGAACAATAACTACAGCCATCAATGCTGTAAATTTATTTAAAATAAAAGATAAACCTGATAATACTTGAATAGCTCCTACTATAGGGAAGATATAACCTGTTTTTGCTAACGCCATCATAAACATACCCATTTCTTCTGAAACAGGAGGATTTGCCATAAAATGTAAAAACTTATTTAGACCAAATACAAGAAGTAAGATACCTACTAATATTTGAACTGCGAATAATATTTTTGTTTTCATAATTTTTAACCTTTTTAAATTTTTATGTATTCTAACAAGTAGTCTAAAATATATAAAGGTAAAAAACGGACTATTATATGTAAAAAACAGACAATTATAAAATTATGGATTTAAATAAATAAAATAGACTTAATTTATAGATTTATAATCACGTATATCATATAATCCCCTTCTTAAAAAACTGCAAAAAGAGAATCATGATTGAATTAATAAATATATCAAAAAGCTATCCAACAGGAGAGCTTTATAGTGAGCTAAACCTTAGACTAAATCAAGGAGATAAAGTAGGTTTAGTTGGAAGAAATGGTACAGGAAAATCAACCCTATTTAAACTAATACTAGGTGAAGAACCACAAGACATGGGAGAGATTAAATTTCCTAAGGCTTATAAAATTGGTGCTTTAAAACAGTATTTTGATTTTACGGAAAAGAAACTTATAGATGAAACAGCACTTGCTTTAAGTGAAGATGATAAGTATGATATTTACAAAGCTGAAAAAATGCTTTTTGGTCTTGGTTTTAGTGAAGAAGATTTAGAAAAAGATCCAAAATCTTTTTCAGGTGGTTATCAAATCAGAATAAATCTAGCAAAACTTCTACTTACTGAACCTAATATGCTTTTACTTGATGAGCCAACAAACTACTTAGATATTTTATCTATTAGATGGCTAAAAGCTTTCTTGAAGTCATTTCAAGGAGAAGTTATCTTAATCACTCACGATAGAGAGTTTATGGATAGTGTTTGTACTCATACTTTAGGAATCGTAAGAAAAAGTGCCTTTATGATTCAAGGTGGTACTAGAAAGTTCTATGAGCAAATATTGGCAAATGAAGAACACCATGAAAAACAAAAAATTGCCCAAGAAAAAAAGATAAAAGATTTAGAAGAGTTTATTGCTAAAAACAAAGCAAGAGCAGCTACAGCAACACTTGCACAATCAAAAATAAAAATTTTAGAAAAAATGGAAATCCTTGAAGATATAGATTATGATGCAAACTTAAAGTTTGATTTTAACTACAAAGACACAGCAGCTAAATTTTTACTTGAAGTAAAAGATTTAAGCTTTGGGTACACACCCGATAATATACTATTCAAAAATATAACTTTTGCACTTAGTCGTGGTGAAACAATAGGTATCATAGGTAAAAATGGTAAAGGAAAATCAACTTTATTAAACACAATAGCTGGAGAACTTCAAGCTTTAAGTGGAAGTGTAGATTTTCATCCATCTTGTGTTTTTGGACATTTTGGACAAACAAATATCTCACACTTAAATAAAGATAATACTATTATGGACGAAATTTACAGTGTAAATCATAAACTTCCAGAAGCAGTTATTAGAAGTATATGTGGTCTTATGATGTTCAGTGGAGACAATGCAAAAAAGAAAATCTCACTTCTTTCAGGTGGTGAGAAATCAAGAGTAATGCTTGGTAAAATTATCGCACAAGATGTTAACTTACTTTTCCTAGATGAGCCAACAAACCACTTAGATATAGACTCAATTGATGCTCTTACAAATGCTATCAAAGCTTTTGAAGGTTCTTGTATGATAGTTACTCACTCAGAAGAGTTACTAAGAGCTGTTTGTGATAGACTTATTATCTTTACAAATGATGGTGCTGATTACTTCAATGGAACTTATGATGAGTTCTTAGAAAAAGGTGGTTGGGATGATGGTCAAGATGAACCAAAGAAAAAAGTAGCAAAACCAAAAAGAAACAAAAAAGAAATAAGAAAATTAAGATCAATAATCGTAGCTGAAAAAAGTAAAGCAACTAAACCACTAAAACTTGAAATAGAAGAAATTGAAGCTTTAGATGGAGTTGAAAAACAGAAAAAACAAGCAAGACTTATAGAACTTCAAACTGAACTTGAAAAACTAAATGCTCAGTTTGAAAAAAGGATGAATGAAGTTTAGTAAAAATACTTAACTATCAAAAGGCAATACTATCTCAAAAACAGCACCTTTAAAAAGTGTGCTGTTGTAAGTAAAAGAAGTATTATAAGCTTCTATTTTTCCATTCATATTTTTTACGATAATCTCTCTACTCATATAAAGCCCTATTCCAGTACCCTGTGCTTGGTGTTTTGTAGTAAAGTATGGTTCAAATATCCTATTTATAATATTTTTAGGAATTCCTCCTGCGTTGTCTTTTATTTGGATTTTAATTGAATCATCGACTTTTGATACATTTAAAAATACTAACTTTTCAAAATCTTTATCTTTTTTTATAAGTTCATCTTTTGAATTATTCAAAAGATTTATTAGTACTTGAATAAGTTCATTTTTGTAAGAATTTATTTGAAAGTCTTCATTATTTCGTATAATCGTTATGTCTTTATTTTTAAAACTTGTTTTCACTAAAGATAAAGCATTATCTAAAGCCTCTTGGAGATAAAAACACTTTTTATCTTTATCTGTTTTAAAAAAGTTTCTAAAATCATCTATTGTATTTGATAAGTATTGAACTGTGTTATTTATATTGTCAAGACCTTCGATAAGACACTTATCACTTAAAATACTCATCTCTTTTTGAAGCTTTAGTCCACTTGCTGTTGTTGATATTATAGAAAGAGGTTGCCTCCATTGATGGGCTATATTACCTATCATCTCACCCATTGCTGCCATCTTTGATTGTTGAGCTAATAAGGTTTGTTGTCTTGTGTTTTCTAAAGCTTTTTCTTCTATAGCTCTTTTATATCTTAAAAATCTTTTTCTCAAAATCCGTGAAAGATAAGTCGATATTGTAAGTAAAACAACTGTTACAAGGATTGTAACTTCTAAAGTATTTAAAAGATACTGTTCAAATTGCTTTTCTAATTGAGTTTTTCTTTGTTTTATTGAGTTTTCTATTTCATCTTCATAAAAACCTGTTCCTATCATCCAGTTCCATTCATTTAAACCTTTTACATAACTTGTTTTATTGATTGGCTCATCAATACCTGGTTTTTTATTTTGAATATAGGTATAGTATCCTTCACCTTTTTTAGATATTTCAAATAGATCATCAATAACTTTTTTTATATTAATAGTGTCATTATTATCTATTGCACTTTGATTTATAAAGTTTTTTCTTATATGACTTAAATAAATAGAATCATAATTGATGATAAAAATATAACCACTTTTACCATATCTTATTTCACGTATATGTCGTAAAACCCTCTCTTGAATCTGTTTTTCAAAATCTTCTATATATTCTCCTGTACCGATAAACCAGTTAAAGGGTTCAAAGTTTTTTACAAGACCAAGTTTTTTTCTTTGTTTGTCAGGATTTTTGGGATTGAACCAGTACCATTCATAAAATGCTTTATCATTTTTGCTAAGTAGTGATGTCATATCTTTTATGATATAAGTACCTTTTGCATCTTGGTGATTCCAAAAATCCTTACCTTCAAGCTCACGATTATGAGGAAGAAGTAGGTTTTTACCACTATTCTCATATACAAAATAGTAACCTCTACCATCTAAAAATCGAATATTTCTAAGGGCATCTATTATCAGTTTTTTTACAGTTTCTATGTCTTTATCTTTATTTTCTAAATAGATACTAGAAGCAATAGCATAGGCATTATCTACAGCTTCATTTAGTGAGCTTTTTAGTTTGTTTTCTGTTTGTTCTTGCTCTCTTTTTATAAAGTCATAAACTTCTGAAACTCTTTGTTTTATAAGTTCTTTATTTTTTTGAGAATATTCTGCTTGAATATTGTTTTTTTCATTTTCAAAACTTGTTTTTGTTTTTGTGTATTGGATTATAAGAAATATAGTTGTTACTATAACTATAAAAACTGTAGGTGAGTATTTTATTATTTTTAATAATTTTTCTTCGTCTTCAAATATCATCATATACCCCTAATTGAGACATATAATAACATAAAAAAGTTATATTTTACCCACACAAATAACTCAAAAAGTGATAATTTTTGGATAAGTTGTGTTGATAATTGAAACTAGAAGTGATAAAAAAGTATAAAAGAATCAAAAGATAAAAAATGAATATGAATAATATATGATTAGATTTACTAATAGAATAAAACTTAAATATTAAAAGGGAATTTGTTATGTTCTTTTTGTAAAGGAAGATGCTTTAATCTAAACCTTTTATCCCAGTTTTTTGCAACACGACTTAAGTTTCTAAATGGACTTGAAATATAAATACTTTTTATATCTCTTTTAGAAACATTAAAGGTATTAACAAAATCTTCTAATTCGTTTACTTCTAATTCTTTAAAAAACTTTGAATAAATAGTTTGTTCCTTGATAGTTCCATCATTATAATCTTTTTTACTAAAAGCTTTTCTTATTTCATCAAATGTTGACTTTGAGTTATCATCAATATTTCTATTTAAAATATTAAAAAACCTATGATTAACTTTTTTATTTAATTTTTTGACAACATCACTTTTATCAAGACTTATCAATAACTGATATAATTTATATCTATTACTATCTTCTTTTTTCCAGTCATTTAATGTTGTCAATGGTATATCTAAATATTTACTAATTTCTGTTTGTGTCATTTGATACCCCCTTTTGTTTAGTCACTATATACGATTATCGTATTTTTATCAATGTGTGAATTTATTAATAATTTACTAAAAATATGTTATGGTAGTTACTTTTAGATTATCTATAATAAAATTTAAACCACATAAAATATATTAAATTATGTAATTTAAAAACCTTACTTTTGGAATATACTCCAAAAACTACAGGTTGCTGAACTTACTATATTAACTTAGATAATTTGAACTTCTAAGTATAAGTTATTTTATCCAGATTGATAAACTGTTTCAATTATCTTTAAAAACAATGTTCAAAAAGTTTTTCTTCACATGATTCATCTGATAATACTAAACGAACTTCATCTTCAGTAAATTTAAATTCAGTTCTTAAATCAAATGTTTCTGATTCTATTACTGTTAAAATATATTGAATATTATGTGTATTCGAGATATCTCTAACATGTTCTATATATTTTTCTTTTTTTCTAATATCTAAACTGTCTAAAACTCCATCATGGTATACAAACTTGTAGAAAGATTTGTCACTATAAAATTGAAGCAATGCAGTATCAAATGCAGCACACAATATTTTTTTATAGGTATTACCTCTAGCTAAATCTGTTGTTATAAGTTCTGTTTGATTTTGGTACTCCGCTTCAAACTCAATATTATTGCTCTTATTTGATTTAACAGATAATACTGCTGGAGTATTTAAAACTTTTGTTGTAAATTCATTGAATAGTTTTCTAATATGCTTATGGTTTTGTTTCAATATTTCTTTTTTTAGTTCTGCTACTTTTGTTTTTATTTCAGTTTCTAGGTTATTAATTTTCTCTTGTATTAAAGACATTTTATTAATACTTGTTAGTTTATTTTGTAGTATTATAATATCTGCTTCTGTTTTTGCTAAATCTTTTTGATATTTTTTAAATTTATCATATGTTGTTTTTTCTGTAATATCCATAAAGATAACAGATTTTTCTTCTTCAAGATTTTTTAATAAAGATTCAACTTCTTCCAAATCCTTTTTTAATGAAGTCAAATTTTCAGATAAATATTGATTTCTTTCACTCGTAATTTCTTTATTAAAATTTAATACTTTTTCATACTCTTCTATTAGAGTATCTGGAAAAAATATTTCTACTTCTTTGTAGAGTTCATTTATATCCTCTATGTCAATTAAGTCAACATCTGTATTCAAAGAGCTTTCAATCTTGTCTATTTCATATTTTATATTGTAATGGTCTGTATTAGCATATTTAATTTGACTTTCAATATCATTAATTAGTTTTTCTTTTTCTGCATTATCTTTTTCATAAAAATTGAATTTATCTACTTCTTCTGATAGTGTGTCAAATTCATTTTGTTTAATTGCAATTAAACCAACAACTTTATCTTCATCTTCACTAGAAACCTTATTTTCAGTTTCCAGTGTTTTTAATAATGCTTTTTGTTCTTCAAAGCTTTCTTCTAAACTCAACTTCTCGTCAATAAGTTTTCCATCAAATCCTAATAAGTCAAAAACCATAGGTTTCCAATCTTTATGTACACCTTGAAACTTACTAAGTTTAAAAACATCAATATAGTCATTTTGATATCGCATAAAATAGTTAATTACTTTTCTATACTTCCAATTTGGTAAAATATCATAGCATATATAGCTATTTAGAGTTTCTCTAGCCTTATCAATAGCTATATTTTCTTCATCCCATTCTTCTATATCAGTAATGAAATCTTCAAGTTTAAAATCGTTAATTTTAAATGATATCTTAGTATTGTTTTCAGTAGATCTTCTAATGATTAGATATTGACCACTATTTAATTTAATTTCAGCGAAAAAAATAGACTCTTCAAATATTTGATGTTTAGTTAAAAAGTATTTATTTTTATTACTTACTTTTTTTAGTAATAAAAAATCAATTACTTCAAGCAATAAAGACTTCCCAATATTATGAGAGTCAAGCTCTGTATTCTCTCTATCAGATATTTTTCCAACAATTACATTAAGTCCAGTTTCATTAAAAGAAACATTTTTAAAAAATTTATTTGCATATATTTTAGATATTTTCATCTATAAGCCTTATCACATCTAAATCTTTTATATATTCAACTTTTTTGTGCATATATAGAAATGATAAACTAAGTAAAAAAACTTCACCTACTTCATCTCCAATTTTTTGTTTTAATACATCAAGTAATTCAGTATATTCAATAATTGTATTTTCTTTTAACAATTTTAGTATATTAGCAGAAATATTAACTATAGAATATTGTAAGTTAATATGTTTAGTGGGTTTTAAATAACTCATTCTGTAATACCTATGTCACAATGAAAATACATATAATGTAAAAACACTCTTATTAATCTCCTATTATCTTTTAAAAACAACTCTTGTTTATTTAGCATATAATCATATAAATATTCGATAATTTCCTCAAAAGTATGGAAATCACTTCTTTTTACCAATATTTTTGATTGAATATCATCAATTGTATTATCATACATTTTTGCTAATTTTTTATTCTTTGGACTTTTAAAAAAATGTTCTATTTCTGCAAAGTCTTTCATTGAACGTTTTAAAGAGTTGTTAAAATATTCTTTACTTAATTTGTTTAAGTCATTTTTATCTTCAATTTTTATTTTATCATTTTTTCGTTGTATTTCTTGTAAATCATCATTACTAAAGTCAATATCTGAAAAAGAAAGAATTATATCTTTTAAATCCTTTTCATAAAATTGTAATGGTAATAATAAATTATCTAACTTATGTTTTTTTGCTATCTGGGGATAGTCTTGCAGCCATTTTTGGATTCTTTCAACACCTAATATTTGATTATTTATGTTAAGTTCTTCTTCTATAAAATCTTCAATTTTAGGGTCTTGAAGTCCTGTTAATTTTCTATTTGTAAACATTATATAGTTGTCTATTTTATCATCATCTTTTAAGGCTTTAATGCTTTTCACTTCTTTTTTTAAGAGTGTATTAAATTCACTGTCTGTACAGCTAGCAACCATATTAGTAGTATGTTTTGCTTGAATAATAAATTTGCCATTCCATGGACTTGCATTACTTGGAAAATGATTTGCGGTTCCTGTAAATTTTGCATCTCTTCCACCATCTTTCCCATCAGCAAATTTTATTGTTGCTACTCCTAGTATTTCTTCACAAATAGAGATAGCAACATCTTCAAATTCTTGCCAAGAAAGATCATGTAATGGATAGTTCACCTACACTCCTTATTAGATTATTTCAACATTAATAATTATATAAATTATATATTTTAACTAAAATAAACAAAAACTAATATTATATTATACTATATTTAAATATAATTAACTCATATTATTTAAGATACACTCTAAAAGCTAAAAATTAATAAAAAAGGTTCTAATTGAAAGAAGACTTACTAAATCAAATAAAAATAAGAATAAATGTATATAAAACATCTCCTGATGGAATGACCCAAAAGAGTAGACAGTTTTTTAATCAGTCAACACCTAATGTTTTGTAAGACTTTCATTGTATCTTTTCTCAAATTCAGTTTAAATATTGAAAGCCTGATGAACTACGTGAAAGTATGTGTTTTAAACTCTTCAAAATAAAGTCTACTTATACAATATTTACTTATATCATCCTCTCCTGCCCAATCCGATAAAGTGCAAAGTCATACTTCACAGGATCATTTATATCAAACTCTTTTAGTTTTTCAGTTATTAAAAGTGCTGATTTTAAATCATAAGTTTTTCTTTCACATAAGCCTAGTTTTTGTGATACTTTGAAAGTGTGGGTATCTAAGGGAAGGATTAAGTCTTTTTTGCTTATTTTTTTCCATAGTCCCATATCAAGTTCATCTTTTCTTACCATCCATCGAAGAAACATATTCCATCTTTTGTATGGAGCATTTCCTATTTGTTTTATATTTCCTTGTTTATCTCTTTTGAAAGGACTTGAAACCAAAAAAGTAAAACCTTGAGATTTATAGTTTGCTATTTGGTGGATTTTTGTGATTAGTGTATCTAAACCTTCTAGGATATTGTTTTCTTTTTTGTAGCCTTCATAAAAGATATTTTCTAAGCTATCCTCAGATCTTAGTTTTTTAAAAGTTTGAAAAATCATCTTTACATCTTCACTATTTTGAAACCTATAGTAGTATCCATATAGTGCTTTATTTATTTGTTCTTCACTTTTATCAAGAAGTGAGAAATCAAGTGAATCCAAAAACTTCACTATCAACCTTGCATTTCCATAAGCAAAAAGTGCACATATAAGTATTATAAACTCATCATCATATCTACTTGCCACTAAAAGTGGGTCTGGTTTATCGTATGACAACTCACAGTTACTATTTCTACTACAAACTTCTTTATCTAAAAGCTCTTTTATATCTTTCATAATCCTACCTAATTTTCAGTTTGGTATAATAACAAGAAATTAAAAAAAAGAGTTTAAATGAACTATCAAAAACTAAAAACTTTAATCCAAAATGCAAGAACTACAAGAAGATTTAAAAAAGATACAAAAGTAAATCTTGAAGACTTAAAAGAGCTTATTGACCTAGCACGAATAACTTCTAGTGCTAAAAATATGCAACCTATAAAATACATCCTTGTTACAAAAGAAGAAGATGTACTAAAACTAGCTAGAAGTGCTTCTTGGGCTAGTCATTTAGAAGACTGGTCTCAAAGTGAAGAAGAGAGACCAAGTGCTTTTATTTTGATGTTAAATGATCAAATGATAGATGGTTTTCCTATGTTTGATGCAGGTGCTTCTTTTACAGCTATTTCTTTAGCTGCAAAAGCAAAAGGTTTAGCTACAGCACCACTTGCTTCAATAGATAAACAGTTATGTCGTAAGCTTTTTGTAATTCCAGATAATCTAGATGTTATGATAGGAATAGCTGTAGGTGTTGAAGATGAAAATATCAAACTAGTTGATACAACAAACTTTGATACGAACTACTACAGAGAAAAAAATGACACTCATTGTGTACCCAAAAGGGCTTTAGAACAGATAATCATGGGAGAGTATTAAACTCTTTTCAAAAATAGGATAATAAATGCAAAATATTTTAATCACAGGATGTTCCACAGGTATTGGACTGCAAACAGCAAAAACACTCAAAGACAATGGTTACAAAGTCTATGCGAGTGCAAGAGATATAGAAGATGTCAACTCATTAAAAGCTTTAGGTTTTGAAGCACTTAAGATTGATGTTACAAAAAAAGAGGAAATTTCACAAGCTTTAAAATATATTTTAAACAAAGATGAAAAACTAGATGCTGTTTTCAACAATGCAGGTTATGGACAACCAGGAGCAGTTGAAGATGTAAGTGTAGAAACACTAAAAGAACAGTTTGAAACAAACTTCTTTGGACTACATGAAGTTACACTACAAGCTATGAAAATTTTTAGAGTTCAAGGCTATGGGAAAATCATACAACACTCATCTGTTTTAGGAATAATCTCACTTAAATTCAGAGGTGCTTACAATGCTTCAAAATATGCTATTGAAGGTTTAGCCGATACTATGAGACAAGAGCTTATGGGAACAAATATCTTTATTTCATCGATAAATACAGGCCCTGTTACTTCAAAGTTTAGAGAAAATGCCCTAAAAAAATTCAATAAAAATATAGATATAGAAAATAGTTTTTTCAAAGATACATACAAAAAAGAGCTAAAAGCTAGACTTGAAAATGACAAAGATACTACACCTTTTAATCTTCCAGCAACATCAGTAGCAAATGTGATTTTAGAAATCATGAAATCAAACAATCCAAAACCAAGATATTATGTAACAAAAGCTACATATATCTTAGGTTTCTTCAAAAGAGTTTTATCTACAAGACTTTTAGATAAGCTTCTAAATAGGATATAATCTATATCCTATTTAAGTTCTTTTACATACATAATACTTTTTCTTTTATCTAAATAACCAATTTGAAAAATTTCTTCATATTTTTTAAATGCTTCTGTCCAAGACTTAACATCAAAATTTTTAGGTCTATAATAAGGATCTTTTTCTTTTAAATAACTACCTATTTGAGAGATTAAAGTAACACCCCTAAATGACTTTACATTTTTTATAGCATCCTTTAAAATAATTAACAATTTATCATTTTTTTTAATATTTAAATTAATTGGTAATTCTATAAAAGTATTGTATACATTTTTTAAAGATTCATGGGTTTTTACCTCACCAAAACCTATTGTTTCAATATTCTTAGATTTTAAATCTAAAACTAAACTTCTAAAATCACTATCACTTGAAATGATAACTACTGAATCTACATTATTTTTATTACTCATATTTAAAATATCAATAGTCATTTTTATATCAACGCTATTTTTACCTTTTATTGTAGAAATTACATGTTCTTCTTCTATTCCATACTTTAAAATCATTTTTTCCCAATTCTTACCTAGAATTTTCCAATTTCCATAGGCTTTTGCAAAAGATATTGAAGCAAATTTTTTTAAGTTTTCAAATATTTGAGGAATATATTCACTACTTATATTCTCACAATCAATAAAAACTGTCACTTTTTTATTATTCATATTTTTCCTTAGTTTTTATATAGGAAGTAGAACTTCCTATATTTTTATTTACCTTTAGAACCTTTATTATTTGGATTCATTTGAGCACCTCTATTTCCATGAACTTTTGCATTTGCATTATTTGTTCCACTTGTACCTTTGTTTGAATTAGCTTGGTTTGCTTTATGATTATTATTTGCCATAATAACCTCCTTTTAAATTTCCTGATAATATAATTAAATATTTAATCAGTAATGTAAGTATTACAAAGAACAAGGGGACAAAATTGGGGACAAAAATTGATAGTAATAAAAATTTTAGAAAATTATGGGAAATCTTTTATAAAGAAGTTCAAACAAACAAAAAATTTACCCCTAAAACACTACATGGATTTAGTAAATATTACATTGAAGAAAATCCTCATATCGAGACAACAGCAAAAAATTTAAAAAGAAAACTTGAAAGATGGGAAGAAAGAGTAGGAACAAATAACAACTTTCAAAATAACACATATCTTGAACTTGAAGAATACTATAAGTTTATAAAAAGTTCATATTTTAAACATGAACTATTAAAAGATGAAGATATCGAACATTGGTTCGATTAATCTTCTTTTGAAGAACATTTTTCATATTTTTTTTCTAATTCATCTTCAACCCATTCTTTATCTTTTGAAAGTGCTTTAGTCATAAAAGAACTTAACTTTTTAACCACACAAAAACAATTATCTCTAACCTCATCAGTGGAGCCAAATTTATCAATACATTTTTTCATCATTTTGTATTCAGTCTCAAGCTTAGTTCTAGCAATAACTGCGTATGTTACCACAGCTGTTCCTGATACATATAAAACCTCACTTGAAACTAACTCTTTATCTTCTAATACTGCTCCAGCAGTTACCCCAGCCATTAAACTTCCTAAAACTACAATTCCATTTGACTTATATTTAATCATAGAGCCATTTATTGGCTTTTTACAATTTTTACATTTAATTGTTTGAGAAAGATTAATTGTATTTTCTTCTTCACAATGGTGACATTCTACTATTAAAGCTGAATCATCATTTTTTGTTAATAGTTTTTCGTTGTTTGACATAGTACTCTTTTAAATAATATTTTAATAAAGTATTATATATTAAAAATTTAAAAAAATAATAAAATTATATAAAATAAGATATGTAAGGACATAAAAAGAAGGAATTAAATTCCTTTCTTTTTATTTTGTAATATAAGGTTTCCCATAAAATCTGATTACTAAGAATACTACAAGTAATCCAATTGGTAGTAAGAAGTATACAGGTACTCCAAATGCAGCTGGGATATATCCACAAACAATAGCAACAGCCCCTACAAATAATGCATAAGGTAATTGCGTAGCGATGTGATCCATGTGGTTACAAGATGAAGCCATTGATGATAAAATAGATGTATCAGAAATAGGCGAACAATGATCCCCAAAAATAGCACCTGTTAATACAGCACCTACATTTAGAACAATATAACTATGAAGTTCATTCCCTTCTAAACCTGTATGAATTCCTACAGCACTTGCTAAAGGAATTGTTAAAGGCATTAAAATTCCCATTGTTCCATAAGATGTTCCTGTTGAGAAAGAGATGATAGAACCAAGTATAAAAATCACAGTTGGTAAAATAAACTGAGGTGTACTATCTGATAAAAGTGTTACAAGATATTGAGCAGTTCCTAGCTCTTTCATCACAGAAGATAAAGACCAAGCAAGGATTAAAATCACAGCCGTAATAACTAAGGCTTTAACTCCATAAACCCAAGTCTCAATTGCTTCATGTAGAGAGAAAATCTTTTGTTGTAATCCCATACCAATAGCAACAAGTGAAGCTAATAATGCAGCTTCAAAAATAACAATAGACGCATCAGCAGCACCAAAAGCTTCTCTAATTGCTTCAAAAGAGTAAGGAGCAGCTTCTACAATCTTTAAAGCTTCACCTTCTAAACCTGAAACACCATTTATATAAAATCCTACAATAGAAACTATAATAAGTACAAAAATAGGAATAATTGCATTAAAAATAGAATAAGTAACATCTTCTTTAGGCATCATAAATGAGTTTTCTTGATTCATCAAAGTACTATCTGTTTTAGGATTTGTTAACTCACCTTTTTCATAAGCTCTTTTTGAAGCTTCATACATAGGACCAAAGTCTCTAAGTGTGAAAGCTGTAAAGAAAACAAAAGCAAGCATTAAGATATTATAAAATCTATAAGGAAGTGTTTCTACAAAAACAGCAAAAGCATTTACCTCTGGCTGTCCAATAGCAACATAAGCATCTTTAATAAGTGATAACTCATAACCAACCCAAGTAGAAATAAGTGCAAGTCCTGCAATAGGTGCAGCAGTTGAGTCAATAATAAATGCTAATTTTTCTCTAGCAACTTTTAGTTTATCTGTTACAGGTCTCATAATAGGCCCAACAACTAGTGAGTTTGCATAATCATCAAAGAATATAAAGAATCCCATAACCCAAGTATAAAGTTGTGCAGTTGCAGGAGTTTTAGCTTTTGCTGCAAGTTTAATAGCAATAGCTCTAGGCCCTCCCATCTTTGTAATAACGGCAATCATACCACCAATTGTTAGAACTTGAAGAACAATACCTGCATTCCATGAATCAGCAAGCGAACCAACCATTTTTGATGACATATCAACTAAAGCATTGAAAAAAGAAGCGAAAATATTCGCACCAGTGATATTTACCATAAATGTACCTGTAAATATACCCATAAATAAAGAAAAGATTACATTTCTTGTTACAAATGCTAATACAATAGCAACTAATGGAGGAAGTAAGGTTAAAGCTCCAAAGGTAACAGAATTATCTTTTGTATCTGCTAGTAAAGCTATAGGAAGAATAGCTACTAGTATAAAAGTTTTTAAAAAACTAGTCAAAATAATCCTTTTATAAAAAATCAAACTTATTATTATACTCTTAACTTACTTTAAAGTTACAAAATAGTTACAATAAGTTAGTTTTTTATAGTATTTATATTTCTTTCATTTCTTTTATATGTTTTTTAATTAGATTAGAAATAGAACTATTTAATAGTTCTAAAAAAGCACTCTTATTTCTAAAAATATCTGAAAGTTTATACTTTCTTGAAGAAACTGCTGTTTCATTTACTAAATCATTTAGGTATAATTCTTTCCCATTTTGTGTATTTACTATTCTTACTTGCATATAGATTTTTATATAAGCTGTATTGGAAAAGAAACTTTCATCAATTTCATATTTTTTTACATATAAATTTATAACATTATTTGCACCAAAAGGAACAAATTTATTTTTATAAAAACTATCTTCTCTCATCTGTTTTTTGAACTCTTGTTTTATCTGATTTTCTAAAGAAATATCAAACTTATTTAAAGCTCTTTGAAAGTTTAAACCTTCACTATTTTTTATATCAGGTCTTACACTAGTTCCTGCATGAATACCTATATGACGAGAAATATATCTTCCAAAACCTAAATTTAAAGATACAGGAGATTTTACAGTTTGTACAGGTTTTGATACTATTATATTTTCATTTAAAGAAATAGACTTCATTTGTTTATTAAAGTTTACTTGATTTTTTGAGGAACATGCTGTAAAAAACACAGATATAAAAAATATCAATAAAACTGACATATACTTCATAAAAATCCTTTTATTTTAGACTCTTTAATTAATTATAGTAAAAATAAATATAAAGTTTATAAAATCATACTTTTATGATAAATGTTGCCCCTTCTTTTGAGTTTTGAAGTAGAAGTTCACCATTAAAATGCTCTTGAATAATTAGCATAGACATATAAAGACCTATTCCACTACTTTTTTCTTTTGTTGTAAAATAGGGTTCAAAGATTTTTTCTTCTAACTCTTTGGGTATTCCATTGGCATTATCTTTTATAAAAAGTTTACCTTTCTCAAAATTTATTTCTATTTTTGCATTTTCTATACTATTTTTTACTAATTCATCTTTAGCATTACTTAACAAATTTAAAACAACCTGAGAATACTCATTTTCAAAGCCAAGAATTTGTATATCTTTATCTACTTTTACTTCAAGTTTTATACTGTATTCTTCTATTATTGGTTTAATTATAAAGACTGCATTTGAAATAGCGGTTTTTATATAAAACAATTCTTTTTGTTTTTTTGGCTTATAAAAATCTCTAAAACTATTAATAGTATTTGACATAAACAGAAGTTGATTATTTGCTTGTTTTATTTTTTTATCCAAGTATTTCTTATCTAACTCCCCATGTTCAAAAGCACTATTTATATTCATCATTATATATCCTAGATGAGTCAAAGGTTGTCTGTATTGATGAGCGATATTATTTAACATTTGTCCCATTGAAGCGAGTTTATTTTGATGAATAAGCATCTGTTCATGCATAGTTTTCTTTTTTTCTAACTCCTTCATTTTATATCCTAATGAAAAAGATAAAATCAAGGACTCTAAAGGAAACCCAATATATAAAGCATAAATATCAGAAACCATAAAAAAATCATACTCTACAACAATAAGACATAGAAAAATCACACTCCAACCTAAAATATAAAATAAAGCTATTTTATATCCTTGTTTATAAACTAAAAATGATGATAACAATAAAATACCAACAAAAATAGAAATTGGTAGATAATCAAATAAAATGCTATTTCCAATAATAACATAAACAATAGTGTCAATAATAACTAAAAAAAGTAGTACTAATAATAACTTATCAACTTTGGGAATAGTATTTTTAGAATCCAAAAATTCTCTATTAAATAAAACTGCAAATATAAAAGATAGTTGTCCTAGGAAATCAGATACATGAATATATTCATACAAAGGTTTAAAAAAATCCAAAGTCATAATATTTGTAATCATAAATAAAAGCAAAGATAGCTGTAAAAATGAATAATATAAAAAGCTTTTTTCTCTATTATAAAGAAATAAAACGAAGTTATATAAAAAAGCACAAAAAACAATACCATAAGCTAAACCAAAATATAGTTTTTCAGTATCTAAAATATTTTTAAAGCCTTCTTCATCAAATATTTCTAAGTTGAGATAAGGCCCTGCTTTAGAATCACTTGTATCTATTTCAATAACTATTTCATTTTGAGTAAGTTTGTCTATTTCTATTATTAATTCATTATCATTTCTAAAAGCTTCTATATTTATGTCTTTTATATTTTTATAATTATGTAAAATTCTAAGAAAATATTTCTTATTTTGAATAATATCTTTGTTTAAAAATAGTTTTAAATAAAATTTATCAAAATAGTTTTCATCTTTTATAGTAGATATATCTATATAAGTTTTATTATCTTTTGAAACTTCCATTTTTGAAATAATTGGATCATCAGAAAAAGCAAATAAATTAACAATAAAAAGAAACCATATAAAAAGTAGTTTCATAAAAAACCTTTTTTATTTTATAATAATAAAAAAATATGTTGAAAAAATGTTAAGTTAGAATATTTATTTTATATCCAAGTCCTGAAAAATTCTCAATAATTCCATTTGGTAGTTTTTTTCTCAAGGCTCTTACTAAAGAACGTATAGCATCACCACTCATATAATTGTCATACCAAATATAAGTTTGTATTTCTTCATAAGAAACAACTCTATTTGAATTTAAACATAAAAGTTCTAAAAATAAAATCTCATTTTTTGTAAGTTTTTTAAGTTTATTATTTACTAAAAGAGTTTTATTAAAAATATCAAAAAAAACATCTGAAGAAAACTTTTTAATATTAGTATCATCTTCTTTTATAGTCTCAATACAAGACTTTAAAACAGAAATTAATTTTGTCTCTAAAATTGGTTTTACCATATATTTTACAAGTTGTAATTCAACTGCAGTAATTAAAAAATTTGTATCTGTATAAGCTGTAGCTATTATAATCTGTGTTTTTTTATCACTTTGTCGGATTTTTTTTGCTAACTCTATACCATTTAAATTTGGCATTTTTATATCAGTGATAACAATATGAGGTTTAACTTTTTCTATTAATTGTAAAGCTTCCAAGCCATCTCTTGATTCATAAACTTCATCAAAATATCTATTTAAATACTCTATTGCATTTTCACGAATAAGATCTTCATCATCAACATATAGTAATCTAATATTTTTAAACTTTTCATTTTTCATAAGAAAGATTATATCAAATTTTTATTCACATATTTTACACATATTAAAAATATATACTTTTAAAAATATAACCATAAAAAGGAAAAACATGAAAAAAACAATTTTAACAACACTTCTTGCTGTATCAATTGCTTCTATTTTTACAGCTTGTTCAACAAAAAGATATGGAAGACTTCAAAATGTTACAGAATTAGAAAGTCAATACTTAACTTGTCAAGCAATAAAAGTAGAGATAGATAAAGCACAAAAATTTATAAATAACATAGAAACAAAAAATAATAAGTTCGACAAAGAGTATGTATTTGGTATCTTGGGAGATTTAGGTATTGGTAATAGATTAGAATACAATGAAGCAAAAGAGTCAGCTAAAACTAGACTTGAAAATTTAACAACATTAGAAAAACAAAAAAATTGTAATTAAAAAGAGAGTTTACTCTCTTTTTAATCTATCTAAATACATCTGCCATTTGGTTTTGATACCAAGCTACAGCATATTGTGCTTCTTGCATTCTAAATGAAGGATCAGCATTCATAGGACTTAAGCCACCAGCACCTTCAACTTTTACGATTTTATCTTCATGGGCTTCATAAACAGCAGCAACAGAAATTCCATATTTTGGAGCAACTAAACTATAACAAGTATTAGCTAATTTAGGAGGATTAACTACAGCTTGTTTTCTTAGAAGTCTTGATACTTGTAAAGCAGCAATTTTTCCTTGTGAGTTTGCAGAAAAACCTGATTTTGGCATTTTTGTAGCAATTGCTGCATCTCCAATTACGTGTACATTTTTTACAAGTCTTGATTCAAATGTTTTAGTATTTACAGGACACCAATCACCTTTTGTTAAACCAGAATCAAAGGCTAATTGACCTGCTTTTTGTGAAGGAATATAGTTTAAAACATCAGCTTTCACTACCTCATCTTCAGTTGTAATCTCAAGTTTTTTAGGATTAACTTCTAATACTTTTCCCCCAAACTCAGCACTTCTCCATTCAATCATATCTCCATAAAGCTTTTCCCAACCTTCTTGGAACAATCCCTGTTTAGAAAACTTATTTTTTTGATCTAAGATGATAATCTTAGAATTTGGTTTATTTGTTTTTAAATAGTGAGCCACTAGTGAGATTCTTTCATAAGGTCCAGGAGGACATCTAAATGGATTAGGAGGTGATACCATCACATAAGTTCCACCATCTTTCATATTTTCAAGTTGTTCTCTTAAAAGTGTTGTTTGAGCCCCTGCTTTATAAGCGTGAGGTGCAAATCTTTCAGAACCTTTTTCATAACCTTTTTCATATTTAAAATCAATTCCAGGAGAAACAATAGCTCTATGATATGGTATTATTTCTCCACTTTCTAAAATCACACTATTTATTGAACCATCAACTTTTTTTACTTTTGAATAAACTACTTTTACTTTATATTTACTCTCTAAAGTTTTATAATCATGTTTAATATATTCGATATCATTTAATCCAGCAATTACAGTATTTCCAAATGGACAAGTATAATATTCTTTATTTTGCTCTATTAAAATAACTTCTGTTTCAGGGCTAAATTTTTTTAGATATTTTGCAGCAGTTGCACCACCAAAACCACCACCTACAACAACAACTCTTTTTTTATCTTTTGGTAAAGAAACACTTGTAAGACTACTACAAGCAGTAAAAGAAAGAGCAACAGATCCAATAAGTAATTTATTAAAATTTCTTCTATTCATCATCTTTTATCCTTTATCTCTTTACTTTTGAAAAATAGTAAGCTATTTGTTCTAGTTCCGCATCAGTAAAACCTTTTGCATGTTTTTGCATCATTGTACCTTCTCTTTTCCCATACTTATAATCAAGAAGTGTTTGATACATACTTGTTTTTTCCATACCTGCAATATATGGTGTAATAAGTTCAGATTTACCATCAGTTCCATGACATGATGCACATGACAGTGACAACATTTTTCCTTGAAGTTCGTCATATTCTACTCCAAATGATAAACTATACAAAGATACGAGAATAACTGCTATCCTTTTCATCCTTAGCTCCCTTTTTATACTTTTTTGTTGAGTCATATACTCAACAATTAAATTATAAAATAAAAACATAACAAATAAGTAGCATTTACTTAAGTTTTTTGAATTTCTTTTTGATTAGCTTTAGTTTGTAAGAAATCTGATATTTGCATCAGACAAAATGTGATAATAAAAATCATAAGTCCAGGGAAAAAACTAACCCACCACGCTATATCCATAACTGCCTTCCCATCGCTTAGCAGTGACCCCCAAGACATATCAGGAGGATTAATACCAAGACCTAAAAAAGATAGTCCTGATTCAGCTAAAATTGAACCACCTACTCCAAAGGTAAATGATATTAAAAATATAGGTGCTAATAATGGTGTAAAATATTTAAAAATAATCTTTAAAGTAGAAACATTTGCTAGTCTTAATATTTTAATAAAAGGTCTATTTCCTATAGCAAAACTTTCACTTCTAATTAATCTTGCCATTCCCATCCAACCTGTAATTGAAATAACTATGATTAAAATAAGTGCCGAAGCTTGAATATACGAAACAAGTGCTAAAAGTAAGAAAAAAGTAGGAAAAGTCAAAAATAAGTCAATTATAATAGTAATTGATTTATCTATATTACCTTTGAAATAGCCTGCATTTATTCCTATAAAAAGTCCTATTATAGAAGAAATAGAAGCAGCTAAAAAACCAATAATAAGTGAAGTTTGTCCACCTAGTAAAACTCTTGCTAAAACATCTCTTCCTAATCTATCCGTACCAAAAAGATGTTCCCAAGATGGTGCTTGAAGAATTTTACTTGGGTTTAATTCATAAGGAGAAACAGTATAAAAAAAAGGCAATAAAAATACTAATAAAACTGTTGTAACTAGTAAATATAAAGCCAATTTAAACATATCTTATTTCTCATCCTTATAAGTATAATATGAAAGGGAACTTTTCCCAAACTTTTTTGTCTTATCTAAGCTAAATTTACCTAAAACCTCAGGTATTTCAAGTGTTGATACATGTTCTAATATTACTATATAAATATTATCATTTTCAATTTCTTCAATCATTTTAAAAGATTTTGTATAAATATCATCCATACCTTCTCTATAATCAAAAGGTGGATCAACATATAAAATTATCTCATCTTCTGAATTTTTTAAACTATTTAAAATTGTTGGTGTTTGAGTAAAAGTATCGCCTTGCATAGTTTGACATGAATTCATATCTAAAGACTTACAGTTTTTTACTAATATATTATAAGAGTTTCTATTAAGTTCTACAAAATAAGCTCTTTTTGCATCTCTACTTAAAGCTTCTAAACCAATAGATCCAGAACCGGCAAAGGCTTCAACAAATATTTTATCTATAATATCAAATTGTAATACATTAAATAATGACTCTTTAAGTCTTGCTTTTGAACTTCTTGTAACCTCTAAAGATGGAAGTTCTAAAACTCTTCCTTTATATTTTCCTGCAATTATTTTAGTTGTTGGTTTATTATTTTTCATTTTCTCTTTTCTTTAAAATTTATCTTGCATAAGATTCTGCTCTAAGCTCTCTTATTACATTTACTTTTATTTCACCTGGATATTGAACTTTATCTTCAATTTCTTGAGCAATTTCTGTTGATAATAAAACTGCTTCATCATCATTTACAAGTTCAGCTTTTACAATAACTCTTACTTCTCTACCTGCATTAATTGCATAAGCATTTATAACACCTGTTTTTGATGTAGATATTTTTTCAACTTCTTCTACTCTTTTTAAGAAACTCTCTAAAACTTCTCTTCTTGCACCCGGTCTTGCAGCACTTAAAGCATCAGCTGCACATACAGCAGCACTCTCTACATTTATAGGTTCTTCATGTCCATGGTGAGCATAAATAGCATTTAATACTGTGTCTGGTTCTTCATATCTTTTACAAATTTCAGCCCCAAGATGTACGTGAGAACCTGGCATTTCATGCGTTAAAGCTTTTCCAATATCATGTAAAAGACCAGCACGTCTTGCTAAAATAGCATCTCCACCCATTTGAGCTGCTAAAAGTCCTGAAAGATGTGCAACTTCTAAGGTATGGGCTAAAGCATTTTGACCATAAGATGCTCTATATCTTAATTTCCCAACTAATTTTACAAGTTCTGGGTGCATTGATTTTATTCCTAATTCAAGAACAACATCCTCACCTTCTTTATGAATATTTCTATCAAATTCAGCTTTTACATTTTTATAAACTTCTTCAATTCTAGTTGGTTGAATTCTTCCATCTTCTAATAACTCTTTTATTGTTCTAGTAGCAACTGCTCTTCTGTAAAGATTAAAAGAAGAAATAGTAATAGTATTTGGAGTATCATCAATAATAATATCAACACCCATAAGCATTTCAAGAGCTTTAATATTTCTTCCTTCCTTACCAATGATCTTTCCTTTTGTTTCTTCATCACTTAAAGGAATATTATTGATAAGTCTTTCTGCTGCAAACTCTCCTGCATATCTTGTAACAGCATGAGATAACATATTATTAATTTCATTTTTACAGTTTTGTTCAGCATGTTTATATTTTTTTCTAAAAATGGAAGCTATTTTTGCTCTTGAATCTTCTTTTACTTTTTTAATCATTAAATCAGTTGCTTCGTCTTCTGTAAGTCCAGAAGCATTTTCTAAAATTTTAATAGCTTCTGCTGTTTTCTCTTCATAAGTCTTTTTCTGTTTTTTAAGTCCTTCTTTTAAAGTACTTAGCTTATTATTTTTTTCAATAATTTGTTCTTTTTGATCTTTTATAGCATTTAACTCTTTTTCTAAATGCTCATTAAGTTCTTTTTCTTTTTTTTCAATTTTTGCAAGCATAGCATCATAATCTCTTCTTGCATTTTTGAATTCTCTATCACAGTCAGTTTTAGCTTTAAGTTGTGCCTCTTTAAGTGCAACCTCTGCTTCATGTTCAATAACTTTTGCTTTGGCCTTTGCTTGCTCTATAAAAACCTGCAACTTTGCCTTATCTATTTTCCTGACTACAAAAATACTGATTGCAGAACTTAAAAGTGCTACAACTCCTCCTACAATAATATATTCCATTTTCTAAACCTTAACTAGTAATTATATAATCTGCTTGAATATCGTGGTTTTCTGTGAGTATCTTGTCACTTTTACAAAGTGTCAATTGAGTAAAAACTATTGTTGGTTTATAATTTAATCTATCAAAAAATCTATCATACATGCCTTTTCCAAAACCTATACGTTTTCCAATACAATCAACTCCAACAATAGGAACTATCGCCATATCAATTTTATCAGTTTTAAAAAAAGAGTTATTAGGCTCTTTTATTCCAAACTTTTTTTTATTTAAAGGAAGTCTATATTTCACTATTTTAAAACTATCTTTATACATATATGGAACATAAACATTTTTATTTTTATATTTTCTTAATTTATTTATTAAAGGTTTTGTATCAACCTCTGTTCCTAAAGGTATATACAATAATATGTTTTTTGCTTTACTCTTATCAATCAAGTTTTCTATATTTCTAATAATAATTTTATCTCTATAAAACTTCGAAAAACGACTCGAAAACTCTAACTTTTTAATACACGATTTTCTAAAATCACTTTTGTGATTTACATTCATATTTAAGCCTCACTTGGGTAAAATTTCAACCCAATAAATAATTTTACCCAAAGGAATTAAAATGCAGTTTAAAACCTTGGCATTTTTGTCTATTTTATCTATATTATTATTCACAGGTTGTGAACAAAAAGAAAAAAAACAAGAAGAAGCACAACAAGACATAGCAGTAAAAGATACAAATACAATTAATCTTAAAACAATTGATAATAAAGTAATAACATTAATTGAAGAAAATGGTACTTACAAAGTAAAAGAGTACCCAAACAAAATCATATTATTAAACTTCTTTGCAACTTGGTGTCCACCTTGTAAAGCAGAGATTCCAAATTTAATAACTTTACAAAACAAATACCAAGGTAATTTTAAAGTAATTTCAGTTTTACTTGAAAAAAATAAAACAAACGAAGAAATATTAGAGTTTTCAAATAGCTTTAATATAAACTATGATGTAACAAATAGTGAAGACAACTATAAACTTGCTAATAAAATTGGTCCAGTAAAATCAATACCAACTATGTTTATGTTAGGAAAAGATGGTAGCATTTTCCAAAAATACGTTGGAATAGTTCCTGTTGAAATGATGGAACTAGATATAAATAAACTATTGAAAAAATAAAGGTCATAAATGTTTAGTTTTTTTAAGAAAAAGAAAAAAGAAGAAGAACCAGTAAAAAGCGAACATCTTGAAGAGGATGTAAAAAAAGATGACTCTTTTGAAGAAGAAAAACAAGAAATTGAAACTAAAGAAGAAGTTGTTTTAAATGACACAATTGAAAAAGATATAAAAGAAGAAGATATTGAAGAAACAATTGTAAAAGAAGAAGCAAATAATACAAATACCCAAATAGAATCTAAAGTAGAAGAAGAATCTGAAACAGAAGAAGAAAAGAAAGGATTTTTTTCAAGAGCTTTAGAAAAAACCTTTGGAAATATCAAATCAGTAATTCCTCAAAAACAAGAAAAAATTGCCTTTGACGATATAGAAGAAATGCTTATTGAAGCTGATATGGAATATGAAATTATTGAAAAAGCAATGGATGGACTTCCAGAGGAGATTACAAGAAAACAATTAAGACATAGACTTGTAATGCTATTTGAACATGCACCAGATGTTGATTTATCAAATCTTCCAAAACCTTTTGTAAGATTAATCATAGGAGTAAATGGAGCAGGAAAAACTACTACAATAGCAAAACTTGCTAACAAATCTAAAAAAGAAGGTAAATCAGTAATTCTTGGAGCAGGAGATACATTTAGAGCAGCGGCTATTGAACAGCTTGCTACATGGGCAGATAAACTTAATGTTCCGATTATAAAAACAAAACAAGGGCATGATTCAAGTGCAGTTGCTTACGATACAATTTCATCAGCAGTAGCAAGAGATATTGATAATGTGATTATTGATACAGCTGGAAGATTACAAACTCAAACAAACTTGAATAATGAGCTTAAAAAAATTGTAAAAGTGTGTGATAAAGCATACTCAGGCGCACCTCATCAAAAGTTAATGATTTTAGATGGTACACAAGGAAATACAGCAATTGCTCAAGCAAAAGCTTTTAATGAAATAGTTGGTGTTGATGGTATAATTGTTACAAAACTTGATGGTACTGCAAAAGGGGGTGCCCTATTTTCAATTTCAAATCAACTTGAATTACCTATTTTCTTTGTAGGTGTGGGAGAAAAACAAGATGATTTAATCGAATTTAGCCCTGATGAATTTGTAGATAGTATTTTAGATGAAATCTACACTCCTGAAGAAAAATAAGAAGTAAAAACTTCTTATTTTTTACAAACTATCAATTTACGATAAAAAACTACCTATTTTTCTAAAATAACTCTCTATATTCTCAAAGGAATGAGTTCCACCCTCTTCTATTACAAGTTCACTTTGTTCTAATTTTTCAACAGCATCATTATAATCAAGAACTTCATCTCCTGTTTGAAGAAGTGTTATAAAATTTTCTTGTTTTTTTATTTCTTGAACTTCTAAACCTTTTAGGGCTTGAATATGTTCAGCTGTAACTTCAAAAGTAGATAAATCATAATAGTTTCTTGCCATTCCAACTTTATCTAATGTTTTATATGGATAAATAGCAGGATTAATTAAAACAGCTTTTAAATCATACTTATTTGCTAAATATATACTATAATAACCTCCTAGAGAAGAACCAACCAAACCTACTTTTTCACCTTTTTCTAAAAGCATTTGTATTAACTGTTCTAAAGTATCAATTGCTAAATTTGGTACATAAGATAAAGAAGGTGCAATTACTTCATCATCGAAATATTCTCTTATTAATGAAGCTTTTCCTCCATGTCCACTACTACCAAATCCGTGTATATATATAATCATTATTTTTCCTCATTATTTAAATACTGTCTTAAAGCTTTTCTTGAAGCTTTATCCACAAGATTAAAAAGTTTATCAAACTCATCTTTTTTCTTTGAAGCTTTATGACCTTTTATTTTTATAAAATCAATTTCTAAAACATCAATAAAACTATAAAATTCTTTATATAAAAGTTCATTTTTTACTGTTTTATTTGTAGATGTTTTAAAATTGTTACTTTCAAGTTTTTCTCTTCTGTGAAGTAGACTTAAAATATTTTGACAATCTGTATAAACTTCTAATTTTTGGATTTTATCAGACTCTTGTTTTAAAGCCCATAATAAAACCTCTAATTCAAGTTTTGTAGAAGAAGTGTTTTCAAACATCTTTACTTTTATACTTTTTTTTAGTATTTCTAAATCACTATTGTCTTCAAATACAAAATAAGCCCCAAAGCCTATTTTTAATTGAGGATTAACACTTCCATCACAAAATAGTTTTATCATTAAATAGACTTATTTCATTTTAGCTAGTTTGATTATAGTGTGTAAAGAAGCTTTTAATTTTTCTAAAGCTTTACCTTTTGGTACTGCAAGCTTTGCACAATTATTTACAGCAATAGCATAATCACTATATAAACGATTTTGAGGATATTTTTTAGAATAAGCTTTAACTAGATTTGCTTTATAAGCATCAACTTGTTTTTGCATTAATTTTGCTTTTGAATAATCACCTTTGTTAAAATTAGCTAAACCTGGTGTTATAATTTCATTTTGGATATATTTATTATACTCATTAAGACCATCTTTTATAAGTTTTATATCAGAAGAAGGGTATTTTGACGGTGCTTTTTCAAGTTTTTTATCAATAAAATCTAGTAAACCTTGACATGATTGCATATCATTTAAAGAAGGCGATGCAAACAGTGAGCTACTTAAAACTACAGTTGAAATAAGAAATAAAATAGTTTTTTTTAACATTTAAAACTCCTTTTAATTTTTAAATATTGTAACATAAAACTTAATTCTAAATCTTAATAGATTACAATTTGATATATTTTTACTTTCCTTAAAAATTTTTGATTATAATTGCATGAGATATAAATAGGAAGTATTATGGCTAAAAAGAAAAAAGTATTATTTGAATGTCAACATTGTGGAGAACAATCTACTAAATGGTTGGGTAAATGTCCAAACTGTGGAGGATGGGATAGTTTTGTAGAGCTAAACCAAGAACAGCAAGAGGTACTAAAACAAGTATCAAAAGTAAGTACCACTGCTTCTAAAGCAAAAGCAATTACTCAAATTGTTCAAGATGACGTAACAAGATTTAGTTCATATAATGAAGAGTTTGATTTAGTTTTAGGAGGAGGAATTGTACCTGGAAGTTTAACTTTAATTGGAGGAAGCCCAGGAGTTGGTAAATCTACTTTATTACTTAAAGTTGCAGGAAGCATTGCCTTTTCAGGGAAGAAGGTTTTATATGTATCAGGAGAAGAGAGTGCTGGACAAATAAAACTAAGAGCAAATAGACTTGACGCAAATAGTGATAATATGTTTTTATTAAGTGAAATAAAACTTGAAGAAATTCAAGATGAACTACTTAGACAAGATTATGAAGTATGTATTATTGACTCTATTCAAACTATCTACTCTTCAAACCTAACATCAGCCCCAGGTAGTGTAAGTCAAGTTCGTGAGATTACTTTTGAGCTTATGAGAAAAGCAAAAGAATCGGATATTGCGATGTTTATTATTGGTCATATAACAAAAGATGGAAGTATTGCTGGACCTAGAGTACTTGAACACATGGTTGATACTGTTTTATATTTTGAAGGGGAGGCTTCAAAAGAGCTTAGAATGCTAAGAGGTTTTAAAAATAGATTTGGTTCAACTTCTGAAATTGGTATTTTCGAAATGACACAAGAAGGATTAATTAGTGCAAAAGATATAGCTTCAAAGTTTTTTGATAAAACAAAAGCCCAAAGTGGTTCAGCTTTAACTGTATCAATGGAAGGCTCAAGGGCTTTAATACTTGAAGTACAAGCCCTAGTTACAGAATCAACACATCCAAATCCTAAAAGAAGTGCTACAGGTTTTGATGTAAATAGATTAAATATGCTTTTAGCCTTACTTGAGAAGAAAATTGATTTACCATTAAATCATTATGATGTATTTGTAAATATTAGTGGTGGTATCAAAATTAAAGAGAGTTCAGCAGATTTAGCAGTGGTTGCAGCTATCATTTCTTCTTTTAGGGATAGACCTATTTCTAAAGAGTCTGTATTTATTGGAGAAGTTTCACTAACAGGTGAAATCAAAGATGTTTATTCTATGGATATGAGACTTAAAGAAGCACAAGCACAAGGTATAAAAAAAGCTGTAATATCTCAAAAACCAAACCTAAACCTTAAGCTAAAATGTTTTGCTGTAGATGAAGTACCTAAAATGATTGAGTTATTTTAAACTAATTTTTTCTTTTTATCTTTTAATTTGCAAAACTTAGATACAATCGCGCAAATTGAAAGGGAAAAAGATGATTGATATAGAAAACAACTCCTCTTTAGAATTTGATTTATCAAAACTAGAAGAGATAGCTTTATATGTAACTTCAAAAGATATTGAATTAATTATCACAAATAATGAAGAAATTCAAGAATTAAATAATGAACATAGAAATATAGATAAGCCAACTGATGTATTAAGTTTCCCTTTAGAGTTTGATATGCCTAATATGCCAGTAGGTTCTATCGTAATTTCAGAAAATTTTGTAAAAAGTAAAGCGAATGAATATAAACATAAAGAAGAAGATGAGTTTTTTCTTCTATTTATTCACGGCTTACTTCACTTAGTTGGATATGATCATGAAGTTGACAATGGTGAGCATAGAAATAAAGAAGAAGAGTTGATTAATAAATTTAATCTACCAAAAAGTTTAATAGTAAGGAATTCATAAATGGATTTTATAATTTTTACAGTAGCAATGGCTGCACTTATTTATGGTGCTGATTTTATAATTGAACAAAGTGAAAAAATTGCACTTCATTATAATATTTCACACTTTGTAATTGGAGCAACATTAATAGCACTTGGAACTTCTTTACCTGAAATGGCTGTATCTATGTCTGCTTCATTAAAAGGGAGTGCAGATATTGCCGTTGCCAATGTCATTGGAAGTACAATATTTAATATTGCATTAGTTTTAGGTGCTGTTTTCCTAGTTGCTAAAAAAATAGCTCCAAAAAGAGATTTATTTGCTAAAGATTCAGCATGGATTGTATTCCCTGTATTTGTATTTATTCTAATGGGAATTGATGGAAAACTAAATATGATTGATGGTATTTTATTTTTATTATTAATGGCTGCATATTTAATTTTCTTAATTAGTTCAAATCAAGTAGAAGAAATAGATGAAGAGTTAGCAAAAGAAAAATTTGCTTGGGGAAAAACATCTTTTTTACTTATTATAGGATTTGTATTTGTAGTGGGTGGAGCTGATTTTGCTATTGATAGTGCAGGAAATATTGCTAGAAACTTTGGTATTAGTGAATGGATAATTGGTCTTTTCCTAGTTGCCTTTGGTACATCTTTACCAGAGCTTACAATTTCAATAAAATCTGCTATGAATAACAATGCAGATTTAGCAATTGGAAATATTATAGGATCAAATGTTGCTAACTTCACTATGGTTTTAGGTTTGTCTTCTTTATTAAATCCTTTAAATGTAGATTTAAACTTATACTTCTTTGATATTGCAGCAGCAGTAATACTATCACTTATGTTAGTATTTATAACAGCTAATAAACTTTATAATAAAAGTGCAGGAATTGTTTTAATGGTAGTATTAGGATTAGTGATTCAAAATAGTTTAGCATAAGCTAAACTATTTTGCACATTTTGGGCAAAGACCTGATATCACAATATCAGCACTTTGAATTTTAAAATTACTCTTTACAGTAGCTTCTTCTAAAATATTAGAGCTATTTACAACAACATCTTCTATATAACCACATGATGAACAAACCATGTGAGCATGTTCTTCTTTTACTAACTCATATACTGATTTAGTATTTGGGATTTTAACTTCTGAAAGAAATACCTTTTCAACCATTGCATTTATATTTTTATAAATAGTTGCTAAAGATATTGATGGAAATTTTTCTAATAATTTTTTATATAAATCGTCAATATTCATGTGACCATTTTTATAAAGTTCTTCTACAATTGCTACTCTTTGAGGAGTAACTTTTAAATCATAATCTTTTAATAAAGTAGTATAATTTGTCATAACTTCTCTTCCTTTCGTGAAATAATACAATATATATCATTTAATTTCACATAATCTCATATATAATCTTGAAAAACTATATACTTATTTTCATAAGTTTAATTATAACATAAATTTTATTAAATGAGAATAATTTTCCTTTAAGTTTAGATGTACTATAATTTCTTCAACGGAAAAAAATTTTCCATAGAAAATAAATATTAATAATAGGATTAAATTATGAGACAATATGAAACTTACAAATGTAACAAATGTGGTTGTGAAGTAGAAGTACAAGAAACAGGAACAAATGCAAAATTATCTTGCTGTGGTGAAGAAATGGAAATGATTACAGAAAATTTAACAGCAGTAAATTTAATGAAAGCATTTGCAGGAGAGTCACAAGCTAGAAACAAATATGAATTCTTTGCCGAAGTAGCATTTGAGGAAGGCTTACACAAAATTGCAAGATTTTTCCAAGAAGCTGCTGATAATGAAAAATATCATGCAATGGCAGAATTCAAAGCATATAATAAATTAGTTCATAATGTAGAATTAGATTCAACTGCAAAAAATATTCAATATGCTGCAGATGGTGAAAAATATGAGCATGAAGAGATGTACCCTAACTTTGAAGCAATTGCGAAAGAAGAAGGATTAAAAGAAATTGCTAGAATGTTCAAAGCTATAGGAAAAGTTGAAGTTGAACATGAAAATGAATATTTAGAATTAAAACAAGCCTTAATTGATGAAGGATTCTTAGAGTCTGATGTTGAAGAAGAGTGGGTATGTGAAGTTTGTGGTCATGTTCATAGAGGGAAAAAACCTCCAGGTGCCTGTCCTTTATGTAGAGTTGAAAAAGAATATTTTAAGAAAAGAAATAAAGACGTGACTAAAGGTTAAGTTTTTTTACAAGTTTAATAACAAATTAAATTTCAGATGTTAGAATAATACAATTTTAAATTTCAAGGAGAAACAAATGAGACAATACGAAAGTTATAAGTGTAGTGTATGTGGAAATGAGGTTGAATTATCTAAAGTTGGGGGAGGAGAACTTCACTGCTGTGGTAAAAAGATGGACTGTATTACAGAGGACTTAACTTCTGTTGTCTTAATGAAAGCATTTGCTGGTGAATCAATGGCTAGAAATAAATATGAGTATTTTGCTAAGATTGCTCAAAAAGAAGGTTATAGAGATATTGCAGAACACTTCCAAAGAGCAGCTAATAATGAAAAAAAACATGCTCAATTAGAACTAAAAGCATACAATGTACTTAATTATGGGAAAGAGTTTGAAGATACAGTTGGAAACCTTCAAATTGCCATTGATGGAGAAAGCTATGAAAATGAAACAATGTATCCAGATTTTTCTAAAGTAGCAAGTGACGAAGGACATAAAGATATTTCAAGAATGCTAGGATTAATTGGAAAAGTTGAAATTGAACATGAAAATATGTACAAAAGATTAAAAGATAGACTTGAAAGTGGTAAAGAATTTGTTAGTGATGAAGAAGAAGAGTGGATCTGTGAAGTATGTGGTCATGTGCACAGAGGTAAAAAAGCTCTAAAAGTTTGTCCCGTATGTGATCACCCTCAAGAGTATCAATCAAGATTAAATACTAAAAAATAAGTAAAAAAGAAGCATTTTCTTTTTTGCTTCTTTAATTTTACCTCTTAAATATAATATATTTGATAATATTATAAAAAATATTGGAGTTTATATTTGTTTAGGAGTTTCTTTCTTTTTTTCCTTTTAGTTCTAATAAATTTAAATGCAAAAGATTTTTGTATAGCATCTTATAATGTAGAAAATTTATTTGATTTAAAAAACCAAAAAACCGAGTATAAAGAATACAAACCTTTTTCTAAAAGTAATTGGAATAAAAAAACTTTTCAAAAAAAACTAAACAATACTTTAAGTGTGATTAAAGATATAAATTGTGAAATTATAGCATTACAAGAAATTGAAAATAAAGAACTAATAAGACTTTTACTTAAAAAACTACCTGAATATAAATATTACAGTTTTACAAAGTATAAAAATTCAGCAATTGGTCTTGGTTTTATCTCAAAAATAAAAATTACAGATTCAAAAGATATTAATGTAAAATTTTCAAATAAGACTTTTAGACCAATTTTAGAGACTACTTTTAAAATAAAAAATTATGAATTTAAAGTATTTAATAATCACTGGCCTTCAAAAAGAGTAAAAGAGAGTTTTCGAATAAAATTCGCAAAAAAATTATATAATAGAATAAAAGAACTTCCAAAAGATTATGATTATATATTACTGGGAGACTTTAATTCAAATTACAATGAAGATGAAACTTTTAAATATAATAAACTCAATGATACCTATGGTATTACAGGAATAAATCAAGTTTTAAACACCAAATTAAAAAAAGAGTTTAATACCTATGATGATTTAATGGAAAAAGAAAAAATTTCTCATTATAATCTATGGCTTGATTTGCCAAATCATGAAAGATTTTCAAACAAATTTAGAAATCAAAATCAAACACCTGATAATATCATTTTACCAAAAGCATTATTTGATACAAAAAAAATATCTTATATTCCCTACTCTTTTAAAGTTCTTAAAGCAGATTATTTATACAAAAATAAACAAATTAATAGATGGCAAATGAAAAATAAAATTCATTTAGGATATGGATATTCTGATCATTTACCCATTCTTGCTAAATTTAGTATAAAAGATGAAAATAGAAATTTAATTTCTAATATAAATTCTAATGAAAATAAAGAAATATTAATCTCAAAATTATATGAAAAAGAGAAAATAAAAGATTCTTTTTTAATTAAAAATGCCATTGTAATCTACAAAAATAAAAATAATGCTATATTAAAACAAAAAAATAATAGAGCAGTATACTTTTATAAAAATGCAGAAAAATTAAAACTTGGGTATATTTATAGTTTAAATATCTTTGAAATAAAAAATTTTTATGGATTAAAAGAAGTAAAAGAATTTAAAGTTTTAAAAGAAGAAAAAAATGATTTTTCTTATAAAAAACTATATTTAAATGCAAAAAATATAGATATTTTCAATCCGACATATCAAAATGAAATAGTTACTAACTTAAAAGGTCTTGTGAAAAAGAATAAATTATATTTTGAAGATAAAGAAATTAAACTTTATTCAAAAAATAAAGACCTACTACCGCCAAATAATTCTAAAATTAAAATTATTTCAGGTCATTTAACAACTTTTAAGGGTAATATTCAAATTAATATTCACAAGAAATCAGATTATAAAGTAGAGTTTTAATGTTAATTAAATCAATTTTTACAAATAGTACAGGTATTTTAACTTCAAGAATTTTAGGTTTTATTAGAGACCTTTTAACAGCTTCAATATTAGGTGCAAATATTTATTCAGATATTTTCTTTGTTGCATTTAAATTACCAAATTTATTTAGAAGAGTTTTTGCAGAAGGAGCTTTTACACAAGCTTTTATTCCAGCTTATGCAAAATCAAAACATAAAATTAGATTTTCATCTATTATATTTTTGCAGCTCTTTGGATTTTTAATAATTCTCTCACTTTTAGTAACTGCTTTTTCCCATTTAGTAGCAAAAGCAATTGCCATAGGTTTTGATGAAAAAACTATTGATTTAGCAGCACCACTTTTTGCTATAAACTTTTACTATTTACCTATGATTTTTGTAGTTACTTTTATGGCTGCTCTACTTCAATATAAAAATCATTTTGCTACAACAGCTTATGCTACAGCACTTTTAAACTTAGGAATGATTGCTGCATTGTTAATTTCACAAGATATGGAAAAATATGACATTACTTTTTATTTATCTTATGGGGTTTTAGCAGGAGGATTAATGCAAATAGTAGTTCACTTAATAGCTATTAAAAATCTAAGCTTGTGCAAAATATTTCACTTTAAAAAACATAAGAAAAAAGAAGAAAACAAATTTTATAAAAACTTTTTTTCAGCAACACTAGGTTCTTCAACTGCACATATTTCTGCTTTCTTAGATACTTGGCTTGCTTCATTTTTAGTATCAGGTTCTATTTCTTATCTTTATTATGGAAATAGAGTTTTTCAATTACCTTTAGCTTTATTTGCCATAGCAACATCAATAGCACTATTTCCAATGATAGCAAAAGCCATTAAAAATAAAGATGAAAATAAAGCCTTAAAACTTATGAAAAAATCTTCATTAATTTTATTTGCTTTACTTAGTTTAGCAACCTTTATAGGTATAGTTTTTGATGAGTTTATTATTTGGCTTTTATTTGAAAGAGGTGCTTTTGACAAAGAAGATACAATAAACACAGCTTTAATCTTAACTATGTATCTAATTGGTCTTATTCCTTATGGAATTGCTAAGATTTTTTCACTTTGGTTATATGCAAAAGAACAGCAGTTTTTAGCTGCAAAAATTGCTATGAAAAGTCTAGGTTTCAACATAATATTTTCACTACTTTTAATACAACCTTATGGTGCAGCAGGACTTGCTTTTGCTTCAACACTTAGCGGTTTTATATTATTTGGCTTAACATTAAAAGAGTTTGGTTTTAAAAAATTTTATATTATGTTTAAAAAGCCTATTTAGGTATTAAATTTCTTTTAGATATAATATTATCTTATTTATAAAATTAGGATAATAATGAGAGAGTTTTACAAACACTATTTACCATATATAAAAAACTATAAACTTAAATTCTTTTTTGCAGTAATGGGAATGATAATGGTAGCAGGAGGAACTGCTGGAACTGTTTATATAATCGAACCCTTACTAGATGATATATTTATTAACAAAGACAAAGAGTTATTGTATATAATGCCTTTTATAGTTGTAGGAATTTATGCCATAAAAGGAGTGGGTGGATATATCCAAAAATATTATATTTCATTTATTGGTCAAGATATAGTAAGAATTATTAGAGATAAACTTTTAAAACACATGTTACAACTTGATATGGAATTTTTTCAAAAAAAGCATGGTGGTGAATTAATATCAAGAATTACAAATGATATTAATAGAATTCAACAAGCAGTGTCAAACTTTGTTGCAGATATGATAAGAGAAATTCTAACTATTATTGGATTAGTTGCAGTTGCTATTTATCAAAGTGCAGAACTTGCTTTTTATGGATTAGTAGTACTTCCAATAGCAATTATTCCTTTATCAAAATTAGCTAAAAAGATGAAAAAACTATCTTTTAAATCCCAAGAATCTATTTCAGATATTACATCTCACTTAAGTGAAACTTTTAATAATGTTGAGCTTATAAAAGCTAACTCTACAAATCAAATTGAACTAGATAATTTCAAAAAACACAATTATAATTTTTTTAGAGTTACAATTAATACTGTAAAAACAAATGCTTTAGTATCTCCTATTATGGAAATAATTGGTTCTATTGGATTTGCTGTTGTAATTATAGTAGGAGGGTCACAAGTAATTAGTGGTGAATTAACTACAGGTTCATTTTTATCTTTTACAACTGCCCTATTCTCTTTATACACTCCTATAAAAAGACTTTCATCTTTATATAACCAGATGCAAGATGCAATAGCAGCAGATATAAGAATTAAACAAATATTTGCTCAAAAAGCACAAATAACAAGTGGGAAAAAAGACTTCCCTTCACAAATAAATACTATTGAGTTTAAAGATGTAGAGCTTAAATATGATGATTTTACGGCATTAAGAGATATAAACTTTAAAGTTAATAAAGGTGAAAAGTTTGCCCTTGTTGGAGATAGTGGAGGAGGAAAATCTTCTGTAATTAATCTTTTAATCAGATTTTACGATATTAGCAAAGGTTTTATAAAATATAATAATGAAAATATTCAAGATTTAAATATTCACTCATTAAGAAATAATATCTCAGTTGTTACACAAAGGGTTTACATCTTTAATGATACAGTAGCAGCAAATGTAGCTTACGGTTATGAAATTGATGAACAAAGAGTAATTGAGGCTTTAAAACAAGCACATGCACTTGATTTTATAAATGAACTTGAAAATGGCATTTATACTAAATTAGATGAATCTGGAACAAATTTAAGTGGAGGTCAAAGACAAAGAATTGCCATAGCAAGAGCTTTATATAAACAACCACAGATTTTAATTCTTGATGAAGCCACATCGGCCTTAGATAATGAAAGTGAATCAATTATCTCAGAAGTAATTGACGAAATATCAAAAAATAGAATTACCTTTGTTATAGCTCACAGATTAAGCACAATTAAAAATGCTGACAAAATTGCTGTATTTAAAGATGGGAAAATTATAGCAATTGATAATGAAAAAAACTTATTAAATACTTGTGAAGAGTATCAACGACTATATAATTTAGCAAATATTTAAAAAAATATTTGCTAGAAATACTTTTAAAACCTCATTAAAACTTATATTTAACGATTTTTAGATAAAATATCTAAATTTTAAAAAAGGATTCACTTGTTAAGTTACGACAATATCAAAAAAGTTCTATTCAAGTTTGAGCCAGAAACAGCTCATAATATTGCAGAAGTAGGTTTAAAATTAGTAGGTAATTGTAAACTATTAAAAAATCCTATGGAAAAAAAGAATTTTATAAGTGATGAAAAACTTACGCAAGAAATCTTTAATGTTAAATTTGTAAATCCTGTTGGTCTTGCTGCTGGTTTTGATAAAAATGCAACAATGATAAAAGCAATGCCAGCAATGGGATTTGGATTTACTGAAATTGGAACAATGACTCCAAGACCACAAGATGGAAATGCAAAACCAAGAATGTTTAGATATCCTGAGCATAAGTCAGTACAAAATGCTATGGGTTTTAATAATAAAGGGGCACACACAGTTTTAAAAAACTTAAAAAAAGTACACCCTTTTGAGATTCCAGTAGGTGTAAATATTGGGAAAAACAAAACTACACCTGAAGAGTTTGCACTAAGCGATTATAAAACACTTATAAAAAAATTTGAAAAAATAAGTGATTATTTAGTAATAAATATTTCAAGTCCAAATACTCCAAATTTAAGAGATTTACAAAATGAAAAATTTATTACTGAACTTTTTACAATGGCAAAAGAGTTAACACAAAAACCAATACTATTAAAAATTGCCCCTGATATGGAAATAGAACAAGCAATTGAATTATCTAATTGTGCTGTAAATGCAGGAGCAGCTGGGATAATTGCTACAAATACAACAATAGATTATAGTTTAGTTCCAAACTGTCAAAATTTTGGTGGCTTAAGTGGTGCTTGTTTAACGCAAAAGTCATACTCTTTATTTAAAGAATTAGCTAAAGCCCTATATGGTAAAACTATTTTAATTTCAGTTGGAGGAATTTCAACAGGACAACAAGCTTATGAAAGAATAAAAGCAGGTGCTTCTTTGGTTCAAGTTTATTCAGGCTTAGTTTTTGATGGTCCTTCAATGGTTAAAAATATCAATGAAGAACTTTTAGAACTTCTAAAAAAAGATGGATATTCACATATTAGTGAAGCAATTGGCGCAGATTTAAAGTAAAAGGAAAGAAAAATGAGAAGTACATTTAAATTATTACTAATTCATTTTTCATTATTAATTATAATTTCGGGAGAATTAATGAGTAGTAGTTTACCAAAATATTATACAAAAACTTTAGAAAATGGGCTACAAATAGTAGCTATTCCTATGGACAATGGATCAAATGTTGTCTCAACAGATATTTTTTATAAAGTAGGAAGTAGAGATGAAAAAATGGGAAAAAGTGGAATAGCTCACATGCTAGAACACTTAAACTTTAAATCTACTAAAAATTTAAATGCTGGAGAGTTTGATGAAATAGTTAAAGGTTTTGGGGGAGTTAATAATGCTTCAACATCATTTGACTACACTCACTACTATATTAAATCAGCTTCAAAAAATATGGGTAAATCTTTAGATTTATTTGCTGAGCTTATGGAAAACCTTACATTAAAAGATGAAGAATTTCAACCAGAAAGAGATGTAGTTGCAGAGGAAAGAAGATGGAGAACTGATAATAACCCTATGGGATATTTACAATTTAGACTTTTTAATAATGCTTATATTTATCATCCATACCATTGGACACCAATTGGTTTTATGAGTGATATCAAAAACTGGACTATTAAAGACATAAAAGATTTTCATAGTACATATTATCAACCAAAAAACGCAATAGTTGTAGTTGCTGGTGATATTACAAAAGAAGAAGTGTTTAAAGCAGCAAAAAAACACTTTAGCAAAATTAAAAATACTAAAGAAATTCCAAGTACTATTCATACAGTAGAGCCAAAGCAAGATGGAGCAAAAAGAGTTACTATAAATAAAGACTCAGCTGTACAAATGCTTGCAATTGCATACCATTTACCAAATTTTGAACATAAAGATCAAGTTGCTTTATCTGCATTAAGTGAACTTTTAAGTTCAGGTAAAAGCTCTATTTTACAAAAAAGATTAGTAGATGAAAAAAGATTAGTTAACACTATTTATGCCTATAATTTAGAATTAAAAGATCCAGGTCTTTTCTTATTTGTTGCAGTTGCAAATGAAGGGGTAAAAGCTGAAAAAATTGAAAAAGAAATTTTAGCAATAATTGATGAAGTAAAAAAAGGTAAAATCACTAAAAAAGATATTGAAAAAATCAAAATCAATACAAAAGCTGATTTTATTTTCTCATTAGAAAGCTCTTCATCAGTTGCTAATTTATTTGGTTCATATTTAGTAAGAGATAATATAAAGCCTTTATTATCTTATGAAAATGAAGTTGAAAAATTAAGTAAAAAAGATTTAATTAAAGTTGCCAATAAATATTTAATAAAAAATAATTCAACTACAGTAATTTTAAAACAGGAAAAATAGTATGGATTATCATGTAAGCAAAACAAATTTTGGTGAAAAACCTGACTTTGAATACCCAAAACCAATCTTTATTGAAGAGCTTGGAGAAGAAGGCTTAATAAAACTATTTGATGAATTTTATGATTTAATTGTAGATAGTGATATTGGGAACTTCTTCCCACAAGAGGAAGAAGAATTAGAAAAAGTTAAAGCTCATAATGTGAAGTTTTTTATAGAAGCAGCAGGTGGACCTAAACATTATAGTGAAACTGTAGGACACTTTGATATGGTTAAAGCCCATGAACCATTCTCAATTACAGAAAAAGCAAGAAGAGAATGGCTTGGAACAATGGAAGAAATTCTTAGAAAAACAGATATTTCAGATGAAGCTAAACAAAGCTTCTGGGATTTTTTAGAAAAATTTTCAAAACATACAGTTAATACTCCTGTGAGTGAAGACTTTAAGATTTAGTAGTAGGAAAGGATAAATAATATGGAAATTATTACAGGTGCAATGACGGCACTTATTACCCCATTTAAAAATGGAAAAGTAGATTTAGAAAAATATGAGTCTTTAATTAAAAGACAAATAGAGCAAGGTATGGACGCAGTAGTTCCAGTTGGAACAACAGGAGAGAGTGCTACACTTTCACATCAAGAGCATAAAGATTGTATTTCTGTTGCTGTTGCAGCTTGTAAAGGAACTAATGTAAAAGTTATAGCAGGAGCTGGTTCAAATGCAACTCATGAAGCTTGTGATATTGCAAAACATGCTCAAGATGTAGGAGCACATGGACTATTATCTGTAACTCCTTACTACAACAAGCCAACTCAAGAAGGTTTATATCAGCATTATAAAGCAATTGCTAATTCTGTAGAAATTCCATTTATGCTTTACAATGTGCCAGGGAGAACTGGTGTTGACTTAGAAGCTGATACAGCTATTAGACTATTTGATGATGTATCAAATATCTATGCAATAAAAGAAGCAACTGGTTCACTTGAAAGAACAGTAGAGCTTTTATCAAGAAGAAAAGATTTAGTAGTAGTTTCAGGAGATGATGCAATTGATTTCCCAATGTTAGTAAACGGAGGAAAAGGAATCATTTCTGTAACATCTAACATATTACCAAATTTAAAATCTCAACTAGTTCATAGTGTAGAAGAAGGAAAGTTTAATGTAGCAAGACAAATAAATGAAGATTTATATCCATTAAATAGTGTATTATTCACGGAGAGTAACCCTATTCCAATTAAAGCAGCAATGTATTTAGCAGGATTACTTGATACGTTAGAATATAGACTACCATTAACAGCACCAAGTGCTGAAACAATGAAAAAATTAGAAGAAACTTTAAAATTATATGAGGTAATAAAATAATGAGTAACGAAATGAAAGGTAAAACTTTAGTAATTACAGGTGGTACAAAAGGTATCGGTAAAGAGTGTGTATATAAATTTGCACAAAATGGAGTAAATGTAGCTTTTACATATAATTCAAATGAACAAATTGCACAAGATATTTGTAAAGATGTAGAAGATAAATTTGGTGTAAAATGTAGATGTTATGCATATAATATCTTAGAACCTGAAACTGCTAAAGAGTTATTTTTAGAAATTGATAATGATTTTGATAGAGTTGACTTCTTTATTTCAAATGCTATGATTTACGGAAGAGCAGTAGTTGGTGGATATGGTAAATTTATGAAATTAAAACCAAGAGGATTAAATAATATTTATACAGCAACTGTAAATGCATTTGTTTGTGGTGCACAACAAGCTGCAAAAAGAATGCAAAAAGTAGGTGGTGGGGCAATTGTTTCATTATCTTCTACAGGTAATCTTGTGTATATTGAAAACTATTCAGGACATGGTACAAATAAAGCAGCTGTTGAAGCTATGGTTAGATATGCAGCAACAGAACTTGGTGAAATGAATATTAGAGTAAATGCAGTTTCTGGTGGTCCAATTGACACAGATGCACTTAAAGCTTTTACAAACTATGAAGAAGTTAAAGCAAAAACTGCTGAATACTCGCCATTAAATAGAATTGGTCAACCAGAAGATTTAGCTCAATCATGTTACTTTTTATGTACAAATGATGCTTCATGGGTTACAGGTCATACACTAATCGTTGATGGTGGGACTACATTTAAATAATGACAAAAACTTTAAATTTACCAAACGCACTTGCTCTTTTTAGAATAGCATTAGCTCCGCTAATGCTATGGTTTTTAGTAGATAGAGACAATGCAATATTTGAAACATGGCACCCCTCATGGCTTGATTATTTTGCAGGACTTATTTTTGTAATTGCATCTGTTACAGATTTTTTTGATGGTTTTATAGCAAGATCTTGGAACCAAATGACAAAATTAGGTGGAATTTTAGACCCTTTAGCAGATAAAATGCTTATGCTTGCAGGTTTTTTAGGACTTATGGCAATTGATAGAGCAAGTGCATGGGCTGTATTTTTGATTCTTTCAAGAGAGTTTTTTATTACAGGCCTTAGAGTTGTAGCAATTGGTGAAGGAAAAGATGTTGCTTCGACAATGGCAGGTAAAATTAAAACTGTAGTTCAAATGATAGCTATAGGATTTTTAATAATGAACTGGCCTTTTGCAACGGCACTACTTTGGCTAGCTGTTGCCCTTACAATTTACTCTGGATATGAATATACTAGAGATTATTTCAAAAACTAAATAATTAACTGGAGATTATCTTGGGTACTATTACTTTTTTACTTGTATTATCTTTTTTAGTATTTTTTCACGAATTAGGACACTTTTTAGCAGCACGTTATTTTGGTGTTAAAGTTCATGTATTTTCAATTGGTTTTGGAAAACAACTTTTTGCAAAAGAATGGAAAGGTACAGTTTGGCAATTTGCATTAATACCACTTGGTGGATATGTAAGAATGAAAGGTCAAGATGATTCAAAACCAGGCCTTGAAGAGCAAGGAGATGATTCTTATAATAATAAAAAACCATGGCAAAGAATAGTAATACTTTTTGCAGGACCTTTTGCTAACTTTATTTTGGCTGCGGTGTTATACTTTTTTATAGCTGTTTTAGGAGCTAGTGCTTTAGCTCCTCAAGTAGGAACAGTTTTAGATAATTCCCCTGCGAAACAAGCAGGAATTCTAAAAAATGATGAAATATTAAAAATAAATAATTCAGAAGTTAAAACATGGAATGATATTGGAAAAATTATAACATCAACACAAGGTCCTTTAAAGTTTTATATAAAAAGAGAGGGGAAATATTTAGCAAAAACAATTAACCCTTATATTTCTGATTCACAAAATATGTTTAAAGAAAAAATAAAAAAAAGAATGATTGGAATTTCACCATCAGGTAAAATAATCAATCTTGACTTATCTTTTAGTGAATCTTTAGTATTTGCTTATGAAAAAACAATCTTCGCTTCAACTATGATATTCCAAGGCGTTCAAAAACTAATTCAAGGAATAATTCCAAGTTCAGAAATTGGTGGAGTTATTACTATAGGAAAGGTAATTTCAGACGCAAGCGAATCTAGTATAATTGCACTACTTAGTATAACAGCTTTAATATCTGTAAATCTTGGAGTGTTAAATCTTCTTCCAATTCCTGCACTTGATGGAGGACATATTATGTTTAATTTATATGAAATGATTCTTAGAAGAAAGCCAAGTGATCAGGTATTTATGTTTTTAACAATAATGGGTTGGGTGATACTAGCAGGGCTTATGCTTCTTGGTATATATAATGATATAAATAGAATATTTTTAAAAGAATAAAGGCATATTATGGATAAAAAAACAGCTACTAGAAATTTAGATGATATTATTACAAGAGTGGAAGGTGCTAGACTTAGAGTATCTGAACACCATATTGTAAAAGTAATTGGTATTAGTAAATACTCAAGTTCAGATGATGTTGCTACACTTTATGAAGCAGGTCAAAGAGCTTTTGGAGAAAACAAGGTACAAGACTTAAGAGAAAAAAGTGAAAAACTTGATGAACTACCAATTGAATGGCATTTTGTAGGAAGACTTCAAAAAAATAAAATCAATAATCTTATTGATTTAAATCCTGCATTAGTTCAATCAATAGATTCTCTTGAACTAGCACAAGAGTTTAATAAAAAACTAGAAGCTAGAAATAAAAAGATAAATGCCTTACTTCAAATAAACTCAGCAAAAGAAGATACAAAAGCAGGTGTAATGCCAGAGGAAGCTGTATCAACTTATAAAGAGATATTAGATACTTGTCCAAACTTAAAATTAAAAGGTGTTATGAGTATTGGAGCTCATGTTGAGGATGAAAAAATTATAAAAGAATCTTTTAAAACTACTAAAAAAGTTTTTGATGAACTAGTACCTTTAGGAGCAAAATATTGTTCTATGGGGATGAGCTCTGACTATGAACTAGCTATTGCTTGTGGTTCAAATATGATAAGAGTTGGTTCAACATTATTTAAAGACTAAATTTAGTCTTTAAATAACTCACATATCTAACTTATTTATTTTACAAACTTTTCTTTCAGAACCATTTTTAAGAATAAAAACAAACCTATCAGTATATAATTTACCTTTAATTTCTACAGTATATGGTATTTTATATTTTTGCATATAATTATCATCTTCACAAGTATAAGTAGTCCCTACTTTGATTATTGGTTTTACTTCTGTAAACTCTTCTTCAATTTCTATTTTCTTTTTATCAAAAACAGTAATATCTTTTTCATTAGATATAATTGTTTTTTCATTCTTAAGAGTTTTATCTTCAATATCTATAATAGTATTATCGATATTAGGTTCTTTTAAAGTTGGCACAATATTTTCTTTTGTAATAGGTTCATTTTTTAATGTTTTTTCTTCATTATTTGAAGAAAAAAGTAAAAATAAAGTTAAGATTATATTAACTCCTAATAAAGATATTATTATAAATAGTATTTTTTTTGTTAAGTCCAAATCATTTTTGGTTTGTTTCTTTTTTATTTCTTCTTCAATTAAAGTTAATTTAGTAACAATATTTTCATTTCTTTCATATTCTGTTAAAAGATTTTGTCTATTTAATTCATGCATTTGCGCTAAAATATTTTGGTATATTTCTTTATCTGACAATATTTTTCCCCTCGCTTTTTATTAAATTATTATCTTTTATTGATTTAATTAATTTTTCCCAATCTATTAAATTTATATTTCTATTTAATATTTTTTCAAAAGTTTTTATATTCCAATAAAGAAAATCTCTTGGATTAATATGTTTATCTAAAAACCTAATCTCATAATGTAAATGAGGACCATTACTTCTTCCTGTATTACCAGATAATCCAATAATGTCTCCTTTTTTTATGATATCTCCTTCTTCAACAAAAACATCATCTAAATGAGCATATAGAGTTTGAAATCCATAATTATGTATTATTTTAATCATTTTCCCATATCCACCAGGATCATAGTTTCTCACTAGTAAAACTATACCATTAGCTGTTGAGTGAATATTAGTTCCTATTTTTGCTCTTAAATCCACTCCTGAGTGAAGCTTATTTGTTTTTAAAATAGGATGAATCCGATATCCATACTCAGAAGTAATGAAAACCTTTTTTAAAGGTGAAGAACTAGGAATAGAAGATAAAATATACTTTTTATCCTTATTAGTAAGTTCTTCATTCATATAAATTTTGGGAGATAAAGATAAATCTAATCCAATATCTAATAAATTTTGTAAATCTGATAATTGAGTATTCAATTGTTCAATTTCATTTATTCTATTATTTATTTGGATTTTGTATACATTGTTTTTTATTTCTATATCTTTTTTTAAATCCAAAATATTTAAATTTAAATAAAAGATATATGAAAAAGACACTACAAGAAATATCAAAAATATGATAATAATATTTTTATTTAAATTGTTTTTTGACTTAATTTCCAAAATATAGCTTTTAAATAATATAAAAGACTATTAAATAGTCTTTTATATTTATTTCTTTAAATCATCCATAGATACTATTAAGTTTTTCCCTGCAATTTTTCCATATCTATCGCCAATCTTTGACGTATAAATCTTTTCAATTCTAATTCTATCTCCTTTAAGATAAAAAGAATTCTTAAGTCTACTATCATCAATTATAGTGTTTTTTCCTAGTCTATATTGAAATGTTTCAATTTTAGAAGGTATAATTCTATAATATGTAAATTTTACTTTTTTTACTTTTTTCTTTTTAACTTCAATATCATAAGAATAAGATTCTTTATTGTTATCTTTTGTTAAGACTTCTTCTTTTTCAACAGGTACATCTTCTTTTTCTACTTTATTTTGAGCTGCACATCCAATAAAAAGCATAGATAAAACACTAATTAATACTAAATTTTTTCTCATATACATTCCTTTTTTGTTTATTTTAATAAAAATCTTTTTCTAATTTGTTTTTTTTCATCTTGGAACTTAATATAGATAGAAGTTATCTTATATATTTTAAAACCAAATAAACTATCATCTTCTTTATATAAATTATTTCTAAATGATAATTGTCCATTTTTATACGTAAATTCTTTTACATACTTTTGAATATCATCAAGAGAGTTCAACTTTATCTCGTCTTGTTTGTTTGAATTAGTCATAAGTATATTTAACTTTTCTTCAACACTGTACTCTATATCTGAATCTTCATTGAGTTTAGTTTTTTCATCATTATTAACTTCTTCTTTTTGATTTACTTCATTTAATATTGATTTTTCTAATTCAATATTTTCATTATTTTGATTAACTTCATTTATTTTAATATCTTCATTTAATTTATCATCAATTTTTTCTTCATTTATTATTGAAGTTTTTTCTAAATCAATTTTCTTTATCTCTTGCTTCACAGATTTTTCTTCTTTTGAATTCTCAAGAACTTCTATATTTTCTTCTATTATATTATTTTGTGTTTTTTCTTCAAGGTCTTTCGATATATTTGCGTTGGCGATATTTTTATCAGCTTCCAACTTAGGTGTTTCTACCTCATTAGTAGTATTTGTAAGATATATAATTAAAGCAATAATCAATAAAAACCCAAGTAAATAAACTAAATATATTTTGATTTTAGTTAAATCAAATTTCGTTTTTTCTTCATCCTTTAAGGAATTTTTAATACTATCTTCTTCTACTTCTGAGTCATTAATATATGTTTCAACTGTATCAGAATTTATTACTTTTTCTTTCACATTTATTATGTCATAAATATTTAACAATTCTTCATTGTCATCAAGTTCTTTTAGAAGTTTATTTATTATTTCACTATCACTACTAATATACTCATTTTTTTTTATTTGATTTAATATATTTATTAATTCTTCATCATGACTTATTTCATACTTATTCAATAGATAATTAGCTGATATTTCGTTATTTTCATCATTTAAAATTTCTTGATATATTTTATTATAGTTTTCAAAATTCACTTTATATAACCCTTCTATATAATTGTCATAATTATTACAAAATAATTGTTAAACTTAGTTTAAAACAACTTTAGTATAATGCATAAAAATAATTATATTAGGTATGCAACAATGAATTTATTCATGTTAAATAAAAATCTTTTGAATGCTTTAGAAAATAAATTTATAATTTTTGGAGCAGGATATAAAGGAGGTATTGGAAAATCAGTAATTTCTTTAGGTCTTGCAAAAGAATTAAATGCCCCATATATTACAAACGATCAAGGTTCTGCTATATCTGGCGCAATCAAGTTTTATGAACATACATATTTAACTTATGATTTTGAGATAGATGAAAAGATTAAAAATTCTAAAATTGTAATTATTGATCTAGCAGGATGTTTTTTTATTGATAAAACAATTCTAAAACTTATTAAAAAATCAAATTTAATAATACTACCAACAGGGGAAAATCCTTATTTAGATCATGCTGGGTGTCTTATAACAGCGGATAATTTATATGACTTAAATAATAATTTGCTTTTTATTACAACAGGTGTAGAAAATAATATTTTAAAAGAAAATATGTTTGCTTTCAATAAAACCAAAATGCAATATCCAAGCTTTGAAAAACTAAAGGTTTTGGGACTATCAAAATGTAATGAAATAATAAATTTATCATTAGGTAAAAAAAGAAGTTATCTTAGAACTTATCTATCACTTTCTGAAGAAAAAAAGACAGAATATAAACCTTTTATAAAAGACTGGTCAAATATAGTCAAAGAAGTAAAACAAAGAATTGATAATCATAAAAACTAAAAGTTTTATGATTATCTAAATTTACTTTCTTTTTCTTATACAATAAAATCCTATATCATAATGTTGATATGAAGGATTATTATAAAATGTTGAGTAATCCCCAAATACTCTAAAATAAGATGAATCTGAAAAATCCCAAGAACCACCTTTTAAATAATTAAATTCATTTTCTTCAAGAGAAGAAGTCCAAACCCAAACATTACCAGCAATATCACTTACACCAAATTTACTATCTCCTTGAGGAAACATCCCAATTTCAGAAGTCTTATTTAATTGTGTGATAGCATTATTACAATAGTTTGGATTCCAATTATTTCCCCAGGGATAAATTCTATTTTCACTTCCTGCTTTTGCCACATATTCCCATTGTTCTTTTGTTGGAATTTGATAAGTATATTCTTGATCGATATCACTTAAATATTTACAAAATGCCTCTGCTTCATAATAAGTTACATACACCACAGGTTGTAAGTCCTTGTTGAAATTCTCTTTTAATAGTTGTTCTTTATATTTCTTTTGAAAAAACTCAGATTCTTTTTCAAGCATTTTTTCATATTTTTCATCAAGAGTATTTATTTTATTGTTCATAAGCCATACATTAGCAGCAATACTTTTCCAATACTTAGAATTATTATATCCTTCTGCTAAAATAAATTCCTTAAACCATTTGTTTGTAACCACATATTTACTCATTTCAAAATCTTGATTTGGTATTTGAATAAATTCTTTTGGTTTTACTTCGAAATCTTTATGTGTGATTATTGCATTTTCAAGAAAATCTGATTTATACAAAGTAGATGCTTTGGGTTCTATATTCTTATAGATATTATTTAATTGTAAGAATTCATAAGTATTTATTCTTAGTTGTTTATTCTCTAACCAATATTTACCTTGTTCTGTATTAAAAATCCTTTTCAATATATTAAAATACTTTTCTATAATTTCAATTATATATTTATTATCAGAATCAACTAAACTTAGAGGTATTGACTCTTTAATAAAAGTTTCATTTCGTAAAGAACCAACTAAGTATTTAATCAAGTTATCATTTTTTATTAGCTCTAAATGAAGTTCTTTAAATAATTCATCTATAGTACATGAAATTGAAAATAAAGAGAATATTTCTTCTGTTTTTGATTTATCTTGATTATTTAATCTTATATAAATTTCACTAGAAACTTTTATTCTATTTATTAATCTAATAATTAACCTTGGTGTCAATTTATTTAAAGAAGATATAGAATTAATCACATTTTTTATACTATCTTCCAAAACAAAACTATTTCCATTCTTAGAAGATATATTTTCTAGCAAGGTATTTATTTTACCTTCAAAACTTGGTAAGATAAAAGGAAGTTGCACTAATTTATCCAAATAATCTTTACTATTTGAAATATTTGACTCTAAACTTGTTTCAAGAATATTTCTATCTGCTGCAAATATAAAAGAAAAGCCTTTAAGGTCCAAAATCAAATTTATACTTTCAAAAATTTTAAAAGTATTCTGTGATTTACATTTATCTAAATTGTCAATATAAACTATAATTCTAAACTTTTCTTTTTCTAAAATTTTTTCTAAACCTCTTAATAATTCATAAATTTCAAAATATGTGCTTTGATTTATTATATGCCTATTTATATCACCATCAATATTTTCATATTCTATATCGGCAACATCCATTTTAGATTCGTCACTTATATTACTTACTGCCGTTTTAGTATATTTTATATATTCTAAAATACTTAATATTAAGTCTTCATCATGTTCAAATCTTACTTTTTTTATATTTTTTTCAATTACATTAAGTAAAGATAATAAAGGTTTATTATCATTCTCAAATTTCCATGCATCATAAAATATATTGATTGTATTGCTTGACTTTTTATTTACTTCGATTTCTCTCATAAGAAAATTTAATAAAGAAGTTTTACCTCTACCCCACTCTCCATATATTCCAATAGTAAAAGGTGTTGGAGTTTGAAGTACTGCTTCTGATAAAACTTGTGCATATACATCAAAATTTAAACTATCGTCTTTAATCTGTAATATTGCAGAATCATTAATCAAATTCAACTTATTTATTTTTTCATTTGTTAACATTTAATACCTTAATAAGTTTTAATAATTATATCAAAAATTATTTAATAAGTTTATTTATTTTTATATTATATGTATTATTAAGGAAGTTTATACTTAATATTTCACTTAAACCTATTAAGTAACGAATTGCTAATATTTGTGTATTCAAACTCAATTGACCTTTTTTAATTATGTAAGCTTATAAGATACTGTCCTATCATTCCTCCACTAGAAGTGGATAAAGAAAACCAAAGACTTAAGAAAAGTGAAGCTATTGTTATGATTTTCCATTTAGTTCTCCACCAGCCTTTCTTTTTATCAAACTCTTTTATATATTTTTCACTTTTATCATATGTTTGAGTAAATATAATATCTGTTGCGTACGCTAATATTGCACTTATACTTATAACATATACAAAAACATCTTCAAAAGTAGGAAATAAAAGATATTTAATTATATGATATATACCCATATAGAAAAAGAGTATAACTGATGTGGCAAAGCCATGTCCTATAATTGTTCCTAAACCTAATGATGGATTTTCTGTAACTTTTTTTGTTCTTTTAAGTGCAACATCCAGAGGATCATCATTATCTTCAGTTACATAATACTTACGAATTGAAGGTATTTTATTTACAAAAAAATAAAATACCTTGATTATAGGCATTCCTAAATATATGCTCCCATTAGCAAAGCTTATAGCTCCTCTATAAAAAAAGTAATATATTATATTATAAAAATATTCTATTTGTTTCATTGAAATTTCTTTTTAGTTTTAGTATAGTGAATAATCATTTAATATTGTATTCCCTTTTACTTCTTGTATTAGTTCAATTCCTTCACTTCCTATTTCTGAAAGAGCCCAACCTACAATTCCTCCAACTATTGTAAAGGTACCAAGAGTTAATAATATTCCTGCGCTAGCCGGAAGTAATGCAACAGCAATAATACCAGTAGCTGTTCCCCCAGCAAACCCTAAAGCAGTACTTCCTATTTGTTTTTCTGTATGCTGTCCAATTCCATCTATAAATGATGAAGTCTTAATCCCTTGACTTTCAAGTTCTATTTTATCTTGATCAAGAGCTGAATTAATTTGTACTGCACCAATAACCACACTAATAACAAATGTTCCATTGCTAATTCTACCTGCCCACTTAGACATACTATAAGTCTTCACATATTGATTACCATGCCAACCACTTTCATAGTGTTTTATATGGATACCTTTTGTATCTTTTAAGGCAAAGGTTCCATCAACATATTCCATACCTGTTGCTAATCCTCCAAGACCATTATTAATATTACCAAGGGTATTTACAATATTATCCATACTTGTACTAGCTACTGCCTGATTATTTTCATCAAAAAATATTATATCATTACCTTGCTGTTTAGCAGTAAGTTCTGTTTGGACCTGTCTTGTATTTGGGTTAGTTATATAGGCTTTTTTTATATATGTTTGATAATGAACTAGTCCTATTGTATTCATATCATCTGTTTCTAATAAAGATTGATAATTCTCTTTATTTATTTCACCTTTTAAAGTTAACTTTTCTTCTTTTATAAAGCCTCTGATACTTGGAGAAAGTCTATCTATAAGTTGTTTAAGTTTTTCATCACTTTTGGGTCTTAATGTTATAGGTGTAATAGCTTGTCAATTTTCATCAAATGTCACATCAAATTGTGTTATATTTTGATTATCTTTCAAAAATTCAAATATAGAATCTTTAACTAATATTTTTATAGTAGCTGTACTTCCTCTTGTTCCCTTAGCTACAACATTAATTTTAGTTCCCAAAGGAATCATTGTTCCATTAAGTTTAATCTTATTTAATTCTTTCTCTTTATCTTCTTGAGGGATAATTAATTTTTGTTGTGGATATATTAGATTTGGATTTAATATTTTATTTATTGAAGTTATTTCTTGATATGTTGTATTATATTGCTGTGCTATAGAAGATAGGTTTTCACCTTTTTTTACCTCATGTATTTGTAATTTTAATACAACTCTTACTTTTTTTCCTATTTCTACATTTATTGTTCTTGTAGAAATAATTATTTTTTCTTCTAGAGTGTATTTATCCACGTTTTGCCTTTAAATCTGTGATAATCTTAGCTTTCTCATCATAACTCATTTTTGCATTTGCGGCATCTTCTGGTTTTCCTTCTATATACGCTGTGAAGTTTATCTCATATACTTTTTCTTCTTTCAAATTATGGTTTATAACTTTTCTACCATTATATTTACTCTCTTCTCTTCCTTCTACTGTCCATCTTATAAGTGAAAGCTCTTCTTCTCTTGGTTCTTCTATATTTAATTTTGCTTTACACTCTCCCTCTTCTTGTGAGGTATGTATTGGTATTATATCTTCTACTTCTAGGTATCTTTTTAGTTCACTTTGAGCATATCCCTCTTTTTCTGAGTTTACAACATAACAATGGGCATGTCCATACTTATATCTATTCTCTTTATTTAGTTTTACACTCATCTCTAAACCATTTATTGTTATGTTATCTTCTGTTGGATTATCTAGTAAAATATCTTTATCTGTTTGATCATTATTTTTTATAAACACCCATTGCAGTTGTGTTTCTTGCCCTTTTGTTAATTGAGTTGTTTTTACCCATGCATCATTCTCATATCTTTCTACTTCTGCTGTATATGTTAGAACTTCTTCTATTTCATTTTGTTTTGTGATACTTGGAATTAGCTTTAATACTCTTACTTTATTATAAAGTGGTTTTGGTATTTCTGGTTTTTCTACTTCTTGAGCACTTACTCCACCATTACCAGATGATGTATCTATAGTCCCTGCTTTTAGGTGTATTCCTCCTGTATCTACAGTTAATACATTTCCTCCACATTTTAAGCTAATCCCATTACTTGCTACTATTTCAACTTTATCTGCTGTTTGTTTTATTGTTTTTGCTTTTATATGATATGCTTTTTGCACATCTAGTCTATAGTTTTTTGCTATTTGTGTAAATAAATTTTGTAAATACTTTTTCTTTACATCTTTTTCTACAAATGTTGTTTTATTCCCTTTTACTCTTTGAGCATAGTTTTTTTCTACTATTGTTTTTAAATCTTCTTTTACTATTGTATTTAAATCTTTTAATACATGTAATTCATAATCTTCCAAAACAGAAGTAAGTTTTTCTTTCTGTATCGTCGAAATATGATTATACTTTACATTCTCATTTAAATCTTTCCCTACTGTTAAATTTGAATTCTCTTGTATCGTCTCCTCTTTATCTTTCTGTACTATGGTCTTTGAATTATTCTCTATTTGTATATTCTGATTATTTAAAGCATGGAAATTTAAATCTCTTTGTGCTCTTATTGATACTCTCTCTTCTCCTCTTTTATCTTCAAATAATAACTCATTATACCCTTTTGTCTCCTCATATTGTGGCATTGAATTTGTTCTTATATAACTTTGTGTCTTATTCTCTGGCAAGTTATATGCCTTCTTATTCTCCCCATTATGCAAACTTCCTATTATTATAGGACAATCTGGATCCCCATTTATAAATCCTACTATTACTTCTTGATTTACTCTTGGTATAAATTGACTCCCATACCCATTCCCTGATTGTATATTTGATACTCTTAGGTATGTTGATGTTATTTGATTCTCTTCAAATGCAAACAGTACTCTTATTCTTCCTTCTTCATCTACATCTATACTATTATCATAATCTTTTGTATTTGAATTCCCATTTGATACTTTTGCTGTTAATATTGAGTTTATTCTTGGTTTCTTTATCGTTTTTTCGGGTTTATATTCTATATCTTTTGGTATGGCTTTAAATTCTACTTCATATTGCAGTTGATGTTTTACTTGTTCATTTATATTTTGTCTATATTCATCTAGGGCATTTGGGAAATGTCCTTTATATTCTACTTCTATGATGATACTATCTATCTTTTTATTTGCTTTCTCATCTTCTAATCTTATACACAAGCTATCTTCTATATTTAACTCTTGTGAACTTCCTTCTATTATATTTGATTGTACATATTCTCTTTGAGAATCTATTTTTGTATATCTATTTAAATCTTTATAGTAACTCTCATCTAACAAGTTTAATTTATCTCTTAATGTATATTTCTTTATATCATTTCTTAATTGTGATGTTGATTCATTATCTTTTATTGAGCTTACTATATTTGCTCCACTTTGTGTTTTATATTCTTGGCTTGGTTTATTTTTATCATAATAGTCTTCTATATGATTACTTGCTTTAAACTCTTTACTATGATTAAAAGAACAAGTTGAAGAGTATGTATTTACTATTACATGTTCATTTAATTCACACAATATTAGTTTATATGGATCATTTGAGCTATAGTCTATTATTAAGCTATATCCTTCTTCTTCACAAAGCATTTGTATAAATTCTAAATCACTTTGATTATATTGAGTTGTATACTCTCTTATTGGGGCTTTTAATAAATCTAATTTTATATCTATTTGAAGGTTTAATAATTGGTTATATCTATTTATTATCTCTTTTATTATATCACTTGTTTTTTTTTCATGATATATTTCATATCTATTATTTAATCCTAAATAATATAGAGGTGATACTACTTCTATTTTATATAGATGTTTTCTTGCTACTATACTATCTTCACTTGCTTTATATATTTTCCCATATATTGTTTTTTTTATTATAGGACTTATTTCATCTTGTAGTTTTATTTCTACATCTGTATCTACTAGTTCTTCTATATTTATAAACTCATCACTTACAAATATTAGTTCAAAGCTATAGGGTTTATTTACTTGACTTTTCCCTTTTAGTTTATATACACTATAGCTTCCATCTAATATTCCTAATCCTATTATTTCATTTTCTTTATAATTTAATAGTTTTAGTCTACAGCTTATTTCTTGGTTTACTTCTTTTCTTAACTCTTTTAAACTAAATGCTTCTTCTATTTCTTCTTGTAAGTTATTTTCTATCTCATTTATTCTTTTTTTTATTTCTTCGGACAATTTTTAGCCTTACTTATTTTTTTATACTTCTTTTTATCTTATATATTAAAAAATAATATTTTTTCTCGCTACTTTTATTATTTTATTTATTCTTATTTTTATCTTTTTTTTATTTTCTATTACTTTTTGATATATAAAAAATAAGGAGTTCCCTCCTTATTTTTATTTATGTTTAGGCATTTAATCCTACACCAATTCTCCAGTCATCTTCTCCTGATGTACTTGCTGTCTCATGTCTCCATGTAATCTTTCTATATGCAAATGATACTTTTTCTAAAGGTGCTACTTGTGTTTTTGCTTGTCCTTCTTCATTATCCATGTATGCGTCTATATCTACGATTACTGCATCTTCTAATACGATTGAAAAGTAATGCTCTGGTTTCCCTGCATAGCTTGTTCTGTACCATTTTAATTCTACTTCTGTTAATGTCTCACCTTTTGTTAATGCGTTATATAATAATGGTGATGATTTATCAAATAGTTTTGATATTACTAATGGTTCATGTACTCTTTGTCCTGATGGTTGTCCTGACTGTGGATCTCTTGGTATATTAATGTTATGTGCAAAACCTTTTATTAATGCTTCATTCTCATGCCCTTTTTGGTATGAGTTACCTACTGATTCTGGTGTAAATGTACCTTCTGTAATTAAACCTTGTGTACTACCTTTTATCGAAATAAATATTGGATTATTCATTTTTCTTTATCCTTCTGTTAAAATGTTTTTTATTTTATCAAATTATAATTTAATAAATATTTATTTCATAATAGTTTTTGATACTTTTTTTGGATTTTT